>CAIQEU010000041.1 GCA_903870905.1 uncultured Actinomycetes bacterium | reverse complement strand
GTGCAGTAAACGAGGGCAGGATCGCCGTCGAGCCCCTCTCCATCGGGTGATGGGAACGGCTTGAAGTAGAAGTCCGTCCGGGTCGACACTGGGGGGATGGGGAGATCGCTCGTCGTGTGTCCGGTGAACTCCACCCAAGTCACCCCCATCCGGCCCATGGTCGCCGTAACGGCATCCCCGTCGATCGTGACGTCGACGTGACCGATCTTCTTCGGCTCGCCGAAGGTCTCACGACCAGTGATCACCGGTTGCTCGGTGGTCATCACCATGACGAGGCAGTAGTACCCAACGGTATCGTCGTGCCGACACTGCACGGAGAAGCTCCCCGCCCCAAAGGATCCGTATCCGGGGATGTCCACCGACGCAATGGTGACCTTGACGAGCGGCTGATCGCTCGGTGCGAGCGGACGGGGCAGGATCGAGGCGATGATCTCGGGGTCGGTTTCGTAGTTGGCCACGAGCATCGTTGACCACGCGTCGACCGACTTCTTGTTCAGGCGGCGCTCCTCCATCTGCGCTGCAGTCTTCGCTGCGTATCGAATCTCCATGGTTCCCCCCTCAGGCACCAGAACTGTGCGCCTGGCTGCACGAATGGTGGCACCCATCGCCACACCCGTCAATTGTGGCGATACTTAGTCGAGGAGTGGGCGCCTGTGAGAACACGAACGACGCCGCGAGGGCAAAGAGAGGAACACCACCATGGTTCGAACACGAGTAGCGGCAATCGTGCTGTTCACGGTGACGGCGGCGGCCACGATCGGGTTGGCGACCTCACCGGGAACAGTGGCAGCGGCAACGGCGTCGAAGTTCGGCACGCTCTCGTCGCCGTGTGGCAAGGGCTCGCCGAGTGGGAGCCCGGACCGAGGTGTGACGGCGTCGACGATCAAGATTGGCTACGGCGATGACGCTGGCTACCAGAACACCAACGCCGAGATCGGGATCGCGATCAAAGCCATGATCGCGTGGTGCAACGCGCAGGGTGGCATCGACGGTCGCAAGATCGCCGGCGACTACCAAGACGCCGCGATCTTCAACGCCAAGGCCGCAGTCGACAAGACCATTGCGAACGGTGACTTCATGTTGGTCGGCGAAGGTTGGGCGTTCGACTCAGCCGGAGAAGCAGATCGGCTGACCGCTGACCTCGTCGCCGTTCCGACGTTTACGGCGTCCACCGATACCGAGAACGCGTGGGAGATGTACCAATCGGTACCGAACCCCGCGGACTGGGCATCGGCCGGTGGCGCAGCCTTGGCCAAGACCTTGTTCGGTGCTGACGTGGTGAGTCACGCCTGCGCCTACCGCATCGACGATCTCCCCGGTGGCGCGGCCAAGACGTCGACGATCAAGGACGAGTACGCCTTCACGAAGGCTGGCTGGACCTTCATGGGGAGCGGTGGTTCAGGGGCGAAGAGTTCCCCAGGAGACTTCGCGTCCCTCGGCTGTGACCAGAACGTGTCGTTCCTGGCACCGATCGCCGCGGCATCCACCATCAACAACGCGTCGCTTGCGCTCAAGAACGCGGGTGCCAAGGCACTGCTCTGGTCTGCGATTCCGAACGCGGCGTTCACTGATCTCCTCGCCGATGACGCAGCGAACCACTACAACCCGGTGATCGTGACCGAATCCGGCGTCTACGCCCCGTCGTTGGCGAAGTGGAACAAGAAGGGCTACGCCAACAACGTCTACGTCCGCATGGCGCTCGAGCCGCTGGAAGCTGCAGCGTCGGTACCCGCCGTGAAGCAATACGTCACGCTCGTTGGTGGAGCGACGAAGGCGAGCATCCTCGGCGAGCAGGCGACGTCCAGTTTCCTCTTGTGGGCAACCGCAGCCAAGGCGTGCGGGAACAACCTCACGCGACAGTGCGTCGTCAACTACCTCGGCAACGTGTCGAACTTCTCCGGGGTCAACGCGTGGACCGGCGGTGGCCTCCAAGGGGCGGCGAACCCGGCGTCGAACCTGCCATCGCAGTGCACGTTGCTCCTCCATCTCAAGGGAACGGCGTGGACGCAGGTCGCGCCCACAAAGCTCGGGACCTTCAGCTGCAACGCGTCCATCCCCGTCGATACCACGTCGTTGCTCTCCTATCTGCCCAATGGAACGGGTACGGGAATCACCTTGAATGGGCGACACGTCGGCTCGGGAAGTTCCGCGATCAAGCCCCAGTAACACTCGTCACGCTGAATGCGTCGAGCGCTCCGTTCCCACCTGCCCCAGCGAGCAATCGTCGGGGCAGATGGGGTTGACGGGGGAGTGTTCCAGATCCTTCGCTCATTCGTCTGTGAACTCCCTGAAGACAAATGGGAGCCCGGGCGAAATTGTGCTGGTGAGGTGGTAGAAAATGGGAACTGCACCATGCAGGAGAGAACCAAAGGGGGGATTATGCGTGCAACACGCATTAAGGCTGTCGCTGTGACGGCGTCGCTCTCCATGGCTGCCACGGGGTTCGCCCTGGCATCCACGGGAGCGTCGGCGGCTACTGCGGTGAAGTTCGGGACGCTCGCGTCGCCGTGTGGTGGGGGCAGTCCGAGTGGCAGTCCAGACAGAGGAGTCACGGCATCCACGATCAAGTTGGGCTACGGCGACGACGCTGGCTACAACCAGACCAACTTTGAAATGCACTTGGCCGTTGCTGCCCTCATCAAGTGGTGCAACGCCCAAGGTGGCATCAACGGTCGCCAGATCGCCGGCGACTACCAGGACGCTGCAATCTTCAATGCGAAGTCAGCGGTCGACAAGGCAATCGCCAACGGCGACTTCATGTTGGCTGGACAGGGTTGGGCGTTCGACTCTGCGGCCGAGGCTGACCGTCTCGCAGCAGACCTCGTGTCGGTTCCTGGTTTCACGGCCTCAACCGATACGCAGAACGCATGGGAGATGTACCAGGGCATGCCGAACCCGGCGGACTACGCACCAGCTTCATCGGGCTATGAGTTCGCCAAACTGTTCCCCACCCAGGTGAAGGCAGCCTGTGCGTTGCGAACCGATAACCTCCCCGGTGGAGCATCGAAGACGTCTGACTTGAAGAATGAGTACGTCTTCACCGCTGCTGGATGGAAGTTCATGGAAGCTGGTGGAACCGGGCAGAAGACCAGTCCCTCGGACTTCAACTCGCTTGGTTGTGACCAAGACGTGTCGTTCCTCGCTAGCGTGTCGGCTCCGCTCACCATCAACAACGCCTCGCTTGCGCTCAAGGCTGCTGGTGCCAAGACGGTGTTTTGGTCAGCGACCTACAACGCTACGTTGACGGACTTCCTGGCCGACAACGCTGCCAACCACTACAGCCCGTTGGTGCTCACTGAGTCGTCGTCCTACGACGCGAAGTTCGCCAAGAACAACAAGAAGGGCTACTACAACAGCGTCTACGCCCGTATTGCCTTCGAGCCCATCGAAGCTGCGAATGCGGTTCCGGCGGTGAAGCAGCTTGAGAACCTCGTCGGCGGCGCAGCGAACGACAACCAAATTGGCGAGCAGGCAGCGTCGAGCTTCCTCCTCTGGGCGACCGCTGCGAAGTCCTGTGGCAACAACCTGACCCGTCAGTGCGTTGTCAACTACCTCGGCAACTCGTCGAACTTCTCCGGTTCGAAGGCATGGACTGCCGGCGGCCTCCAAGGTGGCACCAACCCAGCGACCAACCTGCCGGGATCGTGTGGCATCTTGATGCACCTGTCGGGGACGAAGTGGGTCCAGGCCTACCCGGCCAAGCTCGGCTCCTTCGACTGTGCGTCGAAGTACCAAGTGGACACGACGCCACTCCTGCCCTTCCTGCCGAACGGCTCGGGCACGGGCATCACGCTGATCAACCGCCACGACGGTTCGGGCAGCGGCGCCATCAAGCCTCAGTAGTCGAGCGGCAACGCCACGCAGTGGCGAAGTAGCAGTGGCGGGCCTCGGTGGTAACCCACCGGGGCCCGCCGTTGTGCGACACTCAGTTCATCGTTCTCAGACCGACGGAGTAACCGTGGCCAACTTCCTCGCTTTTTCCATTGGTGGCGTCACCATGGGGGTGCTGTTCGCCCTCGCCGCGTCAGGCCTCGTGCTCACCTACACGACGTCGGGGATCTTCAACTTCGCCCACGGGGCGCTCGCCATGTTGTCGGCGTTCGCCTTCTACCAGATGACCCAGGTGTGGATGTGGTCGACCTGGATTGCGTTCGCCACCGTTGGATTCATCTTGGCCCCGCTCTTCCAAGTCGGTGTCTACTACGTCATCATGAAGCGCCTCCACGGCACCTCCGAGGTCACCAAAATCGTGGTCTCCATCGCCGTGATGCTGGCGCTCTTCGGACTCGCCCAGTGGGGCTGGCCCTCGAATGGCAACCTCTACGCCATCCCACTGTTCTTCGGCAATACCGCAGAGTGGACGATCCACGTCGGCGGACACGATGTCTACTTCCAGTTCTTCCAAGCCTTCGCGATCACTACTGCGGCGTTGCTCGGCGTTGCGCTCAACTTCCTCTTCAAGCGCGCCCGTCTCGGCATTGCGATGCGAGCCGTTGTCGATAACCCAGACCTCGTCCGCCTCAACGGTGGCATCCCTGACCGGATCGCCGCCCTCTCCTGGGCTATTGGCGGATCCATGGCCGCCATTGCTGGGATCTTGATCGCGCAGGTGCAGGGCTCGACCGATGCCACGTCGCTCACCATCCTCCTCATCAGTTCTGCGATCACGGCCGCGATGATTGGTCGCCTTCGATCGATCCCCGCCACCATCTTCGGTGGCATCCTGATTGGCCTCGAGATCTCGTACTTCAACGGCTACGCGCCCCAGACCTGGGGTTCATGGTCATCCTCTTTCGGTGTCTCGATTCCCGTGATCAGTTTGTTCGTCGTGTTGTTAGTTCTCCCGCAAGACCGTCTTCGGGGTGCGACGTTGTCTCGCCTCCGTGAGCGTTTCGACGTGCCAACGATGAAGGTCTCGTGGATTGCGGCAGCAGCGTTGGCGATCTTCGTGCTCATGCTCGGCCAGATCATGGCTGCAACCGATTCAGAGACGCTCGCGGGTGGCCTCGCGCTCTCGATCGTGGCCCTTTCGCTCACGCTGCTCACCGGGTACGCCGGTGAGATCAACTTGGCGCCAATCTCCTTCGCTGGGATCGGCGCAATTATCGCCTACCACCACGGTGTCATCGGGAGCATCTTGAGCCAGCGGACGAGCACCTGGGGCATCCTGCTCGCCATTGTTGGAACGGCGATCATTGGCGGATTCGTCGCCCTGCCGGCTCTGCGCCTCCGTGGACTGCACCTCGCGCTGGCCACGATGGCCTTCGGCATCTTCATGTCCGACTTCTTGCTCTCGTTCACCGGCGTTGTGACCGTGCCGCTCATCCACGTCCAACTCGGTTTCGTGGAAGGGGCGATGACGGTGCCCCCGGTCGACCTCTTCGGCTTGTCGCTCGCCACGCCGAAGACGCAGCTCATCGCCAACACGGTGATCTTCTGCCTGCTCGGTGTCGGCATGATTGCCCTCCGCCGCAGCAGCTACGGTCGCAAGCTCGTGGCCATGAAGGACAGCCCGGCAGCGGCCGCCACGCTCGGGCAGAACCTGCTCGGCCTCAAGGTGTCCGCCTTCATGATCTCCTCGGGCATTGCTGCCCTTGGCGGGATCTTGTACTGCATCAGCCTCGGATCGGCGCAGTCGGCGTCGTTTGACATCTTGCTGTCCTTTGCGCTCGTCATGGGCACGGTCGTCGGTGGCATTGGTTCGGTCTCAGGAGCGCTCCTCGGTGGTGTGGCGCTCGGCGTTGGCCTCCAAGCAATCCAGCACACCTTCTTCAATTTGGCGACTGCCCACAACGACTTCGGGCAGTTCTTCAGTTGGGCCACGGCGTGGCACTTGGCGGCGCTCATGCCGGCGACGATTGGTATCACCCTCGGTGGCAATCCCTCCGGGTCGGTTGCGAACATCGTGCAGAGCTACCGACCAGTGGTGGAGAACCGTCTCGTGCTGATCAGCACGCTGCTCGCTCTGGGCGTGACCTATGGATTGACCCTGGCCCACGTGTGGGGGAACTGGTGGTTCGTCTTCTGCTTCGGGTGCATTGGGATCATCGCTCCGGCGGTGGCCAAGCAGACGGCCGCAGCAGTGAGCACGCAAGGACCTGCATCATCTGAGGATCTCGTGGGCCTCGTTCGCGCTTGATCTCCCCATGGATTTTCTGATTGCTCGGCGCGATTCCCCCGGGGAAGATCTGCACTGACGGCACCGATCGACCTGTGATAGAACACTAAAACTAGAACACGTTCTAGGTCGCAGAGACCTAGAGAACCCTTGGGGGGGAATATGAAGACAGCAAAAGGAAGGTGGATTGCCGCATTCGCATCGGCGGCAATCGCGACCAGCGGATTCGCGCTGGTGACCGTTGGTGGTGCGGGCGCTGCAACTGCGCAGAAGTTCGGTACGTTGGCCTCTCCGTGCAGCAACGCGTCGACGGCCCACTACTCCGCATCAGACAAGGGTGTGACCAAGACCGGTATCGCGATTGCAACCGGTGACGACGCGCTGTACCACGGTGTGGACGCTGAGCTCGGCAACACCGTCAAGGCGTTCGCTGCCTGGTGCAACGCCCAGGGCGGCATCAACGGCCGCAAGATCACGATCGACTACGCCTCGGCGTCGTCGAGCACCGCGATCCAGTCGGCCCAGACCGCCATTGACGGCTTCTGTGCCCACAACGACTTCATGATGGTCGGTGAAGGCTTCGCCCTCGATGGTGGCCAAGCCGAGCACAACCGTCTCGCCTGCAATCTGGTTGCCGTTCCCGGCTTCGGTGCCACGAATGACACCCAGGACGCCTACGAGTCCTACCAGGGCATTCCGGACCCCATCGCCACCGCATCGGGTACCGCTGCGACCTTGGGCACCAAGATCTGGGGCGCTTCGGCTACTGGTAATGCCTGTGCCGTTCGCACCACCGACCTTCCGTCTGCCCAGCAGGGTATCCAGAAGGACGAGATTGCCTACACCACCAACGGTTGGCTCTTCGACAATTGTGACATCAACTTGACTACGACGTCGACCAACGCGACCATTGGCGGTGCCATCTACGGTGCCAAGACCAAGGGCGACCCGCTGCTCATCTGGGCTAACGGTTGGGGTGGCGAGCTCATGACGATCCTCGGATCGGGAGTTGCCCTCCACTACAACCCGATCATCTTCGGTGAGTCGAACGTCTACGTCGAGAGCAACCTCTACGGTGGCCTCCTGCCCTCACCGGCAAACTTCGAGAAGATCGCAGGGGAGAGCACGGCAGCAGACAACCTCTACGCGAAGCTCTTCACCGAGCCCTTCGAGGCTGCGTCGACCGTCCCTGCAGTTGCCAAGTTCCTCTCGATCGCTGGCGCGGACAACAAGTCGGCGCTCGCTGAGCAGTCGGCCTCGTCGTTCCTCCTGTGGGCGACGGCTGCCAAGAGCTGTGGCGCAGCGCTGACCCGTCAGTGCGTCGTCAACTACCTGGGCAAGGCGTCGAACTTCTCCGGTAAGAACGCATGGACCGCTGGTGGCCTCCAGGCTCCGACGAACCCTGCAACCAACACCCCATCAGGCTGCGCACTCATCATGCACTTCTCCGGTGGCACGTGGACTCAGGCCGCTCCATCGGGCAAGGTCGGGACCTTCTCCTGCCCAACCGGCAAGAACACTGGCCTCGTCTCCACCGCGGCCATGATCAGCCGCCTCGGACTGACGGCTTCCTACGACTCCAGTGGCCATTTCATTGGTGACCTCGGCAGCATTGCGAAGTCCAGCCTCATCCTCGCGAAGAAGTAGTTCCTTCGGAGCGCAGTAGTTCCGCGGTATGCATGCTGGGGTTGGACGTTCGTCCAACCCCAGCATTCTGCCCACACTCTGATCACCTCTCGGAGGAGCCCCAGTGGCGAAATTTCTCGAATTCACATTCCTCGGCCTCACGAGTGGCGTGCTGCTCGCGCTCGCAGCGGCCGGACTCGTCCTGACCTACACCACCTCGGGGATCTTCAACTTCAGCCATGGCGCCGTTGCCATGTTTGCCAGTTTCGCCTTCTGGGAGGCGACCAACCAGTGGGGTTGGAACCCGCTCCTGGCATTCGTCGTTGTCGCCCTCGTCGCCACGCCCCTCCTCCAAGTCGGGATCTACCACGTCATCATGCGGAGGTTGAACGGACTCTCGGAGATCACGAAAACCGTGGTCTCAGTAGCGGTCATGATTGCACTCTGGAACCTCTCGGAGTGGCTCTGGAACCCGTCGTTCTTCCACTTCTTGCCACTCCCATTCGGTCAGAACGGTGAGTGGAAGATCACCATCAGCGGCCAAACCGCCTACTTCCAGTACTTCGGCGTGCTGTGTGTGGCCATCACCCTCGCCGTTGCCGTTGCTGGATCCATCCTCTTCAAGCGCAGCCGAGCTGGTCTGGCCATGCGCGCCGTCGTCGACAGCCCGTCGCTCCTGAGTCTGAACGGTGGGAATCCCAACCGGATCGCCCTCATCTCCTGGGCGATTAGTGGCGCCTTCGCCGGAACTGCTGGCATCTTGATCGCGCAGTACCTCGGCAACCTTGATGCAACCTCACTCACGATCTTCGTCCTCGGCGGAGCAATTACCGCCGCCATCATCGGCCGCCTGAAGTCCATTCCGCTGACGGTCGTCGGTGGCATCGTGATCGGCCTTGGCACCTCGTACTTCAACGGCTACGCACCGCAGTCGTGGTCGAACTGGTCCGGAGGCTGGGTCGCAGCGATTCCGATCGTCATCTTGTTCATCGCACTCTTCGTGTTGCCCCAGAACCGTCTCCGTGGGGCGTCGCTCGTCAAGGTCAAAGAGCAGTTTGCTGTGCCGTCCATGAAGAACTCCGTGGTGGCTGGTCTCACACTCATCGCCTTCTTCAGTGCACTCTCGTTCATCATGGGTCCCGACATGGACCTGAAGCTGGCGTCTGGTGTCGCCCTCTCCCTCGTCGGGCTCTCGGTGGTGGTGCTCACGGGATTCTCCGGGCAGATCAACCTCGCACCGATTGCCCTCGGATCCGTTGGCGCTTTCGTGGCCTACCACCACGGCATCATCGGCCCGATGTTCGGTGGCGTGTTGTCGCTCTGGGGCATCCTCCTCGGCATCTTGGCCACCGTGCTCGTCGGGTGCATCGTCGCCCTCCCTGCCCTTCGCCTTCAAGGCATCTACCTGGCCATGGCGAGTCTTGGGTTCGGGTTGCTCATGACCTTCATCGTCTACACCCCAACTGGCGAGCAGACTATTCCGCTCCTGCACTGGCACGTCGCCTTCTTCGTGAACGGAAGCCTCACGTTCCCCGGCATCAAGGTCGGACCGTGGCTCTTGTCCACCGGTCGCCAACTCCTAATCGCCTTCACCGTCATGTTCGTGGTCACCTCGCTGTGCGTCGTCCGCCTGCGACGGGGATCGCTCGGTCGCCGCATGATCGCCCTCAAAGACTCCGAAGCTGCGGTGGCCACGCTCGGACAGCGGATCGTGGTCTTAAAGCTCGCAGCCTTCGGCATCTCGGCAGCACTCGCAGGTCTCGGCACGATCCTGTTCTGCGTGTCGCTCCAGACCGTCCAAGCCTCCAACTTCAACATCTTCGCCGGCATCGGGTTGTTCATGGCGGTGGTGATCGGCGGCTACGGCTCCGTATCGGGTGCGCTGTTCGGCGGCATTGGCGTGAGCGTTGGCTTGAGCGTCATCGCCCAGACCTTCTTCAACCTCTCGGTGTCGCACCCCTCGAGCTTCGGTCCCATCAGTTGGTCGGTCGCCGGGCACCTCGCACTGCTCATGCCGGCGCTGATTGGCATCAACATCGCCAAGGCCCCTGGTGGCCAAGCGCAGAAGACCGCTGCGGGCTACGTCGCGGTCGTGCAGAACAAGGCGATCCTCGTCGCCACGCTCGGCGCGGTGACCATTGCCTACCTCTTGACGCTCACTAAGGTATGGGGCAACTGGTGGTTCGTCTTGGCGTTCTGCGTCATTGGCGTAATCTCGCCGCTGACCGCTCAGCGGATCAGCACGCAGCACTCTGCCGGCACTGCGCCGGCAGCAACGGGGGAATTGGTGGGGCAACGATGACGCAAGCACTGCTTCAGGTTGAGAACGTCTCGGTGAGCTTTCGTGGAACGAAGGCGCTTCAAGACGTCAGTTTCTCCTGCAAGACCGGGGAGATCACCGGGTTGATCGGTCCGAACGGCGCCGGCAAGACCACGATGTTCAACGTGATTTCGGGCCTCCTCAAGCCCTCGTCGGGCCGGGTTGTCTTCGACGGGGTCGACTTGACGAAGGCGAAGCCTGCTCGTCGGGCCAAGCAGGGAATCTCTCGCACCTTCCAGCGCCTCGAGCTCTTCACCTCGCTCTCGGTGCGCGACAACCTGCGCGTGGCCGGTGAGATCCACAACGCCACTCGCCGGTCGAACCGGATCGACATCGCTGCCGAGACCGAGCGGGTCATGGGCCTCTTAGAGCTCGCCGACGTCGCCGATCGTGAGGTCACCGAACTGCCGACAGGACGCGCCCGCGTCGTCGAGGTTGCCCGAGCCCTCATGACTAAGCCCAAGTTGGTGCTCCTCGACGAACCGGCATCGGGCCAGAGTGAGGAAGAGACTGAGCGCTTCGCCGAGTTGCTCAAGCACCTCGTGGCGACCGACGGTCTGTCGGTGTGCCTCGTCGAGCACGACGTCCCGCTCGTGATGGGGCTCTGCGACACCATCCACGTCCTCAACTTCGGCGCACTCCTCGCCAGTGGGACGCCGGCGGAAATTCGATCCAACAACGACGTCGCCGATGCCTACCTCGGCGCACCAGAGGAGACGATCTGATGGCCTTGCTCGAACTCCGTGACGTCCGCGCTGCCTACGGCACCATTGAAGTCATCCACGGCGTCGACCTCGAGGTTGGCGCTGGTGAAGTGGTGGCCCTCCTCGGCTCCAACGGCGGTGGTAAGTCCACGCTCATGAACGTGATCTCCGGACTCCACGCCCCGAGCACCGGCACCATCACCTTCAACGGTGCCGACGTGACGACGACCAGCGCCTCTGCACGTGTGAAGCAGGGTATCTGCGCCATTCCCGAGGGCCGAGGCATCTTCCCGAACTTGACCGTTCGTGAGAATCTCCGCCTCACCACCTACGCCGGCGTCACCGCTGCTCAAGTCGAAGCCATCGCCTACGACCGCTTCCCGCGCCTCGCCGAGCGGAAGAACCAATTGGCGGGAACGATGTCGGGTGGTGAGCAGCAGATGCTGGCGCTGGCTCGTGCGTTCGTCGTGAACCCCAAGCTGCTCATCCTCGACGAACTGTCCATGGGCTTGGCCCCGCTCATCGTCGAAGACCTCTACAGCCGGGTGGCAGCGTTGGCTGCCGAGGGTCTGGCGCTGCTGGTCGTCGAACAGTTCGCTCGAACCATCTTGCCGTTGGCGACGCGTGCGGCCATCATGGCCCACGGGGTCATCACGAGCGTCGGCACCCCTCAAGACATCGAGGCGCAACTCAGCGCTTCGTACCTCGGCTCGAACTAGACCGCCGGATCTGGGGCGAGTTCGGCGGCGACGCCGAGTGCGTCGCCACTCACCAACTCGAAGCGCTCCACGACGCCCGCATCGCTCAGGTCACCCTGGACGAGGGCAACGGCCCGGAGGTCGTCATCGGTGCCGGTGATCGTGGCCAGTGCCACGGCGGCTCGCATCGAGCGCTGCTCGGTGGTCTTGGTCCTGCGGATGGCTTCGAGCACGCTGGCCGCCACGGTCCGCAGGTGTGCGTCGCCGGAGGTTGCGGGGAATTCCGCTGCCGTCGGCCAGGCGCTCCGGTGGACCGAGGCGTCCTTCGTCCACCGCCAGACTTCTTCGGTTGCGAAGGGGAGGAAGGGAGCGAACAGGCGGAGGAGGACCGATAGCACGAGGTCGAGGGTGGCTCGAGCCGATGCCGACGCTGCGGAGTCTTCGGCGTAGGCGCGGGTCTTGACCAGTTCGAGGTAGTCGTCGCAGAAGGTCCAGAAGTAGGCCTCGGTGCGCTCGAGGGCTCGGGCGTAGTCGTAGGCCTCGAAGGCTGCGGTGGCGTCGTTGACCACCGCGAGCAGGGCGCTGGCTTCGGCCAAGTCAATGGGCTCGGTGATCGCTCCGACCGAGGTTGGCGGTTGCCCCTCCAAGCGGCCGAGGACGAACTTGGACGCGTTGAGCAACTTGATGGCCAACCGGCGGCCCACCTTCATCTGCGCATCGTCGACGGCGAGGTCCGTACCGGGGCGAGCAGATGCTGCCCAGTAGCGAACCGCATCCGCACCGTGGGCATCGAGGAGGGGGAGTGGGGTGAGGACGTTGCCCTTGGACTTGCTCATCTTCTTGCGGTTGGGGTCGAGGACCCAACCCGAGATCAGGGCATTGGTGAACGGCAGCGTGTTGTGGCCGAGGTGCGAGCGCACCACGGTCGAGAAGAGCCAGGTCCGGATGATCTCATGGGCTTGGGGGCGCAGGTCCATCGGGAAGACGCGCTCGAAGAGGTCGTCATCGTCACCCCAGCCACCGGCGATCTGCGGCGTGAGCGAGGAGGTCGCCCAGGTGTCCATGACGTCGGGGTCGCCGGTGAACCCTCCCGGTTGGTCGCGCTGGTCCTCGGTGAAGCCCGGTGGCACATCGGTTGAGGGGTCGACGGGCAGGTGCTCGAGGCTCGGGAGCAACGGGGTCGAGTAGTCCACGGTGCCGTCGCTGCGGATGCCGTACCAGAGGGGGATGGGCACGCCGAAGAAGCGCTGGCGCGAGACGTTCCAGTCGCCGTTCAAGCCTTCGACCCAATTCGTGTAGCGATGGCCCATGAAGTTCGGGTGCCAGTTGAGCTCTGCGCCGCGGGCGAGGAGTGCCTCACGCAGCGGCAGCGTGGCCACGAACCACTGGCGCGACGACACGATCTCCAAGGGGCGGTCGCCCTTCTCGAAGAACTTGACGGGGTGGGTGATCGCTCGAGGTTCTCCAATGAGCGCACCCGAGGCGGCGAGCAGTTCCACGATTCGGGTTTGGGCCGCCTTGACGGTCTTGCCCTCGAGCTCTGCGTAGTTGGTGAGCGCGTCGTCGGGGGTGGTGGAGGCAATGAGGCCACTGGCGAAGGGGCTCGGCTCGAAGCGTCCGTTGCGACCAATGGTGGTGCGGGCGGGGAGGTTGAGTTCCCGCCACCACAGCACGTCGGTGGTATCACCGAAGGTGCAGATCATGGCGATGCCGGATCCCTTCTCGGGGTCGGCGAGTTCGTGGGCGAGAACTGGAACGGCCACACCGAAGAGCGGCGTGATGACTTCGGTGCCGAAGAGGGGCTGGTAGCGAGCGTCGTCGGGGTGGGCGACAAGGGCGACGCACGAGGGGAGGAGTTCGGGTCGGGTGGTCTCGATGTCGACGCTGCCCGTCCCGTCGGCGTAGGCGAAGCGAACCCGGTGGTAGGCGCCGGGTCGCTCGCGGTCTTCGAGTTCGGCTTGGGACACCGCAGTCTGGAAGTCCACGTCCCACAGCGTCGGAGCCTCACGTTGGTAGATGTGACCGCTCTCAACCAAGTCGATGAAGCTGCGCTGGGAAACCCGGCGGGCGCGTTCGCCAACGGTTGAGTAGGTCATGGACCAGTCGACGGAGAGGCCGAGTCGACGCCAGAGGTTCTCGAATGCTCGCTCGTCTTCGGTCGTGAGCAAGGTGCACAGGGCCACGAAGTTCGGTCGCGAAATGGAGATCGGCGGATCATGCGGCGTCTCGGGGACGACGAAGTCAGGGTCGAAGGGGAGTGCGGGGTCGCACCGGACGCCGAAGTAGTTCTGGACCCGTCGTTCGGTCGGCAGCCCGTTGTCGTCCCAGCCCATGGGGTAGAAGACCTCGCGTCCCGCCATGCGCTGGTAGCGAGCGATGGTGTCGGCGTGGGTGTAGCTCGAGATGTGCCCGAGGTGCAGCTCTCCAGAAACCGTCGGGGGCGGCGTGTCGATGGAGTAGACCTCGGCCCGGGTCTTCGTCCGGTCGAAGGTGAAGGTGCCCTCGGCGTCCCAGACGCTCGACCAGCGTTCCTCTAGGCCCTCGAGCCCTGCCTTGGCAGGGATCTTCGAAGCGGCTGCATCGGGGTTCGTGGGGGAGGGTGAGGTCATGAGTGGTTTACCGTAGTGGAATGCTGAATCTGCACGACACCGCAACTGGTTCGATCCGTCCGATCGCTCCCGAAGGAGCACCGGTGGTGTCAATGTACGTCTGCGGACCCACAGTCTACGACCTCCCCCACCTCGGCCACGGACGCTACGTGTTGGTGTGGGACATCGCTCGGCGGGTGCTGTTGGCAACCGGCCACGACGTCCGCTTCGTCTCCAACATCACCGATATCGACGACAACATCATCAACCGGGCAACCGAGGAAGGTCGGAGCGAAGCCGAGGTCGCCGCTGAGTTCGAGGAGCGCTGGTTCGAGGCGCTCGATGCACTCTCGGTGCTGCGACCAACTGAGGTTCCCCATGCCACGGCCTACGTTGAAGAAATGGTGGCGCTGATTGGGCGCCTCATGGACCGAGGTGTGGCGTACCGGACGAGCGACGGGGTCTACCTCGACGTGAGCGCGGTTGGCGACTACGGCCTGTTGGCTGGCCAGCCGCTCGACCAACTCCGGGCTGGGGCTCGCATTGTGACCATCGATGAGAAACGCAGTCCACTCGATTTCGTGCTGTGGAAGGACGCTAAGGACGGTGAGCCGAGCTGGGACGCCCCCTTCGGTGCTGGCCGTCCTGGTTGGCACACTGAGTGCGTGGTGATGAGCCTCAACCTCCTCGGCGAAGGGTTCGACCTCCACACCGGGGGACAGGACCTCAAGTTCCCCCACCACGAGAACGAGCGAGCCCAGGCCGTGGCCGACGGCAAGGTGTTCGCCAACCACTGGGCGCATTCGGGTTGGGTGATGGTGGGAGCAGAGAAGATGAGCAAGTCGCTCAAGAACTTCACGTCGCTGACCGACCTGCTCGCCACCCACGACGCTCGTGCCTACCGCCTCCTCTGCGTGCAGAGTCACTACCGAGCTCCCCTTGAAGTCACGGCCGAGACCATCGCCGCAGCAGAAGCTGCACTGCTCCGCCTCGACAACCTCGCTCGCCGGCTCGACGTGCCGGAACTTCCCGCTGGCCCGGTGGTGCTCGCGAGCCACGGCGTTGACCCCGACGCAGTCTCGGCGTTCGTCACTGCCCTTGAGGATGATCTCGACACTCCACGGGCATTCGCACAAGTCGCGACCTTGGTGTCTGCTGCCAACACCGCAGCAGATGACGGGGACCTCCAAGGGGCTCAAGCGCTGGCGTGGACCGTGGCGGTGCTCCTCGGCGTCCTCGGCATCAGGCTGCGAGCGACCACCGACGTTGACGAAGACGCAGCAGCCTTGGCTGCGTCCCGAGACGCCGCCAGAGCGGCCAAGGATTGGTCAGAAGCCGATCGCCTCCGGGGTGCGCTCGAAGCACTGGGCTACATCGTCGAAGACCGTGGCGGTGCCACCACCCTGCATCGCTGAGGACCCCGTCCGGGCACCGGAGAGGAACACTGCTAGCGTTCGGAGTGCAATCGGAGTTCGCTGTGCGGTTCCTCTTGCAGTGCTGGCGTCCGCCAGACAGTACATATGAAGGAGGATCGCTCCAGTGGCAACCGGAACGGTCAAGTGGTTCAACGCAGAGAAGGGCTTCGGCTTTATTTCTCAGCCCGACGGTGGTAGCGACGTGTTCGTCCACCACACTGCGGTGCAGATGCAGGGCTACCGGGTTCTCGAAGAGGGCCAGGCAGTCGAGTTCGAGGTCGAGCAGGGTCCCAAGGGCCTCATGGCCAAGGACGTTCGTCCGCTCTAACGAGCAGCACCCAAGAAGTTGAAAGGGCGGCGCCGATTTCGGCGCCGCCTTTTCGCGTGCCGAACGAATTTGGACGACCCATTTAGAATGGGGCGGAGAGGTCGGAGGAGGTTGCGAGTTGTCGATGTGGTCGCTAGCGATGATCGTACGGAACGAAGAGGCGAACCTCGCTGCCGCCCTCGAGGGCGCTCGCCAGTTCTGCGATGAACTCGTTGTCGTCGATACCGGATCAACCGATGACACCGTGAAGATCGCCAAGCAGTTCGGTGCCAAGGTCTCCTACTACCCGTGGGACGACAACTTCTCGGCTGCTCGGAACAAATCCTTCGCTCGAGCGATCGGCGACTGGATCTTCTGGATGGACGCTGATGACACGTTGTCCGACGACGCCATCGCCGCATTCCAAGAACTGAAGCGATTCTCTGACGGCAAGACCGACGTCGATGTCATCTGGAGCAACTTGGTGGTCTACGACGCCAATGGACTCGTCACCTACAGTCACGCCAAACCTCGCGTCGTCCGACGGGCAGCATCACTTCAGTGGGT
>CAIQEU010000040.1 GCA_903870905.1 uncultured Actinomycetes bacterium | reverse complement strand
GCCACCGTTGGCGTTGTAGGTGACGGTGTAGGTCGTACAGGGGTTCCACACGGCGTAGAGGGTGGTGTTGGCCGAGATGGTGAAGGTGTTGCCGGCCACGTAGGTTGCCGACGTTGCCGTCGGACTCGTCGACCAGCCGGCAAAGGAGCAGCCAGCTGGGGCCGTCATGGTGCCCTTGCCGAGCACGGTGACGGAAGATCCCGAGGCGTAGGGACTGTGGGGATCCGTCGGAGCGCCGGACCCGCCGTTGGCGTTGTAGGTCACGGTGTAGGTCACTGCGACACAGCTCCACTGTGCCGTCAACGTCACGTTCTGGGTGATCTTGAAGTTGGCGGGGCTGAAGTGGCCACCGGAGTAGGAGAAGAAGGTGTTGGCGCCGTAGGGACCTTGGTCTGATCCATCGTCCGAGGCAGTGTCGTCATCGAAGTTGCCGAGGTAGCCAGTGAAGGTGCACCCGGTCTTGGTCGGAATCGGTGAGGCGAGGAGCGTCACGGTGGCGCCGCTCGAGTAGGTGTTCGGGTCAACTGGCGTCCCCGACCCACCATTGGGGTCGTAGGTCACCGTGTACGTCGCCGTTACACACAGCGTCCACACGGCGTAGAGGGTCGTGTTCGCCGTGATGGTGAACGTTGCGCCTGGCTGGTACTTGGCCGAGGTGGCGTTGGATGTAGTCGCCCAACCAGCGAAGCGGTAGTTCGCACCCGGGGAGACCATGGACCCCGCTCCGAGCGCGGTGACGAGCGCACCAGAGCCGTAGGGGTTCTTCGCATCAACGGGAGGATTCGATCCACCGTTGGCGTTGTAGGTCACAGTGAAACACGATGCCCAGACTGCGTAGAGGGTCGTGTTCGCCGTGATCGTGAAGTTCGTCCCCGCGAGGTAGGTCGGAGTCAGCGCGTTGTTCGTCGCCGCCCAACCAGCGAAGCACTTCGCCGGCGGCGCGGTCATTCCCGTTCCAGGAGCGACGGTGACCTTGGCGTTCGGCGCGTAGTTGTTCTTGTCAACCGGTGGGTTCGATCCACCGTTGGCGTTGTAGGTGACGGTCAAGCACGCGTAGACCGGAGTCAACGTGGTGTTGCCGGTCAGCACGAAGGTCGCCGGTGTGAACTTGCCTCCTGCGTAGGAGATCGTGACGACTTGGCCATTGTCGTCGGCGTCGCCATCGTTGTCGTTGCTGTCGGTGTCGCCAGCGCCGGGCGTCGGAGGCTGCGGGCCACCGGACCATCCGCCCGTTCCACCGCTGCCGGATCCACCGGATCCGCCGCTGACCGTGAGGTTGTACCCCAAGAATGGGCAGCCGTTGGTCGGAGGGGGACCAAGGACCGTGACCTTGTCACCTGAGGAGTAGAAGTTCGGGTCGACAGGGTTGCCGCCGCCATAGGTGACCGTGAAACATCCCCACTGTGCCGTGAGGGTGACGTTCTCGTTGATCTTGAAGTTCGCCGGCGTGAACTTCCCACCGCTGTAGGTGAAGAGGGTGTTCGCTCCGTTCGGACCTTGATCGGATCCATCGTTGGAATCGGTGTCGTCGTCAACGTTGCCGAGGTACCCAGCGAAGGTACAGCCAGCCTTCGTCGGAATGGGCGTAGCGATCAGGTTGACAGTTGCCCCAGTGGCGTACGAAGTGGCGTCGGTTGGTACGAGACCCCCACCATTGCCGTTGTAGGCAACCGTGAAGTGTTGGGTGCAGTCGAACTGGGCAGTCAGCGTGGCGTTGTCGGTGATCTTGAAGCTGGCCGGAGTGAACGCTCCGCCACTGTAGGAGTAGGTGTTCGGAGGCGTAGGAGCGTGGGGGGCAGGGGCAGTCGTGGAGAGGACGTAGCCCGTGAAGCTGCAGTTCGCCTTGGACGGGACTGGAGAGGTCTTGATCGTCACCGTGGCATTCGCTGCGTACTTCGTGGTGTCGCTCGGTGCACCAGTGCCGCCGTTCGGGGCGTAGGTCACCGTCAAGGTGGCACCGGGGCCTGGGCCGTGGGCGACTTTCTTGGTGCTCGCACCAGCTCCGGCCGGAACGAGGGTGAGGGCGTTGAGCACAATGGCTGCCGTCGCAACGAATTCGACGATGCGTCGCAAACGGCGGCGATACTTCTCCCGAGAACCAGCGGTTCCGGAATTCTGCTCAAAATTCGTCATGGGTAAGCCCTCTCCAAAGTGCCCCTACTACCTAGCAATGTTATCGCATAGGCCTCATCGCTAACGGCCCGCCCAAACACAGCGAAATCGTCGATCCATTTGCGAGGATTCCTCACAAGTGAATGCGCAGTCGTGGCGGCCTCAGCGGCTGGCGCGACACGAAGTCCCTCGAGCGCGCAGTGGTCGCTGCCCACGTGGCCTCTGTGAGCTGAGGGTGACCGCCATGGCGTTGCCCGGTCCTCCACCGTTCGGCAGTGCTGTGCCTCCCCGCTGACATCCGAGAAGCGATCGCTACCCGAGCAAGCGCTTCGAGATCACGACTCGCTGCACCTGGTTGGTACCTTCGTAGATTTGGGTGATCTTGGCATCACGAAGGTACCGCTCAACGGGGAAGTCCTTGGTGTAGCCGTAACCACCGAGGAGCTGCACCGCGTCGACCGTCACCGACATCGCCGTGTCCGATGCGAAGGCCTTGGCCATTGCGCCGAACATCGTCAGTTCACCGTCGGGATCGTGGTCGACGAGCGAGCACGCCCGGTAGACGAGGGCCCGCGATGCTTCGGTTCGGATCGCCATGTCAGCCAGCATGAACCGGAGACCTTGCAGCTCGCTGATGGGACCACCGAAGGCTTTCCGGCCCTTCATGTACTCACCGGCGTAGTTAATGGCTCCCTGAGCGATCCCCACGGCTTGGGCGCCAATCGTCGGCCGTGACCGGTCGAGGGTGTGCATTGCAATCGTGAAGCCTTGACCCTCTTCGCCGATGCGGTGACTGAGCGGTACGCGCACGTTGTCGAACACCACTTCACCGGTGGGACTGCCCCTGAGTCCGAGCTTGTCCTCGTGTTTCGGGAACTGGATGCCCCAGTCCTTCTCCACGAGGAAGCAGGAGATGCCTCGGCTCCCCTTCTCAGGATCGGTAGAGGCGAAGACCGTGTACGTGTCGGAGATCCCGGCGTTGGTGATCCAGTACTTCGACCCATTGAGCACGTAACTGTCCCCATCACGCGTCGCTCGGCACCGCATCGAAGCCACGTCGGAGCCGGCATCGGCTTCAGACAGGCAGTAACTGGCTTGGATCTCTCCGCTGGCAATCCTCGGGAGGTACTGCTGCTTCAGTTCCTCAGAACCGAAGTTCATCACCGGCAACATACCGAGTTTGGAGATGAGCATCGTGACCGCAGTCGAGGCACAGTGACGCGAAATCTCCTCAGTCATGATGGCCTGGGTCACCATGTCCGCACCTTGGCCGCCATAGGCCTCAGGGATGCCGAGTCCACAGAGGTCGGCTTCCTTGCAGGCGTTGAACGAGGCCCAGGGGTATGCCGCTTCTCGGTCAGCCGCTTCGGCATTGGGGGCGATCTTCTCGTCAGAGAAGGCCCGCATCATGTCCCGGAAGGCGCGTTGGGTTTCGGTCAGGTTGAACGAGTGCTCAGACATGACCCCATCGTAGTGATGGTGCGGCGAACTACGCCCCGACGGCGACGGTCCAGTCGAGGTCCATGGCATCGCTCACCGAAGCCAAGAGCGTCGCCTCAGGGATCGAGTCGACGAGCGCCCGCAGTGCTGGGTAGGAGTGCCCCACCCCGGAGAACCGCTCACGACGGAGTGCGACGAGCTCCACGGGTGCGCCGCCGAGGAAGCCGAAGATGGCGAGTGCCAGTCGAAGGTCGTAGATCTGGGGCGCTCGGCCGAACAGTGAGGCTCGACGACAGGCGATGGCTGCTGCGCCGACTTCTACGTCGTGGGCGTTCTCACCGGTGACGAGCACGAGTTCCTTCGACACGCGGTGCGCGAGCGTCAGGGCGAACCCTTGATTCGGTCCAGGGCTGCCAACCGATGCTCCGGTCACCTCCGTCGCCGGAGCGAGGGCTCCTGGGCGGTCGTCGCTCCACTCGTGGCGAGCCTCGAGACGCAGAGCCTGCGGGCCAGGGACAGTTGCGGGGCGCGGGAGGTGGGTCGGCTGCGTCATCGTGGCCTCATCCTAGTGAGTCCGCTGCTGTCCTTCGTGAGATCCACCGTGGAGGAGACCGAAGACGATGGAGTCGTACAGCGCCTGCCACGACGCTTCGATGATGTTCTCCGACACCCCAATGGTGGTCCAGGTCGCCCCGTCTCGAGCGGAATCGATCAGGACGCGGGTCACCGCACTCGTCCCTTGTCCAGCGTCGACGACCCGAACGCGGTAGTCCTGCAGGTGGATGGCGTCGAGGACCGGATAGGTCGGCGCAATGGCAGAGCGAAGAGCAGCGTCCAAGGCGTTGACCGGTCCATTGCCTTCGGCGGTAGCCACGAAGCGTTCCCCGCCGACCACAACCTTGACGGTGGCCTCCGTCGAGACATCCCCACCGCGCACCGCTGCCAAGTGATCGGTGATCACCCGGAAGGACTCCACGTGGAAGAAGTCTGGCTCCCAGCCGGTCGCTCGGCGGAGCAAGAGCTCGAGGGATCCATCGGCAACTTCGAAGTGGTAGCCCTGGTACTCGAGCTCCTTTAAGTCTTCGAGGATCGACCCGAGGATCGACCCATCGATCTCGAGGCCGAGTTCCTCGGCCTTCATGGCCAAGGTCGAGCGCCCAGCCATCTCGGAGACGACCACCCGCATGGCGTTGCCGACGAGGCCTGGGTCGATCTGCTCGTACAGGTCACGCCGACGGGCGACCGCACTGGCATGGAGCCCTCCCTTATGGGCGAACACTGACGATCCGACGAAGGGCTGCTGGGGGTTTGGCGCCAGGTTCACGAGTTCAGCGATGTGGTGACTCACCGAGGTGAGCCGCTCCACGTTCCCGTCGGGGATCGTCCGGACGTTGAGCTTGAGCGAGAGGTTGGCGATCGCAGCGGTCAGATCTGTGTTGCCCGCTCGTTCGCCGTAGCCGTTCACACAGCCTTGGACTTGGACAGCTCCGGCGCCGACTGCGGCTAAGGAGTTGGCGACCGCCACCCCGGAGTCGTTGTGGCAGTGGATGCCAATGCCCACGCTCGACGTCGACACCATCTGGCTCACGATGCCGCTCAGCTGGTGCGGCAGGGTGCCACCATTCGTGTCGCACAGCACGAGTCGCTCGGCACCGTGCGCTTCAGCCACTCTGGCCACCGCTTCGGCGAAGACCGGGTTGTGGAGATGCCCGTCGAAGAAGTGCTCCAAATCGACGAACACTCGCTTGCCGTTGGCTACGAGGAAGTCCACCGAATCAGCGACCATCTTCAAGGCTTCGTCGTTGGTCGTGCGAAGCGCCTCTTCGACGTGGCGATCCCATGCCTTGGCCACGATGCAGACGACCGGCGTGTTGGCCTCGACGAGGGTCCGAAGTCCCTCGTCATCTTCTGCGGCGACGCCGGGTCGGCGGGTGGAACCGAACGCGACGAGCGTCGAGGTCGACAAGGTGAGCTCACGGTGCGCTCGAGCGAAGAACTCCGAGTCCTTCGGATTCGCCCCCGGCCAACCGCCTTCGATGAAGGTGACGCCCAAGTGGTCGAGCTGCTCAGCCACGCGGACCTTGTCCTCAACCGACAGCGAGATGCCCTCTTGCTGGGAGCCGTCTCGCAAGGTGGTGTCGAAGACCTCGACGAAGTCCGGGAGTACGGGCAGGTCGAATCCATGGGCGTCGTGCCCATGCAGGTGACCACCGTGGGAGTGGAGTGAGCCGGGCTTAGCCCTGGACACGGTCCAACCAGTGCTCGTACTGCGGCAGTTCCCCGCGCACGGCGGCGAAGTAGGTCCGCTGGATCTCGGTGGTGATTGGGCCACGGCGGCCCTCGCCGACCTGGCGGTCATCAATGGCGCGCACGGGGACCACTTCGGCTGCTGTTCCGGTCAGGAAGACCTCGTCGGCGACGTAGAGGTCGGTGCGCAGCACTGTGCCCTCGCGCACCTCGTAGCCGAGATCGGCAGCGATCTTGGTCACGGTGTCACGGGTGATGCCCTCGAGAGCACCGGCGTCAGAGGTGTGGGGCGTGTAGATCACGCCGCCACGAACAACGAAGAGGTTCTCGCCGGTGCACTCCGACACCTGTCCGTCACCAGCCAGCAAGATGGCCTCGTCGTAGCCACCGCGGAGCGCTTCGACCTTGGCGAGGGAGGAGTTGACGTACATCCCAACGCCCTTGGCCGCCGTCGGCATGGCGTTGGGGTCGTGACGGACCCATGAAGAGATCTTGCACGACACGCCACGCTCGAGACCTTCGTCACCGAGGTAGGCGCCCCATGGCCACACCGCAATGGCAACGTTGACCGGACAGGGCAGGGGGTTGAGGCCCATCTCGCCGTAGCCGAGGTAGACGAGGGGACGGATGTAGCACCCGGCCTCCATCTCGTTGACCCGCACCATGTCCTTCGTGGCCTCGCAGAGCTCATCGACGGTGAAGGGCACCTCGATGTTCAAGATCTTGGAAGAGTTGATGAGGCGGACGATGTGCTCTTCCAGACGAAAGACCGCAGGGCCCTGCGGCGTCTGGTAGGCACGAATGCCCTCGAAGGCCCCGGTGCCGTAGTGGAGGGTGTGGGTGAGGACGTGCACCTTGGCGTCATCCCAGTCGACGACATTGCCGTCCATCCAGATCTTCTTCGTAGGGCTCAGCGGCATGGCTAGGCCAACCTTTCGATGACGGCCCGGGTGACCTCAGCGGTCGACCGGGGTTGGGTGGGATTGTCTCGGCCGGCGTCAGCGGTGACGGCGGCCGTGATCTTCTGCGCAGCGTCGTGCTGGCCGAGGAAGTCGAGCATGAGCGCACACGACGAGATCGCAGCCGTGGGGTTGGCGAGCCCCTTGCCCGCAATGTCATGGGCTGCACCGTGGACCGGCTCGAACATCGACGGGGCCGTGCGCATGGGGTTCATGTTGGCCGATGCTGCGAACCCAACGCCGCCGCACACCGCTCCCGCAAGGTCGGTCAAGATGTCGCCGAAGAGGTTGTCGGTGACGATGACGTCGTAGTTCATGGGCTTCTCAACGAGGTAGATACACGCAGCGTCGACGTGGTTGTAGTCGACCGAGACGTCTGGGTACTCCCCCTTCACCTCGTCAACGGTGCGCTGCCAGAGGTCTCCAGCGAAGGTCAGCACATTGGTCTTGTGCACCAAGGTGAGGTGACGCTTCGGGCGGCGGTTGGCGAGGTCGAAGGCGTAGCGAACGCAGCGTTCGACACCGAATCGGGTGTTGACGCTCCCCTGCGTGGCGATCTCCGCAGGGGTACCTCGGCGGAGGACGCCACCTTCTCCGGCGTAGGAACCCTCGGTGTTCTCGCGGATCACCACGAAATCTGCACCTTCACCAATGGAGCCGACCTGGCCGACGAAGGGGCGGAGGTTGATGTACTGATCGAAGGTGAAGCGAAGCTTGAGGAGGAGTCCTCGCTCCAAGGTGCCACCAGGAATCCTCGTGTCACCAATGGCGGGACCAATGGCGCCGAGGAGAATGGCATCGGCGGAGCGGAGCGCATCCATGGTGGCCTCGGAGAGCACTTCCCCATCGCGCAGGTACCGATCGGCGCCGAGGTCGAACTCAACGGTCTCGACAGTCGCCCCAGCGGCACGGGCGACCTCAATCGCTGCCGCACAGACTTCGGGGCCAATGCCGTCCCCGCCGATGACTGCGATGGTGTTCCCTGCCACGGTGTTCCTTCCAACTGGTTGCTGCCTGGTTACAGCGGTGAAATGAGAACGCCGCCCAACTGGGCGGCGGTACGGCGCGAGGAGACTGCCTCTCGCCTATGGACGAATTCGTACCTCGATCGGTGCGGACACGGCCCTAGTCTCCCACTTCTCGTGGGCTCCGGTCAAAGAGGGGCAGAGGGGGCAGATGGGGCTGAGTAGATTGGGGGTTCGCCCACCGAGGAGTACCCATGGCCGACGAACCGCAGAAGCTCACCCAAGCCACCTTCGACCGATTGACAGCGGAACTCGAAGACTTGACCACCCGCGGTCGTATTGAGGTCGCCGACGCCATCGAAGCCGCACGCGCGCTCGGTGACCTGAAGGAGAACGGCGACTACCACGCCGCCAAGGACACTCAGGGAAAGATGGAAGCCCGAGTCCGCCAGCTCCAAGCCCTCTTGAAGGACGCCGTTATCGTCGAAGGCGACGCAGCTGCAGAAGGCATCGTGACCGAAGGCGTGGTCGTGGCCATTCGCTACCACGGTGATGCCGACGATGACGTCACTGAGTTCTTCTTTGGATCCATCGAGGAGCGCATTGGGGACCTGCCCGTGCTGTCGCCAACGAGCCCGATGGGCGAAGCCTTGGCGGGCAAGGCACCGGGCCACACCGCAACGTTCACCGCACCGGGTGGAGAATTAACCGTCGTCGTCGTGGAGGTCCGCGCATGAGTCCGAGAACTATGGCTGAAAAGGTGTGGGACGCCCACCTCGTGCACCGCACCGACGGTGAGCCCGACCTCCTCTACATCGACCTCCACCTCGTCCACGAGGTCACCTCGCCCCAAGCCTTCGACGGCCTCCGCCTCGCTGGCCGCACGGTGCGCCGTCCCGACCTCACGATCGCCACGGCTGACCACAACGTCCCGACGACCGCACTCGACCTCCCCATTGAGGACCCCATCTCGAAGAAGCAGCTCGAGGTGCTCACGGCGAACTGCGCCGAGTTCGGCATCACCTGTTACAACCGCGGCGACGAGAACCAGGGCATCGTCCACGTGATTGGGCCAGAACTCGGCCTCACCCAGCCTGGCATGACCATCGTCTGCGGTGACAGCCACACCTCCACCCATGGCGCCTTCGGTGCGTTGGCCTTCGGTATCGGCACGAGCGAAGTCGAGCACGTCCTCGCCACCCAGTCGCTCCCCCTCATCCGGCCGAAGACCATGGCCATCACCGTCACCGGTGCGCTGCGACCCGGAGTGACGGCCAAGGACCTGGTGCTCGCCATCATCGGTGCCATTGGCACCGGCGGCGGCATTGGCTACATCGTCGAGTACCGCGGTGACGCCATTGCCAACCTCTCAATGGAAGGCCGCATGACGGTCTGCAACATGAGCATCGAAGCAGGCGCTCGGGCCGGCATGATCGCTCCGGACGCCACCACCATCGAGTACCTCCGTGGCAAGGCGCACGCGCCGACTGGCGCCGCCTTCGACGAGGCCGCTGCCGCGTGGCTCGCCTTCGCGACCGACGAAGGTGCCACCTTTGATCGAGAGGTCGTGATCGACGCCAGCACTGTCGAACCCCAGGTCTCCTGGGGCACGAACCCCGCCCAGGTGGCTCCCATCAGCGCCACCGTGCCCGATCCCGAGGCGATTGCTGACCCTGCCGAGCGCGATGCTGCCGCCCGAGCCCTCTCCTACATGGGCCTCACCGCTGGCATGCCGATCCGTTCCATCGATGTGCAGACGGTCTTCATTGGGTCCTGCACCAACTCCCGGATTGAGGACCTTCGCCTCGCAGCATCGGTCATGGAGGGTCGCACCGTCGCCGAGGGACGCCGAGTGCTCGTCGTCCCCGGTTCACACCGGGTCAAGCGTCAGGCCGAAGCTGAAGGTCTCCACGAGATCTTCACCGCCGCCGGCGCAGAGTGGCGTGAGCCCGGTTGCTCGATGTGCTTGGCCATGAACCCCGACAAGTTGGCTCCCGGCGAGCGTTCGGCCTCGACGTCGAACCGCAACTTCGAAGGTCGCCAAGGTCGCGGCGGTCGGACCCACCTCGTCTCCCCCGCGGTTGCTGCGGCAACCGCCATTCTCGGCCACTTCGCCACTCCGGAGGACCTCCAATGAAGCCTGTCACCATCTTGAGCGGCCACGCCGTCCCGCTGCAGCGCAGCGACGTCGACACCGACCAGATCATCCCGTCGGACTGGCTGAAGCGCGTCGAGCGCACTGGATTCGGCGCAGGTCTGTTCTCTGAGTGGCGTGACGACCGCTCCTTCGTCCTCAACGACGAGCGCTTTCAGGGCGCGACCATCTTGGTCGCTGGACCCAACTTCGGGACGGGCTCTTCTCGCGAGCACGCCGTGTGGGCCCTCCTCGACTACGGCTTCGAAGCGGTCATCTCCAGCCGATTCGCCGACATCTTCTTCTCCAACTGCACGAAGCAAGGCCTCCTGCCGGTGACGGTCAGCCCTGAGGTTGCCGACACCTTGCTGGCGGCCGTTGCTGCCGACCCCGGACTTGAGATCACCATCGACGTTGCTCGAGGCACGGTGGAAGCGCCGGCGATTGCACTATCGGCGACGTTCACCCTCGAACCCTTCACCACGGAGCGGTTCGTGAACGGCTGGGACGACATCGGGCTCACCTTGCGCCACAGCGACGAACTCACCGAATTCGAGCAGTCCCGGCCGGCGTTCCTCCCGAGCACGCGGTAGGGCTCAGACCGCTTCACTCCCCCACCACCGGCGGAGCACTGCCTTCACGTGCTCGTGGCGCCGCAGCGTCAGTCCGGTGATGACGAGGTTAGTGATGATGGTCGCCACCATGGACAACGCCGCTCCACTGTCGTGGTTGTCGACGTAGTAGTAGAGCCAGAGGCCGAGGTTCACCGAGCTGAGCGCCCACGACATCACCGACACCCCTTCGACCGATGGAGCGACGATGAGGTCGACGATTTGGGGCACGCGGGTGGCGATCATGATGATGCCGATGCAGGCGGCGCCGATGTTCCAACCGAACAGGGCGGTTGGCACCAGGATTGTCACGAGGACCACCCCGAGGGCGATGAGGAACGACTTCCAGCTCTCCCCGAGACCAATCTCGAGGAGGACCCCCGCTTGGAGCGGGGCGACGAGAACGGTCCCAGCCACCATGCAGGCAGATCCGAGGTGGATGCCGTAGGCGACCCAGAAGATGCCCATGGCCAAGAAGAGCGACCACGTGAGCGGCGAGATGCCGTCGACGCCGACGAGCTTGGCCCGCCGAAACTGCACGTAGGTCATGACGGCTCCGGAGATTGCTCCGATCCAGCCAATAGCCGTGACGACGCTCACTGTGGCTCTGGTGCTCGGTTCGCAGCCGAGAGCACCGCACGGAACGAGGCGTCGAGGATCGAGGCGTCGAGACCGACGCCCCACCACGACGCTCCCGAACCATCCGACACATGGACGTAGGCAACCGCTCGAGCCCCGGTGCCCGCGGACAGGGCGTGCTCGGAGTAGTCCTCAACCGAGAGCGAGACCCCGAGTCCCTCGGCGACTGCAGCCACGAAGGCCGAGATCGGACCGTTGCCGTCCCCAGTGATCGTCCGATGCGCACCGTCGACGAGCACCTGGGCGGTGACGTGGGTTCCCGCAGCACCAGTCGTCAATTCGCTGGAGAGCAACTGGAATCGTGTGGTCGACTCCAAGTAGGTGGCGCTGAAGAGCTCCCAGAGTGCATCTGAAGTGATCTCCGTTCCTGCAGCTTCTGCAGCTTGCTGCACCACCCGCTGGAACTCCACTTGGAGGGGACGGGGCAGGTCGAGGCCGTGCTCGGCGTCCATGAGGTAGGCGACGCCACCCTTGCCAGATTGGGAGTTCACCCGGATGATGGCCTCATACGTCCGCCCGGTGTGCTTCGGGTCGATGGGGAGGTAGGGAACCTCCCACGTGTCGTACGCGTCCCCGATCTCGGCCATGCCCTTCTTGATGGCGTCTTGGTGGGAGCCCGAGAAAGCGGTGTAGACGAGCTCACCGGCGTAGGGGTGCCGCGGGTGGACGTCCATCCGGGTGGAGAACTCCGCCGTTCGGACGATGCGCTCGATGTCGGAGAAGTCGAGGTCGGGGTTCACCCCTTGGGAGAAGAGGTTCATGCCCAACGTGACCACGTCGACGTTCCCCGTCCGCTCGCCGTTCCCGAAGAGCGTCCCCTCGACTCGGTCCGCTCCAGCGAGGAGGCCGAGCTCAGTGGCAGCGACTGCGGTCCCACGGTCGTTGTGGGGGTGGAGCGACAACAGGACTCGGTCACGGTCCTTGATGGTGCGACCGAACCACTCGATGACGTCGGCGTAGAGGTTCGGGGAGTACATCTCAACCGTGGCCGGCAGGTTCAAGATGAGCGGGCGCTCCGGCGTGGGCTGGAGCACGTCCATGACCGCTTCGCAGATCGCTACTGCAAACTCAGGCTCGGTTCCAGTAAAGCTCTCCGGCGAGTACTCGTAGCGAACGTCGGTGTCAGGAATGGTCGCTTCGAGCTCCTTGCACCACTGCGCCGCCTCAACCGCCAACGCCACAATGCCTGGCTGGTCTTGGCCGAACACCACACGGCGCTGGAGCGTCGAGGTGGAGTTGTAGAAGTGCACGATGGCGCACTTCGCACCGCGGAGGGATTCGAACGTGCGCTCCATGAGTTCCCGGCGACACTGCACGAGAACCTGGATCGTGACGTCGTCGGGGATCCGACCTTCTTCGATCAACATGCGCTGGAAGTCGAAGTCGGTTTGCGAGGCTGAGGGGAAACCCACCTCGATCTCCTTGAAGCCCATCGCCACGAGTTCTTCGAAGAGCGCCAACTTGCGCTCGGCGTCCATGGGGTCGACGAGCGCCTGGTTGCCGTCGCGGAGATCGACGCTGCACCAGATTGGGGCGGTGCGCAGTTGCTTGGACGGCCACGTGCGATCCTCAAGGCGAAGCGGCACGACGGGGCGGTAGCGGTCGAACGGCATCGTAGTTGGGGTCATGGTTGTGCTCCGTGGGCTCGTGACCCACCTCTAGAAACACGAGAACCCCCGGCCCGAGGGCGCAGGGGTCTCCGGCGAGCGATGGTTCGCTCGCCGTTAGCGAAGAAGGAGGTGCGTCGTATACTGCATGCCACCACACTACCGCCGACAGACGCAGAACGAACAGCCCTTGACCCCACAGGCTCAGCGTCCCGTCAGCCGGAGTCTTCGGAGATGGCCGGTAGGGTGAGCACCGTGAAGCGCCTGATCCTCCTCGCCCTATTCGTCGTCGCAGCAGCCGTCGTCGCCGTCAAGCGACCGCAGCAGGCAGCAGCACCGGCAAAGCAGCGGAGTTTGACCTCCTACCCAGAGGTCGCCCCCAAGCCCACGGCCTGAGTTCGCACCCGGCGCAGAGCGCCGAGGTTTAGAGGCTCACCCGGTAGACGTCGATGATGCCGTCGAGGGCCCGAACCTGCTCCAAGAGCTGGTCGCTCGCTGGTCCATCGGTGGCGAGCACCATGAGGGCAGTGTTGCCCTCTCGGGACGGGCCAACCGCCATGCGGGTGATGGAGACCTCATCGTTGCCGAGTGCCGTGCCAACGGCACCGATCACGCCGGGGCGGTCGTCGTTTCGGACGACGAGGAGGTCCTTCGTCGGCTTCACGTCGACGAGGTGGTCATCGACCGCCACGATGCGGGGCTCGACGCGAATCCCGACGCCGGTCAGCGTGCCGGACACGGAGTGCTCAGCGCTGCGAAGCGTGATGAGGTTCACGAAGTCGCTCGAGTGTGCGCTCGAGAGCTCGTCGACGGTGAGGCCACGAGCCTCGGCGATCTGAGGAGCGTTGACGTAGGAGACGGGGTCTTGCGACGTGGCGCCGAGGAAGCCCTTGAGCACCGAGAGGGTGAGGATCTTCGTTCCGGCACCAGCGAGCTCACCGTGGAACTCAATGGTGATGGCTGCAGGAGGGGTGTCGTGGAGGAATGCGAAGAAACGACCGAGTTGCTCGGCAACGGGCATGAAGGGGGCAACGGCTCCGGAGACCTCGCCTGCGGCGACGTTGACGGCGAAGGGCACGAAGTCACCCCGAAGCGCCAAGATCAACTGCTCGGCAATGGTGAGGCCAGCTTTGTCCTGGGCCTCAACGGTGGAGGCACCGAGGTGTGGGGCGACCACGATGTTGGGGAGGGAGAACAGCGGCGACTCCGTCGTGGGCTCCTTGGCGAAGACGTCGAGCGCTGCGCCAGCGATGACGCCATCTCGGAGGGCTTCGAAGAGGTCGTGTTCGTCGACGATGCCCCCGCGAGCGACGTTGATGAGGCGGAGTGAAGGCTTCGCCTTCGTGAACAACTCAGCGTTGAAGAGACCAAGGGTCTCCTTGTTCTTCGGCAGGTGAATGGTGATGAAATCAGATTGCGCCACGACCTCGTCGAGACTCAGGAGTTCAACGCCCATGCGACGAGCCCGCTCTTCGGTGATGTAGGGGTCGTAGGCCACGAGGCGCATCCCGAAGGCCAAGGCGCGCTGGGCCACGAGGGCACCGATGCGACCGAGCCCCAAGACGCCGAGGGTCTTCTCGTAGAGCTCAACACCCTCCCACTTCGACCGCTCCCACTTGCCGTTCACCAGGGCCCCATGGGCCTGGGGCACGTTTCGAGCAATGGCGAGCATGAGCGCCATGGTCTGCTCAGCAGCAGAGACGATGTTGGAGGTTGGGGCGTTGACCACCATGACGCCACGGGCTGTGGCGACAGGCACATCCACGTTGTCGAGGCCGATACCGGCACGGCCGACCACGATGAGGTCGGTGGCGGCGTCGAGCACCTTCTCGGTGACCTGGGTGGCCGAGCGGATGATGAGGGCGTGCGCCCCGGGGATCACCGCGCAGAGTTCGTCTTCGCTCAGGCCCTCTCGTACGTCGACCTCGTGTCCAGCCGCGACCAATTGGTCGAGGCCGTTCTGGGCGATCTTCTCGGTCACGAGGACACGGGCCACGAGGGGTTCTCCTTCAGATGGGTGGTTCGTTGGGTGGATTAGGCGGTTGCGGTACTGAACAATGAGGCTAGGCGGCTGACCCCTTCGAGCAGGTCGGCGTCACCGAGCGCGTAGGAGAGGCGGAAGTAGCCCGGTGCACCGAAGGCTTCGCCGGGAACCACGGCCACCTTGGCGACGTCGATGGCGATCTCCGCGAGCTCCGCCGAGGTCATCGGGCGGGTGCCGGCGATCTCCTTGCCCAGGAGTCCCGTCACGTTCGGGAAGGCGTAGAAGGCGCCGTCGGGCATGGCGCAGGTGATCCCATCGATGGCGTTCAGGCCGTCGACGATCAGCTTGCGGCGACGGTCGAAGGCCGTGCGCATCTCGGCCACAGCGACGAGGTCGCCGCTGACGGCCTCGAGGGCGGCACGCTGGGCGATGTTGTTCACGTTCGAGGTGGTCTGGGACTGGTAGTTGATGCAGGCGTCGATGACGTCCTTCGGCCCAATGACCCAACCCACACGCCACCCGGTCATGGCGTAGGTCTTGGCTACGCCGTTGACGACCACCCAGCGGTTTCCCACTTCTGGGCAGACCGCAGGCATGGAGAAGTGGGCAGCGTCGCCGTAGACGAGGTGTTCGTAGATCTCATCGCACAGCACCCAGATGCCGTGCTCACCGGCCCACCGGCCGATGGCGATGATCTCGTCCTTCGTGTAGACCGCTCCGGTCGGGTTCGACGGGGAGACGAACACGAGCACCTTGGTGCGATCGGTGCGGACGGCTTCCAGCTGATCGACGGTCACCTTGAAACCCGTCGAATCGTCGGCGATGACTTCCACCGGCACGGCGCCGCAGAGACTCGCCGCTTCGGGGTACGTCGTCCAGTACGGCCCGGGAACGATGACCTCGTCGCCCTCGTCGATGAGGGCGGTGAAGGCGTTGGTGATGGCGTGCTTGCCGCCGTTGGTGACGAGCACCTGGTCGGCCGTCACCGTGAGGCCGGAGTCGCGCAGCGTCTTCTCAGCAATGGCTTGGCGCAGCTCGGGGAGACCAGCGGTTGGGGTGTAGCGGTGGTTCTTCGGGTCACGTGCTGCCTGCACTGCGGCCTCGACGATGCGCTCAGGGGTTGGGAAGTCGGGCTCACCGGCTCCGAACCCGATGACATCGTGGCCAGCAGCCTTTAACGCCTTGGCCCGGGCATCGACGGCGAGGGTCGCCGAGGGGGCGAGGGTGGCGAGACGACGAGCAATTCGTGGGGTTTCCGAAGGTGTGGTCACTCTGTAATGATTACATACATGACCAATCCAGTCGACATTCAGATTCCTGCGCACCTCATCCCCTCTGACGGACGGTTCGGCTGCGGCCCCTCGAAGGTCCGCCCTGCCCAAATCGCTGCGCTCGACGCCGTGTCGACGACCTACCTCGGCACCTCGCACCGTCAAGCCACGGTGAAGAACGTCGTCGGGGATGTCCGACGTGGACTCGCTGAGTTTTTCTCCCTCCCCGATGGCTACGAGGTGCTCCTCGGCAACGGCGGGGCGACCGCCTTCTGGGACATCGCCACATTCGGCCTCATCGAGCACAAGTCCCAGCACCTGTCCTTCGGTGAGTTCTCCTCCAAGTTCGCCAGCGCTGCCAAGGCTGCCCCGTGGCTGGCCGATCCCGAGGTCATCACAGCAGAGCCAGGAGGGCGCCCGTACGCCGTGGCCAACCCCGAGGTTGACCTCTACGCCTTCACCCACAATGAGACCTCGACTGGTGTCTCG
>CAIQEU010000039.1 GCA_903870905.1 uncultured Actinomycetes bacterium | reverse complement strand
GGGTGCATGGCAGAGCGCTACGGCGAAGAGCTCGCCGAGGCACTCCCCGAGGTCGATCTGGTGGCGGGATTCGGGGAGTCCCTCACAGAGCGGGTCCCCGTCACGCTCGGCAAGCGCTCCCACGGTGTGCGCACCAGCGAACTCTTGGAACTTCCTCGGAGCGGGCGGAACGGACCGTGGTCCTACCTGAAGGTTGCCGAGGGTTGCGACCGGATCTGCGGATTCTGTGCCATCCCGTCGTTCCGCGGTCCTCAGCAGTCTCGGACGGTGACGTCCCTCCTCGAGGAAGTTGCAGCCTTGAAGGCCGCTTCAGTAATGCCGCTGCGCGAGGTGGTCCTCATCGCCCAAGATCTGGCCTCGTTCGGTCGAGACCGCAGCGCTGGCGACCATCGCAACCCCGATGACTTCGCCGACGCCCGGCCGAAGGCTGGTACCCAGCCGATCCTCGACGTGCTCGAGGCGCTCCGGCGTGAAGTCGAGTGGGTCCGGTTGTTGTACCTGTACCCATCGGGTCTCACCGATGCCCTGATCGCCGCCATGATCGACAGCGGCGTTGCCTACTTCGACCTCTCGCTCCAGCACGTGACTCGGCCCATGCTCCGAGCGATGCGGCGCTTTGGCAGTGCAGAGCTGTTCCTCGATCGCATCGCAGCAATCCGCGCCCTTGCTCCTGACGCCGCGTTCCGGTCGAGCTTCATCGTTGGCTACCCCGGTGAGACCGAAGAGGACCACGACGCCCTCCTCGCGTTCTTAGAAGATGCGCAGCTCGACTGGGCCGGCTTCTTCCCGTACTCCCCAGAAGATGGCACCTACGCCGTGGACCTCCCCGGCCAGATTCCAGCCGAACTGGTCGCCGAACGCATCCGTGAAGCTCGAGAGCTCCAAGATGCCATTACCTTCGCCAAGCGAGACGAGCTCGTGGGCACTCGAGCACTCGTGGTCGTCGATCGACCCGGTCGAGCCCGGAGCCATCGTGAAGCTCCCGAAATTGACGGCATCATCATCGTGCCCGACCACCTCGAGGCTGGCACGATGGTGGAGGTGGAATTCGTGGCGGCCCTTGGGACCGACCTCGAAGCAGTTCTCGTGGGGGATGGACAGTGACGGACACAACGATCAAGGAACCGCACTACGGACCATCGGCACTGCTCACGCCGGCGAACGCCATCACCGTGGGTCGCCTCCTCCTGACGCCCTACTTCATCTACCTCTTCCTCCACGAAGGAGCGACCTGGCCGACCGCTGGGGTCGGTGCACTCGTGGCCTTCTCTGATGGCATCGATGGCGTCGTGGCTCGCCGTCAAGGTGCGACGCGATCAGGAGCGTTCCTCGACCCACTGATCGACAAGGTCGTCATCATGGCCTGCTTCATCGTGGTGGCATCCCAGGGAAAGCTGCCGTGGCTCCCGATCATCATCATTGGGCTCCGTGAAATCGCCATGACCGTCTACCGCTCGGTGGTTGGGCGCCAAGGGATCTCGATACCGGCTCGCCAGTCGGCGAAGTGGAAGACCTTCGTGCAGGACTTCGCCATTGCCTTCGTCTGCCTCCCGCCGACGAAGAACCTCCACTGGCTGCACGTGGCTACCGTGTGGCTGGCCGCTGCGCTCACGCTGTTCACCTTCTGGCAGTACGTGATTGACGGTCGACGAACGGGAGCAGGGCCATGAGAGTCGAAGTCCTCGCCGTGGGTACCGAGCTCCTCCTCGGCCAGATCGCCAACACCAACGCCGCCTGGCTCGGAGAGCAGATGGCTGCTCGTGGTGTCGATTCGCACTACGGCCAAGTGGTCGGTGACAACCACGATCGCATCGTGCGAGCACTGCGCACCGCACTGGCCCGTGCTGACGGCGTCATCGTCTGCGGTGGGCTTGGGCCAACCCAAGACGACATCACCCGCGAGGCCATCGCCGAGGTCATGGGGGTTGAGCTCGTGCGCGACCCCGCCCTCGTCGACGTCATCGCCTCGTTCTTCAACGCTCGCCAGCGAGCGATGCCGGAGAACAACGCCCGTCAAGCTGATGTGCCGAGCGGCGCCACGATCATTCCCCAGGTCCGCGGGACGGCACCGGGACTCATCTGCCCTGTCGGCAACAAGGTCGTCTACGCCGTCCCCGGTGTTCCCTATGAGATGGCGGAGATGTTCGAGCGGGCCATCGCCCCCGATCTCGATGCTCGGCTCGCTGCCGAAGGGCGCACCGGAACGATCACCTCGACGGTGCTTCGGACCTGGGGTGCTTCAGAGTCGGGCTTGGCTGAAGCCCTTGACGACCGGTTCCAGAACTTGGAGTCCGGTGAGGTCCCGGTCACGATTGCGTACCTCGCGAGTGGCATTGAGGGCATCAAGGTGCGCATCACCGCTCGTGGCGACGACCTCGATCACGCTCGGGCCCTCGTCGCTCAAGAAGAGCAGGCGGTTCGTGCGGTTATCGCTGAGCGGTTCGGTGACATCATCTTCGGCGTCGACGACGAGACGATGGAAGTTGCGGTTGCTCGGGCACTCACGGCACGGGGCCTCACGCTCGGTCTGGCCGAATCGGTGACCGGTGGCATCATCGCCTCCCGACTCGTCGACGTGGTTGGGGCAAGTGGCTGGTTCCGTGGCGGCATCGTCTCCTACGCCAGCGAGGTGAAGTTCAACCTCCTCGGCGTCCCCGAAGGACCGGTCGTCTCTGAAGCTGCAGCCATCCAGATGGCGATTGGTGCCACGACGGCGCTCGGCAGCGACTGCGGCCTCGCCATCACCGGAGTGGCTGGACCTGATCCCCAAGATGGCTACGACCCTGGAACGGTGTTCGTTGGTCTCGTCGTGCCCGGACGTTCGCCGTTCGCCGAGCGACTTCGACTCCCAGGGGATCGAGCGCGGATCCGTCAGTACAGCGCGATCAGCGCCCTCGATCTGCTCCGCCGCGCCCTCGACTGATCGCTCATGTTCGACGACGTCATCATCGTCGACTGGAGTGCAGCGGCAACGCCTCGACTGGGGAAGGACTCGATCTGGATTGCGCAGGCGACGAGCAGGACAGGCATGGTTGACCACCTCGTCAACTGCCCAACGCGCGCCGAGGCCCGTGTCTGGCTGGTGGCAGCGATCGATCGACTGCTGGGCGCGGGGCGACGCGTCATGGTGGGCGTGGATTTCTCGCTCGGCTACCCGAGAGGGTTCGCCGACCTCCTCAACCGAGCTGTTGGTTCCCTGCCTGCCGATTGCTCGGCCGCAGCAATTCGGCGAATCATCGGCGCGCACATCACCGATGACGCTCGCAACGCCAACAATCGGTTTGAGGTGGCCAACGCCATCAACGCGGCGAGTGCAACTGCCCTGTTCTGGGGCCGACCAGCGCACCGCACGGAACTCACTGCCCTCTCCCCAACGCACGCGGTTCCTCTAGGTCTGGCGCCGAATCCTCTGGAGCGATTCCGTCGAACCGAGGTGGTGAGCGGGCAGCGACTCGCGACGAACTGGCAGTTGCTCGGGGTGGGGTCAGTCGGGAGTCAAGTGCTCATGGGGCTCCCGCTCATCGACGAGTTGGTGCGACGCTTTGACGGAGCAGTCTGGCCATTCGATTCCCTTCGGGCCTCCTCGGTGGTCATCGCGGAGACTTGGCCGGGACTGTTCGCGGTTGGAGCACCCGACGGTGAGGTCCGTGATGCCTGGCAGGTGCGCACCACCTCGCAGCGACTCGCTGGATTGGCTGAGGAGGAATGGGAAGGGCTCCTCTCGCCGCCGTCGCTCCTCGCGCAACCTGATGACGAGCGTGCCGTCGTGCTGCGTGAAGAGGGGTGGATGTTCGGTGTTCGGTGAATTCGTCGGGGGTGCACCAGAAGCGAACATCTGTTCGCTATGGTGGAGGAGCGGGCAGGATGCCGGCAAGGTCGGTGGCACACCTCTTCTCTAGGGTGCACCCATGACACGAGAGAGAGGCACGCAGATGGCTGACGACAAGGACAAGGCACTCGACATCGCACTCGGGCAGATCGAGAAGCAGTTCGGCAAGGGCTCGATCATGCGGCTTGGTGAGAACCTCCACATGAACGTGGAGAAGATCCCGACAGGATCGCTCGCCCTCGACATGGCCCTCGGTATTGGTGGCCTGCCCCGTGGCCGCATCGTTGAGATCTACGGCCCTGAAGCGTCGGGAAAGTCGACGCTGGCCATGCATGTCGTCGCCGAAGCCCAGCGCCTCGGCGGCCGTGCCGCTTACGTCGACGCCGAACACGCGCTCGACCCGCTCTACGCACGAGCGATCGGCGTCAACGTCGACGACCTCCTCATCTCCCAGCCCGACACTGGAGAGCAGGCGCTCGAGATCACCGACATGTTGATCCGTTCCGGAGCGCTCGACGTCATCGTCATTGACTCGGTGGCCGCCCTCACGCCGAAGGCGGAAATCGAAGGCGACATGGGTGACAGCCACGTGGGTCTCCAAGCTCGCCTCATGTCCCAAGCGCTGCGAAAGATCACCGGCAACTTGTCGAAGTCTCAGACGATCCTCATCTTCATCAACCAGCTGCGCCAGAAGATCGGGGTGATCTACGGATCGCCCGAGGTGACCAGTGGTGGACAGGCCCTCAAGTACTACGCCTCGGTCCGCATCGACATCCGTCGCATCGAGGCCATCAAGGACGGCACCGAAGTCGTTGGGAACCGCACCCGAGCCAAGATCGTTAAGAACAAGGTGGCGTCCCCGTTCAAGCAGGCCGAGTTCGACATCATGTACGGCAAGGGCATCTCGAAGGAAGGTTCCCTCCTCGACGTCTCGGTGGAGCTCGGCATCGTGAAGAAGGCCGGCGCGTGGTTCACCTACGAAGGCGAGCAGCTCGGCCAGGGTCGAGAGAACGTGAAGACCTTCCTCATGGAGAACCCGATGCTGATCGACGAGATCGACGCACGGGTGCGCGAGCACCTCTCGCCAACCGAACCGGAAGTCTTCGCCCCCATGGATGACGAGCCCATCAGCATCGACTGAGCACTCCTCAATCGCACCAGTCTCCGCAGGGGTGATTTCACCTGAGCGGCGACCAGTGCGCGCCCGAAGAATGGCTGGGGCACGGTTGCGTGCTCGGTGGCATGTGAGCCGCTGAGGTCGACGGCGATGTGTCCACCAACCCAGGGCTACTCCGTTCGAGACGGGATCAGGTGATCTGGACGCTGAGCGCGGCACCAAGTCGGCTGCAGTGCCTGGAGAGATCGCGTCCAGAGCGCACTACCCTGTGGGCGTGACGTGGCTTCGACGGCTTCCTCGACCGATGCGCCACGGCCTCGGTCGGTTGATGCGCTTCGCTCGCAGCGCCGCACTCGACCTCGGTACCATCGGTCCACAGGACCCTGTCGGTCGCAAGTTCGCCTACTTCGGTGACGGGGCGGCGATTCTCTGGCCACAGGGGTCGATCTACAACGAGCACTACCTCTCCGTCGGTGATGGAACCCTCATTGGGCCGAACGTCTGCCTGACTGCAGGGATGGCGCCGGGGCAGCAGATGGTGACCAACCCCGTCGTGGCCATCGGGAAGCGGTGCATCATCGGAAGAGGGAGCCACATCATCGGGCACTGGTCGATCGAACTCGGTGACGATATCCAGACCGGCCCCTACGTCTACATCACCGATCAGAACCACACCTACGCCGACCCCGACGAACCCATTGGTCGGCAGTGGCCAGTCGAGGCGCCGGTCCGCATTGGCCAGGGGAGTTGGCTCGGTGCCAACGTCGTCATCTTGCCGGGAACGACGCTCGGTGACCACACCGTGGTTGCGGCTGGTGCCGTTGTTCGGGGGTCTTTCCCGAGCCACTGCGTCATCGCTGGGGTTCCGGCGAAGATCGTCCGACAGCTCCACCCGAGCGGTGAATGGGGACCGCCGCTCACCTGAGGAAAGCGCTCGGCGACCCTCGGGCCGCGTCCTACCATTGAGCCATGGCGCAGACTCCGTCGATTGTGGTTACCGTGTCGGGTACCGACCGTCCAGGCGTTGGTGCCTTGCTGTGGAACGCGCTCGGCGAGCTCGGCCATCCGATCACTGACATTGAGCAGATCACCGTTCGGGGGCAACTGCTCCTGTGCGCCGAAATCGATGCCCCAGCGGAGTCTGATCTCGATGCGCTCCTCGAGCGATTGGCCGAGACCGATCTCGCCCGTGAGCCTGGCATCAGCGTGACCGCGGTTCGCTACAGCGATCCCGTGGCTGAGAGCCTCGGACCCCGCCAGATGGTGACGGTGGTGGCCCCCGAGATGACTGCCCAGGCGCTCGAAGGCATCTTCTCCACCATTGCCAGCCTCGGCGGCACGGTCGAGCGCATCATGCACCTCTCCTCCTACCCGGTGACCTCCTACGAGCTGACCGTCGCGGTAGCTGACGCTGGTGCGCTGCGGGCTCGGCTCATTCGTGCCGCCCGGCGGCTCGGGGTTGACCTCGCCGTCCAACGTGCCGGTCTCTACCGACGAGCCAAGCACCTCATCGTCATGGATGCCGACTCCACGCTCCTCCAAGGTGAGGTCATCGACGCGTTGGCAGCCAAGTGTGGCTGCGAGGACGCCGTCGCTGCGATCACCGAGCGAGCTATGGCGGGTGAACTCGACTTCGAGGCCAGCCTGCGCGAGCGCGTTGGCCTCCTCGCTGGACTCCCCGCCACCGTGCTCGACGAGGTTGCCGCCGAGACGAAGCTCACCCCAGGTGCGCAAACCCTGGTGCGAACGCTTCAGCGCCTCGGCTACGTCGCCGCCATCGTCTCGGGAGGCTTCACCCAGGTCATCGATCCCATTGCCCGAGGTCTCGGTATCGACCTCGTCGCTGCCAATACCTTGGAGGTCGTCGACGGGGTGCTGACGGGCAAGGTGATCGGCGCAGTCGTTGACCGAGCGGGCAAGGCCGATTCCTTGCGTCGCTTCGCCGAACAGGTCGGCGTGCCGGTCAACCAGACCGTTGCCATTGGGGACGGAGCCAACGACCTCGACATGCTCGGCGCTGCTGGGCTCGGGATTGCCTTCAACGCCAAGCCTGTCGTGCGAGACGCTGCCGACGCTGCGATCAGCGTGCCCTACCTAGACGCAGTGCTCTTCTTCCTCGGTATCTCCCGGAAGGAAATCGAGGCTGCAGACCTCGAGAACTGAACAACCCCGCCCACTCGACGGGCGTCGAGGGAGCGGGGTTGTGCGAGTTGTAGCGCTGGTGGCTTAGAACAGCGTGATGATGTCAAGACGGTCGCAGATCTCCTTGGTGAGGAGCGGGACTGCGTCCATGGCCGACATGTTCTCGACAACCTGCTCTGGGGTCGAGGCGCCGGTGATGACCGTTGACACGTTGGGGTTCTTCACGCACCAGGCGATGGCGAGTTGGGAGAGCGTGATGCCGAGTTCGTCGGCGATCTGCTGCATCTCGCGCACCTTGGCGTTCTTGGTCTCATCGGTGAGGGTGTGCTTCAGCCACTCGTATCCCGGCAGCGTGGCGCGGCTGCCCTCGGGGATGCCGTCCAAGTACTTGCCGGTCAACAGACCAGAGGACAGCGGCGACCACGTGGTGAGGCCGAGGCCGATCTCGCTGTAGAGGCGGGCGTACTCCTTCTCCACCCGGTCACGCCAGAACAGGTTGTACTGCGGCTGGTCCATGAGTGGCTTGTGGAGGTGGTGCTTGTCGGCAATGGCGTAGGCGGCCATGATCTCTGCAGCTGACCACTCCGAGGTGCCCCAGTAGAGGGCCTTGCCCTGGCTCACCATGTCCGACATGGCCCACACCGTCTCTTCAATCGGGGTGTGCGGGTCGGGGCGGTGACAGAAGACGAGGTCGACGAAGTCGAGGCCGAAGCGCTCGAGCGAGCCGTCGATGGCCTGGGAGAGGTACTTGCGGTTGAGGGTGTTCTTCATGTTGACGACACCCTCGTGCAGTCCCCAGTAGAGCTTGGTCGACACCACGTAGCTGTGGCGGGCCCAGCCGAGGTCACGAATGGCAGCGCCCATGATGCGCTCGGACTCACCACCGGCGTAGCCCTCGGCGTTGTCGAAGAAGTTGACGCCAGCGTCGCGAGCAGCCGACAGGCACTCCGCGGCCAAGCCGGTGTCGAGTTGGGTGCTGAAGGTCACCCACGAGCCGAAGCTGAGGGCGCTGACCTTGAGGCCGGATCGACCGAGGTTGCGGTACTCCATGGACATGGTGACTCCTTTGCGAGGTTGGCTTTCGGTTTAGCAGGATGGAGCGGTTAGCGGTGCCACGGGTGGGCCTGCAGGTAGCCTCGGCCCATGCCGCACCGCAGAATGCCGTCGACCGATCATGGCTGATCTCGACGACCTCCTCTGCACGACCGAGCGACGCGCCGAGGCCGCTGCAGCCGGGCCGGGCGTGCTCGGTCGGGTGATCCGGTTGGATCGGGGCATGGCGAGTGTGGAGACCGAAGCGGGGACGGTCCGCGTCGAGACGACGGGTCCATCACCGGTTGTGGTCGGCGATTGGGTCGTCGTTGCTGGCGAGCAACTCATCGTGCTGGAGCGCACGACTGAGCTCGTCCGGAGGTCGGGCTATCGACGAGACGCTCGACAGGCCATTGCTGCCAACGTCGACCTGGTCCTCGTCGTTCGGGCTCTCGACACCGAACTCCGCCTCAACCGGCTCGCCAGCCTGCTGGTGATCGCCCACGACTCTGGTGCCCGACCGGTGGTGGTGCTCTCGAAGGCTGACTGTGCGCGAGATCTCGATGCCGTTCTCGCCGTTGCCGCAGAGGGTCTGCCCGGCGAGGAGATTCTGGCGGTCTCCGCGGTGACGGGACTCCATATGGACTGGTTGGGTGATCTCGTCCGCAACCAGACGGTCGTTGTCCTCGGAGAGTCAGGAGCGGGGAAGTCGACGATCACGAACGTCCTCCTCGGGCACGAGCACTTGGCGACCTCGGCGGTGCGACGAGATGGCCAAGGTCGCCACACGACAACGCACCGAGAACTCGTCACCTTGCCCGGCGGCGGTGTCCTCATCGACACCCCAGGTATCCGTGAAGCGGCAGCGGTTGGCGAGGGCGAGGGGATCGATCGGACCTTCGCCGATCTCGCCCTCCTCGCCACGACCTGTAGGTTCAGCGACTGCAGTCACGAGGGCACGCCGGGGTGCGCCATTGCTGCGGCGCTCGAAGGCGGCGAGGTCAGTCCCGATCGAGTGGCGAACTACCTCGATGAAGTTGCCCGTCAAGCGGTCTTCGACCGACGACTCGAAGAGCGAGCACGGCTGAAGGGCCGTGGTCGCCGACGCCCCTAGGAGCCACGGTGTACGACCAGTCCGAAGTCCTCGACGCCGATGAGGTGGTCCTCGAGGCCTACTGCTACCTCTTCCCCCTCGTCCTCATGGAGTTCACCCGACGCTCCATGGTGTCGACCACCGCCGTGAGCGCCACCCGAGGACCAATGAACACCCTCGTCCACCTCCGGAGTTTCCCCGATGGCGACTTCAAGGGCGTCGTCCGGCCCAACTTCGACACCCTCTACTCACAAGGGTGGTTCGACGTGGCGGCAACGCCGTGGCTGGTGTCGCTGCCGGCTGCCGAAGACTTCGTGATGTTCCCGGTCCTCGACGCGTTCACTGAGGTCGTAGCGGCCCCGGGTCCACGCACCTCTGGTGCTGGAGCGATGACCTTCGCCATCTGCCGAGACACCTACACGGGAGACCTCCCTCCTGGGTGTCAGCGCATCTCGGTCACGAGTGCGGTGTGCTGGCTGCTCGGCCGCGTGACGGCGACGTCACCGACAGATCTCAATGATGCGCACCGGTTCCAAGACGCCATGGAGGTCCATCCCCTCTTCCCCGACGCTGTTCGTCACCACGAGGTGCCCGAGCGCCCGAGCGTCCCGCCGCTACGCGCCGTGCTCGGATGCTCCGGCGAGGAGTTCTTCGCCCTCGGGCTCTCCTTGCTCGCCGAGCATGGGAGCCACCAGAGCGACTGGTCCATCCTTACTCGCATGGCTCGAGTGGGGCTCGGTGCCTCGCCGACCTGGTCGTCGTCTGCGTGCCCGCCTGATGCTGCTCGGGTAATTGCCACCATGGGAACCGAAGGCCCGAAGCACCTCCGGCGGTCGATCCTGAAGATGGCCAGCATTGTCAACGGATGGCAGATGCCGACGGCGCTCATGGGCAACTACGGCAATGAGTACGTCCGTCGAGCGGTCGTCGCCATGCTCGGACTCGGGGCCAACCCGGTTGCCGACGCGGTCTACCCGACGCTCCTCGCCGATGCCGAGGGCCAGCCCTTGAGCGGTGCCCATCGCTACGAGATGACCTTCCCCGCCGATGCGCTCCCACCGGTCCACGCCTTCTGGTCCCTCACCGCCTACGACGCCGAAGGATTCACAGTGCGCAACGCCATCGACCGCTACGCCATTGGCGATCGCACCGGACTTGAGTACGCCGAAGACGGTTCGGTGACGATCACCCTGGCGACGAGAGCACCCGATGGTCGTAACGCCAACTGGCTTCCCATCCCGCCTGGTCCCACCATCGTGACGATGCGCCTCTACGTGCCCGGACCGAGCGTGCTGAAGGGCACCTGGACGCCGCCACCGGTACGGCGGGTGGACTAGCGAGCGGCAGCGAGTCCCTCGAGGAGATCTCGGTAGTGCTCCAAGGGATGGACGACGAGGCCGTCGACTTTGCCGCGGTCATCCCAGGTTCGCACCGAGAGTGCGGCCGCAGAGGCCGGGTGCGCACTGAAGCGGTCGCAGGCTTCTTGGTCGAGGAGTCCACCTTGTGCCTTGAGCGTGGCCTTGGACGTCGCGCTCAGGCCCTCGTGGTAGGTGGGCTCGACCGTGCAACGCCAGCGCTTGGCGGTGACGTGGAGGGCAACGGGAGCAGCGACCTCGGGCCCGAAGAGGCGGGAGAGGACCCGAGCACCAACGGCTTCGTGGTCGTCGTCATCGAGCTCCAGGTCGAAGCGTTCGGCACCTTGGAGGTCGGCGACCAGGTGACCGATGTCGTGCAGGAGCGCAGCAGCGACGAGGGCGTCGTTGGCGCCGTCGGCAACGGCGAGTGCTGCGCACTGCAGGGCGTGGTCGAGCTGGGTGATGGACTCGCCGTAGTGCTCGCCACCACGAGCGTCGAAGAGGGCGAACACATCGTCCACGCTCATCACGGCCATGGTCATAGTGGGATCCCCTCGAAGTCGCCAATGAGGCTGAGCCGGACGCGATCACCAGCAGCTTCGGCCTTGAATGCTTCGAGTTTCGCCGCGTAGTAGGCGTCGTGGAGTTCACCCTCGGAGATCCCGTTGTAGGTCGGGAAGAGCGCTCGGCGGTTGCGGTTCGAGGTGTTGGCGAAACTGCGGTGCGGCGTGAGCGAGTGGAAGAACAACGTCTGACCAGCGCGCAGTGGTGCTGGCTGGAAGTCCAAGGTGGCGACGACTGCGTCGGCAATGCAGCCGCGCTCGTCCTGGTCGAGGAGTTCGTGGTGGCAACCGGAGACCACTTCCAAGCAGCCGTTCTCCACGGCGGCGTCGTCGACCGCAATCATGACCGAGAGCACCGAGGAGACGAACGGGTAGGCGGGTTGGTCCTGATGGGGGGCGAACCCAGCGCCGCCGACCAACTTGTAGTTGATCTTCTCTTTGTAGAGGAGCGCCGGCTCTCCGAGGAGTTCGCCAGCGACCTCGGCGACGGCACCATGGCGCAGTGCGGCGTTGAGGAGTGGACTCGCCGAGAGGAAGTTCTCGGTCCGGGCGAGGGCTGGTCCGTACTCGGTGCGCTCTCGGTGGTGGAGGACCTCAGCGTCGTCGAGTTCGGCGATGCGATCGACTTCTGCTTGGAGGTCGATGGGTGCGATGCCGAGGAGATCATCGACGAGCAGCCAGCCGTTGGTGCGGTAGTGCTGGCGCTGCTCCTCGGTGACGGTGGCCATGGTCAGAGGTTAGCGATGCTGACCCGGCAACTCTCCTCAGCGTGGATCGAGCGGCGCACGCCGGAGCGGCAGCGTGAAGCAGCGATCCTCGAGGCGACCCATGGCGTAGGGGCCGTAGAAGCCGTCGAACATTGCTCGGGTCTTCTCGGCCCAGGCAACGGCATCAGGGGCACTGGCTCGACGCACGACCTGGGCGATGCCTTCGGTGCCGACGAGGTACTCCGCCCAGGCTCCGGGGAAATCCTTGACCGCAGCCACTTCGATCATGGCAATGCCATCCACGTCGATGCGTCGACAGCGATGGGTGTGACCGGCGGTGTAGGCGACGACGTTGCGGTGCTTGGTGAGCACCGCGAGGAGCGCTTCGGAATCGTCCCGTGCCAGGCACTTGTGGCCGTCGCTCGGGACACTCGGAAGGTCGATGGGGTGATGTCCCATGACGATCACCGTGTCGGACGTTTCCGAACAGTGTCCATCGAGCGCGGCGAGCTGGTCGTCGCTCACCCGTCCTCCAGGTTCTGCGAAGCGGGAAGTGTCGAGGAGCACGATGCGCAGTCCGGGCACGTCACGGACCTGCACGGGCCAGTCGGCGTAGACCTCGCCGGGGTAGCTGTCGTGGTTGCCTCGCACGTAGGTCAGGCGGTCGCCGAATGCCTCTACCCAATAGGCGCAGAACTCGGCGTACTCGACGAGGGTTCCAAAACTCGTGAGGTCACCCTTCACGATCACCGCATCGGGATTCGTCCCGGTGATCTCGGCGATGACCGAGCGGTTCATGACCACGGGGTAGGGGTCCTCGCCCGGACCGACGCTGAACTGGCCACCGGTGACTCCTTCGATCTTCCCGCACTCGACTTCGCCGAAGTGCACGTCGTTGGCGGTGGCCACCCGGCTCCTCACGGCGCCGATGTCGGGCAGAGTCGTCACCGTCAGCCCATGGACCGCAACCGTGGTTGCGGGGTCAAGGCCATTGATGTCGAGCACCACACCGCCTGCGAAGATCTGCGCACCATTCGTGCTGACCGCCATCACCTCGTCCATAGTGCCAAGCCTAGGACGCAGGGGTTGGGGGGCGTCGTGGCACCATGGAGCCATGGACACCGACCATGGCGCTGACCTCCTCAACCTGACGGCACGGATTGCCCGAGTGGTGCAGACCACGGTCGGATGGATCTTCTGGGATCCCGGTGCCGTGGCCCGCTACGCCGACCTCGGGCTGCCCGAGGCCTTCGCCGGTCCGCTCGGCTACATCGCCGCCCGATGTGCCCCACTCGCACCGGCAGGACCCGCCGCGGTCGAGGCGGCGTTCGGGTCGATCTCGCCAGCAGCCATTGCTGGGCTCTTCTCATTCCTCGGCAACGGCACAGCGTTCGCGCCCTTCGCCGCCGCTCGAGATGCTGCGGTCATCGAGGGGCTCTCGGTGATGGCCCCCGACCTCGCCGGAGAACTCGCGGCGCGGGGACCTCGACTCTTTGAAATCGTCGACGCCTTGCCGAGCGTTGGGCGAGTGCTCTTCGCGGTCCATCGGGCAGCGCCTCGACCGGAGGACCCGGTGCTCCTCGGATGGCACGCGGTCAACTGCCTCCGGGAGTGGCGAGGTGACACCCATTGGGGCCTCGTGGTGGCCGCAGGTCTGACCCACCCAGAGGCGTCGATCCTGCACAACGAGTGGCTCGGCTACGAAAAGGACTGGTTGCCAACCTCGCGCGGGACGAGTCCCGACGACGTGACCGCGGGCTGGGCCTTGCTCACCGCCAAGGGGTTCGTCGTCGAGGGTCGCGTCACCGAGGCGGCAATTGACCTTCGAGAGGCGATCGAAGTCGCCACCGATCGTGCCTGCATTCCCATCTGGCAGGCCTACGGCATCGGAGCGACCGAGGCCTTCGCCGAGGCGGCCGAACCATCGTGCGTGACCTTGCTCAACGCCGTCGACGCAACTGCGGGACCGAACTACCAACCCGCCTCGCGCACTCGACGACGTCGTGGCTGAGGGACCGGAGGTGGTGCTGCTGACGGCACCACGCAGTGGGCACCGAACGGGCCCTCCGTCTGCTCCCTACGAGCGGGGTCGGGACAGTCTGCTCGCTGAGGCCCTGATGGATCGAGGGCTCCGTCCCATCATGTGGTGGGACCACCCCCTCGGCCCCTGCGTAGCGATGGAACCGTCGCTCATCGTCATTCGCTCGAGCAAGGCGCCGCAGCTCGATCGAGCGGCGGCCTTCGCGGCACAGGGCCTCCCCACCGTGAACGCCCTCGGGCCCCATCGGGCAGCAACCGACAAGGCGCACCAGGCAGCGGTGTTCGCAAGCGCTGGCATCGCTCACCCCGTCACCTACACCGAACGTCCAGCCGTTTTGCCAGATGGCCCGGTGGTTCGAAAGCCCCGCCGAGGCGCCGGTGGCGTTGGCGTGGAACTCCTGAACGAGTTCCCGGGTGCCATCGACGACGAGTTCCTCATCCAGTCCTACGTGCACGTCGTGGAGGACTACCGGGTGACGGTCGTCGGCGGGCGAGCGGTGTCGTGGGCCAAGCGCACGCCGCTTGCGGGAGAGTTCCGTTCCAACCTGAAACAGGGAGCAACGATGGAGGTCGCCAGTCCGCCGAGTGTCGAGGCCCACGACCTCGTGCTCGCGGCAGTTGCTGCGCTCGAACTCGATATCGCTGGGGTCGACCTCGTCCTTGGCGACGCCGGTCCATGCATCATCGAGGTCAACGCCGCAACCACGTTGTTCGGCCCCTCGCCAGCCGCTACTGCGGCGACGATTGCCGCAGTCGCTGACCTCGTCTACGACCGGGTCTCGGCGAAGGAGCAGATGTAGCCAGCGCGTGGGTCGACCGTGCCCTCGAGGAGGAGCCGGTAGGTCGCGATGAGGGCATCAGGTCCATGCACGGTGACGAGGTCAATGGCTGCGGTGAAGGTGGGCAGCGTCGCGGTCCAGGCAGCGGCAACGGCAGCTTCGAAGCCGTCTCGACCCCACTCGGCGCGCCGCTTAGCGATCTGCACGGGTGCGAAGAGCAAGGTGGGCTTCGGGCCGGGGATGCCACCGGGCTCGATGGCTGGTCCCTCCCAGTGGGTGTCGCCGATGATCATCGAGTGGGCGAGGAGGTCGCCCAAGTGGTGGTGGACCGCAGCGGTGACGTCTCTGCGACCGGCGACGTCTAAGTACACCGATGGCACGAGCTCGAGGTGATCGACCTGGTCGTAGGTGAGGACCTCGTCGTAGCAACCGAGGGAACGACAGAACGCCACGTTGGCCGGGGAGGTCACCCCGACCACCTTGGCCACCCCTCGGCGGGCGAGGAGTGCGGCGGTGCCGTAGGCGGTCTTGGCTGATGCACTCGAGACAATGGCGACTTCTGCACCGAAGAGATCGTGGTCGAAGAGGAAGTCCTCGACGACGAAGGAGGTGATGAACAGCGGTCGGAGCAGCATGAGGAGTTCCTCGGCAGCCTCGTCGTACATTGGATCGTGGTCGACGAGCGCGTAGCGGTTGTAGACCGAAGGAAGGTCCGCACGGTGGGGTGCAACGTCGCTGAAGCCGCTCTCGTCGATCCGTCCTGGCGTGCAGCGCAGCTCGGTTGCGAACGGGAAGTAGCCGAAGACCTTGCGCCCAACGGAGAGTCCGTCGATGGTGGACTCCACAATCGTGGCGAAGCCCCACACGGGCATCGAGCACCACGCGATCCCATCCTCGGTGTGACCGGGGAAGAACTGCCAGTAGGACATGGCATCACCCATGACCGCGTAGGTGATGTTGTTCGCCGACAGGCCGAATCGCTCGACCGCGAGCCGCACCTCGCCGGCGGTCAACGGAACGGGATCACCCGCAATCGCCTTGAGGTCTCGCAAGTTGTCGTGGTTGATGACGATGTCCATGGGGCTCCAATCCTCCGATGCAGTGTTACCCAAACTGGCGACCCTCCGTGCGGTACTCCACCTCCCCGAATGTCAGTTGATTCGATGATCGGTCATCCCCTCTGCTCGCTCCAGGGTCATCATCAATGCGTGCACCGGTGATGTCGGAGGGCGCTCCGAGGAGCTGCCATTCGTCGACCACGAGGGGGTGAGGGGGTAGCGAGTTGGACTATTTCTCCTGCATAGAGGTAATTTCTCGTCTGGTACGAGCACGGTGTGCGCGCTAGGTTGGGCTCGTGACAGCAACTCCGCCAATCCGACGCCGTGGCCCTCGCCGCAGTTCGGCCACAATTCGAGAACTCCTCATCGAAGCCGGGCTCGACATCGTCCGGAGCGAGGGACTCTCGAGTGGTGCAGAGCACCTGACGTTCAAGCGAGTCTTCGAGCACTTGGAGGCCCAGGGGGTTCGCTTAACCCATGCGTCGGTCATCCGACGGGTGTTCGACTCCCAAGAGGCGTACCAAGCAGAGGTGCTCCGAGTCATCGCCCAATCGGACTCGGCGAACATCGTGACCGTTGCCGAGCGTGTGGTCCGAGAAGTCGTTGGAGGCGTTGACCTCTCGTCCCCTGAAGCGCGGATGCAGTGCCTGTTCGACATTTGTCGGGTGGGAGCCAACGTGGCTTCAGAGCTCGCCCAGGGTTCTCCCATGTGGCGGGCGTGGATTGGGGTGTGGGCGCTGGCTGCAACCGGCGATCCAGTCGCCAAGGCAGACCTCATCGTCGCCATGAAGTCGAACTACGTCCGGATTGATGAGGACGCCATTGGCCACTATGAGCAGGTCATGGCCTTCCTCGGACTTCGCATTCGCTCCCCGTTCGCGGTTGAGCACTTCGCTCGGGCCGCCTCATCGCTCATTGAGGGCTGCTTGCTCCGAGCACTCGTCGATGCAGAGGCCATGGCCGAGGTGTCCCTCCCGATGGGCCCAGATGGTGCGCTCCTCGAGTGGACGCCGCAGAGCATTGGCCTCGTGGCCATTGCCCGGTCGATGTTTGAGTTCGATCCCGACTGGACCGCTCCCGCTCGCTGAGGCGTCTCGCTCCCTTCGGTGCGTCGACGGTCCGAACGCTGCTTGTAGGGTGCCTCCTGCGGGCCGAGTGGCCGCTCGAGCGAGGAGACCTCTGTGACCACGAACCCATACCGCCTCAGCATGGACGTTCGTCCCGTTTCCTACCGACTCCACTTGGAGCCGAACTTGGAGTCGGCCACCTTCGCAGGCACGGTGGAGATCGACCTCGACCTCGCCACTGCGGCCAGCGCCATCACCCTGCATGCCCTTGAACTTGCGATCGAGCCGGCTGAACTCGTGGCCGGGAGCGCCTCCTTCGTCTCGTCGAGCCCGACCTTCGACGCCACCTACGAGACGGCGACCTTCGCCTTCGCGTCCGAAATTCCCGCTGGACGCTGCACGATGCTCCTGCGCTTCACCGGCATCTTGAACGACCAACTCCACGGCTTCTACCGCTCCACCTTCACCGATGACACCGGGGTCGAGCACGTGATCGCCACGACCCAGTTCGAAGCCACCGACGCCCGTCGCGCGTTCCCCTGTTTCGATGAGCCGAGCCTCAAGGCCACCTACCAGACGACGCTCGTCATCCCCGAGCACTTGGAGGCCTACTCGAACACCGCGGTCATCGCCGACATGGCCACCGCCGACGGTCGCCGCTCGGTGACCTTCGCTGAGACGATGATCATGTCCACTTACCTCGTGGCCTTCGTCGTCGGCCCCTTCGAAGCCACCGAGGTGACGATGGTTCGTGGCGTCCCAGTCCGCATCGTCTACCCCGTGGGCAAGGGTCACCTGTGCGCTTGGGCCATGGAAGCTGCCGTCCACGCCCTCGAGTTCTTCACCGACTACTTCGCCATTGCCTACCCCGGCGACAAGGTGGACCTCGTAGCGATCCCGGACTTCGCTGCGGGTGCCATGGAGAACCTCGGTTGCGTGACCTTCCGTGAGACCGAACTCCTCATCGACCCGGCGACGGCGTCGACCGCGGAGCTCGAGCGGGTAGCGCTCGTCATCAACCACGAGCTCGCCCACATGTGGTTCGGCGACCTCGTCACCATGGGCTGGTGGGAAGGAATTTGGCTGAACGAAGCCTTCGCCACCTTCATGGAGTCCATCTGCACCGACCACTTCCGCCCGGAGTGGAAGAAGTGGGTCAGCTTCAACCCGAGCCGCGACATGGCCTTCACCGTCGACGGCCAGCACTCGACGCGTCCCATCGAGTACGAGGTCATCTCGCCCAATGACTGCCGTGGGATGTTCGACATCTTGACCTACGTCAAGGGCTGCTCGATCCTGCGCATGCTGGAGCAATTCCTCGGCGAGGAGACCTTCCGCGACGGCATCCGCATCTACCTGAAGCGTCACGCGTACGCCAACACCGTGACCGCAGATCTCTGGGCGGCGCTCGAAGAAGCGTCCTCGCTCCCAGTGGGTCAGATCATGGACACCTGGATCTACCAAGGTGGCTATCCGCTCATCTCGGTCGAGGACGGGGTCATCACCCAGCAGCCCTTCGCCTACGCCGAGGCAACTGGCGTGTCCGCCATTGGGTCGACCTGGCAGGTCCCCGTGCTCATTCGGTCCCTCGACGACCCCGCGACCGAAACCGTCGTCGTCAGTGGCGAGACGGCCACCTACGCAACGACAGGCGCGGCCATCATCAACGCTGGTGGCTCGGGCTTCTACCGCACCCGCTACTCCTCGTCGCAACTCGCCGCGATCGCTGGTCGCCTCACCGAGCTCGATGAGCTCGAGCGCGCCGTGCTCCTATCAGATACCTGGGCATCGGTCCTCGTCGGCCAATCGAGCTTCGACGACGTGCTGACCCTCGCCCTCGGACTCGCCGACTTGGACGAGCCCGCAACCTGGACCGTGGTGGCGACTGCGCTTCGGATGGCCAACCGCATCGTCGACGATGCCGACCGCGGAGCACTGGCGGCTGCCACGCAGCGCATCTGCGGCCCCGTCCTCGCCAGACTCGGCATGGCCCCCATCGCCGGTGAGTCGCACCAAGCCGCCGAGCTCCGTGCCATCGTCCTCGACCTCCTCGGGGTGCTGGCAGAGGAACCCGCGGTCGTGGCCTACGCGACCGAGCGATTCGATGCCGGGGACGTGAGTGGCGACCTCGCTGACGCCATCGTCGGCGTGGTGATGAACCTCGGCCGGCCCGGTGACCTCGCCACCTGTGAGGCTCGCCGCCAGGCGGCTGGCAACCCGCAAGATGAGCAGCGTTGGCTCTTCGCTGGCGCCCGTTCGGGGAATGCCGAAGGGGTCCTCGCCATGGTGGATCGGTGCTTCACCGATGTTCGCACCCAAGACGCCCCCTACCTGCTCGCTGCGATCATCCGGAACCGTCACGTTGGCGTTGCCGCATGGCGCGCGGTGACGGAGCGGTGGGCAGAGGCCAACGCCAAGTTCCCCCACGGCTCGACCGTTGCGGTGGCCGCCGGTGTGACGACCATCGTCGAGAGCGCCGAGGTGGCACGAGAGATGCGCGCCTTCCACGAAGCCAACCCTGTGGAGGCCGGTCAGCGTCAGGTGGAGCAGTTCCTCGACCTCCTCGACCTCCACGTGAGCCTCGCCGCACGAACCCGTGGCGTCCTCGGCGGGCAACTCGCCGCCATTGCCGCTCGGGCCTAGTCCTCGCTAGAGCGAAATGGCGAGGACGAGGGAGAGCGCGAAGAGCACCCCGGCACCGATGGACTCCTGTGGCGCGTCCTTGGCCCGTGCGTGGGCTCCGAGTGCCATGAGGAAGTAGGCGACGAGGCACCACGCGGTGATGGCGCCGAGAGGATCCGTCGCTCGGTGAGCGACGATTGAGGTGATGAGGCCGAGCGCTGCTGCAGCCTTGACGACACCGGCGATGACCTCGAAGCCCTCGGGCATCCCTAAGCGCTCCATGGTGGCCACGATGGTCGGGTGGTGGGTAACGTCCAGCGCTGCCGCAACGGAGAGCGCCACCGTGAGGAGCCACGCGCAGATGAGGGGGAGGGTGTCCATGGTGTCCTGTCGAGGTTCGTCGTGCCGGTGAAGAGGATCTGAACCACCTACGTGGTGAGGTCCTCGGTACGATTCCACCATGGATCACGACCATCGATCGCTCGCCATCTCGACCTACAACCGTTGTTGGGAGATCCTCGACGGTGAGGATCGGAGCGACCCCGCTATGGACGAGCTCGTCGGTTGCGCCTTCACGTCTCGCTACCACTGGGGGATTGCCGGCGGGATCCAAGAGGCCGTGATTGGCGACTGGATGATTGGCCGAGCAGCAGCCGAAGCTGCGACGACTCGACCAGCAGTCTTCGGTCCACTGGCCTGGGCATTCGCGAAGGCTGCGGAGGATGCTGCGTTTCTGGACCGACCCGACTGGCTCCACGCCAGCGCGGCAGAAGGGCTCGCTCGAGTGGCCACGGTGCTCGGCGACGCAGACCGACGCGCCACGTGGTTGGAGGAGGCCACCATTCGGGTAGCCGCTATTGGCGATCCCGAGGACCGAGCGGTCATTGCCAGCCAACTCGACGAACTCCGCTAACGGGTCCGCCGTCGCGCTCTAGCGTGGGCTCATGCGAATTCTCATCACCGGAGCTGGACGTGCCATTGGACGAGCGACGGCCACGTGCCTCGCCGAAGCAGGCCACGAGGTGGTCGCCACCGCTCGTGACGTCCACCTGCTCGACGACCTCGATGTCGCCGCCAAGCTCAGCCTCGACGTCACGAGTGCATCCTCGATCGAGGCCTGCCTCGCTGCGGCTGGGGATCTCGATGCGATGGTCAACAACGCTGCGTTGTCGGGGAAGGCTCCGCTCGAGCAGATCCCGCTCGACCACCTGCGAGCGATGTTCGAAACGAACACCTTCGGTCCGCTCGCTCTCATCCAAGCGGTCCTGCCGGCATGGCGGACGCGCGGATCAGGGGTGATCGTGAACGTGAGTTCGATCCAAGGTCGCGTGGCCACCCCGCTCGAAGGTGCCTACGCAGCGACCAAGTTCGCGCTGGAGGCCTTCACGGAATCGCTCCACTACGAGGTTGGTCACTTCGGGATCCGCCTCGTCCTCATCGAGCCAGGATTCACGGCGCCTGGCATGAAGGCATCTCCAGACTTCCCCGTCAACCCTGCCTACGCTGGCCTCGTCGAGCAGTGGGATGGCGTTGATGACGTCGTCGCTGGACCGGGTGGGCGACCCTCGCCCGATGGTGTTGCCCGAGCGATCCTCGCTGCACTCGAGGATCCAGCGACACCGCTTCGGGTGCCGGTTGGCGACGATGCCGCCATGATCCTGCCCCTTCGGGCCCAGCTCGACGACGCCACTTTTGAGGCCACGATGCGGGCAACGCTTGGGCTGACCTGGTAGGTCAGCTGGCGGCGCGAATGCGGCGGATCACCGTTGCGGTGTCGATGTCGTTGGCCGACATCCAGGCACGGACCTCGCGGTGCTGCGCTGCTGCGTGCTCGGTGCCAACCTCGCGGCGACGGTGGTGTGCGGCGAGCGCATCGGTGGCGTAGGCGACCGCCGCAATTGGCCGGGCGGCGCGGATTGCGGCCAGGGCCTCAACCGGGCGCCAGCCTTGATCGACCAAGAAGGCGAAGCCCATCGAGGGACCACGGTTGATGCCCATGTGGCAGTGGACGAGGATCTTGGCGTAGGGGTCTGCCAGTGCGGTGTGCAGGGCCTCGAGTCCCTCGGCGAACCACCGTGGTGACTGGGTGCCACCGTTGTCGTGCGTGCCGAGGTGGTGGTAGCGGATCTCGGGGGCGAGATCGGCCACGAGGTCCTCATCGCTCCACTCCTCACGGACGTCGACGATGTCGGTGATCCCTGCGGCACGCCAGATCTCGAGCTGCGCAGCGGCGAGATCGGGGTTCGGCGGCAGATCGCCGCACAGGTACAGCCAGTCCGTGACCTCGCACAATTCGCGGTGCCACGCTTCAACGGGAGCCGAATTCGGTCCTTGCATGTCTCTATCCTCTCAGGTAGGGGGGTCCAACGGGGGGCAGGGAAGATGCTTGCGAGGTGTGACATCGAACTCCCGTCGTCGAATTCACCGTTGGTAGGGTGAGATGGCGAGCGAGGAGCGTGGCGGTGCGAGGACAGCGAATTCTGACGGCAATGACGACGGTGCTTCTCGCCGGAGCGCTCCTCTCGGCCTGTGGGGGGAGCGGTGCGCCCGATCTGTCGTCGATGTCGGCGAGGTCGATCGTCAACCTCGCAGTGAAGAACCTCGCCCACGAGCCGTCAGCCTCGATCAGCCTGAGTGAGCACCTCGCCAGTGGCAGCCTGTCGGCGGTGATCCTCTCTGAGCGCAACGGCGACTCGTCCTCGACGCTCACCCTCAAGAACGTGGACGGTGCCACGGGCACGATTCAGGTGGTCACCATCGGTGGGTTCTCCGCCTACAAAGTCGACAACGCTTTCGCATCCTCGGTGATCGCCGCCCACGCATCCTCAAGCGGCGTTCCGCCGCGGCTCCTCGGAACGATTGCCACAGCCATTGCGAACCATTGGATGGCGGCATCCCTCCTCGGGAAGTCTGGAGCATCAGGGTTCGCGGAAATCTCAACAGCCATCACCATTGCCAATTTTGAGAAATCGTTACGTGGTCTGACGGGTTCCATCACGAAACTCGGACTGAAGCGACTGCACGGGAAGCAGGTGATGGAGCTCGGGATTCAAGGTGGCGTGGCTGCGGTGAGCACCAATGCCAACCCGCTTCCGGTTGCACTCATTCCACCGAAGGGTTCGGCCACCTTGGAGCTCTCCTACCCCGGAGCCGTCGTCATCACGAAGCCCAAGGCCGCGACGTCCTTTGCCGACCTCCTCAGTCCCCAACTGGCGAAACTGCTGTCGCTCAAGGGCGTCTAGCACCGGAGGTCTCGCATGCTCCTCGCACGATGACCGAGGAACGGCGCTCGCCACCTGCAAGCCTTCACAGCCGGAGGGTGTTCACTGAGCATCCTTGAACATTCGCCACGGCGAGCGAATGGACGAGATCAGAGTTGGGCCGTTTGTTGGGAGCATCGGAGATTCATCGGAGAGCGCCCTCGCAGAACGTGTGAACGCCCTCTCAACGGCAGAACTCACGAGAGGCCCTGGGTGAGGTGATGGACTTTTGGCGATCTCGAACAGCAGACCCTCGCTTGGGTGCACTGGCGCAACACTGAGCCCCTGGGCGGTTTCTCCGGCAATGGCCCACCGATCGAGGTCGAGGCGATCTGCGATGCAGCCATCAGTCAAGCCTCTCTGATGGAACACACAAACTGAGTGCCCAATCGGGCCTCGTGCGATGCAGGTGGGTTCATCTGTCTGACGGGGGCAAGTGCTCGCTCCTACCCGCATCCTCGGTGGCGCGAAACCACTGCACGACCCACCGTCCACCGCTGAGGTGGGAAGCAACGCACGAGAGGTCAGACGCTGGGACTCACTGTTGCCGTGGTTGTTGCCATGTCGCCCAGTGGAAGGGTGCCTTCTCTTCGTCAGGGCGTTTCGCGGTGTAGTAGTAGAGCGCAAGCGAAATCCGACGCCGGTGTGGAGGGCAGAGGAGGGTCTTCGGAACTCCGTGGAACGAGTGATCAGTCACGTTGAACACCACGAGTCGATTGAAGATTGGATCGACGGACTCCTCCATCGCCGTCATTTGGCGATTCCAAATCTCCAATTGTCCATTCCATGATGGATCCCAGTCGCGATTGAGGTAGAGCAGGGCGTTCAATCGGCGATGCAGCCCCGTCACTGGATGCATATTGAAGTCAGCGTGAACCCCGAGTCTCCCTCCAGTGGCTGAGAGGTGAACGCCACCGCCGAGGTACTGAGGATCAGCCAAAAGGGGTTGAATCCCCGTGAGGGACTGAAGAAACATCAATGCTTCGGGGCTATTGAAGGAGGCCAACGCCCCAGCAGTGTTGAGAGGCAACTGCTGGAGGTCGGGCATTGACCACTTGTTGACCTGATCCGCGTGCGGATCAAACAGCCAGGAGTCGCAATTGATGTCCTCAAGTTCGTCAGCAATTGAATTGGCGACGACCGGGTCCAAGAAGTCATCGATCACGATGTGCGGGAAGCACTTCGCCTCTTGATAGTGATCATGGAGGGCAGAAGGGTCGTGCGCACTGTTGATCATCGCTTGGAACCTACCGAGGTTCCGGCCTGCGAACAAGTCAAAATTGACGATCACGCGATGGCGTCACGTGGAAGGTCCAACCGGCGAGCTCTTCGTCCGCTCGAGTTGCGAACCCCCCGAACGTTGAGTGAATCGCACTGGGCTTGATGGAGGCTCTGGCCTGCCCCGAGTGTGATGGAGTTGAACGACTGGACTCTTCCGTGTGGGACTTGCCTCAACGGCACGACGAGAGGGATTTCAGCGACGCACCGCACGCTCACTGTTTGGCCAACCCTCGATCGACTGAACGGCGAGCCGATCTCCCGTCGGGCCGAGAGCCGATACCTCTCCAAAGGGCGTGCTGCAACTCATTCCGCGCTGTTCACGCTGCTAGTCTTGGCGAGTTCGCGTCCCAGCAAGGTTGCTGGACCAATCGGGCCGTCGGGTCCATGAGGAGTGCACGGTGAAGGTTCTCGTTCTCGGTGGAGATGGATTCTGCGGTTGGCCGACGGCGCTGCACCTGTCCGACATTGGTCACGAGGTGACCGTCATCGACAACCTGAGCCGTCGCTACATCGACGTGGACTTGGAAGTCGACTCACTCACGCCAATCCGTCCCATTGGTGAGCGCATCGCCGTGTGGAAGGAACTGAGCGGTAAGGAAATTTCCTTCATCCACCTCGACCTCGCCGAAGAGTACGACCGCCTCGTGCAGGTGCTCCTCGATTCCCGCCCTGACGCCGTCGTCCACTTCGCCGAGCAGCGTGCGGCGCCGTACTCCATGCGCAGCGCCAAGGCCAAGCGCTACACCGTCGACAACAACGTGTCGGGCACGCACAACCTCTTGTGCGCCATCGTCGAGACCGGCCTCGACATCCAAGTCGTGCACCTCGGCACCATGGGCGTCTACGGCTACGGCTGGTCGGGTTCCGCCCCGATCCCCGAGGGCTACCTGACCGTCAAGGTCCCGACCCCTGATGGTGAGATCGACCGTGAGATCCTGCACCCGGCCAACCCTGGCTCGGTGTACCACATGACCAAGACGCTCGACCAACTGCTCTTCGCCTTCTACGCCAAGAACGACGGCCTCCGCATCACCGACCTCCACCAGGGCATCGTGTGGGGCACTCAGACCCCGCAGACCGCCCTCGATGAGCGGCTCATCAACCGCTTCGACTACGACGGTGACTACGGCACGGTGCTCAACCGATTCCTCATGCAGGCCGCCATTGGTCACCCGCTGACGGTGCACGGGACCGGTGGACAGACCCGTGCGTTCATCCACATCAAAGACACGGTCCGCTGCATTGAGATCGCTCTCGCCAACCCACCTGCACGCGGCGAGCAGGTCAAGGTCTTCAACCAGGTCACCGAGACCTACCGAGTCCGTGAACTCGCGGAGCTCATCTCGAAGTTGACCGGCGTTGAGATCGCCAACCTGCCGAACCCCCGCAAGGAAGCGGCAGAGAACGACCTGAACGTCACTCGTGACCAATTCGTGGCGCTCGGCCTCAACCCGACGACCCTCGACGAGGGTCTCTTGGAGGAGAGCCGCGACATCGCCAAGAAGTACGCCCACCGTGCCGACTACACGAAGATCATCGCTCGCTCGGTGTGGAACAAGGGCATGGAGACGGCTCCGGACTTGATGACCAAGTAGGGAAGATCAGGCGACTCGCCTGATCCCGTTCGGTCCAAGAGTGAAGCCACCGTGGTTGCCGGTTCGACAAGTGATCGTGGCTGGCGCCGACCTGCAGGTAAAGGGACCATCGATGACGACGGTGTCACGTCCGTAAATCGGGGTGCCGAGACCGGCATTGGAGAGGCAGCGCTCGAGGTGGCACTCGACAATGGTGCCAGCCTCATCCAAGGTGACGACAGTTGGAGGACTGACGCGGAGGCACATCGCGACCGTCGGAATTCCCGGGGCGGCCACGCCGCTGTACCCGTTCCGCGCAGCGACATCGAGTTCACACTCGACGCCACTGCTCGGCGTGCCGAAGAACTCGACGACGGGTTGGTGCACCGTGATCACGATGGGGTGTTGGCCGGAGATCGTCGTGCCCCTTCCCGTCATGTTGAACGTCGTCGACGTGGCGTTGCCACACACAACACCATCGTGCGTCGTTCGACACCAATGTGGTCCTGAGCGCACCTTCGTGTTCTTTGGGAGAACCGGCGTTGTGATCCCGGGGTTGGCCAGACAGGCCACCCCTCGGCACTCGGTGACCTTGCCGTTGTCGGTGAGCGTGGTTCGCCGCGGTGGCGTGATGGTGAAGCACGTCGTGGCATTGAGAGGTATCGGCCCATTGGTGTCGAGGTTGGTATCGATCTCACACTGGACGCCCGTTGCCGCTGCGAAGAACTCAAAAGCGGCGGTATTGGCGACGATGAGGTGCGGAGCGGGTGGAACTGGTCGTGCGGCGATGGCGATGATGCCGAGTGCAGCAACGATGCCGATGAGGAGTGCGCCGAGCAGTTTCGGTGTTTCGGACCGCTTCGTCATTGGCGACACCTCCGCTTCGGAGCGTAGTGAGGATTGTCTGCGGTGGTTGGTCGCGGACGGGAGTGCTCATGACGAGCGGACACTAGGGTCCTCAGGGTGAGTCGGTTAGAAGGTTCTCGCACATGACCGCAGCCGCAGCATCAAGCCCCACTGGTCTCGCCGTGCTCGTCAGCGCGGTGTTCTTGGCCTGTGCGGTCGAGATGGTCGAAGCACTCACCATCGTGATCGCGGTTGGCAAGACCCGTGGATGGAAATCGGCCATGGAGGGCACGGGTGCAGCCGTTGTGGTGCTCACTGTCCTCGTGGCGATTTTCGGACCCTCTCTCGTGAGGGTGCCGATCGACACCCTGCGCCTCATCGTGGGCGGCATCCTCCTCATCTTTGGAATGCAGTGGTTGCGCAAGGCAATCCTGCGTTCTGCGGGGCTGAAAGCCATGCACGATGAAGATGCGATCTACGCAGAGACCGTGGCTGAGCTCGAAGCAGCAGCAGCTCGCCCCGACCGCGATCGCCTCGCCTGCATCATGGCCTTCAAGGGCGTGTTCTTAGAAGGCCTTGAAGTCGTCATCACCGTTGTTACCCTCGGCACGTCTGCGCACCATCTCGGCGTAGCGTCAGCAACTGCAGCCATCGCTCTCCTCCTCGTGGGCATTGTTGGGGTGGTGGTTGCCAAGCAGCTCTCTTCGGTTCCCGAGAACGCCATGAAGATGGCGGTTGGTGTGATGCTCGTTGCCTACGGAACCTTTTGGACGGGCGAAGGACTGAAGGTTCGCTGGCCGGGAGGTTCGAGCGACGTGATGCTGCTCGTACTCGTCGGGATCTTCCTAGCGGTGACCTGGGCAGCGATTGCGGTGACCCGGCGCTCGGTTCGCCCACTCGAGGTGGTCACATGAGCACTCAACCATCGACGTCGCTGCCGGTCCGGCTCCTGCGAGGCTTCGCCATGTTCTGGTGGGACTTCCTCGTTGGCGACACCCCTGAACTCTTCGTGGCCACCCTCATCACCCTCGGAGTAGCTGCGCTCGTGAGCCTCGCGGCACATGCCAATGGCGTTGCAGTGGTGCTCTTGCCGCTTCTCGTGATCCTCAGCTTGACGGCATCGGTTGCGAGGGCGGTGCACAAGACCCGTCGCTGAGACCGTGAGCCACAGGTGGTGACGCTTCAGCCACCACGACGGAGCGGCGGAAACCTCAATCGGACCCCTCTGGGCCACGGGGGTACGATGCGAGCAGTACGAGCGAGGAGCAACCATGCCAGACCAAGCACTCGAGATTCCGAAGATCATCTCGGTTGACGACCACGTCGTTGAGCCGGCCCACCTGTGGCAAACCTGGTTGCCCGAGAAGTACAAGGCGGCAGGACCTCGCTCGGAGCGTCGAGGCATTGGGTCGATGAAGCACATCGGCGGCGGCGTCTACGAGCAGTCCTTCGACGAGTCGGGACCGAAGGCAGATTGCTGGATCTTCGAAGACCTCGTCTACATCAACAAGCGCCACGTCGCAGCCGTTGGCTTTGATCGTGACGACATGTCGATGTCACCCATCACCTACGACGAGATGCGTCCTGGTTGCTACGACCCGAAGGCTCGCCTCCAAGACATGGACCTCAACTGGGTGGAGGCATCGCTCTGCTTCCCGACCTTCCCGCGCTTTTGCGGCCAAACCTTCACCGAAGCGAAGGACCATGACCTCGGTCTCGCCTGCGTGAAGGCCTACAACGACTGGATGGTGGAGGAGTGGTGTGGTGACTCTGACGGTCGCCTCGTCCCGCTCATCATCGTTCCCCTCTGGGACGCCGAACTCGCAGCCGAAGAGGTCCGTCGCAACGCAGCCCGTGGCGTCCGTGCCGTGTGCTTCTCAGAGATCCCCGTCCACCTCGGCCTCCCGAGTATCCACAGTGGATTCTGGGACCCCTTCTTCCGTGCCTGCGAGGAGACCGGAACCGTCATCAACATGCACATTGGCTCGTCGTCGAAGATGCCGGCGACCTCGGCTGATGCCCCATCTGCCGTGGCGGCCACCCTCTCCTTCGGCAACGCCATGAGCTCGCTCGCTGACTTCTTGTTCTCTGGTGTGCTCGTGCGCTTCCCCGCACTCCGCCTCGCCTACTCCGAAGGACAAATCGGCTGGCTTCCCTACATCTTGGAGCGCGCCGATGCTGTGTGGGTCGACCACCGGGCTTGGGGTGGGGTCAAGGACCTCATTCCTGAGGCACCCTCGACCTACTTCCACCGTCAGGTGTGGGGCTGCTTCTTCAAGGACTTCCATGGCCTGCGCAGCCTCGACGTCATTGGTGAAGACCGCGTGACCTTTGAGACCGACTACCCCCACACCGACTCGACCTGGCCGGATACCAAGCAGATCGCGCTCGACATGGTCCAAGGCCTCACACAAGCCCAGGTCAACAAGGTCATTCGCGGCAACGCCATCGACCTCTACCAACTCTCCTTCGCCAAGTGAGCTACTTCTCCGTCGGTGAGGTCTTCGGTCCGGCGGGGAGGAAGCCCCTCGAGGGCATTCGCATCTTGGCGCTGGAGCAGATGCAGGCGCTCCCGTTCGCCACGCAACTCCTCGCTCGACTGGGAGCAGACGTCGTCAAGGTGGAGTCACCAGGTTCTGGGGATCTCGGTCGGGGATCGCTGCCGGCCATGACCGATCCTGAGGGTCGCACCGTCGGGGCCACATTCCTCCGCAACAACCTCGGCAAACGTTCCATTGCGGTGGACTTGAAATCTGAAGAAGGTCGCCAACTCATTCTCGACTTGGCCCCGAAGTTCGACGTCGTCATGGAGAACTTCCGAGCCGGAGCGATCAACCGGTTGCGGCTCGGCTACGACGACATCGTCGCTGCCCACCCAAGCGTGGTGTTCTGTTCGCTGTCGGGGTTCGGGTACTCGGTGAACGGCTCGGCGTCGTCGCCCTATGGATCGTGGCCGGCCCTCGCCGCCATCGTCGAAGCGATGAGCGGGATGTACGAGTTGAAGCGTGAGGAGGGGAAGCCTCCAGCGGTCGCCCCCATGGGCGCCGTGGGCGACATCTCAAGCGCGCTCTTCGCAGCGATTGGAACCTTGGCCGCACTGCGGCTCAGAGATGCCACCGGAGGCCCGCAGCGAGTCGACGTGGCGATGTTCGACGTCATGGTGGCCATGACCGACATCGTGACCAACTTCGCCTCCTTAGGCCTTCGTGGTGGCCTTGGGGCGTCGGGGATCATGACGGGGTTCAAGGCCAGCGACGGCTACTTCGTCCTCCAGGTGATCCGCGAGCACCAATGGGCCCAGGTCTGCGCCATCATCGAGCGCCCGGAGTGGGCCGATGACCCACGCTTCGCCACTCGGGCCGACTGGAACGTCCGGCTCGAGAGTGACATTCGGCCGGCGATTGAGGCCTGGGCGGCGTCACGGACCAAGCTCGAGTGCTGCACGGCGTTCACGAGCGCAGGACTCACGTCTGGTCCCGTGTTCGACGCCGATGAGGTGATGGCCGACCCCCACGTCGAGGCGCGCCACATGCTCGTGGCCATGGAGCGAACCGACGGCATCGCGGAACCCGTGCTCACTCCGGGGAACCCCATCAAGATGGAGGGCGTGCCCGAAGGCCCTGAGACCCGGGTGCCCTGGCTCGGTGAGCACACTGACGCCGTCTTGAGCGGAGAACTCGGTCTCACTCCCGACGCGATTGCTGCCCTCCGGGACAAGGGCGTGATCGGCTAACTCCATCACCCACCATGGTCGATTCGTCGATTGTTGATAAATCTGATTAGATTTATCAACAATTAGAGAAAGGCAGGATCCATGGGCCTCTGGAGTGGGGAAGAGACGGCGGTCGAGGCGATCAAGCGCTCGAGCGATCACCTGCGCGGACCCCTCGCTGGCGAACTGGCGAGCGATGCTCCAAACGTGAGCGAGTCCGCTGAACAACTCCTCAAGTTCCACGGCGTCTACGCCCAGGACCACCGCGACTCGCGTCGGGAGCGATCGGTTGCCGGACTCCCCCTCGAGTTCATCTTCATGTTGCGGGTGGCGATTCCCGGTGGGCGACTCACGACGGAGCAGTACCTCGCCCTCGATCGCCTCGCTGACGACGTCGCCGACGGCACGATCCGCCTCACCACCCGCCAGGCCGTCCAGTTCCATGGGGTGGCAAAGGCCGGACTCCGTCCACTCGTGACTGAGCTCGAGCGAAACCTGTTGACCTCCTTCGCCGGGTGTGGCGATGTGGTGCGCAACGTCGTGGCCTGTCCGGTGTGCACCCTCGATGACCCAGTGGGCGAGCTCGCGACGTTGACGGATCACTTGGCCGTCGCCTTCCGACCGGCGTCGACGGCCTACTACGAGCTCTTCGTCGAGGGGAAGCCAGCGGTCAGCCGTGAAGTTGGCCCCGAACGCTCCTTCTACGGCGAGACCTACCTGCCGCGGAAGTTCAAGATTGGGATCGCCAATCCAGATGAGAACTGCATCGACGTCTTGGCCCAAGACCTCGGCATCACGCCAGCGGTGCACGAGGAGCTGGGCGCTGGGTATCAGGTGACCGTCGGTGGAGGACTCGGTCGCAGCTACGCCAACGACGCGACCTTCGCCCGCCTCGCTGATCCGTTGACGTTTGCGACCGATGCAGAACTCACCCCGCTCATCGAAGCGGTGCTCGCGACCTACCGTGACCTCGGCGACCGGACCGACCGGCGCCACGCTCGCCTCAAGTACGTTGTCGCCGAACTTGGGATCGACGCCTTCGCTGCCGAAGTAGCCGAACGGCTCGGCGCACAACTCCGGCCACCGCTCGAAGCGTTCACCTTCGCACCCGGCGATGACCACCTCGGATGGGCGACCCAGCCCGATGGGAATCTCCGGGTTGGAATTCGCATCGGCGCGGGCCGGATCGCCGATATCGATGGTGGACCACAACTGCGCAGCGCGCTCCGTCACCTCGCCACCACGTATCGAGGTCTCAAAATGGCGGTAACCGCGGAGCAAGATCTCGTCCTTGCCGGGATTTCTGCAGGCGATCGTGCAGCAATCGACCAGGTCCTCGCAGACCATGGGGTTCGAAGCGCAGAGGAGCTCGGACCTGTGGAGCGCAACGCGTTGGCCTGCGTGGCCCTGCCAACCTGCAGTCAGGCCCTCGCCGAAGCAGAGCGCAAGCTCCCCGACCTCGTGACCCAACTCGAAGCGGCGCTCCTCTCGAGCGGTCCAGGAGGCGAGCGGGTGCAGCTGCGGCTCACGGGGTGCCCGAATGGCTGCGCCCGACCAACGGTCGCTGAAATTGGCATCGTTGGGCGAACGAAGTCCTCCTACGACCTCTACCTCGGCGGGGGCCCTCGTGGCGATCGCCTGAACACCCTCGTCGCCGAGAAGGTCAAGTTCGACGACCTCGGGGCAACCATGGCTCCGCTGTTCGCTCGGTGGGAACAGGAGCGCACCGACGGCGAGACGTTCGGTGACTTCGCTGCTCGGGTGCTCGTGCCGTGACCGTCTACCTCGTCGGTGCGGGCCCAGGATCTGCCGATCTGTTGACCCTGAGAGCGGCACGACTCCTCGGCGAGGCAGACGTCGTCGTCATCGATCGCTTGGTCGACGAGAGCGTGCGAGCGTGCATCAACGCGAACGCAGAGGTGATCGAGGTCGGGAAACAACCGGGGCAGTCGGGCACCCAAGCCCTCATCAACGACCTCCTCGTCACCCTCGGCTTGAGCGGGGGCACCATCGTGCGCTTGAAGGGTGGCGATCCCTTCGTCTTCGGTCGTGGCTTCGAAGAGGTGCTCGCCCTCCAAGGAGCTTCGATTCCCGTTGAGGTGGTCCCTGGGGTGTCATCGGCCTTGGCAGCTCCAGCAGCGGCAGGCATTCCAGTGACCCACCGAGACCTCTCGCGTGGCGTCGTGATCGTGACGGGGACCGGGAGTGGCGGGAGCGCGGTCGATCTCACGGCGCTCGCGCAGTCCGGCCTCACGATCGTGCTGCTCATGGGCGTCGAACGTCGGGCCGAGCTGGCACGGCAGTTACTCGATGGTGGCCTCGATGAGGGCACGCCGGTGGCGGCGATCGAGTGGGCCTGGACCGATCGGCAGCGAGTGGTCGCCACCACCCTCGCCCACCTCGCAACCGCAGTCATTTCCAGCCCCGCAGTCCTCGTCATCGGTGCGGTGGCTGGCTACTCGGCGGCCGAGATCTCGACCTTCGCCCACGCGCTTCGCTGATGTTCCCCCTCATCGTCAACCTCACCAACCGCCCGGTCCTCGTGATCGGTGGTGGCACCATCGGCTGTCGCAAGGCCGCGCAACTCGTTGCGGAGGGAGCGGCGGTCACGATGCTCTCCGACGTGTTCTTGGGAGCCATCCCTGAAGGGGTCGCACGCGTCATCACTCGGCCCTACGCCCCCGGCGACCTCGAGGGCTACCTCTTCGTGGTGGCAGCCACCGCCAACGGTCCGGTGAACGACCAGATTTGGGCTGAAGCGCAGGAACGCACCATCTTGTGCAACGTGGTCGACGACCTGACTCGAGGCGATACCTACTTCGCGGCACTCCACACCCAAGGTCCAGTCCGGGTCGCGGTCACGACCAGTGGGACTGCTCCCGCGTTGGCGCAGGTGCTCCGGGACCGGATCGCTCTGATGCTCCCGGGCAATCTGGCAGAGGTTGCCGCCATCTGCGAGGGGGAGCGCAGGGCCGCCCAGGCAGAGCGAGGCACGTCGGAAGGCATCGACTGGCGTCCCCGAATCAACGAGCTGCTCGGTGGCTTAGGTGAGCGCAATCCCGACGGTTGCGATGACCGACGCGGCAATGGTGGAGCCATCTCGAGCTGATCGCTCTTCGACGGAGAGCACGACTGGAGACCCGGGGTGGTTGCCGACGTGCAGGGTGGCGGTCAGTGGCCCGAGGCTCGTTGACCCGCAGTGGGCGACGGTCTCTGCCACGATGACGCCCCTGCTCATGGCGAATGCTCGGAGTTGTCCCTCAAACCCTTGCGCCCAGCCGCGCACGGTGACCGTGCTCCCGAGCCACTGGCCAGGTGTGGGGTCTGCCACGTGGATCGTGGAGGCCGCGGTGCCGGTGACGAACCAGCGTCCACTCCGGAACTGTTCGCTGATGACCGTGGTCGGTCCGCCACGCTGGGGCGTGATCGTCATGGTGGCGGTCGACGATGTGGCCAGGTAGCGGATGAGCACGGGGTGGGCGAACCCCAGACGGCCGGCGTAGGCGAGGGCGGTCTGGGCAGCGGTTCGCCACGGAGCCGGTGCACTCGGCCAGATCGCGGGAACCGTCCCCGTTCGTGCTGGCATTGCTCCGGCGGGCACCACGCTGGCACCAAGGAGTGTCGCACCGATGAGGAGAACTGCTGCAGGCTTCTTCATGGTTCCAGCGTGCTCGCTCGAACTCCTGAAGTGAAGGGTGCTAGATGATCGGCGCGTCAGGGAGGCCGCCGAGGATGTTCTCCGGCACGAAGTTGTTCTCGGTGGTGGTCTCGGCTTCAACGAGCTCGACGAGCTTGTCGACGACTTCTTGGGGATCCATCTGGCCCTCGGTCACGAACTGCCGCATCATCTGGAACAGCGGCGTCGACGGAGCGCTGAGGGAGTCTTCGGAGAACCACTCCCACATGGAGTCGGCCATCCGGTCGTTGAAGCCGGTGAGGTAGGGGCCAGGGTTGATCAAGGTGACGTCGATGCCTTGGCCCGCCAACTCGCCGCGCAGGGTCTTGCCGAAGGATTCGAGGGCGAACTTGGTCATGGAGTAGGGGCCGAAGGCCGGACCGGCGACCACACCAGCAATGGACGAGACCACGATGACCCGGCCGCTCCCACGAGCCACCATCTGGGGCAGGACGGCTTGGGTGATGGCCATGGTCCCAAAGACGTTCACGTCGAAGAGGCGACGGACCCGCGCGAGGTCCACATCAGCGAGGGGGCCGGTTTGGCCGGCGCCAGCGTTGTTGATGAGGACGTCGATCGGCCACGACGCGGCCTTCGCCACGTCGTCAGTGGTGATGTCCACGCGCTCAACGATGAGCTGCGGGGCAGCTGCAGCGAGTTCGGCTGCTTGGGCATCGGTTTCGGTGGTGGCGTAGACCGTGTGGCCACGCTCGGCCAGCGCCAAGGCCGCACCGCGACCAAATCCTGAACCGGCACCAGTAATCATCACCGTCTTCGCCATGGAGGCCTCCTTCGGGCAGTCGGGCCATGCTACGTCGCGCATCGACCGGTTGCCGCCGGGGAATGAAAGGAGGCCTCGGTGTAGGATCGGAGTATTGCTACTCATCCGCTGTCTTGTGGTGCGGCTGCTCAATTGCTGACGCTCTCGTGTCGGTGATGCGGCGGTGTCGGGCCGTGGGCCATCGGCCGAGCCTGCGTGCGAACTGAGGAACCACGGGACGATGACCATCGCGAACGAGCGAACCGACGAACCACTCGTCCTCGCCGACCCTGAGCCGGTCGAGGTGGTCCTTCCAGCACGCGCTCATAAGGTGAAGCGCCAGCGTCAAGACGCCCAAGTCGCGAAGGCGATCGCAGATGCGCAAGCGCAGGGTTTCACCGTGGTCTCGGCGCGCAAGGTGAAGAAGAACCTCTGGGAACTCGTCCTTGAACCCGCGGGGCAACACCACGCCGAGATGCGGCTCGCCGACGCCCCTGAAGGTACAGAAATCGCGCTCGATGATTCGGCCGAGGTCACGTTGGATGGGGCTGGTTCTGCGGGTTCTGGCATTGCCGATGTGGTTGCGCTCGGAGCTGTCGACGGAGTAACGCTGGCATCATCGCTCCCAACAGACGGTGGGATCGCCGAGTTACCTGATGCTGCACCAGCCGACGTGACGACTGCGGATCCGCCATTCCTCGACGCCGTCGAGGCTGCCCTCTCCGCATCGGGAACACTCGAGCCTGACGGCGCCGCAATGGCAACGGTTGCGCTCGGCGCAATTGACGACCTCGATGAGGTTGACGTCGCTGCCGATGCTCCACCGCTCGTGGTTGACGAGGTCGAGCAGATCGCGCCAGAGGGGTTCGAACCCGAGGTGTCGCTGCCAACGAGCGTCGCGTCTGGTGATTCCGACGACCACGAGGTCGAGATCACCTCGTCCACGGCCCTACCGCTTCCGGAGCTCAACGACGTGGAGCCTGTCGTGGTGGGAGCACCTGAACCCCCCACGGAAATAGCGACGAGCCTCGATCCGCTCACATCCGACGACCACGCGGCCGCTGATTCGGATGACCAGCCAATGAGCGATGACGCGCTGCAACCACTGCATGGGATTTTCGGCCAAGAGCAGGCCCTCGCCCATGAGGACGAAGAACCCACGGTGGAGAATGAGCGCCAATCGCTGATCTCGATCGACTCGCTTGAAGACGATGGTGATGACGCGGACTTCGCTGCATTGCTGGCGTCGGCCGAGGCCATCGTGCAGTCCTCGGCATCGGAATTGCATCCTGCAGCACCGTCGTCCATCAACGGTGACGACGAGCAGGTGGTTGATCGTGAGACAACGACGAGTTCCCTTGAAGACGATGAGTTCAGGTGGTCAGAACACGACAACCTCGAGTCGACATCTTCGCTTTCGGATGCACCACCCGTCGCTCGTGACGTCGAGGCGCCCGCCCAGCACATCGAGGGCGTCGACGTCGTGCCGGGCGCACTCGCTCCTGGGCGCGAGGATGGCTCGACGGTTCTCGGCGACCACGTTGGAGGCGATGGCGCTTCGGGCTCCTTCGCCGACCGTGGTGACAACGGTGGCGACGCCGATCATCTGCACCTGGTTGAGGCCGCTGCGAGCGATGAGGTTGGCAACGGAGCCATTGACGCATCGTCGGTTGCAGCCCCGGGTGGAAGCCCCGAAGCAATCCCGAGCACCACCATTGCCCCGTCCGCTGGCGATCCCGAACTCCCCGACGATCACGCTGCCCGACGAGGTGATCCTCCGCTCAATCGAGGAATCGATGATGGTGCTTCCAGGGCGTCGTCGACACCGCCGGAACTCGCAGGCGATGATTCGCCGATGGTGCCAGTGGCGGTGACCGGCACAACTCCAGGGTGGGATGCACCAGAGGATTCGTCGGCCGCCGAATCTGAAACTGATGGCACGGCGTTGGCTGACCCAGGTACTCCACCACCTACCGACGAACGGGTCATCGACGAGCGACTGGTGTCGCCATCTGTTCGACTTGCTGCGCAATTCGCCCAACCGAAGAAGTCGCGATTTGGACGGAACCGAAAGGACAAGGCGACTGGGTCGATGCCGAAGAGCGCTCTTCGTCAGCCGGTGCCATCCCCAGCGTTGTCGCAGGGCGAGGATGACGCCCCTCGGCCGCTGATCGCCATTGATCCTCGCACCGGTCGACCGGTGCAGCAGCTGCCAGGGGCGGAGCAGAGCACTGCCGACCGCTCGCCAGCGCTAACGGCGGCAATCTCGACACCGACGAGTTCGTCGTCCGTGCCACAGCGCGTCGCGACCCCGATCCAGGACCACTTGGTAGCGCAGGGGATCGCCACCGGTGAGCACCTCGACGAGGCGCATCGACGGATGCTCAAGGTTGGTGGCACGCTCCTCGAGTCGCTCGTCGCCAACCAAGTCGTCAACGCTGACGTCTTGACCGACGCCATTGCCGCCTTCTCGAACTTGCCGGTTACCGATCTCTCACATGAGCGGCTCGACGCCGATGCGCTCGACCTCGTTCCCGAAGAAGTGGCGCGCGAACACATGGTCTTCCCGATGCGCGTCCTCCCCGATGCACTCGTGGTCGCCTGCGCTGAACCGAACGAGCGCATCATGGGATTACTCGCACAGGCGAGTGGCTTGCGGGTCGAAGCCTCAGTTGCCCGGTCGAGCGATATTCGCTCGGCAATCGACCGCAACTACCACGCGCTCTCAGGCGTCGCCGAGATCGTGGAGGAATTCGAAGCAGATCAGGTGCCACGGAGACGCACGGCGGCAGTCGCGAACCAAGAGGCTGACCCCGAGAACGCGCCCATTGTTCGCGTGGTGAACCGCATCCTCTCCCAAGCGATGCGAGAGGGAGCCTCAGACATCCACATCGAGCCCGCGGACGACATCGTTCGAGTGCGCAACCGGGTGGACGGCGTGCTGAAGGTCGTCCTGGTGCTCCCAGCATCCATGGGGCTCGGGCTCGTGAGTCGTATCAAGATCATGGCGGAGATGAACATCGTGGAGCGTCGTCGTCCCCAAGACGGCATGTTCACCGCCACTGTCGACGGGCGAGCGCTCGATGTTCGAGTGGCAACGGTGGCCACGATCTGGGGCGAAGCCTGTGTCCTTCGACTCCTCGATAAGTCCAAGTCGCTGCTCTCCATTGCTGAGCTCGGTATGGCGACCGACACCCACGCCACGTACTCCAAGCTGATCAGAGCTCCCTTCGGCATGGTGCTCTGCGTGGGACCAACTGGAAGTGGCAAGACGACCACGCTGTACGCGTCCCTCACTGAGATCAGCGATACCGCCCGCAACGTCATGACCATCGAAGACCCGGTGGAGTACGTGTTCCCGTCCATCAATCAGATCCAGACCAACGAACAAGCGGGTCTCACCTTCGCCACGGGACTGAAGTCGATCCTCCGACAAGACTCCGACGTCGTGCTCGTTGGTGAGATTCGAGATGTCGAGACGGCGCGGATCGCGATTCAGTCGACGCTGACCGGTCACTTCGTGCTGTCGTCGGTCCACGCGACTGATGCCATTGGAGCGCTCACTCGGTTCATCGACATGGGCATCGAGTCGTTCCTGATCGCCTCGTCGGTGATCGGCCTCGTTGGCCAGCGACTCGTTCGTCAAATTTGCGAGTCGTGTAAGGAGCCGTACGACCCAACCGATGAGGAGTTGGAGTTCTACCGCAGCGCTGGTGGTCCAGAGAAGACCACGTTCTACCGCGGTGCGGGCTGCAACAGTTGTGGTCACACCGGGTTCAAGGGGCGAGTTGGCATCTATGAACTCGTGCCCATGACCCCAGAGCTCAAGCGAGAGATTGTGGCTGGGGCGAAAGAGGAAGAACTCCGAGCGTTGGCACGATCCCAAGGTGTCCGCTCGATGCGAGACGAGGCCATCGCCCTCATCTCGCGCGATGCGACCACCGCTGCTGAAGTCATCCGATCGATCTACGCCATTTAGCGATGCCCAAATTCACCTACTCCGCACTCGACGCCGATAGCAACCGACTCGAAGGGGTCGTCTCGGGGAAGGACAACGCCATCGCGATGGCGAAGCTCCAGGCCCAGGGACTTCGACCCCTCCGTGTTGTTGAGAAGCCCTCGATCCTCAGCTACGAAATCACTCCAGATCGTGTGAAGCCTGAAGAGGTCATGCACTTCTCGCGTCAGCTCGGCGTGTTCGTGAAGGCCGGCATTCCCATCATGGACGCCCTGGCCGTGATCGCCAGCGAGACCGAGGACAAGCGGCTCCGCAAGGTACTCCTCAAGATGATCGATGATCTCTTCGAGGGAGAGACGTTCTCAGCGGCAGCGGCATCGCACCCAGAGGTCTTCCCGAACTACTACGTCGGCATCTTGCAATCTGCCGAGCTCACCGGCCACCTCGACCGGGTCCTCAACCAGTTGGCCGATTACATCCAGCGCGACATCGATGCCAAGAAGCAGTTCACCGCTGCGCTGATCTACCCGGCCATTGTCCTGTTCATGGCCGTTGGTGTGGTGATCGTGCTCTGTGGGTTCGTCCTCCCGAAGTTCGAAGTGTTCTTCACGAAGCTCCACGCCAAGCTGCCGCTGCCGACGAGGATCATGCTCGGGTTCTCCGCCCTCGTCAGCACGTACTGGTGGGTGATCGCCCTCGTCGCGCTCGCTGCCTTCGGTTTCTACATCTGGACCAAGCGTTCGGATCGGGCCAAGACCTACCTCGATGCCACCATCTTGAAGTTGCCGATCGTGGGTGATCTCATGCGGACCGCCATCGTCGAGCGGGTGAGTCGAGTCCTCGCGTCGATGATCGACACTGGCGTGCCGCTCCCTGAAGCACTGACGGTCGCCGCCGATTGTGCCAACAACATCGTCTTCCGCAGGGGGATTGAGCAGATCCGGACGCAGATGATGGAGGGCCAGGGAATCGCCGGACCACTCGCTGAAACCGGTCTCTTCCCCTCGGCAGCCCAGCAAATGTTCCGGGTTGGCGAGGAGACGGGAACGCTCAACGAGCAGATGGAGACGGCTGCGAACTACTTCAAGCGCGAACTCGACCAACGCATCAAGCACTTCACGTCGCTCTTTGAGCCACTCGTGATCGTCGGTGTTGGTGTCGTGGTGGGGTTCGTCGCCATCGCCCTCGTGTCGGCGATGTACGGCGTCTACAGTCAAGTGCACTGAGGAAAACCCGTGCGATTGCCGCTGAGCCGCAGCCGTAACAATGTTTGTCCTAGGATGGGCGCTGTGCCGAAGCGTGACGAACAGGGAATGTCGCTTCTTGAGCTCTTGATCGCGATGTTGATCACCCCACTGTTGGTCGGCGCCATTAGTCTCGGCCTCCTCCAAGCGTTCACGACGCAAGCAGCAGTCTCATCCCAGATGAATGGGACGTCGAACTCGACGATTGATGAACAGCAGTTGATCGCGGACGTCCAGGGCACTTCGGAGATCTCGCCAACCGACCTATCCGGAGGTGACGCTGGGTACTGTGGGAGCAATGGAAAGCAGTTCCTCAGCCTCACGCAGAGCAATGGCGACGTCGTTGGATATGTCGAGGTCGGCTCTGGGCTGAATGGCACGGGCCCCTACACACTGCTGCGCAACTACTGCATCGCTGCGAACAACTCGGAGACGCCTGCTCAATCCACGATTCTCCTGACAGGACTGAGTACTGAGCCGGCGACGCAGTTCTCGATCGGTTGCGCTCCGGATAACACGTTGGCGAATTGCACAGCGAACGAGAGCGTCAGCGTCGGCGCCAGTAGCAAGGCAATTGCCTGGATTGCTTCGGGCTACGTCACCTCGGTGACTGCACCGGTCGATGGCCCGAGCGACGTGGCGAATCATGCTGCAGCCGCGAGCACCATCACGGTCGCCCTCTCGACCTACACCCCAACGAGCGTGAATCAGCCCTCAACGACGGCCAGCACCACGACGACGACGCTCGGAGCAACCGGGAGTATCGGCGGGGTTCAGCCTGGAGGCATCACGCCAGCTCCTCCAACGGCCACGGTCTCGCCACTGATCCTCCTCGGTACGAACTACCCGACCGCGCAGGGCACCGCCGGGACGACCTGCAATCCAGTGCTGCTGCACCTCGGTGTCGGTTCGGTCTTAAACGTGGCCTCCGGAGCGGGCGATATCGCAGTGAATGCAGCGTGCGATGGTGCAGTGGTGCTCGATGCAGGGGCAGCCCCTCGTATCCATGGTGCTCGCGGGCCCGGCCATGGCCCTGGGGCACGCCCAGGACCCGGCCAGCCGTTCGGACCGCCCGCGCATCCAATCGTGAAGGTCCCGAATTCAACGACAGGGGCGACCTCGCAAATCAACGGGGCGACCCTCGACGCGCCAGTAACGGACCCGCTGGCTCCTGGTTCGACGACTGCGGTCCCCTCGGTCGCTGCGCCAACGGTGACGGCGTCTGGAACCTGCACATGGGATGCTGCCAATGGTCGCTACCTCTTGACCCCGGGGCTCTTCGCGAATGGCGTGTACGGACTCGGCACAACCTCTTCGAGTAGCGCCTGCGCTGGACTGGGCAAGCCGGCAACGAATCAGACCTACGACTTCACCTACACCGGTGGCGGCAGCTACCAATTCGGCGCTTCCTCGGGTGCTGCCGGTGGGTTGGTCAACGTCGGCGGTTCGAGCACCGTCGTCTTCGACACGCCGTCGACCTCGGGGAGCGAGGTCTACTTCGCTGATGGTTTCGAAGCGGGGCAGAACGCTTCGGTGACCTTCGGGAGCACCATCTACCTCCTCAACAACATCTCAAACCCGACACGCGGAGCATGTGCGGCCAGGCCTGATGATGAGGGCCACTGGTGGAAGGGCATCGGACCGGCAGGTCCAGCAGGACCTGGGTTCCTCGGTCAAGCAGCACCGTGCAACCCCGGTCCAGATCCCGATGCCCTCGGACACCACGGTCCATTGGCCTGCGATCGCGGGGCCACAGAGGGTGCCCAGGGTTCCTTCTCGGTGTTCGGGAACGCCAGCGTGGCCACGTCAGCATCCGGTGGAGCGCTCTTCTACGTGATGCCCAACAACGGTGGATTCAACATTGCGACCTCTGGAGCGGTCTCGCTCCAGGGGCTCGGTTCGTGGAATGGTGCGAACTACCAAGGCCTCTCCATCTGGGACCCCAATGCCTCAGCGACGAGCCAGGTCCTCATCTCGACGACGACTGCACCTGCGGGACCCGGCGGTCACCGTCCGGGAAAGATTGGCCCCGGCGGCCGAGTGACGTCGACTGGCAATGGAACTGGCGTTTACCTCGGTGGTATCTACGTGCCGAACCAGCAGGTGGTCATTGGCCAAGCAGGGCTGCTCACTGCGAAGTACATGGTCGTTCAGTCGCTCTCCTTCATCGGGAACGGCACGCTCGACGTCGGATGACGCAGCCTCCGCCTGATGAGCACCCGGTAGTGGTGGTCGACGGCGACGATCGACGGTCGGACCGAGGCGACACGCTCGTTGAACTGCTTCTGGCCATGGTGTTGATGGCGATCGTCTCCGTCTCGCTCCTCAGTGCCTTCGGCACCTCCTTCACCGATTCTGCAGAGGTGAAGGTGCTCAACACCCTCAACACCACGCTGGATCAGTACGCGCAGATCGCCACGACGCAGATCCAGTTGCAGGCCAATACGGCGTTCGTTCCCTGCGCCACGGTGAAGACCTACAGCGTGACCGCGCCCGCCCCGCCGGCCGGCTACACCGTTGGCATCGCTGCGATCTCGTACTTCAATGGGTCGACGTTCACCGATGCCTGTCCGTCCGGGATCGTGCACACTCAACTCATCACCATCACTGCGACCGGTCCCGCGTGCGCGACCTACCCCACACCAGGGCCGAAGTGCCTCTCGAAGTCACTGTCCTTCCCAGTCTCGAACTACGGCTTGACCGGGGTCACCGCACCGAGTTTGCCGGCAGCCACCTCAGCGATCGTGGCATCACCAAACTCTCAGCTCCTCAATTTCCAAGCACTGGCATGGCCGGTTCCCAACTTCACCTTGGCCAATTGCACGAATCAGTTGGGTGCGAGTTGCACGTCGATGTTCACCTTCACCGACAACGGCGACGGTGTCGCTTCGCTCGTGCCGAATGCCAACTTGGACCTCGGGACCTACACCTTGACCATTGCGGCGAGCAACGGTGCAGGCACTGCAACCCAAACGGTGACCTACGTGCTCAATGAAGCGACGACGATTGCAGTCGCTGCTTCGCCATCGTCATCGTCATACAGCTCTCCGGTGCTCCTCACCGCACAGGTGAGTCCCGCATCTGCTCTCGCAGTGCGCCAGCAGGTGAATGCTGGAACGGTGACGCTCTCGGGATCAGGAATTCCAAATTCCTGTGCCAACCTTCCCGTCACGAACGGGAGCGTCACGTGTACGGTCACCACCCTGCCCGTCGGTACGGTGCCGGTGAGCGCGACCTACACCGCGGACGCGGCTGGACTTGGACTCTTCCTCGCGCCGAGTTCGTCGGCCACAACTTCGGTGACCGTAACGCCTGCACCGACGGTTACTGGGCTCACGGTGACTTCGGGAGGTCAATCAGTCGCCAACGGCTCGGTGATCTACCCGACCCAGGTCAGCGTGGGGATCACGGTCAGCCCCGCGCCTGACGGCGGCACGGTGACCATCTCCAGCGGTGGCACCGTGGTGACGGGCTGCTCGGGTCTCGCCCTCACCACTGGATCGGCAACGTGCACACTCTCGACACCCGCATCGTACTCAACCGTGGTGGCAACGTACTCCGGAGATACGAACTACACAGGGTCGGCGTCGGCATCGGGTTCATCGGCACCTGGGGTTACCATCACCAAGTTCACGGCAACGATGACCGTCACGCCAACAGCCACGACGAGTGTGACCTACCCAACCACGCAGCCCGTCGCTGTGACCATCGCCACAGCTCCTTCAGGGGCAGTGCCGACGGGAACCGTGACCTTCACCTCATCATCGAGTGGATTGCTCAGGTGCGGTTCGGTGTCGTTGACGGGGGGCAGCGTGAGTGCCAACAGCGCCACCATGACCTTCACTGGGGTTGACCCGTCAACCCAGGTTGCCGCGGGAATGGTCCTCGCCGGAACCAGCGGCGGGTTCGCCGTGGGGACCAAGATCGTCGCCGTCACGACGAACTCCGTGACGTTCAATCAGTTGGCGAGTGGGGCGGGAACTTCGCTCAGTCCATCCTTCACGCAACCGGCACTCGGCGCAGCCGGCGGGAGTACTTCGGTGGCCCTCGATGGAACTGGGAAGGCGACCTGCGCGATTTTCGGCGCCGCCAGTTACGGAACGATCACCGTGGCCTACAGCGGGGATGCGAACTACAACGCCAAGTCGGGAACGACTGGAGCCATCACTATCTCCAAGCAGACCGTGACGCTCACGAAGCCCACGGCATCGAGTCCTGGTCCCTACACCTATGGAACGACTCCGGTCACGTTCACGACCACGGCAACCGGCACGACCGATGGGGGCTTGCCGACCTGGACGGCTGGGGGATCAACCGTGCCGTGCAATACGACGACGGTGTCCTCGGTGCCCACTGTTCCTTTGGCGAAGACCACCTACACCTGTACGTTGGCATCGTTCCTCCCGGTTTCGGCCACATCGCTGTCGGTGACGTTGGCTGATGACAACACTGTGACCGGAACCCCGAGCCCGGGTACCCTCGCAGTGAGTGTGCAGCAAGCGAAGCCGACCCTGACTGCCTCGTACCTGAAGAACACGGGAACCAACTACTCCTACACCTTGACCGAGAGCGTGAGCCCCTTCAACCCGACCTTTGATTCGGCGCTGCGCATCTCCATCATGTCCAACAGCACCGTGTTCAGCGGATGTTCGAATCTCACTCCGACGAGTGCTGGTTCGGTGAGTTGCACCGTCACCTACACCTCGAGTTCGGGGCAGAGCATCACCGGACAGATCACGGCCAACTCGACGAACCTCACGGCCTCGCCGACTCAGGCCAAGTATTCGGGGAATACCTGGCCCTTCACCCCGACCAAATGACGCGCCGAGACATGAGACAGAGAGATAGCCAGGGGGCGACGCTGCTCCTCGCCCTCGGCTTCATGCTGGTCGGCAGTTTGATTGTGATGGCCTTGTTGTCATGGACTGGCAATGGCCTCTTCCAGGCGACGCAATCCTCGAATTCCCTCAACTTCCGCTACGCGGCCAACACCGCAGTGCAGATTCGCATACAGGACCTGCGGTACCGCTACCAGCCCAGTCAGACCTTCACCACCTGCCCCGGATGGCCCGTCACCAGTTCCATTGCTCCAGCGCCAACGGTGAGTGGGGGTACGTCCCAGCAGGTCACGGTCTACTGCTCGATCAATACCGATGAGACCTCGGCGAATTCACGGACGATCACCTTCGACGCCTGTCCAGCGGTGCCGAGCGCCACCATCAACGGCACGACGAATGGGACCTCGAGCGCTCCGAGTGCGACCGTTGCGGTATCGAGCGCAGACCTCGCGTCGCTCAATGCGGGGATGATCCTGGCTACGGGGCAAGGACCCTTCTCTGCTGGCACGTTGATCGTGAGCATCGATCCCACAGCGAACACCATCACGTTGTCGCAGTCGGTGACGACGACGGGTCCCGTCGCACTGTCCTTCGACGGAGCGTGCACCTCGAACCCGTACCTGACTGCCGTGGTCGCGTACAACGACTTCGATAGCTCCGGAAACGGGAACTGCTCAGCGACGGCGATCACTACGTGTGGTCAGAACATGACCATCGAGAGTTGGGATGAGCCGAGTTGATGACCGATGCTCTCCTGACCAGACATCGAGGGTCGATTGGTGTACAGTCCTCGGCGATAGCAGTGATACTGACGGTTCGTCAGGGGAAGATGGAGAAACAATGACCAAGTTTTCTGGTGCCGTTGAGCGCCGTCGTGACAACCGTGAGCATGGATTCACGTTGATTGAGTTGCTGATCGTGATCGTGGTGCTCGGCATCTTGGCCACGATTGTCGTGCTCGCCGTTGGCAACGTGACCTCGAACAGTGCCGTCAGCGCATGCAAGTCAGACGCCAAGTCAGTGCAGACGGCGGTGACTGCGTACAACGCGCAATCTCCGACAGCGATTGCTTTCGACACTGGTGCGACAGCTGGGAACAACTACGCAGACGGATCACAGGCGCAACAGTTGATCGTCCAAGGAACCGCGCACCCTTACGGGCAGTTGCAGAACTGGCCTGCATCGCCGGGGCACTACTACATTCGCCTTGCGACCGGATCGAGCGACTTCGGATACAGCTCGTCCCAGACCGTCCAGCCTGGAGCGGTCCTCGTCGTCAATGCACAGACGCAGAAGGCGTACCTCTACCAGTCCAGCAACGCTGTCGATCCGAGCGGTTGCTCGACCATCAGCTGAGCGAGGAGCGCATGATGTTGACAGGACCCGGCCGCGTGGCCGGGTCCTGTCGCGAGACGCCGTCGGCACGAGTTGCCTGCCCTGAGGCCAAAGTGGACTGCCATGGAGAAATTCACCCCGAATTTGACGGCCATCGAGCCCTATCTCGATCAGCTCAACGCTGAGGGCTCCACTGACCTCTTGCTCGTCGGAGGGGCGACGCCTCGTCGACGTCTCGACGGCAACCTCGAACCCATCCCTGGGGCCAAGATTCTCTCGGGCCCGAAGATTACGGCGTTCGTTCGTGGTCTCTTGACGCCAGAGCAGCGTGAGACCTTTGCGCTTCACAAAGATGTCGATTTCGCACTCAGCTGGCGCGAGACTGCTCGCTTGCGCTGCAGCGCCTTCGTCCAGCGCGGCGAAACCGCCCTCGCCATCCGGTTCATCCCCCAGCAAATCCCGACGTTCGACGAACTCGGCATTCCACTTGCCCTCCGCAAGGCTGCGGAGCTTCCTCAGGGTCTGGTGCTCGTCACTGGTCCAACTGGCGTGGGCAAGTCGACAACCTTGGCAGCGGTCATCGAGAAGATCAACGAGACGCGAGCGGTCGCAGTGCTGTCGATTGAGGATCCGATTGAATTCGTGCACGTCGACCGAAGGGCCACCATTCTCCAACGAGAGGTCGGTCGTGATACCCCGTCGTTCGAGCGAGCCCTTCGGGCGTCGCTGCGTGAGGACCCTGACGTCCTCCTCATCGGAGAACTCCGCGACATGGAGTCGATGGCGATCGCACTGACCCTCGCTGAGACTGGGCACCTCGTGTTCGCGACCTTGCATACCAACGATGCCCCTCAGGCCATCGATCGCCTCATCGATGCGTTCCCTGAGGGGCGACACGATGTCGTTCGCTCCCAAATTGCATCGACCATCTCGCTGATCGCCAGTCAGCGCCTCGTCCGGCGTCAAAACGGTGGTCGAACGGCGGCATTTGAAGTCCTGGTGGGGACCCCTCCGGTCAAGAACCTCATTCGCGATGGTCGGTCGAACCAGATTGCCAACTTGATGCGGACAGGTCAACGAGACGGCATGTGCACGCTAGAGATGAGTTTGGCTGATCTCGTTCGTGCGAAGACCGTCACGCTCGACGAGGCCCTCTCGGTCTCGGTCCACCCTAACGAGGTACTCCAGAACCTCGCCTGAGGGGCGTCAGTGGCCGATGGCGTGGAGGAGATCAGCACCGAACCAGATGCCGAGCATCGTGCCCACACTCAAGTAGGTGCCGTAGGGGAGTGGAGTGTCCCTCGTGGTCTTCTTGAGGCCGAGCAACACCATGGTCACGAGGACTCCAACGAGGTTGGCCAGGAAGTACCCAACGAGGGCGGTCGGGATGCTGATCCAGCCGAGCAGGAGTCCGAGGACCAGGCTGTAGCGGACGTCGCCGAATCCGAGCAGCCTGGGGGCTGCAGCGTTGATGGCGAAGAACGCGCCGCACCACACGATGGCGACGCCGGCCGCAGTGCCGAGTGCGCTGAGCCGATGCGTCGTGATCGCGACGGTGGCCATGGTGCTCGCAACGAGGCCAAGGTGGAGCCACACGATGCGCTTTGGAAGGACGAGATTTTCGGCATCGATGACGGCCAGCGCGATCATTCCCGCCACGCCAAGTTCGAACGGGAGCAGGATCCAGTCTCGACCGAAGCGAGCGAAGGTGGCGACGAAGCAAATCGCCGTGCCGAGCTCGACCAGTGGATACCGGAAACTGATGGGTGTCTCGCATCCACGGCACCGACCTCGCAGCAGCATCCAGGACAGGACGGGAATGTTCTCGACCGGAGCGAGGGTTCTGCGACACTGCGGGCACGATGACCTCGGTCGGATCACCGAGAGGTTGCGCGGAACCCGGTGGATCACGACGTTCAAGAACGAGCCAATCGCGAGGCCGAGCACGGCCAAGGTGATGCCAATGCCCCAGTTCTCCGTTGCGAGGGTCATGGCAACTCGCGCAGTTCGTTCATGTGCACGGGCCGAACCTAGTTGACCTGAGAACTCCATGAGTGAGCGGGAAGATGGTGGGGGAGGCCGGCTAGGGTTCGCTCATGGCAACCGTCGCTCAGCGGGGTCGCGGTTTGGTGGCTTCGCGCCGCGCCGCGAGTTGTCTCGCCATGGTTGCCCTCGTGGTGACGGTCCTCCAAATGGGCGTGGCTACACCAGCGGTGGCGATGACGACAGCAGGGAGGCCGACGCCCTCGACCGGCACTGTGACCTCGGTGGCGCCCCGAACTCAGGTCAGCGCACTCGTCGCCCTGCGCCTTCGGAATCAAGAGCAATTCGACGCTCTCGTTCGTCGCGTGGAACTCGGTGGCGTGCGGCCCGGCCATCCGCTGCTGGCACGAGGCGAGTTCCTGAAGAGGTTCGCGCCGACCGCTGCGACCGTCGCTGCCGTTTCCTCTGCACTGCGTCGAGCGGGGCTGACCGTGGGTCCGATTGCTGCGAATCGATTCCTCCTCCCGGTCTCAGGCTCGGCGAGCACCATGCAGCAGACCTTCGCGTTTTCGCTGCACACGGTCGAGACCTCCCGTGGCAACCGTGTCGCAAACGAGACTGCGCCGCTCGTGCCCGCTGGACTGACGCCGCTCGTCGCCGGCGTCACCATTGACGACAGCGCGAATCGTGCAGTCCCGGCCATCGCCACCACGAACCACGCCCCTCGGACCACCGTCCGACCGACGATTCCAAAGGCATGCGCCTCGGCGGTGAACGGATCGGCCAATGCCATCGACTTGGCCACGACCTACAACCTGAGCGCCCTTGCCACGAGCGGGTCACTCGGCGCTGGGAAAACCATCGCCGTGCAAGAAGTGGCCCAGTACTCGTCGTCAGACGTCGCCACCTTCGACACCTGCTACGCCATCTCCCCGACGCTCCAGGTGGAGAACGCCCCTCTTGGCGGCGCTGCTGCTCTCGGAGGGAGTGCGCAGACTGAGGCCACCTCTGACATCGAAGTGGTGCAAGAACTCGTCCCCGGCGCCACCCTCATCGACTACGCCAGCCCCAACTCGACCGCGGGCGTCTTGTCGAGCTTCAACCAGTTCGTGGCCGATGACACCGCATCGGTGATCTCCACCTCGTGGAGCTTCTGCGAGAACGCGTTGACGAGCAATCCATCGTTCACGCAGTCCGAGAACACGGTGTTCGAAGCTGCAGCCCTCCAGGGGCAAACCGTGTTGGCAGCTAGCGGTGACTTCGGTTCCACCTGCGGTGGAACGAGCGGTGGGGTCAACATCATCTCCGATCCATCGTCGCAGCCTTTCGTGACCGCTGTTGGCGGCACGACGCTCACGGCCTACGTCTCGCCCCCGAACGAGACGGCGTGGAGCGGCTCTGGAGGAGGCAACTCCAAGCTCTGGATCGCGCCGTGCTACCAAGCCGGAGCGCTCGGGGCGTCGGCAGCGTGTGCGCCGGTCAACACCTCGAGTACGTCGTCGACGTACCTCGGGGAGAGTGGATACCGGCGAGCAACCCCCGACGTGTCGGCGCTGGCGGGATCACCGGGGTTCACGATCTACGACACGCCGCACTGTCTCGGGTGGTGCGGGACGACGACCGGCATTGGTGGCACATCGCTCTCGACACCGCTGTGGGCATCCATCGTGCTCGCTGCGGTCCAGCGCTGTGGTGCCGTGGGTTTCATCAATCCAACCCTCTACGCCCAGCGCACGGCCGGGATGACGAACGACGTGACCGCTGGGTCGAACGGCACCTACTCCGCAGGTGTTGGGTGGGATCGGGTGACCGGTGTTGGTTCGCCCAATGCTGACAAGGTGGTCACCGCGCTGTGTGCCGCTCCCGTCAGCGCTGCTGGAGCCGGATCGGTCACGGCATCACCGGCATCGGTCACCGCGGGATCGCAGACAAATCTCACCTTCACCTACACCGCACCCACCACCGGAGTCACCGATGGCACCATCTCCTTGGTCGTGCCATCAGGGTGGACCGCACCGACGACCGGGGCTGCACCAGGGATGGTCACGACCTCGGCTGGGACCCTCTCGGTGCTCGACCACACGATTACGGTCACCGACCTCAACCTCGCACCGAACGCAACGGTCACGGTGAGCTTCGGAACGACGGCGCAGCCGGTTGCCGTGCCGACGACGGCGGGGTCGTGGCGTTTTCTTGCCACAGAGTCTCCGGGCAACGTCGCCCCGGTGGAGGTGGCCACCTCTCCCACGGTGCTCGTGCGAGCGCTCAGCACCACGACGACGGTGACCGCAGCACCAACTGCGGCGGTTGCTGGGACCACCGTCACCCTCACGGCGACGGTCACCCCACCGGCAGCAACGGGGACGGTGGCGTTCTCCGTGGATGGTGCTGCAATCTCAGGATGTGGTGCCGTGGCACTCGTTGCGTCCGTCGCGACCTGTGCGACGAGTGGCCTCACCGTCGGCACGGACGCCATCACCGCCACGTACTCCGGTGATGGGACCTACGGCAACTCCCTCAGCTCGACGACGGTGGTTATGACACCGGCGCCGGTTGCCACGACGACGGCGCTCGTCGCCCTCCCGACCATCGTGATCATTGGTCAACAAGCCACGGTGACCGCAACCATCACGCCGAGCGAGGCGACGGGGACCGTTGCCTTCACTGACGGAGCGGGCACGATTCCTGGTTGCACCGCAGTTCCCATCACGGCAGCGTCGGCCACCTGCGCGACGAGTGCGCTCGGGCTCGGTGCCAATGTGCTGACGGCGACCTACAGCGGCGACAGCGGTCACTTGGCGTCGTCGACCACCCTCACGGTCACGGTGCATCCTCCAGCGGTGGCCACGACCACGGTGGTGACGGTCTCGAAGTCCTCCGTCGCCGTCGGGGTACCAGTTGCGATCACAGCAACCGTGCAACCCGCAGGATCCACCGGCACGGTGTCCTTCAACGACGGCGCAACACCACTTGGCGGTTGCAGCGCTGTCGCCGTGGTGGGTGGCATCGCCACCTGCACGACCTCCGATCTCGGTATTGGCGCGCACACGATTGCTGCGGCCTACAACGGTGATGTCGACCACCTGCGGTCACAGGGGAGCCACGTCCTCACCGTCACCCGGCTCCCGAGTACCACCACGATCACCGTGTCGTCGACCACCATCACCTACGGCGCTTCGGCAACGCTGACGGCGACGGTGAGTGTCGTCGATCAGAACGCACCAGGAACGGTGACGTTCACCGCTGGCGGGTCTCCGCTGTGCACTGCGGGGGTCTCAACCACCAAGGTGGCGACCTGCACGGTGACGTGGTCCGCACTCGGCACCTTCAGTGTTGGCGCGACGTTCTCAGGTGGAGGGGCCGTGGCCGGATCGGTCGCACCGCATGTCGTCATCACCATTCAGCGCGACGTGGCCACGGTGCAGCTGTCGGTGACGACGCTCAAGGTGGGCGCGACCAGCGCTGTGACCCTCATCGCACGAGTGCAACCGAGTGAGGGGAGCGGCACCGTGGCGTTCCTCAAGGGGTCGACCTCGCTCAAGGGCTGCACTGCAGTGGCGATGACGACCGCTGGTTTCGCACAGTGTCGGACGGTCCTCACCACGAAGGGCACCACGACCTTCACCGCTCGGTTCAGTGGGTCACCCCACATTGCACCTGCGCAGACGTCGATCAAGACCACGATCCACTGACGGAGCCACTCGTGAGGCGGAGTCGAACCGCCCGGTAGCATCTGCGAAGGCTACGAGAGGAGTGCTGGTGGGGAACGCCTGGTTCGAAACGGTTGCCGTTGCACAGCGACGAGCAGAGAAGCGCCTGCCAGCATCGGTGTACGGCGCCCTCATCGCCGGCGCAGAGAAGGGGTTGTCCTCTGCAGACAACCTCGCTGCCTTCGATCAGTTGGGCTTCGCGCCGCACATGGCGAACCTCCCCCGTGAGCGCCACATGGCGACCTCCATCCTCGGCCATGAGGTGTCGATGCCGGTCGTGATCTCACCGACCGGTGTCCAAGCAGTGCATCCCGATGGAGAGGTCGCCGTCGCTCGTGCTGCAGCCAATCGAGGTCTGGCGATGGGCCTCTCCTCCTTCGCATCGAAGTCCATCGAAGAGGTCGCTTCGGTCAACGACAAGGTGCTCTTCCAGATGTACTGGGCTGGCGACAAGGACACCCTCGTCCACCGTATGGAGCGGGCGAAGGCCGCCGGTGCAACCGGCATCATCGTGACCCTCGACTGGTCCTTCTCCAACGGTCGGGACTGGGGAAGTCCGTGGATCCCGGAGAAACTCGATCTGAAGACCATGGTCAAACTCGCGCCGCAGGCGCTGTCTCGTCCTCGGTGGTTCTGGGACTTCGTGAAGAGTGGTCATCTGCCCGATCTCAGCACCCCCAACATGGCTGCCCCCGGCGCCAAGGCGCCGACCTTCTTCGGGGCCTACTACGAGTGGATGCAGTCGGCGCTGCCGACCTGGGAGGACCTCGCTTGGCTCCGGGCCCAGTGGGATGGACCGTTCATGGTCAAAGGTGTGTGCCGAGTCGATGACGCCAAGCGGGTCGTCGACTGTGGTGCCACGGCGCTCTCAGTCTCCAACCACGGCGGCAACAACTTGGATGGAACCCCAAGCCCACTCCGAGCCCTCCCGGCGATCGCCGATGCGGTCGGCGCGGACATTGAGATCCTGCTCGATGGTGGTGTCCGACGTGGCAGCGACGTGGTCAAGGCCCTGGTGCTCGGTGCCGATGCGGTGATGATCGGTCGCGCCTACCTCTGGGGACTGGCAGCCAACGGTCAAGCGGGCGTCGAGAACGTCCTCGACGTGCTCCGCAACGGCATCGATGCCACGTTGCTCGGTCTCGGCAAGGCGTCCATTGCCGACCTCTCCCGAGACGACGTGGTCGCTCCTGATGGGTTCTTCCGGACCCTCGGGGCCTGAGCCCTACTTGACCAACTTGGCGTACGCGGTGGCCACGAGCTTCGCAATCAGCGTGTAGCCAGCTGGCTTCGGGTGGATGTCACCCTTGGCGCAGAACCAGGTCAGCGTGCAGACCTTGGCAACCGCGACGGGGATCGTGCCGTAGGGGGCGAGCTTGGTGGTCGTCGTCAGCGGGGTGAACGCCCCGGTGGCCGACGTCACGTTGACGAAGGTCACGTTGGAGGCAGCGTAGGCAGCCGCGAGGTTCGGGTTGATGAGGAGGCCGAAGGCCGTGATCGACAACTTGGCGAAGTCGATGTTCGGCGGGGTGGCCACCCAGGCACCGAGGACCACGTCAGGGTAGGTCGTCGCGATCATCGCCACGGTCGGTCCTGCTGCGGCCCGCAGTTCGCTGACGAGGGTCTCGACGTTGGCCTTCATGGGCGCCATGGCGTTGCTCACGCAGGTGACGGCGTCGGTCTGGCCAATGCAGTTGTCGAAGTCGTTGCCGCCAATGGAGATCGTGATGAGTCCGATCTGGCCGGGGTGGGCGGAAATGAAGGCCAGTGCAGCGGCTGCTTGAGTCGTCGTTGGGTAGTGGACACCATGAGCGGCGTAGGCCGGGCAGTCGATGGAGTGGAGAATGGAGGTTGTCGTCGCTCCACCACATCCAAAGTTCTCGAGCGTCATTGGGTGCTTGGGCTTGAGCAGCGCATCGACCTGGTTGTTGTAGCCGTGCAGCGTCTCGAGCTGACTGGCGGGGTAGCCGGGTTGGTACCCCTCGGCGTAGGAGTCACCGAGGGCGACGTGGTACATCGTCGTCTTCGCAGAGGCACCCGAAGGGCTCACCGCAGCGATTCCCGTCACGCTGAGGGCGAGGGCCGCAGCAGCGACGATGGAGCGAATGGAACGACGGTGCATGGGTTCTCCTTCGAGGGCCGAACGGCAATTCCACTCTAGCGACGGGCCACGAGATCCGGCCGGCGGCGCGTCACCGTGCGCTGCGGTCTCGATGGGCTGCATGGACGATGGAGAGGCCGGTCCAGCTCTGTGGATGCGCGCCGAGTGGTCCTCCGGTGAACGGGTTGATGTACTCACCGAAGGTGGAGTGCACGGCACCGCGCAGCAACCCATCTTCGGCGAGCGCCGCCTCGTGATCGAGCCCGGCTGCTCGACAGGCCAGCGCGAGGAGGTAGGTGAGGTGCGGCCACTGCGGCCCGCGCCAGTAGCCGGTCGGATCAAAGCCTGGGTGTGATCGACTGACCGCACAGGGTCCAAAGGGGGCAGCGAGCCGTTCCTCGTTCGTGAGTGCATCGGCGACGGTGGCACGCGCCTCGGGGCGACGGTCGACGAAGAGTCCGAAGAGCGCGTCGATGACGTCGTCATCGCCAGCGGGCGCGCCGTCGCCGAGCTGATCGACCCAGGTGCCTCGACTGGGGTCGAAGGTCGATGCGACGGCGTCGCCGAGCTCGACAGCGAGGTTTGAGAGCTCGGGCACGTTGAAGGTGGCCCCCATGTCCGCGGCGTTCATCGCCACCAGTGCGGCGAAGCTCACCGGAGCGACGTCGAAGGCGGGGTTGTGCAGCGGGGCGCCCGTTGGCCCGAACGAAATCGTGTCGAGCATGGCAATCTTCGCGGTCATCCACCGCGCTTTGTCGAATCCACCGGGGCAGAAGCGGTCCCACCGCGGGGTGTTGTCGGCGCCACTCTCCCAAGGGTGCACGATCCGGAGCAGGCCAGTGTTCGTCCGGCGGTGTTCGCCGAAGAACGCAATTCCCGCCACCGCTCGTTCCACCAAGTGACCAACGGGGAGACCAGCGCGGTGCAGCTCGCAGAGCGCGTGGCCGAACATGGGGGGCTGGGAGATCGATGAGCACCCACTCCGGCCCCAGAGGGGTGTGGCCACCTCGGGGTCGAGTTGGTACCCCATGTGGGGGACGAATCCCACGGCGTCTTGGTGGGTGAAGACCGCTTCGAGTTCACGAACGGCGCGCTCGTCGCCGAGGGCAGCCCAGATGATGGCGTGGAAGCAGGAGTCCCAGAGCCACTGCCATGGGTAGGTGTCGAGGTTGGGGCTCGTGTAGCCCCCGTCCTCTCGCCAGTTGGCGTTGAGGACGTCGGTGGCGAGGGTCCGGGCCGCGGTGAGCAGTGCTGGGTGGTCCATCGACATGCAGTCAGACTCCTTGGGTGGCTCGGGCCCGGTTGATCGCGGCGACGAGGTGGGCGGTTGCTCCCTCAACGCCGTAGCGATCGAGGACGGCCGATCGTTCTGGCACGTCGGGGCTGGCGAGGCGGGCGGTGATGGCGACGGCGAGCTCGGCCACCTCGGCGGTTTCGCAGTGGAGGTTCGGAGGAAACGTGGCTTCTGCGAGGCCACCTGGTCCAGCGGTCACGAGTGGAGCGCCGACCACCTGGGCCTCGAGGGGGACGAGACCGAGACCCTCGGGCTCGGTGGCAACGGCGATGACGAGATCGGCAGCGGCGTAGCGCTCTGCGAGTTGGGGAGGAGTGCACGGGGGAGCGAGCGTCGCCCCGGCGTCGACGATCAACTGGCGCAGCTCGACGAACTCGGCCGAGGTCCGCAGGAACGGTGTCGTATAGTCGAGGAAGGTTGCTCGCTCGGTGAGGCCAGCACGCTCGAGCGCGGCCAGGGTGGAGCGCACCCCCTTCTTCTCCATGAGTCGATTCGGGAACAGGATTCCTCCGCCACCACGATGCGACGTGGCGGCGAAGATCGGATCGATGGGTGGTGGCGTGGTCGCCACCGCTCCTTCACGGAGCCCGAAGCGATGCACGATGTGGTCAGCGAGCGCCGTCGAGACTGCCGTTGGCGTCGTGCGGGTGAGTTGCGCGGCCAGTGCGGTCTCGTCCACGATCCCGGAAGCATCCCACCCGTGGGGGTAGTTGTGGAAGCAGTCCACCCGCACTCGACGACCGACGCTCGTGAAGGGTCGGTTGTTGCAGACCACGACGTCGACGCCGTGCGCATCGAGGAGCGGGCCGAGGTCATCGTCGTCTGCTGAGAGGACGGTTGCCCCGCCATCGGTGGCTGACCTCGGTGGTTGCTCACTCGGTCGGCGATCGACGAGGAGGACCCGGTAGCCACGCTCGGCGAGGCCAATCGACCACAACTGCACGACGCGCTCCAAGCCGCCGGTCGGATTGAGGACGGACGCTAATTCGGTTCCGACGATGGCAATCGTCAACGGCGAGCGGCGTGAGTGCTGCGACACGGACCGAGGCTAGGCGAAGCCCCACCGTCTCGATGTCACACCCGCGTGCGAGCATTCGAGGCCGAGGCACGGTGCGTCGGAGGAAGGACGTCTCCCATGGACGAGCAGTACGCAATCAGCCAGCACGGCGCCACGTGGATTGGTGGCCTCGATGGTTCCGGTGTCGGTGGACCACCAGTGCTCATCGTCCCCGGCGGGCCAGGTTCGCCGCACAACTACTGCTCCATCGCCGCCGAAGCGTTGGCGATGGTCGGCAGGACGGTCTACGTCTACGACCCGGTGGGGACGGGGTTCTCGGCCGAGGACTGCACGGTCGTGGACTGGAACCACGAGGTGTTCGTCGACGAACTCGAGTGTGTGATCGACGCCATTGGTGAGCCCGTCGTCCTCCTCGCCCACTCCTACGGTTCACTCGTCGCCCTCGACGTCGCTGCGCGTGAGGTCGATGGCCTCGTCGCTGGACTCATCCTGTGCGGTGGGACTGCGTCGATGCCGGCCTGGCGTGCCTCGATCGCTGCTCGCCGAGCAGAGCTCCCGGCCTTCGTGGCTGCACTCGCCGATCGGCACGAGCGAGCCGGGACGACGAACAGTGCCGAGTACCAGACCGCCGTTATCGAGTACGACCGGCGCTTCACCTGTCGCACGCCGATCAGCATCAGCTGGACGGACCAGGAGACGCCGAATACCCCGAACCCGCCCGCCTACGCCACGATGTGGGGGCCGTCGGAGATGTGCGTCGACGGGAACCTCGCCGACCTCGACCTCACCGACCAGCTCCCCCTCGTGACCGCACCCGTGGTGGTCTTCACGGGGCGCTACGACAGCGTGGCGCTGCCGGTGACCGAGGCCATGGTCGACGCCCTCCCGAATGCCCGAGTCGTGGTGTTCGACGAGTCATCTGGTCTCGTCTTCCACGAGGAGACGGCCAAGTTCCAACGCGAGGCGGATGCGTTCATCGCTGCGCTGGCTGCAGCGCCGTCAGTCAGAAGCGGCGAGTAGGAGCCAGGCCTCTTCGGCAGCGTGGAGGTCCTCGCGCAGCGCACGGAGCTCTGCGCCGAGGGTCGCCGCCTCTTGGTGATCGGTGACCGTGAGGAGGAGCTCGCTCAACTTGTCGCATTGGCGCTGGAGTCGAGTCATCTCCTTCTCTGCGTCACGGAGTTGTCGGCCGAGCGGGATCGCCGGCCCTGAGGTCGGCGGGTGGTCCACGGCTCGCTGCGGTTGTTGACGACGGCTCGGTGTCGTGCGCAACCCCTGCACCCACGCGTCGAGTCCCCCAGGGACCTCAGCAATGGAGCCCGATGGGGTGATGTGGAGCACGGTGTCGGTCATCTGCTCGAGGAATGCTCGGTCGTGACTGACGACGATGAGGGTGCCCGCCCAGTCGTCGAGGAACTCCTCGAGGACTCGAAGGGTCTCTAAATCGAGGTCGTTCGTTGGCTCGTCGAGGAGGAGGACGTTGGGCCCTTGGGCCAGCACTGCGAGCAACTGCAGGCGACGCCGTTCGCCACCCGAGAGCTCTCGAACGGCGGTGAACGGCAGGGATCCCGTGAACCAGAACCGTTGCATGAGGGCGAGGTCCTCAGGTGAGCCCGGTGGCCGGTAGGGGCCAGCCACCACCTCGCGCACCGTGGCGTTCGGGTCGAGGTCGCTGGCGTGCTGGTCGTAGTAGCCAACCACCACCGTTGGTCCGGTGACGAGGCGACCACTCGTCGCGTCGCGCACGCCGGCGAGGAGGTCGAGCAACGTGGATTTGCCGGCACCGTTGGCCCCCACGATGGCGAGGCGGTCGCCCGGTCCGATGAGGAGGTTCACGTCGCGAAGTATCGGCGTTGCGCCGTCGAAGGCGACGCTGACGTTCTGGAGCTCGAACACCTGGTTCCCGAGGCGTGCCATCTGGGTCTCGAGGGCGAGGTCTCCGCTTCTCGCTGCGGCCTGCGGTCCGCCGTCGAGGAGGGCATGAGCCGCAGTGATTCGAGCCTGTGGCTTTCGAGTTCGAGCCTTCGCGCCACGGCGGAGCCACGCCAGTTCTCGTCGGGCGAGGTTCTTCCTCGTGGACTCAGCCGCGGCGGCGTGTTCGTCTCGGGTGGCGACGGCTTCGAGGTAGGAGCTGTAGCCACCGTGGTGGGTGAAGGCAGCACCCCGGTCGAGTTCGACCATCTTCGTCGTGAGTCGGTCGAGGAGGTAGCGATCGTGGGAGACGAGGACAACCGCGGCTGTGGTGGAGGAGAGCCACTCTTCGAGCCAGAGGACTCCGGCGAGGTCGAGGTGGTTGGTGGGCTCGTCCAAGATCAGCAGGTCCACCTCTTCTGCGGCGGCGGTCGCCAAGGCGACGCGCTTGGTCTGTCCTCCTGACAAGGTGGTGACGGACTGATCGATGAGGTGCGAAATGCCGAGGCGATCGAGGGCGGCGTCGACGCGCCACCCTGACCCAACGACGTCACGGACCGTGCCGTGCCCGAGGTCGGGATGCTGGTCGAGGGCGTGGAGCGTCGCTCCTCGACCACGGCGGATGACGCCGTCATCGACCACTCGGGTGCCGGCGAGGATGCTGAGGAGCGTCGACTTCCCCGTGCCGTTGATGCCGACGACGCCGAGCCGGTCACCGCTGTTCACGGTGAGAGAAATCCCACTGAGCACTGCTCGATCTGCGGCGAGGGCAGTGGCGTGGTCGAGTTCAACGAGCATGGCCACGGCGCAACGGTAGTAGGTCGACGAGGCGCTACCTAAACGCCGTGAGGACCCCGTGGTCGCCATCTACTGTGATGGTGGGTCGACGAGTGCACGGGAGGCGCAGGAAGAATGGATCAACTGCTCGCGGGCCAGGTGGCCGTCGTCACCGGTGCAGGACGAGGGCAGGGGAGGAACCACTGCCTCCACCTCGCAGCTGCGGGGGCCTCGGTCATCGCCTTAGACGTCTGCGCCCCAATCGCTGGACTGCCAGTCTCCATGGCTCGCCCTGAGGATCTCGAGGAGACGGCGTCCCTCGTCCGAGCTGGCGGGGGACGGTGTCACCCGGTGGTCGCCGACGTGCGCCGTGCAGCCGATCTCGAGGTTGCCATCCGTGCTGGGGTCGAGCACTTCGGTCGCCTCGACCATGTGGTCGCTAATGCCGGAGTCTGCGCCGTTGGTGCTGCGGCATCGTTCGACCCCGACCTCGCAGCCACGATCATCGAGGTGAATCTGACCGGGGTGTGGAACACCTGTGTCGCGACCATTCCTCACCTGGTTGCCGCTGGGGGTGGTTCGATGACCCTCATCAGTTCAACCGCAGGGTTGAAGGGCTTGCCCTACTTCGGCCCCTACGCCGCCGCCAAGCACGGAGTGGTCGGCATCATGCGGACCTTGGCCCTCGAACTCGGCCACCACGCCATCCGGGTCAACACGGTGCACCCAACGGGAGTGGCGACCGAACTCGTGCGAGGACTGGCCAATCTCGAGGCGCTCCTCGAGGAGCATCCTCCCCATCGAGTGCACTTCGACAACGTGTTGCCGACGCCGCTCGTCTCGCTCGATGAGGTGAGTGCAGTGGTGACCTTCCTGGCGTCGCCGACTGCTCGGCATATCACCGGGCTTGAAATGACGATCGACGCAGGGGCATCGCTCTAGCGCGAGGCGCACCCGCCGACGTCGGTTGCCCACACCACAACGTCGATCACCCGAAGGTCGCTCATCCAGTGCGGGGCACGGGCGTGCTGACGCACGGTGGCGATTCGGTCGCGAAGGTTGATGGAACTCTGGCACTCTCGGCGGATCGTGCACCACTCGCAGGCATCGGGCCCAGCCGATCGAATGACGCGGGCAACGGCAACCCCATCGAGGATCGGAACGAGTTTGGGACGCTTCCTCGCCAACAACTTGGAGAGTCCCGCTTGGCCGAATTGGTTGGTCTCGAGCAGTGCGTCGATGCCACCAACCCGGTTCGCCCCTCGGCCTGATCCGCGAAGAAGCGTCCACAGATCGTTCATCGTGTCGTGGTGCACTGCGGCATCCTCGTCGAAGATGGACGCGTCGGCCGGGACTCGTCGCAACATACAGTGCACGTGCTCGGTGCAGGTGGGTGCGTCGCAGCGATCGCTCGCTGCCGCATCGGCCGTGAAGAACGGGAGGACGGCGTCGGTGAACCGCTTCGTGGTGAACGCCGGCATCGCCAGTGCTCCCACGCTGAAGAGGTCGGCAATGGAGATGACGTTCGGATCCCACCAGGGCTCGTCCCGACGTGGATCGAAGAGCGGTCCGGTTGAGGTGGCGACGTAGGTTGCGAGCAACTCGGTGGCGCACGCTGCGGCAGTGGCGTGTCGGCCGCAGCCATTCCCAGTGGTGTCGAAGTACTCCGTGATGAGATTGCGCGCAGGTGCCATCGGTAGTGGCTAACACCGAACGGAGGTTGGGTCAACTTGCGCTTCTGCCACCGCCAGAAGAGGCACCGTTGTGTGGTGGGCCGGGTGGGGCTCGAACCCACGACTCTCGGATTAAAAGTCCGTTACTCTGCCAACTGAGTTACCGGCCCGCGAGGATCAACGGTAGCGCAGGGACCCTGTGGCCTCGGCGCCTGTGGTCCTACTTGCCAGCGAAGCACGCCTTGATCTCGGCAACAGCCGCCTTGGTGAAGCGCGCCGGATACGGAAGGTTCGGCAGCGCCGCTGGATTTCCAGGCAGTCGGAGGCTCCAGAAGAAAATTCCCCGCATCTGGTCAGCCCGAACCAGTCCGCACGCTGCCTTGAACCAGTTGACCTGAATCGCAGGGTCGAGGGTCTGCGGTGCGGGCGGACCGAACAGCTTCACGTTGGCTGGGTAGGTGTAGGCACCGTCTTGGGCCATGATGCCGACTTCGGTGAGCGTGGTGCGGAAGTAGGACGTCGGGGTCTTGTAGATCGTCATGGATCCAGCCATTGCCGCCTGCAGTTGGGCAACTGTTGCGGTTGGGGGCAGGTTGTAGCTCTTGTAGAGGTCAATGCCGAAGGTGGCGTTATAGGGCGCCACCATGCCAACGGGCCACTGGTCGCTCGTGAATTGGTACTCGCCCTTGTAGATCGCCCTCGATGTATTGAGCAGTCCCCTCCACAGTGGGCTCGGGTTGATGCTCTGGAGTTCATTGGAGACTTGCACCGCAGTGATCTTGTTGGCCTGTCCCATGGTCAGGTACGGCGCAAGGAATTCTTGGTAGCTCGCGAACCATGCGCTTGGTGAGGTTGGAGCAATGACACCACGCCAGCGCGGACGGAGGGATGCTTCGTCGAGGAGCGGGCGAATCTCCACTTGGAGGCCCTTTGCCTTGGCTGCCGCAACGAGCAGCGCCAACCGTGCAGGTGTTGGCGTTCCGAATCCTGCGCTCACGGTGCTCGAGGTCAAGGTCGTTTGGTAGAAGGGGAAGCCAATCGAGACGATGTTCGCACCGAGGCTCTTCACGTAGGCCATGGTGGTCGTCCCCTCAGCACTGACCTGGGCATCGGTCATGGACGTGAAGTCTTGGACGAAGAGATCGATGCCCTTCTGCGGCAAGGCGTACACCTTGGCTACGTGGCTCGACTGCGCAGTCGCGCCAACTGCAGACGTAGCGAGGAGGACGGCGGCGAAGGTTGAGGTGGCGACTGCCTTGGCGTACTTGGCGATCCAGTGCATTCTCGGTGTCTCCTTGCGTGGGTCGTCGCGCTCGAGAGCTGGGTCCTCGAAGAGCTCTCCTGCAGCGACTGTAGTGGTTCGATCGTGTTCATCTCGGGCGAGTTCGCGCCCTCCTCAGCCCCTCCTCATGCCACCCGTTCTTGCGCTGGGTTGAGGCGGTAGGTCGCGAACACTGCCCGCTCCTTGCGGCGAATGAGGTAGGTCGAGAGGTAGAGCAGGAGGGCAATGGACCATGCGGTGACGTCCGCGTACAAGTGCCACACCGGTGGTGGCACCCGTTCGGTGTCGTGGGGGCCATCGACGGTGTTGCTCGAGGGATCAACGGTGGTGCCAACTGCCGGCAAGATGTTGTTCGCGATGGTGTTGTGGGCGACGCGAGCCGACCCGTTGCTGTAGACGTTGACGCCAATGCGGTTCATCCGGATGGTGTTGCCCACGATGGTGACGCCGGTGGAGTTGGACACGACGACGCCGTCACCTCGGTTGCCCACGGTGGTGTTGTTCGAGACGAGCGTGTGGTTCGACTGGTCGTCGATCATGATGCCGTTCTCGCCGTTGTGGGCCGAGTAGTTGTGGGTCACGGTGCTCCCCGTGACTTCCTTGGACAAGATGATGCCGTGGGCTGCGTTGTACTCGGCGGTGTTGCCGGTGATGGTGAGGTTGAAACTCCCCGTGTGCGGGTCGATGCCGTAGAGGGCGTTGTGGTCGAAGGTCGAATCAGCGACGGTGTAGTTCTGCAAGCGCTGGGTGTAGAGCCCAACGAAGTTGTGGTCGAACGTGGAGTGGCTGATTCCGCCACGTACGGTGCCGATGAGCGAGACGCCGTAGGAGTTCAACCAGTCCCAACCCAAGTTCAGAAACGTTGCGTGGTCGAAGTTGGCGATGACGCCAGTCATCACCACGACGAAAGGCCGGTAGCTCGGATGGTGGGACGTTCCAGCCGACGTGGCCGTTGACGTCACGATGGCGCCGTTGACGGTGAAGGACCCGTCCGTGGCGCCGATGAAGACGCCAGGGTGGTTCTCCATGATCACCTTGGTGGTCGCAGGGGCGGCGAGTGAGAGTCGGGTTGCATCGAGGGTGATGAGGCCAGCGTTCAAGGTGACCACGCTCCCTGATGCGGCGATGAAGGACGGGTCCCCGACCAACGCGGCGATCTCGGGGAGGGTGAAGCCGTAACGAGATTGTTGGCGGGAGATGGACTTGACCAGCACGCCGCCGCGGTAGACGGTGATGCCGCTCTGGTAGACGAGGATGGTCTTGATCGATGGATCAGGATTCTGTGCCCCGGTGAGGGTCGATGGCCCGAGGCCTTCTTCAGCCGCCAAAATCGGATCGACGGCATCCACGAAGGGCGGTCGGTACACCACTGGTACCGAGTACATCCGACTCTTGACGCTTGAGGTGCCGACGAGCAACTGCAAGGTGCCGGCGATGAGGAGGGCGACGGTGGCCGCCACGACGATCTGGGTGGACTTGCGACGAACGTCGGTGGGCCAGAGCTGGGTCATGATGTGGCGGTCGCGGCCTTTGGCTGCACCTTGGCGATGACCTCGAATTTCTTCGGGTCGCCCTTGAAGAGCACGATGAAGAACACGAGCATCGTTGCCGCCGAAGACACTGGAGCGAGGACGATGCCGATCACGGTGTCCTTGATGCGCTTCGGCCACTTCGTGTCCTCGTGGCTCGCCCCGACGTAGACGGCGTACCCGAACTCAATGAGCCAGAGCACGAGGGCAACGACGAGCACGGTGAAGTAGCTCGAGGGGATGGCGACCACGTTGCACAGTACGAGCACGACACCAAGGGCCGACAGCACGCCGATGCCGAAGCCGAGGAGGAGGCGCAGCACCAGCATCGCAGCACCGAGGGGAGGGATGTACCCCCGGGTGACGGCGCGGATGTTACCCCAGACCCATCGACGACGCTGCGTCAAGAAGTCCTTCCAGGTCCACGGTGACGTGAGCTGGATGTACTCCCACAAGAACCCCCAGGTCATCCCACGCTCGACGGCGTTCTGACCGAAGACCAAGTCCTCACTCGCGACAATGGGGTAGTCCCAGGTAACTGCCTGCTCCGCTGAACCTCGCATCGAGAGGCCTTCTCCGTGGACCCACACCGGGTGCCCGTGGCCCTGGAAGTTGGAGCAGAGCGCGAGGCAACTGAGGGTCCGCATGTCGTCGAGGTGGGACAAGAAGCGTCCGTAGTGGAGTCGCGGTGTCGTGATGCCTTCGCACACGTCGAAGTCGGCGTTGAACGCGTCGATGAAGTACTTCCGAGTGGGGAGCGTGTCGTCGTCGAGCATGACGATCTTGACGTCTCGGCGACCGAGGCCTCGCTCGGCTCGGACGGTGCGCGAGTACTCCTGCGCTCGGGCCTTGTAGTGCGCCTTGGTCGTGAACGCTTCGGGAACGATGACGAGTTCATCCATCCCGACGAAACCCTCCTCGACGAAGGGCTCAGTCACGATCCAAATTTGATGAGGGAAGGGGAGTTCGTAGGCACGCAGGCTCTCCACGATCCAGTTGACGATTTCGTGGTTCCCAATCGTGGTGATCTGGATGATCGCCTCGGTTGCGCCACCGTCGACGTGGTTGTGGCGGGTCAGGCGATTCCACAGCAGCCCAACTCCCATCAAGAGTGCTTCGAAGAGCCCAAAGAGCCAGCAGAAGATGATGAGGTTACTCATGAGGGCAGATGTTCCATGGTGTGGTTCACGAGGCGGACGGCCTCGAGGAGGGGGACGGGCACGCTGGCGCCATGGGCGAAACCGATGAGTCCGTCGAGGTCCTTCGGTAGACATGCGCCACCGAACGCGAATCCGCTGCGAATGCCGTAGTTCGGGTTGAACGAGGCTTCAGCGGATTTCGAGACCACCGCGGCAACGGCATTGGTATCAACGTCAATCGCGCTGCACACCATCCCGATTTCGTTCCAGAAGCTGATCTTCGCAGCGTTGTAGGAGTTGTGGACGATCTTGACCATCTCGGCTGCGGTGGCGTTCGGGAAGAGGTGCACCTCGCCGCCGAGGGGGGAGAACGCTGCCGCAACGCGCTCCGCGCCATCCCGATCATCGCTCCCGACGACCAGCACCCAGGGGTGCAGGGCGTCATTGAGCGCCGTTGCCTCGCGGAGGAATTCTGGCGCCGAGACCACGGAGAAGCCCTCGCCGAGGGACTTCCCACTCCTCGAGGCGAGGAGGGGAATGGCGATGGACTGGGAGAATCCGGGTGGCACGGTGGATCGGATGACCACGGTGACGAGCGTCGAAGCGGTGGCGATTGCCTCCCCGATCGTGGCGATCGCCCCCTCCATGATCGACAGATCGAAGCCGGCCCCCGTCGATGGTGTTGGCACCGAGATGAGGACAACCTCTCCACCGCGAAGTTGCACGGTGGTCGAGGCGGTGAAGTGATCGGCGATCAGGCGCTCGACGCGCTCGGAGGAGATGTCGACGAAGGAGACGTCGTGGCCGACTGTTGCGAGGGCGCGGCCGGTTGCGGAGCCGACCACCCCGGCCCCAACCACGATGATTCGTTCCATGGACAACCCTTTGGCACCTCTCGCCGTGTCGATCGGCCCGTCCTCGCGCAGCGCCTCTGCACCCTAGCGATATTACCTGAGCCCATCGGCCCCTCGGTGTGTCCATTTCTCGACGCCGCGTCTCCCTCAGAGATTCCTCAGCAATGATCGACGGCCATCGAGGCCTACCATGGTGAGTATGGAAGACGAGTTCCTCGACCACGTGCGCGACGCCGAACAGCTCTTGAACGCCGTCGACCACGTGCTCGACACCATCGACGCGGGGACCTTCGGCCAGTGTCGCAGCTGCGGTGAACCCATTGACGCTGAGCGCCTGGCCAGTGACCCCCTCGTCGATTCGTGCGAGCGCCACCTCGCACTCGGCCTCAGTTCGTGAGCCATTGGGTTCGTTGTCCGTGAACGACCCTTCCGATCACCTCGTCGATCTCGGCCGCTTCATTCGTGAGCAGCGCAGTGCGGCCCGCATGTCGCTGCGGCGGTTATCCGAAGTGGCGGGGATCTCGAACCCCTACCTCTCCCAGATCGAGCGGGGCCTTCGACGACCGTCGGCGGAGATCCTCCAGCAGCTGGCCAAGGCGTTGGCGATCTCGGCAGAGACGATCTACGTCCGTGCCGGGTTTCTCGACCCACAAGAAGCAGGCTCCACCGTTGCCGCCATTGAGGCAGACCCACACTTGACCGTGGCCCAGCGGGCAGCTCTGGTGCAGATCTACCGATCCTTCGTCGCTGAACGTGGAGTCGAGGAGTCAGATGGAGAAGGTCCACCACTAGGGTGAACGGCGTGCGTCGGCTCGCCGTGCTGTCCTTCCATACCTCACCTCTCCTCCAGCCCGGAATCGGCGATTCCGGGGGAATGAACGTGTACGTCCGAGAGATGGCGACCGCCCTCGCTCGCCAAGGGGTGCGCGTCGACATCTTCACGCGACGCACCGACGGCTCCCAAGGTGATTCCGTCGCAGTTGAACCCAACCTCGTCGTGCACCATGTGAGCGCCGGGCCGGCGTCAGAACTCCCTTTGGCCGAACTCGAGGGTCACGTCGGTGAGTTCACGAGTCGGGTCCTGACCGCCATGACCGATGACCACGGCATGCCGCCCAGCGAGGATGCCGGAGGTCGCTACGACGCCATTCACGCGAACTACTGGTTGAGTGCAGTCGCTGGGCACACCTTGAAGCACGAACTCGGTCTGCCACTGGCCGTCACCTTCCACACGCTCGATCGGGTCAAGGCCGAGGCTGACCCCGGCGATGCTGCAGCATCGCTCAACAGCCTCCGGGCTCGGATTGAGGCAACGGTCATCGGCTGTGCGGATGCGGTGCTCGCCTCCTGCGCTGTCGAAGCTGACCAACTCGTGGCGCTCTACGACGCTGACCCTCAGCGCATCGTGATCGTCCCACCGGCCATTGACCACGCGTTCTTCGCCCCGGGGGACGCAACGATGGCCCGCGACGCCCTCCACCTCGCACACGACACCGTGGAGCTGCTCTTCGTTGGCCGGCTCCAACCCCTCAAGCGGCCAGATATCGTCGTCCTCACCCTGGCCGAGCTCGTCGCCCGAGGGATGAACGCCCACCTGTCGATTATCGGGGGACCGAGTGGTCCTGAGGGTGGAGCCACGGTGGATCGCCTCCGCGCCATCGTCGCCGAAGCGAATCTCGAGGATCGAGTGCGCTTCGTGCCTCCGCAGCCGCACCACCTCCTGTCGACCTGGTACCGAGCGTCAGATGTCGTGGTGGTCCCCTCTCGTTCGGAATCGTTCGGCCTCGTCGCCCTCGAAGCAGCGACGTGCGGAATCCCCGTGGTGGCATCGAAGGTCGGCGGTCTCACGACGTTGGTGACCTCTGGGGTGACCGGCGAGTTGATCGAAACCCCTGACCCCCTGGCCTACACCGACGCCATTTCGGCCATTGTTCGCGATGACGCCACGTGGGCATCGTTCTCACGGGCCGCCACCGCGCTCGCAGCGCCCTACACCTGGTCCAGCGCGGCAACGGAGCTCTCCCTCGCCCTCGAAGGCCTCCGGCAGCGAGCGACCATCGCGACGTGAGCGATACCCCGATTCTGAGCGACGCTCAAGTCGCCGAAGTGGTGACCGCCATCGATGGGTGGATTACGGCGTGGAGCGATGAAGGCTCGTTCCTCGTGCACGCCGAGCGCCAACCGGTGACCGATGGGACAGCGACGTGGCAGTGGTACCTCCGGTTCGCCGGTGAGGAGAAAGACGCGATCACGGTCTGGGCGACGCTCAATCAGCGCACCCTCCACACCGAGGTCCAGGTCATGCCTGCTCCTGAGGAGAACGCCGAGGCGGTGCTCGCCTACCTCATGACTGAGAACGCCCAGCTCTACGGCATGGCCTACTGCATCGGACCCGAAGGGGCGATCTACTTGGTTGGTCGGACCGCTGCTGGGCAGATCACCGACGCGGTGCTCGACCGAATCTTCGGGACCGCAGTGGTCGCGGTCGACAGTGTCTTCCCCTCTGCGATGACGCTCGCCTTCCCCGGGCAGTACCGGCGACGCACGCGTCGAGCGAGGACGGCTGAACCGCAGGGCTAGCCTTGAGCCATGGCAGCGACTCTCGTTCTTGTTGGTGGCGGAAAGATGGGCGCAGCCCTAATTGGAGGGCTGCTCAACAGCGGTGCCCACGCCGCAGATGCACTCGCCGTCGTCGAGACCTCTCCGAATCGTCGAGATGAACTGGCGGCGATGTTCCCGGAGCTGGCGGTGCACGCGCAGTTGAGCGGTGATGTCGTCGCCCCCGGTGGCGGGGCGATCGTGGCCGTGAAGCCCGACCAAGCGGAGTCCGTTGCGCTCCTCCTCGGTGGGCTCGGCGTCGAGCGGATCTTGAGCATCGCTGCGGGGATCTCGACGCAACGGCTCCAGTCCAAAGCCGGTCCGTCCTGTCGCGTCGTTCGTGCCATGCCGAATACCGCCGCGCTCGTCGGCAAGGGGATGGCGGCGATTTCGGGGAGCGATGCGGCGACCGCTGCAGACCTCGACTGGGCAGAGCGCATCTTGGGCGCGGTTGGGACCGTCGTTCGGATTCCCGAACGACAGATGGACGGCCTGACGGCAGTTTCGGGTTCGGGACCTGCGTACCTCTTCCTCGTGGCCGAAGCCATGATCGACGCCGCTGTCTCGGTCGGACTCACGCGCGATCAGGCGACGACCCTCGTGACCGAAACCTTCGTTGGGGCGGCGACGCTGCTCGCAGAGACCGGTCGCTCCGCGGTTGATCTCCGAGCTGAAGTGACCTCGCCAGCAGGGGTGACCGCGGCGGGACTGCGCATTTTGGAGATGAAGGGTGTTCGCTCGGCGTTCATTGAAGCAATTCAGACCGCGGCGGAGCGCTCTTTCCAACTCGGCCGGGCATGAACCGCGGCGCGGCAGTCTTCTTCCTGTCAGATTTCGGACTCACCGATGAATTCGTGGGAGTCGTCCACGCCGTGTTGCAGCGCTTCGCACCGGGCACGCCGGTGATCGATCTCACCCACGCCATCTCCCCGTTCGGCATCGCCGAAGGTGCAGCGTGCCTCGAGCGAAGCGTCGATGCCCTCGGTCCTGGTGTCGTGCTCGCGGTCGTCGATCCTGGAGTTGGCACCAGCCGCCGACCGATTGCGGTGCAGATCGCGACCGAGCATGGACCGACCTTCTTCGTCGGTCCTGACAACGGGCTCCTCATCGGTGCTGCGGAGCGCCGGGGGAGCATCACCGCGGCCTACGAGCTCACCTCCACGATCTCGACGGGAGCGGTGACCTTCGATGGGCGCGATCGCTTCGCTCCGGCGGCGGCGTTCCTCGTGAGCGGTGGCGATCCGGCGACGCGGTTCCCCTCGCTCGACCCCGCCACACTCGTGCGCCTTGACCCCGTCATCGCCGATACGACCGTCATTGGTGGGCCGGCAGTAGCCACTGCGGTGGTGGTCGGCATCGACGGCTACGGCAACGTGGCCCTCAACCGTCCAGGGAGCCACTCGCCCGAGTATGGATCGCGCGTGACCGTGCACGCTGGAGATCTCGACCACGAACTCCAGGTCGTCCACGCGTTCGGTGACCTCCCCAACGGCGCGCCTGGATTGCTCGTCGATTCGAGCGACCACCTGGCCATCGTCGTCAACTGTGGGAACGCCGCAGCTGCACTCGGCGTTGCCCTGGGTGTAACGGTGTTCTTTCGAGCGTGAGCCCAAACTGGGAACCGAGCACTGGCTAGCATGACCCCCATGATCGACGGTGCTTCGGGATTTCACCTAGAACGCATCCCTGAGGCCACCGTCCTGCGGTTACCGGTCTACCAACGGATCCTGCAGACCTTTCAACGCCAAGGCATCCAGACCATCTCCTCGGCAGATTTGGGGCGTCTCGCCGGAGAGAATCCAGCGAGCGTGCGCCGTGACCTCTCCCGCTTGGGATCGCTTGGGACCCGGGGGACTGGCTACGACGTGGCGACGGTCGTCGACCAGATCGATCGGGCCTTCGCCTCAACCTCACCGAAGCCGGTCGTCCTCATTGGTGTCGGGAATCTGGGGCGGGCGCTCATTCACTCCAAGGGGTTCTTCCACAACGGACCGACGCCGGTTGGGATCTTCGACGCCGACCCGGAGGTCATCGGGACCACCGAGGGTGGGTTCGTCGTGCAGTCCCAAGACGCACTCGAAGCCGTCATTGCTGAGCATCAGGTCAAGATCGCCGTCCTCACCCTTTCTGCACCTCAGGCGCAGGGGGTCGTCGAGCGCCTCGTCGCTGCCGGGGTGACCTACCTCCTCAACTTCGCCTCCATCACGCTCCACGTGCCGAGCCACGTCACCATTCGCTACGTGGATCTCTCCATTGAGCTCCAAGCACTCGGCTTCTACCAAACCGTTGAGGAGCGTCGAAGGGGTGGAATGTCGGTTGGCAGTGCCGGCATCTTGACCTCGCAGACGACGATGGGTCGACGGACGAAGCGTTGAGCGTCGAAGCAGCACGGTAGCGTACGGGGGTGCTCGAGGCGTCCTCGAGCAGCCGGGCGAGGAGGAAAAGGTGTCTGTCGTCGTCGTAGGACTCGACCACCGCAACGCTCCGCTCGAGATGCTCGAGAAGGTGGCGGTCACCGACCACGACCTCGACAAGGTCATCGCCGACCTCCGGGGCTACGCCAACATTGGTGAAGTGGTGGTCGTCTCTACCTGCCTGCGAACCGAGGTCTACGCCGTCGTTGAGCGCTTCCACGATGCGGTGGCAGAGATCACCGAGGTCTTGGCCCAGCGTGCTGGTCTCGCCCCGAGTGCGTTCGGCTCTTCGCTCACCATCGCCCACGACTACGACGTGGCGAGCCACCTCTTCTCCGTCGCTGCGGGACTGGAATCGAGCGTTCCCGGCGAATCCGAAGTCCTCGGTCAAGTCCGCCGAGCCCATGAGCGGGCCATGGAGGACCACGTCGCAGGCCCGGTCCTCAATGAGCTCTTCCGAGCCGCCATCCACGCCGGTAAGCGGGTCCGCACCGAGACCCCCATCGCTCGTGGAGCAACGTCGTTCGCCAGCGCGGCGGTGTCGATGGCAGCCAGTGAACTCGGAGGATCCTTCGCAGGTCGGTCGATCCTGCTCATCGGTGCCGGTGACCTCGGTGCTGGAATTGTCGAGTCCATCGTCTCCTTCGACGAGGAGCAACCCCCGACCGCTGTCGCCGTCGCCAATCGAACGATTCGCCGCGCCGAAGAGGTCCTCGCCCAGATGGCGACGGAGGCGATTGCCACCCGAGCACTCGGTCTCGACGACGCCTCTGCCCTCGCTGCTGCAGTCCACGATGCCGACGTCGTCGTCTGCGCCATCGACGCCGAGCACTTCGTGATCGATGCCGAGCACCTCGAGCACCGCACCCGCCCGGTGCTCGTCGTCGACCTCGGCGTTCCGCGAAACGTCGACCCAGACGCCAGAGAGTTCCCGCAGGTGACGATCGTCGACGTCGCCGATCTCGGCCGCGTCGTCAAGAAGACCCTCGACTCTCGACGGGCAGAACTCGACGCTGGGGCTCGCATCGTGGTCGACGAGGTGCTTCGCTACCAGCAGACGGCTCGGGCCCGCAGCGCGGCACCGGTTGTCGCTGCGTTGCGCCAACGCGTGGAGGACATCCGTCGCAACGAGCTCGACCGCCGACGCGGCGACTTCGATGACCTCGATGAAGCGACGTGGGAGAAGGTCGAGGCGCTCACCCGCTCGATCACGGCCAAAGTGCTCCACGATCCGACGACCCTGGTGAAGGACGCAGCGGGCACGCCGCGCGGCGAGCGCATCGTCGAGGTTGTCCGAGCGTTGTTCGCCCTCTGAACCCAATGCACCTCCGCCTCGCCACCCGAGCTTCAGCCCTCGCCCTGTTCCAGGCCGACGCCGTGGCCGACGCGCTCATGGCCAGCGTGCCCGGCCTCACGGTTGCCCTCGTCCCGACCGAGACCTCCGGCGATCAACGCACCGACGTCACCATTGCAGCGCTCGGTGGCCAAGGGGTCTTCATCAAAGAGGTCCAGCAACTGGTGCTGTCGGGCGTAGCGGACCTCGCGGTGCACTCGGCGAAGGACCTGCCATCGCTGCCGACCCCAGGGCTCACCATCGCGGCCTTCACCGAGCGCGGCGATGTGCGCGATTGCCTCGTCGGTCGGAGTTTGGCTGGACTCGGTCCCGGTGCAACGGTGGCCTGTGGCGCGCCCCGTCGACGCGCCGTGCTGGCGCAGTTGCGACCGGACCTCCACCTGGTTGAACTCCGCGGCAACATCGCCACCCGCATCGCCCGGGCCGATGAGCGCGGCGTCGATGCCGTGGTGGTGGCGGTCGTCGCCTTGGAACGCCTCGGCCTCATGGGCAAGGTTGCCGAGATCCTCGATCCCCTCGTCATGGTTCCCCAGGTGGGCCAGGGTGCCTTCGCGGTTGAGTGCAGAGCCGACGATCTCGACACCGTGGAACTCCTCGCTCGCATCGACCACGCACCGACGAGGGAAGCGCTGACCGCGGAGCGGACCTACCTGTCGACCCTCGGTGGTGGATGCTCCGTCCCGGTGGGCGCCTGGGCCCGTCGAGAAAGCGACGAGCTGCGCCTCGACGCACTCCTCGCTGCCCCAGATGGAACGACCGTGCTGCGCACCTCTCGATCCGGCGCTGGGGCAGGCGACCTCGGCGTCGAAGTGGCTCGCGAACTCCGTGACGACGCCGGAGGGGCAGTACTGATGGACCGCTGGGGAACTCGACCGGCAACGGGGGTGTGACCACGGTGCTCAGAGGACGGCGCATCCTCTGTACCAGACCTGCTGGGGCCGATGCGGAACTCGTCGCCCTCCTCCGCGCTGCGGGTGCTCTCGCTGATGCCCTGCCGGTGCTCGCGACCTCGCCAATCGACGGTGGCGTTCATGCCCTCGACCGAGCCCTCGAGGAGCGACCCGATTGGGCCGTGGCCTTCACGTCGGCAACTGCCGTGGCCGTGGCCGAACCACTGCTACACCGGCTCATTGGTCGGGTGGTTGCAGCGGTCGGACCCGCGAGCGCACGAGCGTTGGCAAGCCACGGGGTCACTGCCACCGTCGTCCCAACCCTGTCGACCGCCCGTGCCCTCGGAGCAGCGCTCGCAGCAGCGGGAGTCACCGGTGTCATTGGTGCGGTGGCGCTCGAACCGTTACCGGACCTCGCCGATACCTTGTTGGCGGCCCAGATCGACTACGCCTCGGTTGCGCTCTATTCGACCGAGCGACTCCACCTCGACCCTGCGACGAGAGACGCCTTCGCCGACGCTGATCTCATCTGTGTCGCCTCGCCGAGTGCCGTTCGGTCGCTGCGGGAGAATGCGATCACCGCCAACCTCGTCGCCATTGGTCCAACGACCGCACGGGCTGCACTCGACGAGGGATTTTCGGTGGCAGCAGTGGCGGAGACGCCGAGTCCAGCCGGGATGGTCGCGGCCTGTCAGTGGGCATGCTCTGGAGGAGGGCCGGTGAGCGACCGGGCGTAGGCTGGGGGGGTGAGCTTCCCCCAACAACGACTCCGCCGCCTTCGGCGAACACCCGCGCTTCGGGCGCTCGTGGCCGAACACCACCTCCGCCGTGAGGATCTGATCGCACCGCTGTTCGTGAAGGAAGGCGCAACGCATCCGGTGGAGATCTCGACCATGCCTGGTCAGTTCCAACACAGCGAGGCGTCGTTGCTCGACGAATGCCACCGATTGGTGGGGCTCGGGATTCGTGCCGTCTTGCTCTTCGGTCTGCCGACGACAAAGGACGCAGTTGGCAGCCAGGCGTCGGATCCATCCGGCATCGTCCAGCGAGCAATCGCCACGCTCAAAGCAACCTTCGGTGACCGCCTCGTCGTCATGGCCGATCTCTGCCTCGATGAGTACACCGACCACGGGCACTGCGGCATCGTGCGCGGTGATGGGACGGTCGACAACGATCAGACGCTCGTGCGCTACGGCGAGGTCGCGGTTGCCCAAGCTCGTGCCGGTGCCGACGTCGTGGCCCCCTCGGGGATGATGGACGGTCAGGTCGGCGCCATTCGCGGTGCGCTCGACGCCGCGGGGTTCGGAGAGGTGCCGATCTTGGCCTACTCGGCGAAGTACGCCTCAGCGCTGTACGGACCGTTCCGCGATGCGGTCGACGTCACGATCGCCGGTGGTGGCGATCGACGTGCCTACCAGCAGGATCCCGCGAATGCTCGAGAGGCCATGGCTGAGATCGACCTCGATCTCGACGAGGGCGCTGACTGCATCATGGTCAAGCCTGCGATGAGCTACCTCGACATCATCGCTGCAGCACGAGCGAGGACGACCGTCCCCATCGTGGCCTACCACGTGTCGGGCGAGTACTCCATGGTGAGAGCTGCCGCCGCACTCGGATACCTCGATGAAGAGGCCGTCGCCATGGAGCAGATGCTGGCGATCAAGCGAGCCGGTGCTGACCTCATCTGCACTTACTTCGCCGCCCAACTCGCGGAAGTGTTGGCATGACCGGGAACGCATCGTGGTTCGCTCGAGCGCTCGAGGTCATTCCTGGAGGCGTGGACTCACCCGTTCGCTCCTTCGCCTCCGTCGGTGGCCAGCCGGTGACGATTGCATCGGGTACAGGGGCAACGCTGACTGATGTCGAGGGGACGGTCTACCTCGACTACGTCCAGAGCTACGGCGCCAGTCTCCTCGGTCACGCCAACCCCGCCGTCGTTCGTGCCGTCGCCGACGCGGCAGCACTCGGCTCGACCTTCGGCGCCCCGACCCCTGGTGAAGTCCTCTTGGCCGAGACCATGTGCCGCCTCGTCCCCGGTCTCGAGCAGGTTCGGTTCGTATCCTCTGGGACTGAAGCGGTCATGAGCGCCCTCCGCGTCGCCAGAGGGTTCACCGGTCGCGATCGCATCGTGAAGTTCGACGGCTGCTACCACGGCCACGCCGACTCGGTCCTCGTCGCTGGTGGCTCGGGTGTCGCCCAACTCGGACTTCCGGGATCAGCGGGGGTTCCGAACGGCGCGGTCGCCGACACGGTGGTCGCTCCCTACAACACCGTCCCTATCCTCGACGACCAGGTGGCAGCGGTCATCGTCGAAGCGGTGGCGGCCAACATGAACCTCGTGCTCCCTGCTCCAGGGTTCCTCGAGGGACTGCGCGCAGAGTGCGACCGCGTCGGCGCCCTCCTCATCTTCGACGAGGTCATCACCGGATTCCGCCTGAGCCTCGGTGGTGCGGCTGAGGTGTTCGGGGTTCAGCCCGACCTGTGGACCTTCGGCAAGGTCATCGGCGGCGGCCTGCCCATTGGTGCCTTCGGCGGCCGACGCGAGGTGCTCAGCTGTCTGGCCCCGCTCGGACCGGTGTACCAAGCGGGCACGTTGTCGGGGAATCCGCTGGCGACGGCAGCAGGGCGGACGGTCCTCGAGGCGGTCACGCCTGAGGATCTTCGGCGACTCGGCACTCGGGCGCAGGAGTTCGGTCGAGAGCTCGAGTCGGCCATCCGCAGCGGTGGCCTCGGAGCGACGGTGGTTGCCGCTGGCCCCCTCCTCGGTCTCTACCTCGCCGCTGAGAATCCCGTCGCCCCGACCACCTACGCCGAAGCTCGAGTCATCTGCTCCAACGGTTACTACCCCCGGTTCTTCCACGAAATGCTCGAGCGCAAGATCAACCTCGCCCCCGGTGCCTACGAGGTCATCTTCCCCTCCCTCGCCCACAGCGACGACGATTTCGCTGCCACGGTGACAGCAGCAGCTGCTGCGAGTCGGGCGGTGGCGACCTCGTGACCGCAACTGCGGTGCGCTACGAGGGCGTGACCATCGTGAGCGGTGCCACGACGCAGCCCGGCGCCATCATCCTCGGTGATGGGCAGCTCGCCGAGTGGTCGAGCGACGGTGGGGTGGTGACGGTGCTGCCCTTGCGCCGCATTGGACGCCGCCGGATGCATCGCACCGTGAAGGGTCGCCCCGGAGCGGTGGCACTCGACGGCATCGTGCACGGCATCTATCGTCGGTGGATCGTCCCTGCTGCTGGCGTTGACGCCCACCTCGACTGCTGGACCGACCCCGATGGAGTGAGCCGCTGATGGATGCCTCGAAGCAGAACAGCCCGCTCAAGAAGAACCGGCTCGTCGTGCGCTACGCGCTCGCCGCCATGATCGTTGCGCTCATCGTCTCAGTGCTCGTCCACCACCACTGAGGGTGGTTCAGGCAGAGATGAGGAGCTTCTCGGCGAGACCAGCCGGGAGCACTCGGGTGAGCCCCTCGAGCGCGTCGTAACCAACCTCAGCAGCGCCACGGTGCTCGGGGCGGAAGAGGTTCGACATCAAGCGGAGGATCTCCTCCATCAGCCACTGTGAGCGCATGCCGGCGCCAACGCACAGCGCCATGACGCGGGGGTCGGAGATGACCCGAACGAAGACTCGAGCGACCCGGTAGTAGTCGCCGTAGGCGGCGTCGAGTTCAGCGTCGTAGTCACGGAGTGCGTCGCCACCGCCACCAATGAGGGCTTGAGCGAGTGCAGCGGCCGCGAGTCGGCCGGTCTCGTAGCCGTAGGAGATGCCCTCACCGTTGAAGGGGTTGACCGTGCCTGCGGCGTCACCGGTGACGACGACGTTGGCCCCAGTCCGTGGACCAACCGCGAGGCCCATTGGCAACTTGCCGCCGGTGGCCGGTCCACACGAAGACTCCTCGGTGATGCCCCACGACGGATCGGCGTAGGCGCAGAAGGTCTCCATGAGCTTGGTGGTGTTCACGCCCTTCCACCGCTTGTCGGTGGAGAGCAGACCAACACCGACGTTGATGCGACCATCGCCGAGCGGGAAGATCCACCCGTATCCAGGAACGATGTTGCCTTCGGCGTCGCGGATGTCGAGGTAGGACTCGATGAAGGGGTCGTCGTGACGCGGTGAGGTGAAGTACCCACGGAGCGCGAGTCCCGACGGCCAGGTTCGGTTGCGCTCGGTGCCGATGGCTCGGCCCATGCGGGAGTTCGCGCCGTCGGCGATGACCACGTAGCGGGCGTTCACCGTGGTGACGATCCCACTGGCCTTGTCCTTGACGCTGAGTGAGCCCACGCTGCGGAGCCCATGGCCATCGGCAACCGGTCCGAGGTCGCTTAACCCAATCACCTCAGCGCCAGTGCAGACCGTCGCACCGTGTCGGGCGGCGTTCTGCGCCACGAGGGCGTCGAGGTCGAAGCGGGTGATGCAGTAGCCGTAGTTCGGGAAGTCGCCGGTCGTTGGCCACTCCATCTCGAGCGTCTGGCCGAATCCGTTGGCCCGAAGGCCAACGTAGCGATGGCCGGTGGCTGCGAGTGCGTCCTCGAGCCCCATGTCGGCGAGTTGCCGGACCGAGCGAGGAGTGAGGCCGTCGCCGCAGGTCTTCTCGCGGGGGAGGTGCTTCTTCTCGAGCACGATGACATCCCACCCTGCCGCCGCCAGCCAGTAGGCGCACGACGAACCCGAGGGTCCACCGCCCACGATGGCCACGTCGAAGGTTCGCTGGGTCAGATCGGTGAGCGCGCTGAATTCCATGGCTCAAGGTTAGGGGTGGCCAAGACGCGCCTCGGCCGCCGAACCCACGCTCCTGCGCAGGCCGGCGGCCGAGGGGTGCACCACCCGAGGTGTTCAGCTGGCGGCGAGCACCGTGAGCGACAGCGCTTGACTCACTTGGGTGTGCCCAGCGAGGAGGACCACGGTGAACGAGGTCACCACCGCCGTCGTCGGCGTTCCGCTGATCACGCCGGTGTGGACGTTCAGGTGCAGCCCAGCAGGAAGTGCCCCATTGGTGATGGCCCACGAGGCGTCGCCGCGGTAGCCACCGGCTGCAAGTACTGCGGTGTAGGCGACGCCGACCGTACCGCTCGGCAGCGACTGGGTGGCGATGACCACGGTGTTCGCCGGCGTGATGCGCAGGGCAACGAGGAGTCGAGCGCTCACCGACTTCGCATCGGTCACCGTCACGAGGAGGTGGAAGTCCCCCTTTGCCGTCGGGGTCCCGCTGATGACGCCGGTTGCGCCGTTGAGGGCGAGGCCGGCAGGCAATGTGCCTCGAGCGATGGCCCAGGTGTAGGGGGCGGTTCCCCCAGCAGCGCTCAACGTCGCGCTGTACGCAGCGCCAACGGTGCCGCTCGTCAGAACATCTCGAGTGATCGCGGGGGCAGCGCCACCAACGACCACGATCGAGAACGTCGCAATCGAGGCGGTCTGCCAACGGTCGCCAATTCCGATCGAGAAGGTGTAGGTGCCAGCGTGGCGCGGCGTGCCAGCAATGGTGCCGTCGGTGCCGACCCGGAGGCCCTCAGGGAGCTCGCCACTCGTGACGGTGAAGTGGTACGGGGGCGTGCCTCCCGTGATTTGCAGCGCGGTGCTGTAGGACGTGCCAACCGTGGCTGTGGGCAACGTCGCCGACGTCACCGAGACTTGCGGCGCTGCGTTGACGACCAGAGCGAGCGTGGCACTCGCCGACGATGTGGTGCCGTTCTGGCGGACGCTGACCGAGAACTGGGCGGTGCCAGCCACCCGAGGCGTGCCGGCGAGCACGCCGGTGGCGGGGTTGAGCTGGAGTCCTCGCGGGAGGTTGCTGTGATCAGCGGGGGACCAGGTCACTGTTCCCGTGGCGCCGGTCACCGTCAGGGTTGCGCTGTAGGGCGTGCCAACCGTGGCGGCCGACAAGGGCGTCGTCCCAATGGTCAGGGTTGGTCCCGCTGGCGGGGTGTGGTGCCCGTGGGCACGCATGGTAGCGGCGCCGACGGCGGGCACCGTGGCGCCGAGTGCCATCGTGCAGATGCCAACTGCGACTGCTGCTTTGTAGAGCCGCTGAGTTGTTCGCATGGGGTCTCCTTCTCTCGGGTCACCTGGAGGGCGACGTCTCGACCGTAGGGCGCTTCGGAGGACAAGTTCACCCTCAAGCGGAGAGTTTCCTGAGAGTCTTCAGCCTTCATTCAGGCACCGACGTCGCCGAAGAGGTAGCCGAAGTACCCCGGCGGGGGTGGTAGAAATAAGGCTTGTGAACGCCTACTTGCCGGTTTTCATCCTCATGATCGTCGGGATCTTGTTCGCTGGACTGTCCTTCGTGGCATCTGGTCTGCTCGCGCCGAGGAAGAAGCCAACTGCTGCCAAACTCGCCCCCTACGAATGCGGCATTGTGCCTGAGCGCGAACCCCCGCAGCGCTTCCCTGTTCGCTTCTACCTAGTGGCCATGATCTTCATTGTCTTCGACATTGAGATCGTGTTCATGTACCCCTTCGCGGTGGTGTTCCGTCAGTTGGCGCTGTTCGGTTTCTTAGAAGTTGCCGCATTCTCGGTGGTGCTCTTCGCTGCACTGCTGTACCTCGTTTCCAACGGCGCGCTGTCGTGGGGGCCCGCGGTGATTCTGACCCGAGGTATGCCATCTCGCACCAGCGAATCGACGATCACCCGTATTTCAGCGACGAAGTCAACCGACGGACAGGCGGCATAGGGCAGATGGGACTTGAAGACCTTCCCCACAACTTCCTCACGGGCCAGCTTGAGGATCTCGTCAAGTGGGCTCGTCGCTCGTCGATGTGGCCAGCGACCTTCGGCCTCGCCTGCTGCGCCATTGAGATGATGTCCTCTGGGGCAGCGGACTTCGACCTCGCCCGCTTCGGCATGGAGGTGTTCCGGAACTCGCCTCGCCAGGCCGACCTCATGATCGTGGCCGGTCGAGTGAGTCAGAAGATGGCACCGGTGCTCCGCCAGGTCTACGACCAGATGATGGAGCCCAAGTGGGTCATCGCTATGGGCGTATGCGCATCCTCGGGCGGTATGTTCAACAACTACGCCGTGGTGCAGGGTGTCGACCAGATCGTGCCGGTCGACGTCTACGCCCCCGGGTGCCCCCCTACCCCCGAGACGCTCATGCACGCAATCCTCACGTTGCACGAGAAGGTTCGCAGCGGAGAGATCACCCGACGTCGTGGAGCTGAGCCAATCCCGGTACTTGACTCCGCCCCGTGGGTCCCTGAAGTTCCTGGGGCTGTTCGGGTGTCGCGTCCGTCATGACGAGCGTCATCACCCCTCCAGCAGCGCTCGAGCCGTACCCATCCACCGATGGGGTGGGCGTCGCGACGATTGCCTTCGTTCCCCGGAGCGATTTCCGCGCCGTCGTTGCTGCACTCAAGGCTGATGGCTTTGAGATGGCCGCCGACCTGTGTGCTGTTGACTACCTCACCTTCCCGACGCGGTCGCTGCCCGTTGGCGTCGTCGGCGAGCGGTTCGAAGTGGTCCTCAACTTGCTGTCGATGTCGAAGCGGCAGCGGGTTCGCCTCCGGGTGCAGGTTCCTGCAGCCGACCCTGTCGTCGACTCGCTCTACGACCTCTACCCCGGCACCGAAGCCATGGAACGTGAGGCGTTCGACCTCCTCGGCGTGCGCTTCGCCGGCCACCCCGATCTCAGCCGCATCTTGCTCCCCGAGGAGTGGGAAGGGCACCCCCTGCGCAAGGACTACGGCATCGGCCGGGTCCCCGTGCAGTTCAAGTCGACGCCGGGTCCGAGGTAGGTCATGGACGAAACCAAGAACGTGACAGCGGTTGAGCGCCCCCTGTGGCCAACCGAGGAGACCTCAGAAGGTTCCCAGGAACTCTTCGAGCGATCGAAGACGTCCCCCGAAGAACTCGGCCGCGAGGTCGGTGCCGTCCTGCGCCTCCCCGAGGGTCCAATCATTGACCCGACGCAGATCGACATTGAGCGCTCCGACGACGAGACGATGATCATCAACATGGGCCCGCAGCACCCATCGACCCATGGTGTGCTGCGCCTCATGCTCGAGCTCGACGGTGAAGTCGTGCTCCGCACCAAGCCGATCATTGGCTACCTCCACACCGGCATGGAGAAACAGGCTGAAGACCTGGCGTTCATCCAAGGTTCCACCAACGTCACCCGCATGGACTACCTGGCCCCGCTCTACCAAGAGCTGGCGTTCTCCTTGGCAACCGAAGCCCTCCTCGGCGTGGAGATTCCCGCCCGAGCCACCTACATCCGCATGCTCATGACCGAGCTCAACCGGATTTCCTCGCACCTCATGTGGATGGCGACGAACGGTATGGACATGGGTTCGACCTCGATGATGATCTACGGCTTCCGTGAGCGCGAGATGATCCTGTCGTTCTTCGAGAAGACCACCGGCGTTCGGATGAACCACAACTACATTCGCCCTGGTGGTGTGGCGGCCGATCTCCCCGACGGCTGGGAAGACGACGTTGAGGTCATCTGCAACACCGTCGAGACGAGGAGCTACGAGTACGACCAGCTCCTCACTGGTCAGACGATCTTCCGCCAGCGTATGGAAGGCATCGGCAATCTGACCGCCGAAGAGGCGCTCGCTCTCTCGGTGACGGGACCGCTCCTCCGTTCGACCGGTGTGCCGTGGGACCTTCGTCGCACCATGCCGTACTGCGCGTACGACGCCGTCGACTTCGACGTCATCGTCGGCACCTACGGCGACAACTTCGACCGCTACTCCATCCGTCTCAACGAGATTCGCGAGTCGGTGAAGATCGTCCGCCAACTCCTCGCAGCGATGCCGCGTGGTGACTACCGGGTGCAGAACGCCAAGGTCACCCCGCCGCCGCGTGGTCGCATCGACCAGTCAATGGAAGCACTCATCCACCACTTCAAGGTCTTCACCGAAGGCTTCACCGTGCCCGAAGGCGAGGTGTACGTGGCCATTGAGTCCCCACGTGGTGAACTGGGCTGCTACATCGCCTCCGATGGCGGTTCCAAGCCCTACCGACTCCACATGCGTGGTCCGAGTTTCGTGAATCTCCAAGCCCTGCCGCTCCTCATGCGTGGCGGGCTCTTGTCCGACGCGGTCGCCGTGATTTCTTCGGTGGACCCGGTTATGGGAGAGGTTGACCGATGAGTCACTTCAGTCCTGCGCTGCGGGCGAAGGCCGAAGCCACCGTTGCGCTCTACCCGAAGAAGCGTTCTGCGTTGATCCCCTTGTGCCACCTCGCACAAGGCCAGGACGGCTACTTGACCGAAGCGGCCATGGTCGAGATCGGCGAGCTCTGCGAGGTGACCGCAGCAGAAGTCCGCGGGACGGCCACGTTCTACGACATGCTCCACACCGATCCCGTTGGCAAGTACGTCGTTGGCATCTGCACCAACATCGCCTGCATGCTGGCCGGTGGCGATGACCTCCTCGAGCATGCTGAGCAGCGCCTCGGCTGCGCCGTTGGCGGGACCACCACCGACGGACTCTTCACCTTGGAAGAGACCGAATGCCTCGCCGACTGCGACATCGCTCCCTGCGTGCAGGTCAACCATCGATTCGTTCGCACGACGACCCCTGAAGCCCTCGATGCCTTGCTTGATGAGCTCGCGGCAGGTGGGCGAGTCGATGAGATTCCGAGCCATGGAACCCTCATTCGCGTCGAGCGCACCGTTGGCCTGCAGGTGCCGAAGGACGTCATTGCTGAGGAGCGTGCTGCTGCGGGCGCGGCCCAAGCTGCACGGATGGAAGGGTCCAAGTGAGCACCACCATCGTCACCGCACGTCGTGCATTCGACGACAGTTTCACTATTGAGCGAGCACTCGCCACTGGTGCCTACGAGGGCTTGAAGAAGGCGCTCTCGATGACGCCGGAAGCTGTTTGCGCTGAAGTCGACGCCGCCTCACTCCTCGGTCGAGGTGGCGCCGGATTCCCCGCCGGCCGCAAGTGGTCGATGCTCCGCAAGAACCCCACCACCTACCTCGTCATCAACGGTGACGAATCGGAGCCGGCGACGTTCAAGGATCACTACCTGATCGAGCGCGACCCGCACCAACTCGTCGAGGGCGTGATCATCGCTGCCTACGCGCTCCAAGTCACCCAGGCGTTCATCTTCATCCGGGGAGAATTCGCCCTCGGACTCGAGCGGGTGACCCAGGCCATCAACGAGGCCTACGCCCACGGTGCGCTCGGGCGCAACATCTTTGGATCCGGATTCTCCCTCGACCTCGTGGTGCACCCTGGTGCTGGTGCCTACATCTGTGGCGAAGAGACGGCCCTCCTCGAGTCCCTCGAAGGCAAGCGCGGCTTCCCGCGCATCAAGCCACCCTTCTTCCCAGCGGCGATTGGTCTCTACGGCGAGCCAACGGTGGTGAACAACGTGGAGACCGTGTCGAACCTGCCGTGGATCGTGTCCAACGGTGGCGCAGCGTTCGCCGCCCTCGGTGAGGGCCGCTCAACGGGCACGCGCCTGTTCGCGCTCTCCGGCGACGTGGAGCGCCCGGGCGTGTTCGAAGTCGAGATGGTGAAGTCGACGTTCCGTGACCTCATCGAGCGTCCAGAGCTCGGCGGCGGAGTTCGTGGTGGCAAGGCCGTCAAGGCCATCATCCCCGGTGGGGTGAGTGCTCCGTGGTTCTTCCCTGAGGACTTGGACACCCCGCTCGGCCAAGACGAGGTTGCCGCCAAGAACTCCATGCTCGGATCGGGCTCCATCGTCGTCATGGACGAGACGCGCTGCATGGTTCGTGCTGCGTGGCGGATTACCAAGTTCTTCTCTCGTGAGTCCTGCGGCCAGTGCACCCCCTGCCGTGAAGGTTCGGGATGGCTCGAGCGGGTGCTCTACCGCTTGGAGCACGGTGGCGGTCGCATGGAGGACGTTGATCTGCTCCTCGACCTCTGTGACAACATCGCTCCTGGTCTCACCTGGCCCCCGCAGCAGACCACGATCTGCGTGCTCGGTCCGTCGATTCCGAGTTCTATCCACTCAGCGATCTCCCGCTTCCGCGAGGAGTTCATCGCCCACGTCCACGACGGAGGCTGCCGCCATGGCCGATGACGCGACGCCGGTCACCATCCGGTTCACCCTCGACGGCCGCGAGGTCGAAGCGAACAAGGGCGAGATGCTCATCGCTGCAGCAGAGCGTTCGGGGACCTACATCCCGCGCTTTTGCTACCACCCGCGCATGGAGCCCGTCGGCGTCTGCCGGATGTGCCTCGTTGAAGTCGAAGGCCCACGAGGGACCACGCTCATGCCGTCGTGCTACATCGCGCCATCCGATGGCATGGTCGTACGCACCGATTCGGAGAAGGTGAAGAAGGCCCAAGACGGCGTCTTAGAGTTCCTCCTCGCCAACCACCCCCTCGACTGCCCGGTCTGTGACAAGGGCGGCGAGTGCCCCCTCCAAGACCAGACCTTGGCCTACGGTCCCGGCGAGAGTCGCTTCATTGAAGAGAAGCGCCACTTCGAGAAGCCGGTGCCAATTTCTGACCTCGTGCTCCTCGACCGTGAGCGCTGCATCCAGTGTTCCCGGTGCACGCGCTTCGCCGCTGAAGTAGCCGGTGAGGCCCAAATCGCCTTCTCCGGACGTGGTGACTTGGTGGAAGTTGCTCCCTTCCCGACTGAGCCGTTCACGTCGCACTTCTCGGGCAACACCGTGCAAATCTGCCCAGTGGGTGCGCTCACGGCTAAGCCCTACCGTTTCGCTGCTCGACCCTGGGACTTGGACCAAGCGGAGTCAACGTGCACGGGTTGCAGCGTTGGTTGCCGGGTTGCCGTCCAATCCTCGCAAGACCGCCTGACCCGAGTCCTCGGCGTGGATGGAGAGGTCTCGCATGGTTGGCTGTGCGACAAGGGACGTTTCGGCTTTGAGGCCGTGACTGGTGCGCACGACGCCGACTCTGAGCCAGGTCGGGTCACCACCCCCATGCTCAAGAAGAACGGCGAGCTCGTCCCGGTGACCTGGAGCGAAGCGCTCAGTGCAGCGGCTGCTGCCCTCTCGACCGCTGGATCGGCGGTTGGCGTGATCGGTGGAGCACAGTTCACCAACGAGGGTGCCTACGCCTGGGTCAAGTTGGCCAAGGGGATCATCGGCACCGACTCGGTCGACGCGCAACTCGACGACGGTCTGCCCGCATCACTGGTCTTCGGTCTTCCCGCTGCGACCATCCTCGATCTCGACACCGCGAATGCGGTTCTGACGATCACCGGTGATCTGAGTGAAGAGTTGCCGGTGCTGTTCCTTCGGCTGCGTGAAGCAGCCCACCGGGGTACTCCAATTGTCCAAATCCACCAGCACCCCGACAGCGTGACGTCGATTGCGCATTCTGCACTCGCCGTTCGCTCTGGCGACACCGACGCTGTCGTGCGCATGCTGTGCGGCGACGATGTCCAAGCTGCGCAGCTGCGCAATCACCCTGAGGGGCTCTCGTTCGACCCTGCTGCCCTCGAGGCAGCGAAGGCAGCCTTGCCGCACGGTGGCAAGGGTCTCGTGGTCATCGTTGGACGCGAGAACCTCGCAGAAGACGGAACGTTGACCGCTGCTGCGGCCAAGCGGATCGCCGGCGCCTTCCCTGAAGCCACCTTCCTCGTCGGACTCCGCCGGGCCAACGTGCGTGGAGCGCTGGACCTCGGACTGACGCCGGGCTTCCTCCCTGGGCGGGTCACGCTCGCTGAGGGGCAGTCTCGCTACGCCGGGACCTGGGCGACCACCCCGTCGGCCACTGGACTGAGCACCGTCGAGCAACTGCGGGCCCTAGCGACCGGAGCAGCAGGTGCCCCGTCGGTGCTCGTGCTCCTCGGTTCGGACCCGTTGACCGATCTGCCTGACGGCGCGTTGGCGGCTGCTGGACTTGCGAAGGCGACGACCACCATCGTCGTGAGCGGCCACCACACCGCAACGACGGCGCAGGCCGACATCGTCCTCCCCGTCACGGTTGCCAATGAGCGAACCGGCACGACGACGAACGTCGAGGGTCGGGTTTCTGTCCTCGCCCCCGCAGTGGCCGCTCCTGGTCAGGCGTGGTCGGACTGGACCATTGCCACTGCGCTCGCCGATGCACTCGGAGCCGACCTCGGTCTCGAGACCGTCGACGCCTTCGCCGCAGAGATCGCCGCTCTGGCCCCGAGCCACCGCGGACTTTCGGCGCAGCTCCTCGCAGGTGCGAGTGGTGACGGAATCATCATCCCGGTCGGCTCCTCGCCAATTCACGGCGCCCAGCCGCTCGACCCGACGGCATTCCCTGGCGTGAAGGCGGTTCCCGCCCGTCCGCTCGGAACGGAACAGGCGTCGCTGCCCGAGGGAGCGCCCGCATCTGGTGGCGCCGCGCTGCTGGCGGCGATCCCTGAGGCTGTGAGCGTGCCGGGTCCCGATGGGTACGCCCTTCGCCTCACGGTGCAGCGTCGCCTCTACGACGGCGGCGCAACGGTCACCAACTCACCGTCGCTCGCTCCGCTCGTTGACGGTGCCACGGTCAAAGTCCACCCCTCAGCGCTCGATCGCCTCGGCGTTGCCAGTGGGACCGTGGTTCGGCTCCGATCGGCGGCGGCGCACCTCGACCTCCCTGCCATTTCGGACAAGACCGTCATCAAGGGGACCGCAGTGCTCAGCTTCAACCACGCAACTGCTGACCATGCCGGCAATGCTGCAGCGTCACTCATCGACGCTTCGGCCGTGGTGACCGACGTGAGGATGGAGACCAGGTGACCGCTGCAGACCCGCTCTTCTCCGGCAGTGGGCTCACCCTCGCGGTGTTCCTCATTGTCCTGATCAAAGTCGTCGTTGCGTTCGCCGTCCTCATGGGCGCGGTCACAATGATGATTTGGTTTGAACGCAAGGCGATCTCTGACATGCAGAGTCGCATTGGGCCGAACCGCGTTGGCCCATGGGGCTTGCTCCAAACCCTCGCTGACGGTATCAAGTTGTTCTTCAAGGAAGACCTGATCCCAGCGGAATCGGATCGGTTCGTCTTCAAGTTGGCCCCGTACCTCGTGGTGGTGCCGGCGTTCTTGATCTTCGCCGTGATCCCCGTTGGTGGGATGGTGACGATTGCCCACCACACCTTCCAACTCCAAGTTGCCGACCCGCCCATGGGCATCCTCCTGGTTCTCGCCTGTTCGGGGATCGCGGTGTACGGCGTGATGTTGGCCGGTTGGGCGTCGGGTTCGAAGTACCCGCTCATGAGTTCGGTGCGTGCCTCTGCCCAGATGGTGTCCTACGAAGCTGCGCTCGGCATGAATGTGGTGACCGTGCTGCTGCTCTGCAACAGCCTGTCGACTCGGGACATCGTCAACGCACAAGGTGGCGCCTTCTGGCACTGGAACCTGATTCGAACGGGCATCGTGCCCTTCGTGCTGTTCTTGATTGCTGCGACTGCAGAGCTCAACCGTCCCCCCTTCGACGTCGTCGAAGCGGACTCTGAGCTCGTCGGTGGTTTCAACACCGAGTACTCGTCGATTCGCTTCGCCTTGTTCTACTTGGCCGAGTTCATGAACACCATCACGATGTCTGCGGTGATGGTGACGTTGTTCTTCGGCGGTCCTGCTGGACCCATTCCGAACATTCCGCACCTGCGGTGGGTGTTCCCGATTCTGTGGTTCACGGCCAAGGTCGTGGCCTTCTGCTTCATGTACATCTGGTTCCGAGCGGCGCTGCCCCGCATGCGCTACGACCAGTTGATGGACCTTGGATGGAAGAAGTTGATTCCGCTATCGCTCGCCTGGATGCTCCTCGTCGCCGCTGCCATCATTTCGTGGCGCTGGGCCCTCGTTGCCTTGGCGGCAGTCGTGCTCGGGTGGTCGGGCCTCACCTGGGCCTTCGAGCTCGGTGCTGAGCGCGAGTTGGCCGACGACGCCGTCCTGCCCACCATTGGGCAGCGACCGCTTCCGGGATGGGAACTTCGCCACATCACCGATGGTGATGAGGACTGGGAAATGGACGAATCCGATGAGGATGCAGACAGTGATGAGGAGGTGGAGGCGTAGTGGGATTCCTCGCTGACCTGCGTGAAGACCTCTCGTTCTTCGGGGGCTTCAACCTAACGATCCGACACCTCACTCGACCACGAGTGACGTTCCAGTACCCCGACGAGAAGAAGCCGAAGCAGCCCCGCCAACACGGCCGCCACGTCCTCAACCGGTACGAGGACGGCATGGAGAAGTGCATTGGCTGTGAGCTCTGTGCTGGTGTGTGCCCGGCGAAGTGCATCTACGTCCGTGGACTCGACAATCCACCAGACCACCCGGTCTCTCCTGGTGAGCGATACGGCTTCGTCTACGAGATCAACTACCTGCGCTGCATCAACTGCATGATGTGCGTCGAAGCCTGCCCGACGGAGGCCATCACCGATTCGAAGATGTTCGAGTTCTCCTTCACGAACCGATCCGACGCGATCTACACGAAGACCGAACTCGTCGTCGACGACGAAGGCCGTCCACAGAAGATGCCGTGGGAAGACTGGCGCCCTGGCGACGACGAGATGACCTCCGGGTGGATGCGGGCTACGGCTCCGGCAGGCAGCGCTGCCTACGAAGGCATTCCCCAGTGGTCTGGCGAGCTCGGCTACGGCGTGCGCGTCGGCGAGGGTGGACAGAGCGAGAACCGTGACGATGCCGCCACAGGATCGAAGTTGCTGCGAGACCTCCTCCCTGGCCACCTCCTGCCTGAAGACATCGACATCGAGCACCGAGGGATGAACGGTCGTATCGCTCGAGCCAAGAAGCAGACCCAGTTCAACAAGCAGCGGTTGCTCGACACGAAGAACCGGTTCGCAGCGAAGAAGGCGGCGCGAAAGGCAGCGAAGTCATGACGTCGCTCCTCGCCACCGTGGCGATTCCCGACCTCTTGGTCTTCCTCCTCGGCGCGCTGTTGTGCCTCGTTGGCGCCGTCTCGATTCTGACGGTGAAGAACCCTGTTCACGCCGCCCTCAGCCTGGTGATGACCTTGTTCGGGATCGCGGTGCTCTTCATCGAGCTCCAGGCTGACTTCTTGGCCGCGGTGCAGATCATCGTCTACGCCGGCGCCATTGTCGTGCTGTTCCTCTTCGTCATCATGTTCCTCGGTGTGGACCGCGAGGAGGACCTCGCTGTCGAACCCATTGTTGGGCAACGCCCCCTCGCAGCGGTGCTGATCACCGCCTTGATGGCCTCCATCGTGGCCCTCGGTCTCGTTGGCCACTTCGAAGTTGGTCCGGCAACCCAAACCGGCATGCTCCACGGCGGAGCAGGCAACGTGGCTGATCTCGGACGATCGGTCTTCACGACCTACCTCTTCGCTTTCGAAGCGACTGCCGGGCTCCTCATCATCGCCGTGGTTGGTGCCGTGGTGCTCGCTCGACGCAACAACCCTGACGACCACGTCGCCGAGTCCCAGGTGGAGGAGTTGGCATGAGTATCCCGCTGTCGTGGTTCATCATCTTGGCGACGCTGCTGTTCGGCATTGGGGCCTTCGGGGTCCTCGTTCGTCGCAATGTGCTCGTGATGTTCATGTGTGTTGAGCTGATGCTCAACGCCGCAAACTTGGCGCTCGTGGCGTTCGCTCGATCGCTCAACGACGTTGGCGGCGAGACGACGGTGTTCTTCGTCCTCGTCGTGGCTGCTGCAGAAGTTGTGGTCGGACTCGGCATCGTCGTGGCGATCTTCCGACGTCGCCACAGTGCTGTTGCTGACGAGCTCTCCGAGATGGGCGGCTGACGTGAATCACCTCATTTTTCTGATCATCGCCTTCCCGCTCCTCGGTGGCGTTTCGCTCATCGCGATGTCACGACGCGTCCGTGAGCCACTCGCGGGCTGGGTTGCAACCGCAGCAGTTGGGCTGTCGTTCCTCACGACCCTCGGCGTCTTCATCACGCTGCTCGGCTCCCACAGCGGTGGGCCTTCGCATGCGGTGACCCAACACCTCTTCGACTGGATCAACGTCGGAGCGCTGCACGCCAACATGGATCTCACCGTCGATCCGCTGTCGATCACGATGTGTCTCTTCGTGACGGGCATCTCGACCCTCATCCACCTCTACTCCATTGGCTACATGCATGGAGAGAAGGACTTCACGAAGTTCTTCATCTACTTGAACCTCTTCGTGGCGTCGATGCTGATCCTCGTCCTCGGCGGCAACATGCTCCTGACCTTCACCGGTTGGGAAGGCGTGGGTGTGTGCTCCTACTGGCTCGTCAGCTACTACTTCCAGAAGGACAGCGCAGCGTCTGCCGGCAAGAAGGCGTTCATCTACAACCGCGTCGCTGACGTTGGGTTCTTGCTGGCGATGTTCGTGATCTTCTTCAACGAGCACACCTTGACCTACTCGAAGATGACCGCCCACATGAGCAGCCTCACGCTCACCATGGCTGTGCTGGCACTGCTGTTCGCTGCAGCGGGAAAGTCGGCGCAGATCCCGCTGTTCAACTGGCTCCCCGACGCCATGGAAGGTCCGACCCCGGTCTCAGCACTCATCCACGCCGCCACCATGGTGACCGCCGGCGTCTACCTCCTCTGTCGGATGCACGTCGTGGTCTCCGCCAGCCCCACGGGACAGTGGGTGATCTGCGGCATTGGGTTGGCGACTGCCTTCGTGGCGGCAACGATCGCGACCTCGCAGTCCGACATCAAGAAGGGTCTGGCCTTCTCCACGGTCTCCCAGATCGGCTACATGGTGCTGGCGGTTGGTACCGGCGACTACGTGGCGGCGATGTTCTTGATGGTGGCGCATGCCTTCTTCAAGGCGCTGCTCTTCCTCGGTTCCGGATCGGTGATCCACGCGCTCGATGGCGAGCAGGAAATGGGACGCATGGGAGGGCTGCGCAAGTACCTCCCGTGGACCTACGGCACCTTCCTCTTCGGCTGGCTGGCGATCATCGGTGTTCCCCCCTTCGCTGGATTCTGGGCCAAGGGCTCGGTCCTCGACGCGGTCTTCGGGAAGTCACCGTGGCTGTGGGCTGGTGGTCTCTTCACCGCGCTGCTCACCGCCTACTACATGAGCCGTCTCTTCTACCTGACCTTCACCGGTTCCGCTCGCTTCACCGAGCAAGGACCGAACGGCGAGGCAGCCGTCGCCCATCCGCACGAATCCCCGTGGACGATGCGACTCCCGCTCGTCATCTTGGCGTTTTGCTCGATCTTCGGCGGGCTGCTCAACCTCCCGTGGGTCCATGGCTTCGGACTCGAAGCGTTCCTCAGCCCGGTCTTCGGTTCGTCGCTCGTCGTCCCAGCCGACTCGATGACCAAGCAGTTCCTCTTGGCGGGCGCCGATGCACTCGTCGCCGTGCTCGGCCTCACCATTGCTTGGGTGCTGTGGCGTGGCCGGAGTGAGCGTCCGGAACTCACGCCTGCGTTCTTGGCCAAGGTTTGGTACTGGGACAACTTCTACGACACGATCATCGGTCGACCGGCAACTGCGCTGGCCAACTTCACGGCCGAGGTGGTCGACCCGCTCGTCCTCGATGGTGCGGTTGACGGCACGGCAGCTGCAGTCGGGGGTCTCGCGACCAGGCTCCGCAAGGTGCACAACGGGCAAATCCGCTCCTACGGCGTCGGGATCATCTTCGGTCTCCTCGTCATCCTCGTCTCGTTCTTGGTGGTGGTTGGCTGATGCACACGTTCCCCTATCTCGTGGTGCTCTTGTGCATCCCGCTGTTCGGCGCAGGCCTCGTTGGCCTCGTCGGGCTGCGCGCACCGCAGGCTGCACGGGTCCTCGCCTTGGCAGCAACGGCGCTCGAGCTGGTCTTCGCGGTGGCGCTCTTGGTGGCCTTCAAGACGCACGTCGGCACGTTCCAGTTTGAGAGCACGCACACGTGGATGGCGCCCCTCGGCATCTCATTCAGCCTTGGTGTCGATGGCATCTCACTGTTCCTCGTGCTCTTGACGGCACTCATCGTGCCCATTGTGATCCTCGGGACCTCCGTCGGGGAGAAGGCCACGGGCTACTTGGCGTGGTTGTTGCTGCTCCAAGGGGCATCGGTTGCCAGCTTCGTGAGCCTTGATCTCATGCTGTTCTTCTTCGCGTTCGAATTGACGCTCGTGCCGTCGTACTTCCTCATCGTGAAGTACGGCCACGAACGGCGTGCCTACGCAGCGACGAAGTTCTTCGTCATGACCTTCCTCGGGTCAGCCTTCTTGTTGGTCGGGATCTTGGTGCTGGCGTTCCAGCACCAGAACCAAACCGGGGTGTTGACGTTCTCCTTGGCGGCGCTCCAGCACACGACGCTGTCGTCGGGTCTGGCGGTGTGGTTGAGCCTCGCCTTCCTCGTCGCCTTCGGGGTGAAGGCGCCGATCTTCCCGCTCCACACCTGGTCCCCAACGACCTATCGCGAAGCCCCTGAGGGTGGTTCGATGGTGCTCTCAGCAATTCTGGCCAAGCTCGGCACCTACGGCATCTTGCGGTTCAACCTGACGCTCTTCCCCCACGCCTCGAAGACGTTGGCGCCCCTGGTGCTCACCTTGGCTGCCATTGGCGTGCTCTACGGCGCGATCACGGCCTCTGGTCAGCACGACATGAAGCGGCTGATTGCGTACTCTTCCCTCGCGCAAGTTGGGTTCATCATCTTGGGAACCTTCTCGTTCAGCCCACAGGGACTGACCGGAGCCGTCACGATGATGGTCAACCACGGCATCATCACCGCAGCGTTCTTCATGCTCATTGGATGGATTGCCCAACGTCGTGGCAGTTTCGACACTGCGGTGCTGAAGGGTCTCCAGGGCCCCGTCCCGGTGCTCGCTGGAGTCTTCACCGTGACCATGCTCGCCTCCATCGGCCTCCCAGGGCTCAACGGCTTCGTCGGCGAGTTCCTCGTGCTCATCGGAACCTTCACCACACATCGCTGGTGGGCAGTCGTTGCGACGACTGGCGTCGTCGTTGCCGCGATGTATCTCCTGTGGAACTACCAGCAGGTCTTCCACGGCAAGGCTGACGCCGAGACCGAAACGATGCACGACCTGACGACGAAGGAGCGCCTCACCATTGCGCCGCTCCTCGCCTTGATCGTGCTCCTCGGTGTCTACCCGAAGTTCATGCTCGACCGCATCGAGCCATCGGTGCACCGTGAGCTCGCCGGAATCACCGCTGCTGCTCCGGCCACAGCGATACAGACCCATCATGTGACCTTCACCTCACCCGTTGGCGGTGCCCGATGAACCATCTCGCTCTGCCTACTGTGTCCTACGCAGCGTTGGCGCCCATCTTGTTCTTGTTGCTCGGTGGCGTGGCCCTCATGGTGCTCTCGGCACTCAGCCGCCGTCCACTCGCTGCCGGAACGGTGACGGGCTACAGCGTCCTCATTGGATTCGGCGCCCTCATCAGCGCACTCGCTGAGTACGGGCACGTCAACGGTGCGGGGCCCTCATCAACCGTGGCCTCCGCGATTGCCGTTGATGGCTTCAGTGCAGCCATTGCGGTCACGGTGTCCGTGGTGGTGATCCTCGCATCGCTCCTCAGCCACGGCTACCTCCGCCGGATGCAGATCGATGCCCCGGCGTACCACGTCTTGGCACTCACTTCGGCGAGCGGCGCCATCATCATGGCGGCGGCCAACGACCTCGTCGTGCTCTTCCTCGGTCTCGAGATTCTGTCGATTGCGCTCTACGTGCTCGCGGCGCTCAACCGTCGCAGCGCCAAGTCCGAAGAGGCAGCGCTCAAGTACTTCATCCTCGGTGGCTTCTCCTCGGCGATCTTCTTGTTCGGCATCGCCTTCACCTACGGAGCAACGGGCTCGACCAACCTGCAGGTGATCACCCGCACCTTGGGCGAAGGCGTTGCGGCGAAGCCCGGGCTCTTGCTCGCTGGACTCGGTCTGTTGCTCGTGGGCTTCTTCTTCAAGGTGGCCGCGGTGCCGTTCCACCTGTGGACCCCTGACGTCTACGAAGGTGCGCCGACCCCGGTGACCGGGTTCATGGCGGCTGCGGCCAAGGTCGGTGGGTTCGCGGCCTTGCTGCGGGTGCTCCTCACGGCGATGCCGCAGCTGTCGACCAACTGGACCCCCGTCGTCTACTCGGTGGCCGTTGCCACTTTGATCGGCGGCGCGGTGCTGATGGTGGTTCAGCGAGATGCCAAGCGCATGTTGGCTTACTCGTCCATCAACCACGCCGGCTTCTTGTTGGTCGGCATCGTGGCCGCGACTTCGGCGGGGATCTCGGCAGACCTCTTCTACCTCTTCACCTACTCGGTGACCGCACTGGCCACCTTCGGGATTGTGACGATGCTGGCTGGACCTCGTGACGACGACGCCGGTATCGATCGTCTGTCGGGACTCGCACGCCGACACCCCGCCATCGGTGCCGCTATGGCCATCTTGCTGCTCGCCCAAGCGGGCGTGCCGTTCACCACAGGGTTCATCGCCAAGTTCTCCGTCATCGAAGCGGTCGTTGGTCACGGATCGATCCCGCTCGCCATCATCGCGATGGCGTCTGCGGCAGTTGCGGTCTTCGCGTACCTGCGTCTCGTGGCGACGCTGTATCGGACCGAGGACATCGCAACCGTTGATCTCGGCTACGACGACTCGCTGACCGATGGTCCGGCTGCGTTCGCCATTGGGCTGAGCGTCGTGGTGACGATCTTCTTCGGCATTTTCCCTGCAGCGTTACTCGACTTCGGTCGTACTGCGGTAGCCCACCTCCTTCCCTAGTGGCTCCCACCCTCGCACTAGCGACCTGCGCGCACTTGCCCCAGCTCGATCCTGATGCGGTGCACCTCGTGCCCGCCCTCGAAGCGCTCGGTCTGATGGCGACCCCCATGGTCTGGGATGACCCCGAAGCGCCCTTCGCTGATGCTGACCTGACGGTGATTCGAACCTGTTGGGACTACGTACCGCGGCGTGAGCAGTTCTGCTCGTTCGTCGACGCACTCCCGCAGGTCCTCAACGATCCGGCGACTATTCGGTGGAACACCGACAAGGTCTACCTCCGCGACCTCGCCGCAGCGGGTTTCCCGATCCCGACGAGTCACTTCGCCCCGCCGGGAACCGCAGTGGAGTTGCCACGAGGTCGCTGCGTGCTCAAACCCACGGTGGGCTCAGGCTCTCGAGGTGCCCATCGCTTCGAGGTGGACGAGCACGAAGCGGCACTGCGCCACGCAGCGAAGCTCCAGGCCAAGGGCCTCACCGTCCTCACCCAGCCTTACATCGACGCCGTTGATACCGAGGGGGAGACGGCCATGATCTTCTTCAACGGCGCCTTCAGCCACTCCATCACCAAGGGGGCGATGCTGCTCGCTGGTCCGGGCAGCGAACTCGATCCGACCGGACTGGCCTTCGCCGAACGCATCACGCCGCACGAACCAACGACGGCCGAGTTCGATCTCGCGCAACGCATCGTGTCGTGGTTGACGCCCACGCCGCTGTACGCCCGCGTCGATCTCCTGCCTGGGCCAACCGGCCCGTTGGTGGTTGAGCTTGAGCTCGTCGAACCTGGCCTCTTCTTCGGCTTCACGACCGGAGCTGAAGACCGATTCGCTCGAGCGATCTCAGATCGGTTGGTGGCCCTCGGCTACTAGGTCTGCATCGATCACGGCTCCGCCGGAGCCGATGACGACGGCGCTCGAGCGCTTCTTCGAGGAGAAGAGCCGGCCGAGGACGGGGACGTCGGAGACCGATTCAGCACGGAGGAACGAGATGACGCTGGGCAGGAACAGCTCGGGGGAGTCGTAGACGATGTAGCGGGGCTGCCAGGTTGGCTGGTACTTATCGTTGAACTTCCACAGCGACTCAATCTGGAGGTACCCAGAGAGGCGGAGCAGTGTCCACCGCTCGACGCGTTGGGCCAAGCTGATCTGTCCGTCAGCGGCGAGCGCTGATCGAAGCACGGCGAAGTTGAGCGAGAGTCCCGATGCCCCTCGAGCCTTCAACTCCTCAATCGTGGCGCAGAGGGCGAAGTCGAGGAGCCCATTTGGATGGTTGCCGAGATCGCGGCGCATGAGGTCGAGGGAGTAGCCGTTGATCGCTGCCGAGGGAACGAACTGACACATGGCGACGGCTCGTCCGTGCTCGTCACGCACGACGGTCAGCAGGAGATCACTGTCGTCAGGGTGGAACATGCGCCCGAGCATCATCGAGAAGCCCTTCTCCTCAGCGCCCTTGCGGTTGGCAGTCACGAGGGGGACGAGTTCGTCGATCTCGTCGGAACGGCACGTGGCGGGATTGATGAAGTGTGCGGTGTAGCCATCTCGCGCTACCCGGCTCGCTGCTTGGCGGAGCCCCTTCATCTTGTTGCCTGCCAAGGAGAACCGCTGGATGTCAACGACGGCCTCGTCACCGATGTAGATCGACCGCATTCCGGCCGAGAGGTAGAGCGGGAGCCACTCCTCTGCTGCGCCGACGACACCAACACCCCAGCCGCGCGCGTCGGCGAAGGTGAAGAACTCCTGGAGGACTTCGTTGCGCTCAGCGACCGGCCCAATGGGATCAGGTGAGGCGATGCAGATCCCACCGAAGACGGCGTAGGCAACGACGGAGTCGCGAGTGAAGAAGAACTGCTTGTCATCACGCAGCGCGAAGTAGTCGAGCGTGCCGCGACCATGGCAGGCGACGAGGTCCCGGGCGCGTTGCATCGCTTCTTCACGCTGGGGTCCTCCTTCGTCATGGCGACGGCGATCGACCACGGGTCGGGTGAGGAGGTAGAGCGCAGCGATGATGATGGAGAACCCAATGGCGCTGATGACCGGGGTCACCCAGTCGGCGACGGTATTGGGAAGGGCGATGGAGGTGATGCCCACGAGGCGTTCTGCCAGGGCGACGATCAGGGTCCCGGGGCTCGGGAGATCGCCGGAGCGAGCGGAGAGCTCGGTGGCGATGAACGCCATGGCGAGGGCGCAGAACACACCCAAGATGAGCACCGTGACCCCAGAACGCAATGATCCTCGATCGGTGGCCCCGGTGAAACTCCGCCACTCGGTGACCGCCAGCACCAAGGCGGTGACCGTGAAGAGCTCACCTCCGAGGCTCGCTGCGTGGACGACGTGGAGCACGGTCGAACCCGACAAGAGGAGCACGGCGACGAGCCAAGGGCGTCGCTGGCCACGGAGGACGCCGCGGGCCACCATGAGGAGGGCGATCCCGGTGATCGCCACCAGCGCCCCCGCTGCTTGGGAGATGCCAACCGGCAGGACTTGGGAGATCGAGAGGAGCCGACCGCGCAGTGGTGGAGCGACGGCGACGAGGAGATCGACGAGGCCACTCACCACGATGGCGGTCGCCACGAGTCGACGAATCCGCCGGGTCCGCCGACGGGTGACCGCGACGCCTAGCGCTTGTGGCCAGATCCGACCACTCGGCCACGAGGCCACGGTCATCACTTCGAGGTCGCCGACCGCTTTGTAGCCCTTGACGACTGGCGTGCGACTGACGAGGCGCTCGAGGCTCGTCGTACCGGGCAGATCGACGCTGGCACGCTTGAGTCGGACGGCGAGGCCCCAGCCAGTCTCGAGCTCCACGGCGGCGAACTGGTAGGTGGCAACCGGTACTGCGGGGAGACCGAGTCGCGCTCGACGGAGTTCGATGACCTCGCCGCAGGTCCCCGGGACCGCGAGGAATCCGACGTCTCGGTGGTGGAGCTCGGCGGCAAGGGTGCCCGAGATGATCAGCCCGCGCCATCCCTCTCGGAGGAGCTGCCGGGCGGCGCTGCGGCGATCGAGACCATAGAGGCTCACGTCGTCGGTTGATGGGTCGAGTGCAGCGAACTCCGATGCCGCAAGCCGGCGAGCGATGAGGCTGGCGAAGAGTCCAACGAGGACCTCGATCGCGATGACGACGCCGAGGGCGATGGCGACGCGGTTCGGCCACGATGCAGCGTGGACGCGATCAACCACTCGCAGCACGCTGCCATTGCGGTGGGCCAAGTGGGAGATGGCAGAGAAGACAGGGCTAATCGCCAGGCTGACGAGCGCGGCCACCGCCACGATCGGCGGTACCCACACGAACCGGCGTAGCCGACGGTAGAGGACTCGAGCGGTGACGAAGTCGCTCCGTTGCGCCGTTGATGCCACGCGGTCGATCCCAGCGAGCCACGGACGCTTCGCGGTCACTTCGACGTCGCGCGCTTCGGTCGGTGCGTGGGCGCCTGCGGCGACGAGCACTCGCTCGATCCCAGTGTTGGTCGTGCAGTGGAGGGCGACCATCGGAGCGAACTCCACTCCGTGCGCCGCGAGGAAGAGTCCGGACGGTTCGGTGGCGATCAGGGGATCCCTCCATCCCGGCAGGACGATGAAGCGTCGATTGGGCTGGTGGATGAACGCATCGAGCGCGGGGAGGAACTGCTCATGGACGGTGAAGGCGTCGGCGGCCGCTTCGCCATCGCTCGTGAGGAGATTTCCAGCGACGATGCACGTACCAGGCCCCTCCCAGGCGAGGAGGCGACGGGCGAGTTCAGACACTGCGGCACGCGACACCGGCGTTGGCGTGCTGGAGAGGCAGAGGTCGCCAATGACGACGACCCGGTGGCCGAGGGGGATGTCAACGCGCAGTGCGCCATTCGTGATGGTGGGCAGGTCGGTCGGCGTCGTCACTGCTGTCTATGTTCCCATCTCCACGACCCGTGCCGACGATTCTCGCGGGTCGACCTCCATGGTTGGTCCGCAAGCGCTGGTTGCTAGCATGGTCAATTTCGGAAGTGGAGGGGCGATGCGTGACGGTGATGGTGCAGTGCTCGAGGGCTACCTCCGACGACCCGTTCGTCCCGACCAAATCTCGCTCTCGCCACAGGAGAGCTTGGCGCTGCTCATCGAGGGCGGCCTCGTCGTCGACGACGAGGCCACGGCGCTGGCCTGGATTGAAGCCGTTGGCTACTTCCACCTGAAGGGGTACCTCGAAGCCTTCAGGAAGAACGGCAACTTTGGAGAGGCCACGCTCTTCGAGCACGTCCTCGAACTGTTGAAGTGGGAGCGTTCGCTCAGAAGCATTCTCTTGACCCAACTCGGGAACTTCGAACTCCGCTTCAAGGTCGCGCTCGTTGCCATCATTGGCCAGGGTTCGGGAACGGGCTACCTCGAATGGTCCAACTTCCAACCAGGCCTCCTCGAGAGGTGGAAGAAGATCCTCACGCAGGTTCTCGATCGGGAGGTGCTGCGGGGCCAAGAGCGCTTCATTGAATCCTTCAACGTCCCCGACGATCTTGCGCTCATTCCGCTGTGGCGACTCGTTGAGGTCATGAGCTTCGGAGAGGTCATCAACCTCTACATCTGTCTCGACGCTCCACACCGGAGTGCCGTCGCGCAGCGCATGGCGAATCCAGATGAATGCGGTGGGATGCTCACGGCGCAGGAATTCGACGCGTCGCTCTTCGCGCTCCGAGACTTTCGGAATCTCGCAGCGCACTTCCGCGTGCTCTTCGATAAGGAGTTCTGGTGGTTCCCATCGTTGTCGGAGCCCAATCGCCGTCTCAGCCAGTCGGTGTACTTCGCAGACGTTGGGGGCGTATTGAGGACCTTCGACGTCATCACCCTCCTCATGTACTTCGAGTCGACGCTCGAGCGCGGTGAGGACCCCTGGCGATCTGAGGTCGCAGATCTCCTGCAGCGTGCCCCGACGTGCAAGGCCAACATCACTGGAATCCTCGGAGCACCGAGCGATTGGTTCACGCGTCCGTACTGGAGCATGGGAACTGCACCAACTGCGATCGCCAACGCTCCGCGCGGTCATTCGACGGGGAAGAAGATGAGCAAGCGTGAGTACAACAAGGCCAACCGTGAGCAGATTCAAGCAGCGAAGAAGGCGAACGCCGACCTCCTGAAGCTCCAGAAGCGCAACCGGCGTCAGGAGGGCTGAGGCGGGGACTCAGCGAGCGTGGGGCATCCCGCTAGGGTGCACCTGTGGCGTGGGGTGGCGAGCGGACCGGACAGTGGCACTGGCGCAATGGGCTCATCGAGCCGTCGCGTGCGGTGATCTTTGATATCGACGGCGTGCTCTCTGACGCTGTTGGACGGCAGCACTTCTTGGAGTTTGGCCGCCGTGACTGGTTTGCATTCTTCGAAGCCTGCGGCGATGACGGCGTCATTGAGGAAGTGGCGTCGCTACTCCGCCTCCTCGACCCTTCCCTCCAGATCATCTTGCTGACGGGCCGTCCCTCGCGTGTGGCACCCCAGACGCTCGCCTGGCTCGAGCGGTATGGCCTTCGCTGGGATGTGCTCATCATGCGTGACTGGGGCGAGAACAACGTTGCTGCGCAGTTCAAGTGCGATGTGGTCGACGACCTCCGACGATTCGGCTTCGATCTCCAACTCGCCCTCGACGACGACCCGGCGAACCATGCGATGTACGTGGCAGAGGGCGTCCCCTGCATCTACATCCACTCCGGCTACTACGACTGAGCACCGCCGAGGAGTTGCTCGAGCACCGCAGCTGCTGCGGTACGTCCTGAACCAATGCAGGCGGGAATGCCGATGCCGTGGTAGGCGGCTCCACAGACCGCGAAGCTTGGGTGCGACGCAGCCGCTGCTTCAATGCCCTGGACGCGGAGCGCGTGGTTGACCCGATACTGAGGGAACGCGTCCATCCACCGCGTCACCGAACTCGGTCCAGCGGGAATCGAGACACCGGTGAGCTCTGCGAGTTCGTCCCGCAGCGCTGCGGTCAGTTCGAGGTCGGTCATCGTGGTGAACCGCCGATCGTCGATTCGTCCTGTGGAGAGGCGGACCAGTTCGGTGTCGGGGCGACTCAGGTGTGGCCACTTGCGAGACATCCAGGTGACCGCGGAGGCGAGGAACGCTGCGCCGTTACGCCGCCGAGCGATTGCGGGGATGAGGAAGCCCGTTCCGTGACGATCCTCGGGCAGGACACCCGATGGCACCACCAGCGTGATCGTTGCAACCGAGGCGTAGTCAATAGCACTCAAGAGACCGGCCAATTCGTGGTCCACCTCGGCGACGAGCTGTGCGGTCACTGGGGTTGGCGTGGCGAGGATGAGGCCGTCGCCGACCAGGGTCTCGCTCGGTGTCGTCACCGTCCAGGTGCCGGTCCCGAGGGGGGCTCGGTCGATGGCGGTCACGCTGGCACCGGTGGTGATCGTCACGCCCCGCCGGAGCAACTCGGCGTGGAGGAGGTCGATGAGTGATGACGTGGAGTCGTGGAGTGCGTGGAAGACCGGAGCGGGGGGAGTGTCCGATGGAGGAGCAGCGGGAAGGCTCTTGGCCATGGCGTGCATGAGGGATCCGTTGTCGCCGGCTGCGGCGAGGAGTGGAGGGAACACGACTGCTGCCGACATATCGGCGACCCGACCAGCGTGGATACCGCCGATCATGGGATCGACGAGCGTGGCGACGACTGTCCGACCGAGCTTTCGAGCAACGAAGGGGCCAATGGCTCGATCACCGAGGGGCCCTCGGAGATCGCGGCGGGGCGCGACCAAGTCGAGACCTGCCCGGAGGAGCGCTGGCCAGCTGAGCACGCCTGATCGGGCCAAGGCTCGCCAACTCGTGGGGACGCCGAGGTTGAGTCGGCTGGGCATCGCGCGGAGTTTGCCGCGAGCGAAGATCGACGCGCCGAGTGCGCCGGGAATCTCAAGCTGGTCCTCGGCACCGAGCTCTCGACACAGGGTCACTGCCTCAGGTCGTCGGGCGAGGAAGCCGTCCGGCCCGGTATCGATGCGTTGGCCCTCCACGGTGACACTGGCGAGTTTGCCCCCCAGTCGATCATCGCGTTCGAGCACCGTGATCGCACATGCGCCATCGGGCGTTGCCCCTCCGCTCAATGCGTAGGCGGCCGTTAGTCCAGCAATCCCACCGCCAACGACGATGACGTGGGGTCGCTCCACTACCTCGTACCCTCGGCGGCGATGACGGCACTGGCCAAGACGTCGAGGAACTCCGGCCGAGCGTTGAGCGACGCCGTTCGCGCGAAGCGAAGGCCGAGGGCAGCTGCTGCGGTGGCAGCTTCGACGTCGAGGTCGTAGAGGACTTCGAGGTGGTCGGCGACGAAGCCAACCGGACAGACGACGACGCCGGTGATCTCGCGACCTGGGAGCGTCGGCAGCACCGCCAAGATGTCTGGACCAATCCACGGGTCCCTCGTCCGCCCGGCGCTCTGCCACGCCACGTCGGTGTGGGTGAGGCCCAGGCGCGCAGCGATGAGCGCACCAGAATGCGCCACTTGGCTGGGGTAGGGGTCGCCCATGGCGAGGATCTTCTCAGGGAGCGAGTGCGCGGTGAACAACACGATGCCCGAAGGGTCCTCAGCGGTGATGCCAGCCTCCTCCATCGCTGCAGCGAGGAGGGTGGCCTGCAGATCGGCGTAACCCGGCTCGGTGTACCAGGAGTTGATGGGCACGTAGGTACACGGCAGCTCATCGAGGACCTCTCGAGCGCGGTCGTGGTACTGCTCGGATCCAAGACTGGCTTGGTGTGGGGTCAGGACGAGGCCGATGATGGTGTCGCAGGTGGCGGCGAGCTCACGAGCGGCGTCTTCGACGTAGGGGGCGGTGTACTTCGCGCCGAAGGCAACGGTGAAGCGGCCCGGTGCCCGCTCCTCGAGCGCAGCACGGAGTCCAGTCACCTGCGCGTCGGTTCGCTCCTTGAGCGGTGAAATCCCACCAATGGCTTCGTACCGGCGGGTGAGGTCGGCGAGGAGCTCCGGGGTTGGCGCGTGGCCATGGCGGATGCGGGTGTAGTACGGCTCGATTTCCTCTGGCGACCCTGGGGTGCCGTAGGCCATGACGAGAACGCCGGTGGTGGTCATTTGCTCACTCCTGCTCTTCCCTCAGCGTGGACGAGGTCGACCACCATCTTGAGGGCATCGGGATCGGTTGTTGGGAGGACGCCGTGGCCCAGGTTGAAGATGTGGCCAGGGGCGGTGCCAGCGGCATCGAGCACGCGCCGAACCCCTGCTGCGAGCACCTCTCGGGGGGCGAAGGTGAGGGCGGGGTCGAGGTTGCCCTGCAGTGCGACGGCTGGCCCAACCCGCCGGCGGGCTTCGTCGAGTGGCACTCGCCAGTCGACGCCGACTACATCTGCTCCCGAGGTCGCCATCAAGGAGAGCAGTTCTCCGGTGCCGACGCCGAACAAGATGCGGGGTACGCCGAGATCGGCGGTTGCCGCCATGATCGCTGCGGTTGCAGGGAGTGCGAAGCACTCGTACTCGCTTGGGCTGAGGGATCCTGCCCATGAGTCGAAGACCTGCAGGGCGGTCGCGCCATGGGCGACCTGGGCACGGAGGAAGGCAACCGAACTCGCGACCAGTCGTTCCATGAGCGAGACCCAGAGGTCTGGTTGTCCGTGCATGAGGGCCTTGACCTTGGTGAACTCCCGCGATGGTCCGCCCTCGACGAGGTAGCTCGCCACGGTGAACGGCGCCCCGCAGAATCCAATGAGGGGGGTGTCGCCGAGTTGGGCCACGACGCGGTCGACCGTGTCGAGCACGTAGGGAAGGTGGCGTTCAGGATCGAGGTCCGGCAGTCGTGCCAGATCGCTCGTCGTGCTGAAGGGCGTGGCCATCACCGGTCCACGCCCCGGGACAACGTCGACGCCAAAGCCAACGGCGTGGACGGGGACCACGATGTCGCTGAACAAGATTGCAGCGTCGACGCCGTAGCGCCGAACTGGCTGCATGGTCACCTCAGCGGCGATCTCAGGGTCGGCGATCGCCTCGAGGATGGATCCAGAACCGCGGAGCGCTCGGTATTCCGGCAGCGACCGTCCGGCTTGGCGCATGAACCAGACCGGAGTTCGATCGACCGGGAGAGAACGGCAGGCACCGAGAAATGGCGACTCGGCAGGTGTTGGCATGGGACTCCTTCGATTACCCCCAATCTAGGCCGAGGCAGGTTGACGCCCATCGCCTCGGTCAGGGGAGGAGGGCGCTGCATCTAGACTGCCGTGTTCACCCGGAACCTCTGGAGTGGGATGACACCGCAACGAGACGTCGACGAAGAGCAGGCATTCCTCGATCTCGCTTACGCGAGTTTGGACGCGATGCGTCGGGATGCTGAGGGACTCCGAGATTCAGTGCTCGACCTCGGTCGCGGGGGTACGTTCCAGTCTCGAACCGAACGGGACATCGTCGTCCGGGGGGCGCTCGCACGCCTGGCCCAACTCGATGTGGGAGAACAGCCACTCTGCTTCGGTCGGATTGATTTCGCACCGGCCGAGCGAGGAGCAGAACCCGAGGCCTTCCACATTGGGCGCTTGGCGATTGCCAGCGAAGACCGGCGTCCGCTCGTCGTTGACTGGAGAGCACCGATCGCTGAGCCGTTCTACCGAGCCACCGGGAGGGATCCGCTCGGCCTCGTCCGTCGTCGCCACCTGAGCGTGAAGTACCGCACCGTCCTCGGCGTTGAAGACGAGTTCTTCACCGATGCCGACGGCACCTTCCCGACCCTTGGTGACGACGCTGCTGCTTCGGTTGATCCTGATGGCCTCGTTGCCAGCGAACGGCCAATCGGCGGCGCTGGAGCCCTCTTTGCAGCCCTCGGCCGAGCGCGATCTGGGCAAATGGGCGACATTGTGGCGACCATTCAAGGGGAGCAAGACGAAATCATTCGCGCCCCCCTCGCAGGCGCACTCCTCGTGCAAGGTGGGCCAGGAACGGGGAAGACCGCCGTTGCGCTCCACCGTGCTGCGTACCTCCTCTACACCCACCGATTCCCCCTCGAGGGACAGGGCGTGCTCGTCGTTGGTCCCAACCCCCTCTTCCTCCGCTACATCGAACAAGTACTTCCCTCACTCGGGGAGAGCGGCGTCACGTTGTCGACGGTCGCTGGCCTCGTGACTGCGGCCAAGGTTGCTGGGATTGAAGACCCCGAACTCGAGCGCCTGAAGGGTGGGGCGGTGATGGCGCAGGTCATCGCCCGAGCTATTCGACTTCGTCAGCGGCGACTTCGCGCGGTGGCCGAGGTGCCATTCGGCGCCAGCGTGCTTCGCTGCACGCCAGAGCAGAGTGCCACGATCATCGCTCGGGCTGAACGACGACTGGGGAGCCATAACCTCCGACGACGCTTCGTTGAGGCTGAAATCGTGAAGCTCTTCGCAAAGCAACTCACCGAGCGCAACGATCCTGATGATGAGCCCATTGATTTGAAGGCGCTCCGGGCCCAACTGCGCACGCTCGGTGCCTTCATCGATGTGCTCGATCGAATGTGGCCTCGGCTCTCACCACACGAACTGCTGCACGACCTTTACGGTGCATTGCCACTCCTCAACGCCGCTTCCAAGAATCTGCTGCGCGAAGACGAGATTCGAGCGCTCGTTCGGCCACGGTCGTCATCACTCGACGAGGTGCCATGGACGACCGCCGATCTCGCGCTCATCGATGAAGCGCAAGCGCTCCTCGGCCCTCGCCACGAGGGATCGAAGCGTCGACACGATCCCGATGTTGCTCGCGATGGAGGGCGATGGCCCGAAGGCCTCGATGGACGGGACCTCGCGCCGATGGAGATGCCAGCCGACGAGATCCGGGCATTCGGCCACATCGTGGTCGATGAGGTCCAAGACCTCTCCGCCATGCAGCTGCGCATGCTGCAGCGGCGCTCGTTGACGGGATCGATGACCGTGGTCGGCGACATTGCACAGTCGACGTCGCCGGGTTCGCTCGGGGACTGGGACGCCATTACCGCCCAGCTCTGCCCGAATCGCTCAGTGACCACCGTGGAGTTGACGGTGAGCTACCGAACCCCTGCCGAGGTACTCGAGATGGCCGCAGTCGTCCTCGCGATTGGTGCCCCCGACCTCGTGGTGCCAACGCCGGTTCGACGATCGGGACATCGACCGCGCTACGTGCGTACTGACGTGACGCAACGCTTGACGGCAGTGGTCGCACTCGCGCAGGAGGAACTCGAGGCCGTTGGTGAAGGTCGGGTGGCAGTCCTCGTTCCACAGCACCTGATGGCGGCAACGATCGCTGCCTTCACTGCAGCTGAGGTCGAGATCGTTGACCCTCGGCACGGAGGTGCTCGCGGCCTCGGGGCAGCCCTCGTGATCTTGCCGGTTGAAGACGCCAATGGCCTGGAATTCGATGCCGTGATCATCCTCGAGCCGGCAATCGTCGCCCGCCGTGAGAGCGGAGATGGGGCCGAAACCCACCAAGGAATGCGCACCTTGTACGTGGCGATGACACGGCCTACCCGGCGATTAACCCTGCTCGCAACCGAGGATGGTCCCGTTGACTTCAGCGCGTGGAGCGTCTCGTGATCGCGAAATCGATGGAGGCCGCGAGCGCCTAACCTAAGATGCGAAGTGCCAGTTGGCTATCTACCCAGCCCATCAAGTAGAAAAGACGCCGTGACCGCAACGACCGCACCCGAGGTGAAGTTGGGGAAGATCACTCACGATCGACCCCCGATGCTCGCTGTTGGCATCATGATTTGGCTTGGTTCGGAGGTGATGTTCTTCTCCGGGTTGTTCGCAGCGCTCTTCACCATTCGAGCCCACATTGGGGTCTGGCCGCCAGCAGGAACGAAGCTCGACACCGTCCAGTCGGGCATCTTCACGATTCTCCTCGTGGCCTCGTCGTTCACCTACCAGATGGGCGTGTTCGCTGTTGAGAATCGCCGCCGTCAGGTGGCGAAGTACTGGGTCTACGCCTCCATGGTGCTCGGCATCTTGTTCGTGGGTAACCAGGTCTACGAATGGATCAACCTCACCACTCGCTGGTACACGAACTCCTACGGGTCGGTGTTCTTCATCACCACCGGCCTCCACGGTCTCCACGTGTTCATCGGCATTGTCGCCATGATCTTCCTCCTCGGTCGAATGAAGGGCAAGACCGAGGGCGACCCGGGCGAACTCGCTGCGTTCCAAGGTGTGAGTTACTACTGGCACTTCGTGGACGTGGTTTGGATTGGTCTCTACTCCTGCCTCTTCCTCCTCAAGTGATGGTGACGATGCGTGCAACCCTGAAGAAAGCTGCTGCTGGATTCTCCCTGTCGATCGTTGGTCTCGCCGCACTCTCATTCCTCGCGACACCACTCGAATCTGGAGCGTCCACGAAGATTGCCGCCGATGGTCTCGGGGCAACGGCGCAAATTTGCCCCACCGGGACCACCCAGGTAGCCGGAAGAGTTGGTGTCCCCGCCAACCTCGTGAATGAGAATGGCGACACCGCCAAGAAGAACGCAGGAACTGCATACTCCGATGTGCAGTGCTACAACGCTGCTGGCGAACTGGTTGCCTACGGCAATGCCGACATCCTCTACGAACTGCCCTCAAGCGCACTGATTCCGCTCGGACAGCAGCTCTACATGCAGGACTGCGCTTCGTGCCACGGCGTCCACGCCGATGGCGTGCTCCCGAATGGAACGACGGGCAACTACCCGGATTTGACGGGTCTTGGGCCAGCGACGATCAACTTCTGGGTGACGACTGGTCGCATGCCAGCGGCCAATCCCCGTGACGTCCAAGCGATGCGCCGTCAGCCTCGCCTGACGGTCTTCCAATCGAACGCCATCGCAGCATGGGTCAATTCGCTGCAGCCTGCGACCCCGTACATCCCGTCGGCGAACCTGAACGGAGCGAACCTGACCGTTGGACAGGATCTGTTCGCGCTCAACTGTGCGGCATGTCACACCATCACCGGTGGTGGCGACGCCCTTGCGTCATCGACGTACGCTCCATCGCTCCACGTCGCAACGCCGACGCAGATCGTCGACGCCATTCGGACCGGTCCGGGCAACATGCCCCGGTTCACTGGGAACCTGACCGACTCGCAGGTCCGTGACATCACGGCCTACGTGGCCGAGTCCATCCAGAAGCCCACCAACATCGGTGGTGTGGGTATGGGAGGCCTCGGACCCGTCGCTGAAGGCTTCATTGGCCTCGCACTCGGTGTTGGTGGCTTGATGCTCGTGTCCTTCTGGGTTGGAGATCGCAGTGAGTGAGAATCTGAACGACCACGGAGCAGCAGACATCACGACGGTGTCCGCAGACGCTCCTCAAATGCAGCCGCTTGCGAAGAACCCCAAGGGGGTTGAGAAGGCCATCTCGGCGCTGCTGCTCGTCGGCATCGCAGCCTTCGTCGGCTTCGGTGTCTGCTACTGGCAGAACGCGGCCTACTGGACCTACGGAGCCCTCCTGGGTCTCGGCCTCCTCGCCATGGGTGCAGCATTCATCGCCTGGGGTAAGTACCTCCTCCCTCGTGGACCATTCGTCGAAGAACGCCATGCCTTGGCATCCACCGAATCGGAGCGCTCGGCGTTCGCCGCAGCGCTGATGGAGCGTGGCGCTGGTGAGATCAAGCGTCGCAAGGTTCTCGGGACGCTCCTTGGAGGATCTCTTGGCGTGTTCTCGATCGTGGCCCTGTTCCCACTGGTTCGCTCCCTCGGACCGCTCCCCGGCGACAAACTCGCCGTCACGGACTGGAAGAAGGGTCAGCGACTCGTCGACATCAACGGTAACCCGGTGCACATCACCGACATGGCCGTCGGTGGCGTCTTGACGGTGTACCCACAAGGTCTGGAGAACACCGACGATGGTCAAGCGATTGACCAAACGATCTTGATTCGAGTGCAGAACGAACCCTTCACCACGAAGAAGGGGCGTGAGTCTTGGACGCCGAGCGGCTACGTCGCCTACTCGAAACTCTGCACCCACCTCGGTTGCCCGGTGGGTCTCTACGAACAGCAACTCGAACTCCTCGTGTGCCCGTGTCACCAATCGATGTTCAACGTGCGCAATGGCGCGCTTCCGCAGTTCGGTCCTGCACCACGACCGCTGCCACAACTTCCCCTTGCAGCTGATAGTGAGGGCTTCCTCATCGCTGCAGGTGGATACAACGAACCCGTCGGACCTGGCTACTGGGAGCGTCCATGACCGCAGTGTTGAAGCCGCGTACAAAGCGCCAAGCGAAGGAAGCAGCTGGGCCCTACGGCAAGGTTGGCGACGCAGTCGCCGAACTCGATGAGCGCCTTGGGATCGCCAAGGGAGGGCGGACCTTCCTCGACAAGATCTTCCCCGACCACTGGTCATTCATGCTGGGTGAAATCGCGCTGTACTCCTTCGTGATTCTGCTCATCACGGGAATCTTCCTGACCTTGTACTTCGTTCCTTCCCAGGGACTCGTCAAGGTGCCGATGAACTTCCCCTACAAGCCGCTGCGCGGGGACACGGTGTCCCAGGCGTTCATGTCCACCATCAACATGAGCTTCAACGTGCGTTGCGGTCTCCTCATGCGGCAGATGCACCACTGGGCCTGTGACATCTTCGTCGGCGCAATCGTGGTCCACATGGCACGTGTGTTCTTCACTGGAGCGTTCAGGAAGCCCCGTGAGACCAACTGGCTCGTGGGGACGACCCTGCTCATCTTGGCGATCGCCAACGGCTTCCTCGGCTACTCACTCCCCGATGACCTCGTATCGGGTACCGGTATCCGGATCGCCGACTCGATCATGCTGTCGGTGCCGGTCGTTGGCTCCTACCTGAGCTACTTCGTCTTCGGTGGAAACTTCCCGGGTCAGGTGGTCATCGCTCGGTTCTTCATCATCCACGTGCTGCTCGTCCCACTCATCATCTTGGGTCTCGTCGGAGCACACCTCGCGTTGCTCGTTCGCCAGAAGCACACGCAGTTCCCCGGTAAGGGTCGGACGGAGCGCAACGTCGTTGGCTCGCCGATGTTCCCCGTGTTCATCTTCAAGACGCAGGGCTTCTTGTTCATGACCTTCGGTGTGACGGCGCTGCTCGGAGCGTTCGCCCAGATCAACCCAATCTGGCAGTTCGGTCAGTACATTCCATCGAACATCTCCTACGCCGTGCAGCCCGACTGGTACATGGGCTTCCTCGACGGATTGCTCCGTATCTTCCCGGCGTGGGAGTGGAACGCGTGGGGACACACCATCCCCTTCGAGGTCACCTTCCCAGCCGTGATCTTCCCTGGCATCGTCTTCAACGTTGCGATGGCATGGCCGATCCTCGAACGGAAGTTCTTCGGCGGGGACAACGAGATCCACCATCTCCTCGACCGTCCGCGCGACGTGCCGAAGCGCACGGCCTTCGGAGTTGCCTTCTTTGCTCTGCTCGCCACGCTGTTCGTCGCCTCGTCCACTGACGTGCTCGCCAATTACTTCCATGTGAGCTTGAACACCGTGTTGTGGACCATGCGAGTACTGACGATCCTCATTCCGCTCATCGCCTACCCGGTCACCTACAAGATTTGTCGTGAACTCCAAGGTGGTGGGGCGAACATGGGTAAGCGGAAGCGACCGAACGACGTCGTGCGCACGGCAGAGGGTGAGTACGTTGCCACTCAAGCTCCGGTTCGCCCCGGTGACGTGCACCACGAACTCGACGCCACCCCCGTGCCGACCTTCATCGCCGCTGCGGTCGTGGCCGAGGCAGAAGAAGTGGTCGAATCCAGCGATGCAACCACCGGTGCCCGAGTCGTCGACCGCTAGGTCTCCCATCGCACAGCTTCGCATCGCAGCGACCGCACTCCTCGTGAGTGTGGTCGCTGCTGCATGTGGCGGTCCAGCAACGAGTGCGGCCATGACCCCAGTTGTCCTGACGGCAACGGCAGTTCCAACGCACCCGCTCGCTCCAAAGGATCCCACTTGGCATCCGCTCACCACGAGTGTCGACGGGGTCATCGCAGAACAGCGGAGCACCACGCTGCCTGATGGTGCGTTGGTGACGACCGCCCGCTTCCGGGTTGGGCAGGTCCACCTCGCTCTCCACGTGGGATCCGAAGACCCAGTGACGAAGCCCGGACAGGTTCCAGCGGGAGCGGGGAACGCCATCACGGCCCAAGAGCGCATTTCACTCGTCGGGGTGTTCAACGGTGGCTTCAAGCACCCAGCTGATCAGGGTGGCTTCATGGTCGATGGGGTCGTCATTCACCCGCTGCGCAATGATGCAGCATCCCTGGTGCTCTACAGCGATGGCACCTTTGCCGTCGGCGCGTGGAACCACGGCGTACCGAACCCTGCCAAGCAGGTCCTGTCTGTGCGGCAGAACCTCACCTTGCTCGTCGACCGAGGTAGAGCCGTCTCTACGGCAGTCTGGGGCAATTGGGGATCAACCATCGGTAACTCTCCTACCGTGGCTCGGAGTGCGGTCGGAACCGATGCCGAGGGGAACCTCTACTACGTCGGTTCGATGCACGCGCTACCGGGCGACCTCGCAGCGGTGCTCGTGCGAGAAGGGGTCCGGACCGCTATGGAACTCGACATCAACCCCTACTGGCCCTCGCTCGACACCACTCGACGTCCCGGCGGGCACCTCACGACGCAGCTCCCAGGCCAATCCCATGATCCCTCTATCTACCTCAATGGGTGGACCCGAGACTTCATCGTGGTGACGAGAGCGCAGACGACGACCTGTGCGCCGAGCGCCGGTTCTGGTGGCGACGTGAACGTCTTCAGGCAGGTCTGCGCCTCGTCGTGATCGGTCGGTCCATGAGGAGTTCTCCCTCGTTCTCGTCCCCTTCAGGTTCCACTCGGACCGATGTGAATCCGGGGTGTTCGTAGGAAGCCACTGCAGCCACGTTGTCAGGCTTCACCCAGAGCACGAGATGGTGGGCACCGTCGAGCAGCGCGAGGCGTGCTGCGGCGTCCACGAGCGTCCTGAGGGCCCCCTGGCGGCGATCGGCGGGATCGACCCACACCGAGAAAATCGTTCGTGCCCCAGTCTCACCTTCGTCACCGAGAGACAGCACACAGAGACCCATATCTCTGCCGTCCTCGTGGACGGCGATGACCTGGTGGTCCTCGAGGCGTTGCCGCCAGTCCTGATCGGTGAGCGTTGCTGCTTCAGCGAGGGTGGTCGTGAATGCGTGAGGTGCATCCGCTAACGCACGCAGGCGGAGTGATCGGTACCGATCGACCGCATCTCCGCCCAGGACCTGGGCGGAGAACGAACGAATCAGTGGCTCGCTGCGCCGCCGCGGCGACCTTCAGCGGTCGCACCGGCGAGGGCGAAGGTGATCGTCGGCAGAGCGATGACAGCGAGCCAGGAGCCGAAGACCAGCGCCAGCACCATGAGCCAGCAGCCCATGCCCAGCACGAACGGCCAGATCGACGATCCGGGGAACGACCCAATGAATCCTGCACCGGCATCAACTGGAGCGTCGGTGTCCTCTGGACGACCTGCCATCCGCTTACTCCAGTAGCGGTAGTAGAGGCCGGGGAAGATGCCGAGGATGCCGGTGCCGATGAGCATCACGGTGCCACTCAGTTCCTTGGACCAGATGCCGTAGACGATGCCCATGATGAGGACGAACACGCCGAGGCCAATCAGGAGTCGAGCTTCAGTCTTCACTTGGTCGCTCCCTTGGCAGCGTTGGGCATGTGGCTCGGGTCGTGGTCATCGTGGGTGAGTGCTGGTGCGTCTGGGTGGTAGTAGTCCCACGTCGGACGCTCTGAGCGGATGTTGGGCAGGGCGTAGAAGTTGTGGTGCGGAGGCGGCGAGGTGGTGAACCACTCGAGGGTGTGGGCATCCCATGGGTTCGGTCCAGCCGTCTTCGGGCTCCGCGTCGTCTTCACCGCATTGATCACGAAGAGGATGGTAGAGAATCCAATCATCCAGGCACCAACAGAGGACAGGGTGTTCAGGTGCTGCCACTCAGGGTGCAAGGTGTAGACCGCCATGCGACGGGGCATGCCCTTCAGACCGAGCAGGTAACCCGGCATGGTGAAGATCGTCGATCCGAGGAACAAGAACCAGAACTGCGCCTTACCGATGCGCTCGTTGAGGAAGCGACCAGTGATCTTCGGGAACCAGTAGTAAAGACCTGCCATTGCGCCGATCACGAGGGCCATCACCACCGAGTGGAAGTGCGCCACCACGAAGTAGGTGTCGTGGGTGAAGAAGTCGAGTGGAGGACTGGCCAAGATGATGCCGGTGATGCCACCGATGAGGAACGTGATCAGGAAACCAATGGCGAAGAGCATCGCCGCGGTGAACCTGATTTGACCGCCCCACATCGAGCCAATCCAGTTGAAGAACTTGATGCCGGTAGGGATCGAGATCAGGTACGTCATGAAGGAGAAGAAGGGGAGCAGGACCGTTCCGGTCGTGAACATGTGGTGTGCCCACACGCCGGTCGAGAGTGCAGCGATGGCGATCGTTGCGAACACCATGCCCTTGTAGCCAAAGAGGGGCTTGCGGGAGAACACGGGGATGATCTCGGTCACCATTCCGAAGAACGGCAGGGCCAAGATGTACACCTCGGGGTGACCCCAGAACCAGAAGATGTTCTGCCAGAGAATCGGCACACCGCCGTGGTTGGCGTCGTAGATGTGGGTGCCGAAGTGGCGGTCGGCGTAGAGCATGACGAGACCGGCCGTGAGTACTGGGAATGCCAGCAGGATGAGGATTCCGGTGACAAGCATGTTCCAGGTGAAGATTGGCATGCGGAACATCGTCATGCCGGGAGCTCGCAGGTAGAAGATGGTGGCCACGAGGTTCACGCCGGTGAAGATTGCGGAGAAGCCGGTGAGGAGCAACGCTCCAATCCAGAGGTCAGCACCAGCGCCAGGGGCGTTCAGGGCATCAGATAGCGGTGCGTAGCCAACCCATCCGAAGTTCGCAGCACCACCGGCAACGGCGAAGCCGAGGAGCATCGTGATGGAACCGGTCAGGTAGAGCCAGTAGCTGAGCGCATTCAGGCGGGGGAACGCCATGTCGGGTGCCCCGATCTGGATGGGCACCATGTAGTTGGCGAGGCCACCGAATGCGAACGGTCCGGCGAAGAGGTAGATCATCACCGATCCGTGCATGGTGAAGAGCTCGTTGTACTGCGCGAGCGTCACCACGCTGCCGTTCGGGGTGGTGAGCTGGGCTCGAATGAGCATGGCGAACGCTCCACCGATCACCAACATGATGATCGAGGTCACGGTGTAGTTGAGTCCAATGACCTTGTGGTCGGTGGAGGTCAACCAGTTCATGATCCCGCTCGGACCATGGTGCTCATCGTGCCCGTGGTCATCGTGGGCTGCAGTTTGTGGTTCGAGGACATCAACCATGGTGGCTCAGGGCTCCTTGGGTCGGACGGACGTTGGCGGTCATTTGGGATCCAGCGGTGGCGAGAGCCTTCTCGGCGCAGGCGACGAAGGTTGGGCCGTCGCTGGCACTGGTGAGGCATGCGTGGTAGTCGGCTGCAGGAATTGCAACCACCTTGAAGTACATCAGCGAGTGGTAGAGCCCACACAGCTGCGTGCACTGGGACTGGTAGGAACCCACCGTGTCGACGTGGACGTCGAAGCGGTTGGTCACGCCGGGCTGGGCATACTCGGAGTAATTGAACTCCTTGACGTAGAAGCCGTGGATCACGTCGAGCGAGGTCAGCGTCACGGCGTCGGTCTCGCCGACGGGCATGACCATCACGGGATTCTGCGTGGTTTGGCCGACGGTGGAGATGTTCGGGTACCCCGGGTAGGAGAAGCGCCATCCCCACTGGAAGGCCACCACGTTGATCTTCGCTGGTGGGTGCGCAACCCGAGCAACTTCAGGATTCTCAACCACGATGGTGACGTAGAACAAGACGCCGACGATGATCGTCGGGATGACGGTGTAGAGGATTTCAATCCACGTCACGTACTGGGTCTGTCGTGGGATGGCATCGCTCTTGCGGCGATACCGCAGCGCTGCGTACACGATCAGGAACAAGGTGAGTCCACCAACGATGAGGCCGGTGATCATGAAGCCCTGCCAGAGCTTGTAGGTCTTATGGGAAGCGTCGGTGACTCCGCTGGCCGCGCCGAAGCCCGGCACGGTGCAGCTCGACAAGAGCAGCGGGGTGAGTACCAAGGCTGCAAGGCCAAGGTTCCGACGAGTACGACTTGTGCGGCTTCGCACAAGCCCTGATCCAGGGTTGTCCACGGGGTCGTTCACGCCTTCCAACATAGTGGACGCTGCGGACGGTTCGGTAGGGGTGTGAGGGTGACGGTTGGCCCTCACACCACTCGGGGTGCTACTTGGCGCTCTCGTCCTGCTGCGCGTCGTCAGGCTTCGGCTCAGCGCCGTCCTTGATGCCCTTCTCGAACTCGCTCTTGGCGGATCCGAGGGACCGCGCCAGCTGCGGGATTCGCTTGCCGCCGATCAGTACGGCGGCGATGACGACGAGGACGATGACGAGGTCGGGACCTGCAATGTTGGCGACCATGTGACTCCTTCAGATCGAGCTCCGATATCCGGGGCCTCAGGCTCACTGTAGCCCTTGGCCCCGGATCGGGCAGGTCGTTCAGCCGGCGAGGAGCACGCCGCAGGCGAGTGCAGCGATGCTGGCAACGCCGGAAATGGAACCCCATATGGCCAATTGGGCCTTCGACGTTGCTCGGGCGTGCAGGTAGGCACCGAGTCCAGAGAGGAGGACGAAGGTCATCTTCACGCCGAAGACGGCATTCCACGCGGTCGTGCCCTTCCCGACGGCTTGCGCGTTCCATAGGCCCGTTGCGAGGAGGAGGAAGAATGCCGGCCAGGCGAGACGGTTGAACGCTCTGGCGAGTGTCGCTGGTGCGTCACTCGCCAGACCACGAGCGGGGCCAACGAGGCCCAGCATCGTGATCTGTCCACCAACCCAGACCGCAGCAGCGAGGACGTGCAGCGTGAGGCGCGTCGCCGTGAGGCCGTCGGCGAGGTGGTTGAGCGTTGCGGTCATGACTACTTGCCCTGCCAGTTCGGGAGCCGCTTCTCGGCGAAGGCAACGGCACCTTCGAGCGCGTCAGCACTCTGACCGATTTCAGCGAAGGCCGCGTTGTTCGACGCCCAAGCGTCGGCTTCGCTCGAATCAGCGGCCGACACCATGATCTCTTTGGAGCGTCGCACGGCGAGGGGAGCGTTGGCGGCAATGGTCTCGGCGAGGGCGATCGCACGGCTGAGGACTTCGGCGCTCGGCACGACGTGGTTCACGAGACCGAGCTGGGCGGCACGGGTGGCGTCGATCGGCTCACCGGTGAGCGCCATTTCCAAGCCCACGGCGATCGGGACGCGCTTTGGGAGACGGATGAGGCCACCGGCGCCGGCGATGAGTCCACGCTTGACTTCGGGGATGCCGAACTTGGCGTGATCTGCCGCGATGACCATGTCGCACGACAGCATCATCTCAAAGCCACCTGCGAGGGCCGAGCCGTTCACCGCAGCGATGAGCGGCTTCGAGAAGGAGCGCTGGGTCAAGCCGCCGAATCCCTTGTCGGTGATGGGGAATTCACCAGTTGCGAAGGCCTTCAGGTCCATGCCTGCGGAGAACGCCTTGTCCTCAGCGCCAGTCAGGACGACCACCCAGACGTTGTCGTCGTCCTCAGCTTCGTCGAGGAAGGTCGACAAGGCGACAGCAGCGGCGCGGTTCATTGCGTTGCGCGCTTCTGGACGGTTGATCGTCAAGATGTCGATGTGGCCGCGTCGCTCGCGGAGGACTTCGTCTGCCATGGCTGCTCCTTAGGGTGAGACTCGCGCATCGGGCGAGTCGGGACAGGTGCGACGCTAGCCGGTCGAGCCAGAGCGAGAGTGTCTCGTGCAATGCTGACATCGTGGAGTCCCGCCCCGATCAACCAACTCGATCTGTCGGCGTGGTGCTCGGTGGCTTCGGCGTCGACGGTGGTCTCAACGGCCCCGGGGAGCCCGCTAATTCATGGAAGGTCGGCGAAGCGTTGGCCCGAGTGCCGGCGTCGGGAGTTGGCGCTGATCTCTGGGATCGACTCGACGACCTCTTCCACCTCCTCGATGCGCTCCGTCCCGATCACGTGGTGATTCCTGTGGACTGGGCGCGGCTCGCCCCGACGCTCGACGCGCTCGATGCAGCAACGGTTGCCCACTACCGAGCGCTCTTGACGGAACTGCGACATCGCTCCATTGCCGTCGAGATTCGCCTCAGCGATGGCTGCACCCCAGCAGCACTCGGTCAGGAGTTCTGGCTGCTCCCCGGGTCGCCAGAGCAGTTCGCGGCGTTCGTTACCAAGGTCGCCACTGCGCTCGGGGATCTCGTCGAGCGCTGGGAGACCGTCCACGACCCTGTTCGATGGGTCGTGGAGGGCTACCTCTGTGGAAGCCACCCGCCTTTTCGGCGTCTGGCGATCGACGATGCCTGCAGTGCCCTCGACAACCTCCTCGCCGCGCATGTTCTCGGCGCCAGCGCGCTCCTCGCGACTGGTGTTCCGGCAACGGCGATTTCACTGGGGCTCTCGCCGATGGTCGACGACCTCGACCGAGCGATTGCGCTGGCGATATCGACGGCTGCAGACGGCGCCGATGCCGGGGTGATTGGCGAGCGGATTGCCGCAGCAGGCCGCACGGGCAGTCGATCGCTCCTGAGTGTGCTCGTGGGTGTGCTCAACCCCATTGGACTCCGCACCCGCACCCGCCGCCGCTGGCCCTCGCGACCGGTTCCTCGACGGTTCCTCGAGGTGCTCCAGTTGGTTGGTCGTGCGCACCATGGCGTGTCGATCTCCGTCGTCGTTGATCCCGTGCCGTTCCAGTTCTGGGCATTCGGCAGAACGTGGGCCATTCCCCGTCGCGCTCGCCACGGGAGCCTTCCCAACCTGTTCGATCCGGAAGCCGGTCGTGGATCGCTCATCGAGGGTGTTGCCGTCGCGACGACGCACAACACCCCTCGACCAGGCCAGTCGACGAGTGGACTGATCGAGCTCCTCGCAGCCCGCCACCAACTCGCTGCGCGCAGTGGTCCACTCCGGTACACCTACGACGGGATCCTCGACGGCTACCGCCACGGGACCTTCGCCTATCGAACGGGGCTGTTCAACGTCGACCGGTCTCGGGGGCGGCGCGGCGTGACCTGGAGCGCAACCGATGCCGGTGGACGAGATGCGGCAGCGGCATTCGCAACGTTGGCTGCGCATCTCCGCGCAACCCGCTAGTTCTCCTGCTGCTCGGCGAGGGGATGAGCGGCTTCGTAGGCCGCCTCCACGCGTCGCTCGGCGAACTTCTTTCGGATGTGGAGCCCGAGGAGAACGGCGACGACGAGGGCCAAGATGCACCACGCCGCGGTTCCGGCGTACTTGTCGACGACGGCGTGGAAGGCGTAGCCGAGGTAGCAGAACAACACGCCCCACAGCAGACCTCCTGCAGCGTTGGCGGTGAAGAACGTTCGGTAGTGCATCTTGGAAATCCCCGACAAACTCGGCACCACTGCCCGAAGGAACGCTGAGAAGCGGCCGAAGAAGACGGCCCACGCACCTCGACGCCGGAGCAGCCCGAGGGCGTTGTCGATCGCGGCGCGGTAGTGCTGCAGCAACTTGATCTGCAAGATGCGATCTCCGAAACGGAGCCCGAGGTAGTACCCCGTCGAATCCCCGGCAATCGCGCAGACCACCACGATCACCATGAGCACGCCGAGGTTGACCGAGCCGTGCGGATGTGCGCCGTTGTGGTTGGCGAGGAACCCACCGGTCGTGACCGCGATTTCAGCGGGCAGGACGAATCCAACGAGCAGGGCTGCCTCAGCGAAGACCAAAGCGCCCACGATGAGGTACACGAACGGTGCAGAAACCGCCTGGAGGTGGTTGATGATCGTTTGCATCACTCGTGCAGTCTGTCTGATTTCGCCGGTGATGCTCGTCATCTCATTCACCTCGCGCACTGACCGAGTTGCGCGAGGATGGAGAGATGGCCCAACGCACTCGTTCCGTTCGCCCGCAGACCGCGCCCCGGCCGCTGGTCGTCGGCCCACCACCTCGCGGTTGGGCGTTGGCGGGGTGGGCGCTGCTCCCGCTCCGACTGTTCCTCGGCGTCACCTTCACCTTCGCTGCGTTGCAGAAGATGGCGAACCCAGCGTTCTTCGACAAGAACTCTGCGGGTGGCATCTACGCGCAGATGCTCCACGCCGATGGCCACTCGCCACTGACGTTCCTCCTCGGGCACCTCCTCCAGTTCTCCACGCCACTTGGATGGTTGATGGCGTTCGGGGAACTCGCTGTTGGACTCGGGCTCCTCATCGGATTGTGGGGGCGTATCGCCGCCCTCGGCGGTGCGGTGATCGCGTTCAGTCTCTTCCTCGTGATTTCGTTCCACACGAACCCCTACTACCTCGGTTCGGACCTCATCTACTGTATGGCCTTCGTTCCCTTCATCATCGGTGGCACCCCTGTCCTCTCGGTCGACGCCTGGGTGACGGCGCGAGCTGCCGCCAAGGAGAAGGCCGAGGACCCCACGGTGGTGGCGGTCACCTTCGGGACGGTGCGGTCAGTCTGTGGCAACGCGACGGCCCGGAACATGTGCAAGGCGACCTCAGCCACGTGCACGCCGAAGGGCTGCCCGTTCCTCGTCGCCGATCACGCCTCGATCATCGCGAGGCGCACGCCCAACGCTGAAGACCGCCGCAAGGTCGTCCTCGGTGGCTCTGCCGCTGCCGCTGCCGCTGCGGCTGCAGTGGTCACGGGTGTGGCGACGGCCACGATTGGGAAGTCGAACGCCGCCCCGACGTCCACGACGACTCCGGTCACGCTTCCAAGCGGCAACACCGGCACGACGACCCCGAACGGTGCGGCGATTGGGGCGGCGGCGAGCGTGCCCGTTGGTGGCTCCGCCACGTTCACTGTCCCCGATGGCAGTGGCGCCCCCGGAATCGTGCTGCAGCCAACGGCGGGGAAGTTCGTGGCCTTCAACGCTGCCTGCACCCACCAAGGATGCCCCGTCTCCTACGCCCAGGGTCAAGACCTCCTCGTGTGTCCGTGCCACGGTAGCCAGTTCAACCCTGCCAACGGCAGCGTCGAAGTGGGTCCTGCGGTCGCTGGATTGACGGAGTACACGGTGACGGTGGAGAACGGTCAGATCTACGTCAAGGTCTGACGCGTCGGCGCCTTCAAGTGCGAGACTGAAGCCATGCGCGTGCTGCTCGTTGAAGACGAAGTCAATTTGGCGAACTCCGTCGTCGCTCTCCTCGTGGAGAACGGCTTGGAGGTCATCCACAAGGACCATGGAACTGCCGGCTACGACGTAGCACTGCACGAGAAGTTCGACGCCATCATCCTCGACATCATGCTGCCGGGCATGAATGGGTACGCCATCTGCGCGAAGCTCCGCGCCGGCGGCGTGACGACGCCAATTCTGATGCTCACGGCCAAAGACGGTGAGTACGACGAGGCAGAGGCCCTCGACACCGGTGCCGATGATTTCTTGCGCAAGCCCTTCTCCGCCGTCGTACTCGTCGCCAGAGTTCAGGCGCTCCTGCGTCGTCGCCAGGGCGTTCGAGCCGGGCTGCTCACCGTTGGGGATCTGACGCTCGATCCGGTGGAGCACCGCTGTCGTCGTGGCGATGTTGCGGTGGACCTCACGCCACGCGAGTTCGCGCTCTTGGAGTTCCTCCTCGCTGCCAATGGTGCAGCGGTCACCAAACAAGAGGTCGTCGACCACGTCTGGGGTCAGGACTTCGATGGAGATCTCAACATCGTGGAGGTCTACGTGGGCTACCTCCGCAAGAAAGTCGACCGCCCCTTCGGTCGCAACACCATCGAGACGGTGCGGGGAATTGGCTACCGCGTGAACACCGAGGCCTGACCCCATGGCGGGAACGCTCGGTCTGCACCGGCGTGGTTCGGTGCGGTTCAACGTCACTGTTGCTGCAACCACGATCGCCGCAGCGTCGATTCTGCTCGTCGGGGCAGGACTCGTCGTCGTGGTGCACCGGACGCTCGACAGCCAGATCGTGGCCACCCTCAATCGAGAACTGGCGGCGACGAAAGCAGGGCTCGCCGAAGGCCTCTTGCCGGGAGCATCCGCCGCGGCCCCAGGTTCGGCCATCCAAGTCGTCACGGTGATCGGCAGTTCGGTGGTGGCGAGTTCTGGTTCGATTCAGGGGCTCCCGCCGATTTCTCAAGTTCTTCCCGGGTCGCAGGCAACGGTCGTCCCCATCAGTCGAGCCTTCGCTGCCCGGAGCACCCTCAACGCCGCTCGGGGTCTCTCGGTCGTGGCGGTGCACTACGGCGCCGTCGTCGTCTACGCCGCTGCATCGACTCGGGACGTGACCAGCACCACACGTCTGCTCATCTTGCAGTTGTTCATCTTGGTGCTGCCGTCGGTCATCGTCTTGACGTCACTCATCTCGTGGTGGGTGATTGGGCGGGCGCTCCGTCCGGTTGAGGCCATTCGACGTGAGGTGGACGACATCTCGACAACCGCACTGACCCACCGCGTGTCGATTCCGCCTGGCGATGATGAGATCGCTCGACTGGCCGCCACGATGAACTCCATGCTGTCCCGCCTCGAAGGCGCGTCCCTCCAGCAACGACGGTTCGTCGCTGACGCCAGTCACGAACTCCGCAGTCCGCTGGCGTCGATCATGATGCAGGTCGAGTTGGCACAGCTCCATCCTGAATCGGTGAACGTCGAGCAGATGACCGGCATCGTTGCCGATGAAGCTGGTCGGCTCGACCGACTCGTCGACGACCTCCTCCTCCTCGCAAAGGCTGACGAGCAGGCCATTGTGGTGAGCGAGAGCGACGTTGACCTCGACGACCTGCTCCTCGCTGAAGCGAGCCGCCTCCGATCGGTTGGCCGCGTGAGCGTCGAGACCACCGGCATCGGTCCCGTTCGGGTCCGCGGTGACCGAGAGCTGCTCCGACGAGCGATCCGCAACCTGGTGGACAACGCAGAACGCTACGCGACGTCCTCCGTTCGACTCGGGTGCACCGCGAGTCCTGCAGGGGCGATCGTCATCGTTGGCGACGACGGCAAGGGCATCGCTCCCGAGCTGCACGACACCTTGTTCCAGCGCTTCGCTCGAGGCGATGCCTCGCGAGTACGGGGAACGGGCGGAACGGGTTTGGGTCTCTCCATCGTCGCTGAGATCATCGCGGCCCACCACGGGACGGTGACCGTCACCAACGATCCCGGGGCGGTCTTTCAGATGGTGCTCCCCTGTGAGCCAGACGACGAGGCTCCCGCAGGGGACGGGTCCTAAGCCGAGAGCGCTGGTTGGCGGCGAGCACGACGGAGGCGCGTCGCTCGCTCAGTGAGGGCCACCGTGAACGCCTTGCCTGCCTCGGTGTGCTCGAGGAGGTCAGCTTGGCCGCCAGGTCGAGCCAACATCCACGAGTGGCCGCCGGGAACCCACTGGATCTCTGTGCCAGAGAGCTCTGCGAACTCGGCGGCAACGTGGGCATCGGTCAGGTGGTCGAAGCATCCCCACTCCGCCAGCACCGGCACGCCTGAGGTCTTGAGCTTGGCCACGTGGTCTCGCTGGTCGACCTCGAGCAACATCGATCCCAAGGGCACGGCGTGGGCGATCGTCTTCAGGTTGCGGCGAACATCGGGCATTACCGACCGGAGCGTGGCCACCAGACGACCGACGAAGAGGTCGGGGAGATCGGCCACCACAGCAACGGCCATGTCAGCCAGCGGGGCGAGGTCGGGGGCGACCTTCCCGAGCAGCCTTGGGATGACGCCTTCGCGGTCTTGCCAGGAGGGAGTGGCGATGCCGTCACGGTAGATGATGGCGATGGTGGTCTTCGGGTAGCGGGCCGCGTACTCAACGGCAACCGCTGCGCCCATCGAGTGCCCGAGCAACACGATGGGCCCAATACCGAGGTGCTGACGAAGCGCTTCGACCTGCTCGGCGAGTGCAGCGATGGACAGCTCCGCCCATGCCAGGGGGTCTGATCCACCGAAACCGGCGAAGGAGGGGTTGACGACGCGCCAGCCCAAACGCTGCGCCAGTGCCGCGCTCTCCCTGGCGTACATCTCGCCTCCAGCGAGGTAGCCGTGGAGGTTGAAGGCCCAGAGAGGGGGAGTCGCATCGTCCTCGGCTGCAGCGCTCGAGGACACGGAGTACACCGTCCGATGGTCGTTGTGGAGGAAGGAGAACTCGTCCATCTGCACGCCGGTCCGGTGTCGCCAGTGGTCGATGGGGAGGAGGGGTCCATGACTTGGAATTCGCTCGTCGTGGTTGTCCATGCTCGTCACCCCCTCGGTGCTGTGTTCAACCTACAAGTGCCATGCGTCGAGGTGGTGCCACGGTGCGGTCGTTCCTGAGGGTCAGCGCGGAGCACGCTGAGAGGATCTTCAGGGGAGGAGGAGCCCGACGGCGATGGCGAGCTCGCTGGCGACGCGCTCGAGCGACGACCATCCAGCAACCCAGCCCGTGAGTGCGGAGTACCAGACGTGGCCGATCATGCGGGCTCGGTCTCCGACGTCTGCCGGTGGATCGTCACCAATGGCCCGCAGGACAATGGCGTCGAGGAGGGAGATCACCTGTTGCTGACAGGCGACAACCTGGGGATCTGGTGAAGCGATCGACGCGAACAGTGCCGCACCGAGCACCGGAGCGGTGCCGAGTGCCCGCTGCGCTCGGTAGAGCACGTCGAGGACCCGCTCGCCAGCCGTGGCCTTGGAGGAAGGGTGTTCGGAGAATCGGATGTAGAGGAGCTCAACCCACGAGGCTAACGATGCTGCGAGCAGATGATCTTTCGAGCCGAAGTAGCGGTAGACGGTGCCGAGGGCCACATCGGCCTTGGTGGCGACATCGCGCATCTGCACGGCGTCGTAGCCGCCTTCTGCGGCGAGTTGCATCGCCGCGTCGATCACTCGATCTCGCCGCTCGCGCTGCGAGGTGGTCATGCTCGCCGTATCGACCGTCACCGCCACAGGGTACCGAACTCTGGGCCTCGGGGGTGGCCTCGACACACCCCGGTAGGGCGAGGTGGAAGAATGGGGGTATGTCAATCGCTCAATTCCTCGACGACGCGTGCACCCGCATCAACGACCTCGGATGGGTCTACTACTTCTCCCCTGAGACCACCGCCAAGGGTGAGGCGCTCGGCCTCGATACCTTCACCTTCTACGCCGTTGGCCGAGGTGGCGTCCTCGGTGATGTGGAGCCAGCGGTGGTGGGTGCGGCCTTTGGCTACTTCAAGCCTTCCATTGTCGAGTTCCTCTGGAACGAAGGGAAGTCGAAGGTGGCTCCTCGAGTCGCGGCGCGTGCCCACATGGACGCAGCGCACGAGTACGCCCGGGCAACCTTCGCCGACGTTGTCGGCCTCGAGGCGTACTGCGCCGCTGCTGAGCAGGTCCTCGCCTTCGCCATCGCGAACGCTGCGGCCTACCCGCTCTTCGCCGGGTACGCAGCTGAACCACTCGCCGAAGATCTCCCCGCTCGGGCGCTGCAGTTGACGACGGTGCTGCGCGAGTACCGCGGGTGTGCCCACCTCGTGGCCGTGGTGGCCAGTGGTGTCGACCCCAAGGTGGCGCACTTCGCGCGCCGACCTGAGATGTGGGGCATGTTCGGTTGGGCCGACGACGACACCCCGACCGTGACTGAACACGACATCGAGGCACTCGCTCGCGCCGATGAGCTCACCGACGAGCTCGTCGTCGCTGCCTACGCCACGCTCGATGAGGTCGGTCGCTCGGCGATCCTCGCCGGTCTCGACGCCATGGAACGTGCCGTCCAGGCACGAGCGGCACACTGACTGAACTCCACGCGCCCTATCGCCGGCAGCGGGCCGCGGTGGCTGCGGTCTGCATCGTCCTCGGTGGCGTCGCCGTCCTCATCGCCTGCGCATCCCCGTGGATTGTGGCTGGACGAAGTGCGATCCCCCTCGTCGACCTCCTCCAGGGCGGACTGGTCAACGGCGGGATCGCCGTCGTGGCCAGAGTCTGCGCTGCCGCACTCATCCTCGGGAGCGTTGCAGCGGTGCTCCTCGACGCCGAGGCATGGCCCCTCGGCCTCGTTGGGCTTCTCCTGATCGGCGTCGCCACCCCTACCCTGATTCGCCTCCTCCACGTCGCGCGAGCAGCCGTGCCGCACGCCGAGGTCGGCCCTGCGGTGATCTGGCTCTCCTTCGGTGCAGGGTTCTTCCTCATCGGAGCCGTTGTCGGTTTCGTGCTCTCTGGTGAGGCCGCCCATGAGACCTGCGTCGAAGGGCACCGTGTCCACAGTGGAGCGACGACGTGTCCTCGGTGCGCAGCACACGCCCCACGGCTTGGACCAGAGGATGACTCAGGCGCTTCGGGGACTAGCGCAGGGCCACCGGGTTGAGTGGCGTCCCCACGCCACCGGTCAGCGGGAGTGGGGTCGCGTCGAGCAAGAAGGTGTAGCGGCCGTCGCCCGCACAGGCAGCGGCGAGGCGATCGAGGAAGAAGTTCTGCCCCTGCGTGAGCCCCATCTCGACGAGGTGCAAGAGGTGCACCGGGAGGTAGTCCTCCTCGTTCTCTCCGGGGAAGACCTCGAAGGTCAAGGTGTCGTTGGCGACGGCGGCGACGTCGTGGGCGTGGAACCACAGAGCGGTCTCCATGGTGAGCCCAGCCGAGGGGAAGGTGTAGGCGATCTTGTCGCGGCCTGGGCCGGGGTGGCCGTAGGGGGTGGTGGGGTCGAGGTCGAGGGCTGCTTGCTGACCGGTCCGGACGAGGATCAGGTCGCCGGGAGCAATCGTGACTCCTGCGAGCTCCACCGCAGCGTCGAGGTCGGCGGGCGTGATGGCGTAGCCGGGGGTGAGTGCATCGGTGCCGTGCACCCGGGCCACGTCGAGGAGCACGCCGCGACCAATGACGGTGGAGAGGTGCTCGATCCCCAAGATGGTGGAACCGGCGGTGGTGACCGAATCAGCCGGAAACCCGTTGTAGAGGGTGCCGCCGTAGGAGACGTGGCCGAGTCCATCCCAGTGAGTGGCGGCCTGAACACCCATCGTCAGCTGGTCTTCTGAGGAGCAGATCCAGTCGGGATCGGCCGAGAGAGGTTCGTTGACCACCGTCATGATGCGATCTGGTTCGACGCGGCCGGGGATGAAGCCGGCCTGGATACCCTGATCGGCAGCGAGGCCGAGACCGAGCGGGAACGCTTCGCCGCTCACCACGCTGGCAGCGCCCCGTCGACGGGCCTCAGCGTCGAGCAGGTTGAGCGTGCCGATGCGGTCGTCGGCACCCCACCGACCCCAGTTGCGCACCGCAGCAGCGATTTCGGTGAATCGGGCAGAGGCCACGTCAGTCTCCTGTCGCGTAGGTGGTGGATCGGTTCTCGGTACGGGTGGTTCCCACGTCGGCGATCGCACGGTTGAGCGCATCGATGAAGGCGGGTGTTGCCTTGACCGATCCGGCGTGCACGGTGAGGTGGAGGGAATCGGGATGGTGTTGCCGGTCGACGTGCCAACCTTCGGCGGCCAGGCGCTCAGCGACGGCGAAGATGTCGAGCGCGGTGCTGTTCTCCGCCGCGATGGCGAACACCGACATGACGGGCTCACCGACGAGGCGGAGCGCCGGGTGGGCGCGCACCGCATCTTTGATCGCAGTTGCTGCGTCATCGGTTGCCGCGGTGAGCTCGAGGAGGCCTTCGGTCCCGAGCGCCATCACCGAAGCCCAGGCTGACGCAATTGGGGAAGCGGGCTTGGTGCCCGCCATGGTGGTGGAGGCGTAGAAGCCGCCCAGCCAGTCATTGGTCACGAAGAGTTGGTGGCGTGCGAGCTCCTCGGAGGAGAAGCAGAGGACCGAGACACCCTTGGAGGCGTAGCCGTACTTGTGCAGGTCTGCGGAGATTGAGGTGACGCCGGGGACCGAGAGGTCGAAGGGGACGTCGAGTCGACCGAGTTGGGTCAAGAACGGCAGGAAGAACCCACCCATGCACGCGTCGACGTGGCAGAGGATCCCGCGATCGGCAGCGAGCGCGCCGATGGCGGTGACGTCGTCGATGACCCCTTGGGGGTAGGAGACCGCAGAAGCCACCACCATCGCGGTGTCGGGGGTGATGGCGGCCTCCATTGCCGAAACGTCGGCCCGGAAGTCCTCTCCCACCGGCACCCGAATGACGTCGACGTCGAAGAGCTGGCCTGCTTTGGTGAAGGCCGCATGGGCGCTCGTTGCACAGATGATGTTGGGTCGAACGACGCCTCGCCCTCGAGCCACGTCGCGAGCAACCTTGACGCTCTGGAGCAGGCTCTCGGTTCCCCCTGAGGTGAGGTGACCAGCAACCGAGGTGCCATGGGCATGCGCACCGAGGAGTCGACCCGTCAACTGCACGAGGTCGTGGCTCATGAGGCCAATGGACGGGAACGCCAAGACGTTGAGGCCGTTCTCTGCTTCGAAGAGCGCCATGGCGTCTCGCAGGAGGGCGTGGTGCTCTGGGCCGGCGTCGTAGACGAGCCCGAAGACCTTCCCCTCCTCCCACTTGCGGTCATCGCGCTTCAGGTCTCGCAGCTGGGCGAGCACGGCGTCGCGAGACTGGCGTCGATCCGGGAGCGGGGTGGAGGGGAAGTCCATCAGTGGCTCATGCGCCCCAAATGATGGCCTGGGGCTCGGTGTAGGCGAGGAGACCGTAGTCGCCCCCATCTCGACCAACACCGGACATCTTGAAGCCGCCGAAGGGGGCGTCGTGGTTGCGCTGCGCGGTGTTGATGCCAACGTGACCGGCCTTCAAGCGCTTGGCCACCCGGAACGCGGTCCCAGCGTCCTTGGAGAAGACGTAGTCGTAGAGACCGAACTCGGTGTCGTTGGCGATCGCGATGCCCTCTTCTTCGTCGTCGAAGGGGATGAGGGTGATCACGGGTCCGAAGATCTCCTCTCGAGCACAGGTCATGTCGTTGGTGCCGAGGATCAGCGTCGGGTTCACGTAGTAACCACGCTCGAAGTCTGGGCGGTCACCACCGACGAGCACCTCGCCACCTTCGGGAGCAGCACTGGCGATGTGGGCTTCAATGCGACCCCGCTGGGCGCCGGAGATGACCGGACCAACGATGGTGTCCATGGACGTCGGGTCACCGACCTTCAAGAACGGGGCCACCATCTTCAGGCCTTCGACGATTTGTTCGACCAAGGAGCGGTGCACGACGGCGCGCGTCGGTGCCGTGCAGATTTGGCCCGAGTGGAAGGCCCACACCGATTGGATGCACCCAATGGCTGCCTTGACGTCCGCGTCTTCTAAGACGAGGGCTGCGCCTTTGCCGCCGAGCTCGAGGAGGAGGCGCTTCATGGTCTTGCCGCCGGCCTCCATGATCTTGGTGCCCACCTGGGTCGACCCGGTGAAGGAGACCATGTCGACGTCGGGGGAGTCGACGAGCGCTGCGGCCGCGTCGGCACCGGCACCGGTCACGAGGTTGACGACGCCAGGCGGGAAGCCCACCTCGTCCAAGATGCGGACGAGCTCAATGACGGCCAGCGGGTCCTGCGGGGCGGGCTTGATCACCACGGTATTCCCCGAGATGAGGGCAGGGGCAACCTTCCCCGCCATGTTGACGAGGGGGAAGTTGTAGGAGGTGATGCAGGCGGCCACACCAACGGGTTGGCGGTTGACCATGCCGCCGATGAGGCCTCCAGGGGCCAGTGCGGTGGCGGCAGTTGGAGCCGGCAGCAGCGGGGTTTGGAGCACGCTGCGAGGATCCCGGGAGTAGCGCTCGAATCGGTCGGCGGTCACCGGAACCTGCATCTGGCTCCCCACTCGAGCGGTGGCACCGGTCTCAGCGATCACGAGGGGAAGGAGTTCCTTGGAGCGAGCCCGGATGGCGGCAGCTGCCTTCTGCATGAGCGCGCTGCGCTCTTCAATGGAGGTTGCCTCCCAGGCTGGTTGCGCCTTGCGAGCCGCCGCCGCTGCGGCGAAGCCATCTTCGGCCGTGGCATTGGGGGCGAGGGCCACGACGCCCTCGGTGGCGGGGTTGATGACCTCGTAGGTTCCACCCGATGCCGGGCGCCATTCGCCGCCGATCAAGAGGTGGGTTTGGTCAGTGAATCCTTCTGCCATGGTGTGCTCCTTGTTCTCGAGTGCTGCTGGTGCGGTCTAGTTGGTGAGGAGGGGTCCGACGGTCTCGCCGAAGGCGAGGGTCTGCTCGACGAACTCCGCTGCCGAACGAGCGCGGAGAGCGATCTGGAGGTGGTTGACCCCCATGTCGATGAGCTCTCGATACGACGCAGCGATCTGTTCTGCAGAGCCCACCATGGTGTAGCTGGGCAAGCCGTCACGGCCACCACCGAGGTCAACGTGGCAGGGCTCCGCAATCGTGCCGATGTCGATCGGCGCGCCATCTCGGAACTCGTCTCGGTAGGCGCGGAGCTGGGCGATCTGCCCCGGCAGGTCAGCCCGGCGGGTCCCCTGGGGCAACCAGCCATCACCGAGGCGTGCTGCTCGACGCAGTGCCGGTGGCGTGGACCCACCAACCCAAATGGGCGGTCGTGGGGTGCGGACGGGTCGAGGGGAGACATGCATCCCCGAGAATTGCCACCGTTCGCCGACGTGGGTGGGCGCCTCGTCGGTCAGCAGGGCGGCGAGGGCCACGATGGCCTCATCGGTGGCTGGGCCACGGTCGGCGTAGCCGTCGGGCCCGTTCAGCTGGTCGAACTCCTCGTTCACGTGACCAGCCCCGACGCCGATGATGAGCCGTCCCCCCGAGAGGTGGTCGAGGGTGGCGAGCTCTTTGGCCGCACGCAGTGGGTGGCGCTGGTTGAGGATCAGCACGTGGCTCAGCAGGTGGACGTTGGTCGTCTGTCCGGCCAGCCACCCGAGCGTGGCCACTGTGTCGTACCACTCAGCACCCATGGCGCCGACCAATCGCTCTGGGATGGCGGTGTGGTCGCAGACGCCGAGGTAGTGCCACCCAGACCGGTCAGCAGCAGTGGCGATCGCAGCCAGATCGGCAACCGTGGCCGTCAGTTCCCAGTCGGAGACGAACAGGCGCGACTGGCTCTGAATGGGCAACTGCATGCCGAACACCACGCGGTCGCCAACGATTTGAACGTTCTCCATCATTCCCCCTCCGTGCACCGTAGTCAGCGGGTGAGCGCTGCCACGATTTCTGCCATGTGATCGCTCGTGCCGAGTGTGGTGGCGAGCACCCGTGCTCGCTTCATCGCGAGGTGGATGGGAACCTCCCAGGTGTAACCCATGCCACCGTGCACCTGCACCGCAGTCTTGGCCGCCGACAGTGCAGCGGTATCGGCCAGCAACTTCGCCGACGCGACGGCTCGCCACGTGCACTCGGTGGCCGAGAGTCCGTTCACCTCTCCGTCGATCACGGCAACCTCTGGTTGGTCGGTGATCGTGGCGGCGTAGGCAACGGCGACGCGGGCTTGCTCCAATCGGGCGAGTTCATCGGCGAGGAGGTGCTTGATTGCCTGGAACGACCCAATGGGTCGGTTGAACTGGTGGCGATCCTTGGCGTAGGCAACGGCACGCCAGAGCGAGAATGACGCCAGTCCCACTTCGTAGGCGGCGGTCAGGAGGAGGGCGTCGCGTCGTACCGGGTCGGCAGCGCTCGAGAACTCCTCACCATCAGCGATCGGCGCAGCGAGCTGGGCCAAGGGGGTCAGTGGGTCGAGTGAGGTTGGCACCTGGGTGGTCGCCAGCGTCGACCGCTCGACGTAGGTCACCGGCGCTGCACCTTCGCCTGTCCCGGGGAGGACGAGGTAGCCGTCGCAGTCATTCGGGAGTTCGAGGAGGCGGGGGAGACTCCCCCCAGCGCTCCTGCTGTGGAGGCCAACGAGCACCTCGCCTGAAGCCGCGCTCGCCATGCGCTGGCCAGCGATGATCGAACCGACGAGGGGGCCAGGGACGAGGTGGGCACCGAGCGCTTCGAGGGCAACGGCCGCTTCAACCCGACCGAGGCCGAGGCCGCCGTCAGCCTCGCTCGCGAGGATTGCGAACACCCCTGCATCGGCGAGCTCGGCCCAGCGGGAGCGCTCGACGACGCTCGCTTGCCCCTCGACGCTCCGAACCGCGTCGAGGTCGTAGCGGCCATCGAGGAGTGAGAGGAGTCCGTCGCGGAGGGCAACTTGATCGTCGGAGAGTTGGAAGTTCACTTGGAACCTCCCGTGACTTGGGGCTCCTTGGGGAGGCCCAAGATCCGCTCGGACACGATGTTGCGCTGAATCTGCGACGTCCCAGCGGCGATGGTCAAGTTGAAGGACTTGATCCACGCCTCCACCCACTCGTCGTTGTTGAGGTCGACCCCCGAGGTGGCGAGGGGGCTCATCGCCAGACCAGCTTCACCGAGGAGCTCCATGGACAGATCGGCGAGACGTTGGCCGGCCTCGGAGTACGCCAACTTGAACACGGTGCCACCGATCCCGGGAATACCCGTTACCTGGGCTTCTGAGACGGTCCGCTTGGTGAGCGCCCACAGCGAGTCGAAGGAGGCCGACAACTGGCCAATGCGGCGCCGGATCCCGGGGTCGCCGAAGGCCCCGGTGTCCTTGGCGAGGGCTGTAAGCGATCGGAGCAGTCGCATGGACTCGAGGAGTTCCCCCACGAAACCCGTCCCACGTTCGAACGACAGCGTCACCATGGTCACGCGCCATCCATCGTTCTCGTCGCCGACGCGGTTCTCGACGGGAATGCGGACGTCGTCTAAGAAGAGCTCGGCGAACTCCGTAGAGCCCGAGATCGTCTTCAAGGGGCGAACCTCAATCCCTGGGCTCTTCATGTCCATGATGAGCCAGGTGATCCCCTTGTGGCGGCTCTCTTCGGTGCCGGTGCGCACGAGGAGTTCGCAGTAGTCGGCGACCTCAGCGTGGCTCGTCCAGATCTTCGAGCCAGTGACGACGTAGTGGTCACCGTCGCGTACTGCTCGAGTTCGGAGCGACGCGAGGTCCGAACCTGCACCAGGCTCCGAGAATCCCTGACACCACACGTGCTCGCCGGAGAGGATCTTCGGCAGGTAGGTGGTGCGCTGGGCCTCGTTCCCCTCGGCGTTGATCGTCGGTCCAGCGTGGAGGAGTCCAACGAAACCGAGCCCCACGTAGGGAGCCCCAGCACGTTCGCACTCTTCCTTGAAGATCAGCTGCTCGACGGGGCTTGCGCCTCGCCCACCGGCCTCGAGCGGCCAGTCGATGCCGGCGTACCCAGCGGCGAACAGCAGTTCCTGCCAGTGGGTGTCGTAGGCCCGTCGAGCCTGCCAATCGGTGTGGGCAGGCTTCTCGGGCAGGGTCGGCAACGTCGTCGCCAGCCATGCACGCAGGTCTGCCCTGAAGGCCTCTTCGGCCGGAGTCGCTCGGAGATCCATGGGCCTCAGGCCGGCAGGTCGAGGCTGAACAACTTGATGGCGTTGCCGCGGAGCACCTTCCAGCGCTGCTCCTCGGTCAAGTTGGCCATCTGCTGCTCGGCGATCTGCTTCGTGAGCGGCCACGTCGAGTCGCTGTGGGGGTAGTCGCTCTCGTAGGTGATGTTGTCCTCACCGATTTGGTCGATGAGGGCGAGGCCCGCTGGGTCATCGAAGAAGCACCCAAAGACGTGGCCGGGGAAGTAGCTGCTCGGTGGGTTCGGCACCTTGTCGGCCACGCCACCCCAGCCGCGGTTCTCCTCCCACACCACGTCCATGCGGTGGAGGAGGTAAGGGATCCAGCCGATTTGGCCCTCGGAGTAGGCGACCTTCAAGTTCTTGAATCGCTCGAAGAGGCCTGACATGAGCCAGTCAGCCATCGACAGCTCGGCGTTGATGTGGGTCAGGGATGATCCAACGGCCGCCGGGGCGTCGGGCGAAGTCGACGGCATCTGCGATGAGGAGCCGATGTGCATGTTGATGACCATGTTGGTCTCGTCGCACGCCCGGAAGAAGGGGTCCCAGTGGCCCTCGGGGTCGTGGATGGAGGGCAGGCCGAGGCGGTTCGGGAGTTCGGAGAAGCACACGGCGTGGACGCCACGAGCGGCGTTGCGGTACACCTCTTCAGCAGCCAAGACTGGATCCCACAGCGGGACGATGATGAGGGGAATGAGGCGACCGCCCGTACCCGCGCACCACTCTTCAACTTGGTAGTCGTTGTAGGCCTTGACGCACAGGAGGGCGAGGTCGCGGTCGGTGGCTTCGGTGAAGGTTTGCCCGCAGAACCGAGGCATGGTCGGGAAGCAGAGCGATGCCTCCATGTGGTTGGCGTCCATGTCCTCCAAGCGCTCCTTCTGGGAGTAGGAGCCCGGGCGCATCTCGTCGTAGGTAATGGGGGTCATGGTGACTTCCTCGCGGGGAACACCGACTGCGGAGTCCACGCGGAGCAGCGGACGAATGAGCTTTCCCTCGTAGAACCAGGTATCGGTGGCGACGCCCTTGCCACCTTCTTTGATGACGAGCTTGCCGCCGACGTAGGTCTGCTCGGGGAGCGTCAGTCGCTTGATGCGAGGAGCGGTATCGGCGTAGGACGCCGGCAGACGGTCGAGCCAGAGATTTGGTGGCTCGACAACGTGATCGTCAACGGAAATGATGCGGGGGAATTCGGTCATGGTCCGACAATAGACCGGTGACCTCTGCTCGTGCACTTCTGCACGAGCGACGCCGATGCCGTTAGGAGACGCCGGCAACCCCACCGTTCGGGGCGAGGAGTTGTCCGGTGACGAAGGTCGACAGGTCGCTGGCCAGGTACAACACGGCGTGGGCGATGTCGTCGGGGGTGCCGACACGTCGAAGCGGGGCGAACTTCGCCATTGGCGTGAGCACCATCTCCTTCATCGCCTCATCGACGGTGCCGTCAGGGTTCGTGTAGTACCGACTCGTCATCTTCGTCGGCACGAAGCCCGGAGCAACGGCGTTGACCCGAATGCCGTACTTTCCGACTTCGACCGACATGGTCTTCGTCAACTGCACAACGGCCGCCTTGGTCATGGCGTAGACGGCGATGTCGGGCGAGGGAGCGAGCACTGCGGTTGAGGCCATGTTGATGATGGAACCGCCGCCGTGATCCTTCATGAACCGACCAGCGGCTTGGCAGCCGTAGAGCACGCCTCGGAGGTTCACCTGGAACATGACGTCGAGGTCATCGTCGGTGATGTCGAGCACCTTGGACTCGCTCATGCGCCCAGCCACGTTGCACTGGATGTCGAGGCGACCAGTGTCGGCAACGGCTCGGGCGATCAAGCCCTCGACCTCGGCGCGACGTGCCACGTCGACGGCGAGACCGACCGCACTGCCTCCACTGGCAACGATGGCTGCTGCGGTCGCAGCAGCACTGCTCCCATCGATGTCGGCGCAGTAGACCGCAGCACCCGCTGCGGCCAAGGCCGCTGCACTGGCTTGGCCAATACCGCTTCCAGCGCCGGTGACCACCGCAGTACGTCCGTCTAAGGAGAAGGCTTTGGTGAGAGATGTGGCGTCGTGCATGTCGCTCCTAAGGAGTTGTCGTCGTGCGTAGTTCAATGATGATGACGCCGGTCGCACGAATGGTTCGTCCGGTCGTCGTCCATCCATGCCGCAAGAGGTAGCGCAGCTCTCGATCGACGAGCGGTGCGTTGGGATTCTTCACGTGGGGATCGTTGGCAGCTTGGGTGCTCGCCACGTACCAGAGATGGTCGAAGTGCTGATGGATGAAGAGGAATTCCCAGTCGGGCAGAAAGTAATTGGACGAAATGATGATGTGATCGTTCAGCGAGATCACATGGAATCCAGCGCTCCATTGAAAGAGCGGGGCCTTCGTCGTCACCGTGGTCGGGGTGAGCTCATCGAGAGCCCAGGTGTACACGTTCCACGGACTCACCACCACGGCTGTTCGAGCAGGCAGTGGCTGAGCGAGGAGGGTGTGCACCGGAGTGGCGAGATTCCGGGCGGGATACCCGAGTGGTTGGAAGCATGCGACGCAGACGAGCCCCACCACGCTCACTGCCAGTGCCGCTCGGGCGACGGCGCTCGACACTCGAGGGCGCAGCGCGATGCAGCCGTCAATCATGAGGAGCAGCAGGCATGGGTAGAGGTAGATGTCGGTTCGACCGTGACCGAGCGGCTCGACATCGACGATGGCCATTGCGATCGCGACGACGGTGACCATCGCCGGAATGGTGAACGGGTCGAGGGTGCGGGTCGCGATCGTGCGCCGGAGCGGTCGAACGACCATCACGACGAGGAGCACCTCGACGATGACCGACCACAGCAAGAGGACGGGGTGGATGGCCTGATCGGCACGATTCACGTTGTAGGGGAGACCGAGGAGATTTTTGCTGAGGCCAGCGCCAATCACCTGTGCAGAGTGGAAGAAGCGGTGGAGCGATGCGTAGTTGACGAGGTAGCCATCGCCGAGGAGTTCGTTCTTGAGTGAGCCGGTCAGATTGTGGAGCCACAGTTCCCAGAGGACGAGGAGGCCGAGCACTGCGCTCAGGCAGATCATTGCCGCTTGGCGCCGGAGCGAGGCAGTGAAGAGCGCGGCGAGGAGCACGCTGGCGCTGATCCCCGCAGTGACGGAGAGCAAGGTGGCCGAGATGAAGGGGAGGAGGAACAGCGCTCCGACGAGGAGCCACAGATCGCGCTTCTGCGACCCCTGGCGACGCCACTTCTCAGCGAGGAACAGCAGGAGACACGACAGCACGAGGTCGGCCATGTACTCCTTCACGCGACTCGAATACGTCACCGCCGCCGGGCTGACGCAGATCACGGCGGTACCGAGGAGCACCGCCCACCGTGGGCACCGCCACCAAGCGAGGAGCGCGGCGACGACGCCGATGCCCGCAATGCCGAGGACCAGTTGGGGGAGTTGCGCCCACCATGAGACTCCCGGATGCAGGAGGTTCCACTGGCGCTCGGCCAAGGACCAGCCAGGGGTCGTCTGCGTCATGTGGATTGCCGTCGAGAGCGGGTAGCGCTGAGCGAGTGCCGCCCACGCATCGTCGAACCACAGGTCTGTTGTGGTGAGACCCTGCAGTCGAAGGATGGCGCCCACCACCAGGGCGAGAGCGACGGCGATCCATGGACGAGCGAGCCACGAGGCGCGGAGGCGAGTGATCACGAGGGCAACACGCTCCGCTCAGCCTGCAGGAGGTTCAAGAGTCGCGCTCGGTGGCTCCGTGCATCACCCCATGCAGCGCTCAGCGCCCATGCGCGCTTCATGAGCAGGTGGAGGTCATGCTCGAAGGTGTAGCCAATGGCGCCGTGGCACTGGAGGCTGACGCGCGCTGCCTCATCGGCTGCATCACTGGCGAGGGACTTGGCGAGGGAAATGTCGTGGGTGGCGCTCGGATGCTCCGTGGCCAGTGACCACGCTGCGGCGTACACCGCAGGTCGAGCGAACTCCAACTTGACCCGAGCGCCCGCCAAGTGGTGCTTCACGGCTTGGAAACTGCCGACGGGCACGCCGAACTGCTTGCGTTCACTGACGTAGACGGCGGTGAGGGTGATCATCGCATCGCACAGGCCGAGGAGCTCAGCCGCGCTGTAGAGCGCTGCTCGGTTGACTGCTTGGTCGAGCAACGTGGCAGCGAGGGGCCCGGTCGCAAGCCGTGTGGCGTCGGTTGGCGTCCACGTGAGCGTACCGAGGCGACGAGTCCGATCGAGGGACGTGGTGCGCGTCAGGTCTCCATCTGCGGTCACCGCGAGGTGGAGCTCAGGTCCCGATGCAGAGGACACCGCGAGGAGGTGGTGCGACGCCGTCGCTTGCGTGATCCCCGAGGTTCGCACCCGGTGGCCGTCGGCGACGGAGGCGATGCGGGGTCCTGAGGGTGTGAAGGTGACACCCCCGAGGGTTGCGGCACCTCCACCGTCGAGGAAGGGCTCGAGGGCATGGTGACCCGCACCCGATGCGACGAGGATTGGCACCACAACGCCAGCGGTCTCGCTCAGTGGTTCTGGTAGGGCGACGCGACCGGCTGCCTCGCTGATGGCGATCAGTTCACGGTCATCGAGGCCGAGGCCTCCGTCGACTTCAGGGATGTGGAGTGCCGTGATGCCGAGGTTGAACAGGGCGTTCCATCGTGGGTGGCTCCGACCGGCGTCAGGAGCATCGTTGGCGTAGAGCTCGTGGAGATCGCCCGGGGTGCACCAGTCGGCGAGGACTGCAGTCACGGTGTCTCGGAGGACGAGTTGTTCTTCGGTGAAGGAGAAGCGCATGGTTCAGGCCCTCGGCAATCCGAGCATGCGCTCAGCGACGACGTTTCGTTGGATCTCATTCGTGCCGGCGTAGATCGGCCCTGAGAGGGCGAAGAGGTAGCCGTCGAGCCACTCCGACAGGTCGGTGCCCCCTCGGCCATCGTCAACTTCGAGTTCTGCCGACTCGCCGAGGAGACGCAGCGCAGCGCGGTGGATCGCCACGTCGGTTTCGGACCAAAAGATCTTGGTGGCTGATGCTTCGGCCCCAACGGTGTGGCCTTCGCGGACCTTGGTGGCGGTCATGTAGGTGTGGAGTTTGTAGGCCTGGGCATCGGCGTAGGCCTTCATGACCTCATCGGCGATGGCGCTGCGAGGGTCGAGGTGGTGACCCTCATCAACTGGGGTTGCGAGGAGGAGGTCGACCAGCTTGTCGGCGGCTTCGGTGTAGCGAGCAGGGCTGCGCAGCGAGATGCCGCGCTCGGATCCGGCGGTCGCCATGGCGACCTTCCAACCATCACCAATGGTGCCGAGGACATCCTCGTCGGGGACGAAGACCTCGTCGAAGAACACCTCGGCGAATCCAGTCTCTCCGTCGAGCTGGGCGATGGGCCGCACGGTGACGCCCGGTGCATCCATGGGGATGAGGAAGTAGGTGAGGCCCCGGTGGCGCTCAGCGCTCGGGTCGGTTCGGAAGATACCGAAGCAGCGATGGGCGAAGGCTCCTCGACTGCACCACGTCTTCTGGCCGCTGAGCAGCCAGCCGCCGTCGGTCTTCGTGGCCTTGGAGCGGATGCCGGCGAGGTCACTGCCAGCATCGGGCTCTGACCATCCCTGACACCAGATCTCTTCGCCAGAAGCCATCTTGGCCATGTAGCGCTCGAGTTGGGCGTCGGTGGCGTACTCGAACATGGTCGGGGCGAGCAGGAAGATGCCGTTCTGACTCACCCGTCGAGGACCGCCAGCGCGGTAGTACTCCTCTTCGAAGATCAGCCACTCCATGATGCCGACCTCTCGGCCGCCGTAGGCCTTCGGCCACGAGACGACGGACCACCGGGCGTCGAAGAGTTGGCGCTCGAAGACCCGGTGGTCGTCGAATCCTTCGGCGGTGTCGAGGGAGCGGAGCGCTCCTGGCGGTGGCACGTTGGCCTCGAGCCAGGCACGAGCTTCCATGCGGAACGCGTCGTGTTCGGGAGTGAAGGTGAGATCCATGACCCGCCAAATCTGACACAGCCACTCATCCTCGGCAACAATGCAGTCATGCCTACTGCCGTGATCGTCGATGCTGTTCGTACTCCCGTTGGCCGCAGAGGAGGCGTCCTGTCTGGCTGGCACGCCGTCGACTTGGCTGCACAACCCCTCGCCGCCCTGCTGTCGCGCAACGACCTCGACCCGAGCCTCGTCGAAGACGTGGTGATGGGGTGCACGATGACCGTCGGCGAGCAGGCGATGAACATCGCCCGCAACGCAGCCCTCGCCGCTGGCTACCCCGACTCCGTTCCCGGGACGACCGTGGACCGCCAGTGCGGATCAGCGCAGCAAGCCATCCACTTCGCAGCCCAAGCGATTGCGGCAGGTGCCATGGACATCGCTATTGGCGCTGGGATTGAACTGATGACCCGTGTGCCGATTGGATCGACGACCGAGTCTGGCCCTGGTGAGGCCTACGGTCCGCTCTACAAGGCCAAGTTCGACCTCATCCACCAAGGTGAGTGTGCCGAGGAGATCGCTCGTCGCTGGAACATCAGCCGAGAGGACATGGACCGCTTCGGCTACGAATCGCACGTCCGAGCGTCTCGAGCAGCGGCCGAGGGTCGCTTCGACCGGGAGCTTCTCGCCATCGATGGCGTGACCATCGACGGTCGAGACATCGGCCCGGTGACGGTGGATGAGGGAATTCGCCACGAGGTCACCTACGAGAAGATGGCCACGCTGCGCCCAGCGTTCCGTGAGGACGGCCTCGTCACCGCAGCCACCTCATCGCAGATCTCCGATGGTGCGGCAGCAGTCCTCATCATGAGCGAGGAGCGCGCCCAGCAACTCGGCCTCACCCCCCGCGCCCGATTCCACACTTTCGCCGTCGCTGCGAACGATCCCGAGATCATGCTCACCGCCCCGATTCCTGCCACCGAGATGGTGCTGCGCAAGTCCGGCCTCTCGCTCTCGGACATCGACCTCATCGAAATCAACGAAGCGTTCGCCTCGGTGGTGCTGGCATGGGAGCGAGAGTTCCACCCTGACATGTCGAAGGTCAACGTGAACGGCGGGGCGATCGCCATTGGACACCCGACCGGGTGCTCTGGGGCGCGGCTCATGTCCACCCTCCTCTGCGAGCTCGAGCGAACCGGCGGTCGCTACGGCCTCCAGGTGATGTGCGAAGGTGGCGGGCAGGCGAACGCGACGATCATCGAGCGACTGGGGTGAGTGCCATGGATGGAGTCCAAGCCGTCGAGGGGTTCTTCGACCCCGAGACCCAGTCGCTCATCGGGTCCAAGTGTCAAGGGTGCGGCACCTACGCCTTCCCGGCCAAGTCTGGCCTGTGCGGGAACCCGCGGTGCATGTCGGATCAGTTCGACCTCGTGCCCCTGTCGAGGCGTGGCACCGTCTGGTCCTACACCTCTGCGTCGTACCAACCACCACCCCCCTACGTGGCCGCTGACCCCTTCGTGCCGTTCTCGATCGCGGCGGTTGAACTCGAGGCTGAAGGCCTCGTGGTCCTCGGCCAAGTCGTCGCCGGTGTGGCCAACGCTGACTTGAAGGTCGGGATGGAGATGGAAGTGGTCACCGACGTCCTCTACAGCGACGACGAGGGCAACAAGCTCGTATGGAAGTTCCGCCCCGTGGAGGTGGCCAAGTGACCAGTGCCAAGCGTGTCGCAGTCCTCGGTGTGGGGATGCACCCCTGGGGCAAGTGGGGAAGGAACTTCGTGGAGTACGGCGTCGCCGCCGCCCAAGCCGCCTTGGCTGATGCGGGGATTGCCTGGACTGACGTGGACTACGTGGCCGGAGCGGACACCATTCGCAACGGCTACCCGGGCTTCATTGCTGGAGCAACCTTCGCCCAGGCGCTCGGCTTCCAAGGAACCCGGGTGAGCTCGTCGTATGCCGCCTGTGCATCGGGCGCCCAGGCCATCGCCAATGCTCGTGCGCAGATCTTGGCCGGACTGGCTGAAGTCGCCCTCGTCGTTGGCGCCGACACGACCCCGAAGGGATTCTTCACTCCGGTCGGTGGCGAGCGGCGAGATGACCCGGACTGGCTGCGCTTCCACCTGCTCGGCGCCACCAACCCCACCTACTTCGGCCTCTACGCCCGACGTCGGATGGACCGGTTCGGCTCCACCTCGGAGGACTTCGCGGCGGTCAAGGTGAAGAACGCTCGCCACGGCGCGGCCAACCCCAACGCTCGCTACCGCAAGGAGGTGACCATCGAGGAGGTGCTGGCGTCTCCCATGGTGGCCGACCCCCTGCACCTCCAAGAGATCTGCGCCACCTCTGATGGTGGAGCGGCCCTCATCATCACCTCGGTGGAGTTCGCCAAGCGCCACGGACTCCAGCCCCTCGTGACCATTGACGCCGTCTCCACGATGACGCCGGTGTACCCGAACACGGTGATTGAGATGCCGAACTTCGCCACCGACTCCTCGGCCACGGTTGCGCTCCCTGAACGAGGGTTCCGGCCGTCGATCACCGCTGCGATCTACGAAGAGGCCGGCATTGGGCCAGAGGACCTCTCGATGGCTGAGGTCTACGACCTCTCCACCGCCCTCGAACTCGACTGGTACGAAGACCTCGGTCTCTGCGGTGAAGGCGAAGCCGAAGCCCTGCTCCGCTCAGGCGCCACTGCTGTTGGTGGTCGGATTCCGGTGAACCCTTCGGGCGGTCTGGCCTCGTTCGGTGAGGCCATCCCTGCCCAGGCCATCGCTCAAGTGGTGGAGTCGGTTCTGCAACTCCGAGGTCAGGCCACGGGGCGCCAAGTCGAGGGTGCAACGGTGGCGATCACGGCGAACCAAGGCCTCTTCGGTCACGGCTCTTCGGTGCTCATTCGCTGCTAGCGCGCTCGGTTTCCTGATCGTTGAGGAGGCCACTGAGTCGTTGACCACGTCGGAGCGTTTCCACGTACCCCGCTCCATCCAGCGTCACGTTGCCCTCGCGACGTTGCGACCATGCACCGAAACTCGCTCGGAGTAACGCGAGGTCCTCCTGAATGGAGTGCGCATACGTGCCTGGCACCGTGGCGTGCTGTTCGTTGGTGCGGTCGAGACCCATACCTCAATGATGACGCAGATTGCAATGAGCTGCACGGCGACGGCGAGCTAGGCCCGCTGAGCAGCGTTCGGGCGACTACTCCGGAATGACGGCGATCGGCGGAGCGCCAGCGACGTGGTTCTCCTTCGTCGTCTTCGGGATGAGGAAGGTGGCGAGGAACGCTGTTGCGGTGATGCCGGCCGAGATCAGGAAGGCACGATCGAACCCTGTGGTCTGGGCGTGCTCGCACAGCTGCACGAGTCCACCGGGAACGTGGTTGGCGTTGCAGATTCCCTCAGGGACTCGAGAGGTTCCGCTGTGGTCGAGGAAGTAGGCAGCCGTTGCCGACGATGCGAGGGTCGCCAAGATTGCGAGACCGAGGGATCCACCCACCTGGCGTGAGGTGTTGAGGATTCCCGATGCCAGACCGGACTCGGAGCGATCGACGCCAGAAGTCGCCGCCGTAGCGAGTGGGGTGAACAAGATGCCCATGGCGAAGGCGCACACGACTGCGGGGATGATGACCGCAGGGAAGTAGGTCGATGATGCGTGGATGAAGCTCAGCCCCACGAATCCGGCGGTTGCGAGCGCACTCCCCGAGAGCACGAGGTTGCGCACGCCGTGATGGTGGATGAGCCGTGAGCTCACCTGGGCGCCGGCCACAATCGCCAAGGCCATCGGCACGAAGGCGAACCCGGCCTTCAACGCGCTGTAGTGGAGCACGCCTTGGAGGTAGAAGGTGAGGAAGTACCACATGGAGAAGAACGCACCACCGACGAGCAACATGACGAGGTCCGCCCCGGTGAGGGCTCGTGAGTGGAAGATGCGGAAGGGCACGAGCGGCTTGGATGCCACCTTCTGCTCCCACGCCACGAAGGCCACGAGGAGCACGATGCCAATGCCGATCCAGGTCAGGACCTTGGAACTGCCCCAACCAAGCTGGTGACCGTTCACGACCGAGGACACCGAGACGATGCCGTAGACGAGCGACGTGAGACCCAAGGTGATGAGTACTGAACCGCCGACGTCGAGCTTGGATGCGCCGTTCTGAGCGCGCATCTCTTGAAGGTAGAGGGCGGCGAGGACGCCGACACCGATACCGATGGGCACGTTGATGAAGAAGATCCACCGCCAGCTGAGCTCACCGGTCAAGATGCCACCGAGGAGGGTTCCGGCTGCGCCACCGGCACCTGCGACTGCACTCCATGCTCCGATGGCCTTCGGCAGGCGAGGGCCGGCGAAGGTGGTGATGATGATGGTCAAGGTCGCCGGCGACAGAATCGCGCCGCCGAGTCCTTGGACCGCTCGAGCGATGATGATCTGCGTGTCGGTTTGGGCCAGACCGGCGGCAACTGACGCCGCGGTGAACAGGGCCACGCCGGAGAGGTAGACCTTCCGGCGACCGAAGAAGTCTGCGGTACGTCCACCGAGGAGCAGGAACCCGGCGAAGGCCAAGACGTAGGCGTTGAGGACCCACTGAATCCCCGAGTAGGAGAAGTGGAGATCGTGTTGGATGGTGGGGAGGGCGACGTTCACGATGGAGACGTCGAGGACCACCATGAACTGCGCGATGCAGGCAATGGTGAGGATCAGCCCATCAGGGGCATGACGATGCGACGTGGTGGATTCAGCCATGACCGAATCCTACGGGGAGCGCCCCGAGGAACGTTCGACTACGCGTGGGTCATGAGCAGCGCGAAGCAGTGCTGTCCGAGAACGGGGAAGAGCGTGCGGTGCCAGCCCTCGCGCACGAGGAGTTGGTAGACCGGCCCGAACTGCGGTATGGATCCTTTGGGACGGTAGGGGTCGTAGGTGCCGAGCTCGTAGCCGATGTACCAGACCGATTTCGTCCGGCTCGAGAGGTAGTCCAAGTTCCGGGGCCACACGTGGGCACCGTTGTGCGCGCTGATGACCACCTTCGGGTCGGTCGAGACCACGTGGAAGCCCATGGGGAACACGAGGCCCGAGGCCTTGCCGAGGACGACGGCATTCGGGGAGAGGTCGTCGTAGCCCCAGGTGAAGCCGTCGAAGCTCTCGACGACCAGCGTGGTCACCGAGGCGTAGGTCGGTTTGTGGAGCGTGGCTGCCAGGCCGCGCAAGTTGATGGTTGGATACCGAGCGGTGTGCGTGACGCCGAAGAGCCCGAACGTCACCATGCACGCTGCAGCCACGCCTGCCCGGGCCGTCGTGAGCGCCGTCCAGGCTGGGAGGCGGAGTCGAGATGCCACGAGGCCGAACGAGAGGATGATGGCGGGGTAGAGCACCTCATCGGTGCGGCCGTCGCCGAGTGGCACCAGACCGGATAAGCCGAGGATGCAGGCGAGCGCCACGGTGGCGGCCGGAACGGCCAGCGGTCCAGGGGTGGCGAGGCGCAGTCCTTCCCTGATGGCCACCACCGCGAGCCCGACGACCGCGACCCCAACGGCGATGGCGAGGGCAGCGGTCAGGACCTTGATCGCTCCGTGGAACGCAGCCGGCTGGGAAGGGATCGCCAGCAAGTTGTGGGCGAGACCGGCGAACATCGACTGCAGAGAGAAGCGAATGGCGTGGGCAGATGACCAATCGCCGAGGAACCCGCGACGGCGCCAGTTGGCGTTCAAGATGCTCGGGACGGTCGCAGAGATGGCGACGGCGCACGCGCCGGAGAGCGCCGCAGCGGTCACGAGTGGAGGGACGAGGGACCGGCGTCGCGGCGCATCCGTCCAGGCCACCAGCGCGATGATGCCCCATGCTGGGATGACGACGACCATGGTCGACGCCGAGATCGCGACGGCGCCCACCGAGGCCGCCACCAACCACCACGGTGACGTTCGGGTCGTGCGAACCCGTTCGGCGAGCACGAGGACCAGGCAGGCGAGGAGGAAGTCTGCGGCGTACTCCTTCACCCTCGTCGAGTAGGTCACGGTGGTGGGTGAGATCGTCACGACGGCAACTCCCACCCAGGTAGCCCACCGAGCAACGCTGAAGGAACGGAGCACGAGGTAGATGACGGGGATAGCTGCCACACCGAAGAGGAAGGCCGGGGTCTGTGCCCAGGGGGTCGAGCCCGGATGGAGGAGGATCCACTCTCGGTTGAACAAGGTGTAGCCGGGAGTGGTCACCACCATGTGCCGGGCGATGCCGAGCGGCTCCTTGGCTGGCATCGCCGCCCACGCGTCGTCGTACCAGAGGTCGGTGGTCGAGAACCCGGGAAAACGGATGATCGCTCCGAAGGCCGTCACGAGCCCAAGGACGATCCACGCAACGCCGATTCGGCGACCTCGCAGCGTCGACACCAGCGAGGCGGCGGACCTCGATGGCGAGGGCGTCGTCATCTCGTCAGGCGCTCCAACGTGGCGTTGGCTTCGTCAATGATGGAGGTGACGAGTTCTGCCACGCTCGGCAGGGCGTCGATCACCCCGGTGACCTGACCCGTCGGCAAGATGCCGTCTTCGGGTCGACCGTCGACGAGCGCAGCCTTGGTCATCATCGGGGCGTTGGCAGCCATGATGACCTGTGGCCAGGTGAGTTCGTTGTCCTTCTTCATCGACCGACCCTCGTTGAGCATCGCGCCCAAGGTCAGGCCGGTTTCCTTTCGGAAGTGGTGGGCGTTGGTGAGCGCAGCGGGCAGGCTTCGGATCCAGCTGCGTCCTTCGATGCCGTTGATGACCTCGGTGCGGATGACGCGTTGGGGTGCGCCGTCGATCTTGGTAGAGACCACGGTGTCGTTGACGGTGGCGGCGAGGTAGCGGGCCTTCACCGAATCGGGGACGGTGGACTCCTTGGTGAGGAGGAAACGGGTTCCCATGGCAACCCCCTGGGCGCCGTAGGCCAAGGCGGCCACGAGGCCACGACCTGAGTAGAAGCCTCCAGCACCGAGCACCATTGAGGCGCCTTGGACTGCGTCGACTGCTTCGGGGAGGAGGAGCGAGGTTGGCACGGAGCCGGTGTGGCCACCGCCCTCACCACCTTGTGCGATCAGCGCGTCGACGCCGAGGCTGGCCACCTTCTCGGCATGGCGACGGGCACCAATGGTCGGAATGACGAAGAGCCCTGCGGCGTGGCAGCGGTCGATGACCGCCTTGTTCGGAGCGCCGACGAAACTCGCCACCTTGACCCCTGCGGCGATCATGAGGGCGAGGCGCTCATCGACGTCAGCGGCGTCGACTCGCATGTTCACCCCGAACGGCCGATCGGTCCGACTCCGGACCTCATCGAGAGCGCTCGAGAGCTGCTCCACGGTCATCGTGGCCGAGGCGAGAAGTCCGAGGATTCCCGCTTCTGCTGAGGCAGCGACGAGCCGCGGACCGGCGACCCACCCCATGCCGGTTTGGACGAGGGGGTAGGTGATGCCAACCGCTTCGGTGAACGAGGTCCGAAGGGCCGGGTGCGGCGTGGGGAGGCTCACGCCTTCACCTCGCGGTCACGAGCACCCTTGGGGTCGAGCTCGTCGATGATGGCGAGCTGCTCGTCGGTTGGGAGCGGGGTCTCGACAACATCGCCGATGTGGAGATCGAATCCTGTTGCTGCAATCACCTCGTCGACGGTCACCCCCGGGTGCATGGAGCGCAGTGCCATGGCGTGTCCTGGTCCCGAGAAGTCGAAGACGCCGAGGTTTGAGACGACGAGTGGCAGGTCGTGGAAGCGCGTGGCTCCAGGACCGGCGGCTTCTGCTCGGTCGTAGCCAACACCGCAGACGGTGTCGACGGCGGCGACGAAGGTCTTGGTGGAGTGATCGGGCACCCAGTACGACGTCTTGTGGTTGACCGAGTTTCCGGGGGCACCTCGAACACCGATGAGCTGCACCTTGGGCTGGTTCGCTGGTCCGATCGCTGAGAGGTTCTGGTTGCCGAACCGGTCGATCTGTGATGCCTGCATCATGATGTGGCGACGACCAGACCACACGATGGAGAAGATGGTCTTGTACGGCACGGCCGCTTCTCGGACGAGGTCGCTCGGTCGCGTCGTAATCGGGGGAGCACCCACGATGATGGCGGCCTCACCATCGGTCAGGACGAGGTCGGGGCTGAAGGTGCGCTTGGCCAGTCGGCTGGCCACCATGGGCACGGTGCCGAAGGGGCTGGCCATGATCTCGCCGGCACCTCGCCACGCCTCAGCGGCGGCAGCGATGCAGATATCAGCGCGGGTGATGTCCCTCATGCTCGGTTCTCCAGATCTTCCAGCACGGCTGCTTGGTAGGTGGCCTCATCGCCAGCGAGGTAGCGAGCAGTGAACGCTGCCCACGCTTCAGGGTCGGATGCTGCGGTCACGTAGGCCTTCTGGAAGACCTCGTCACGGTCGTAGTCAGGAGCACAGGACGTGAAGTGGGCGCCATTGGGCGTCTCGACGACGAGATCGGTGAGGAGGCGGTGGATCGTGGCCTTGGCCAGCGGTCCCACGGCGTCGAGGGTGCCGTTCTCCACCACTCGTTCTGCGGTCACGATCCGAAGATCAGCAGCACCGAGGAACAGTTCGTCGAAGTAGGGATCCGGTCCGGTGAAGGTGGCGTTGCCTGCCGTGTCGGCGGCGTTGGCGTGGACGATCGCTGCATCGAGGCGGAGCGCTGGCATGGCGAGGAACGTGGCCCCGGCGTCGGCTGGATCGGCGAAGGGTCCATCCACGTAGGGCGAAGCGATCGTCTTCATCTCGGGATACCGAGCGAGGACGTCCGAACCGAGTCCAGCCCGGGCAGGGAGGAAGGGCACCCGCCAGGCAGCCGCTTGGAGGCCCAAGTAGAAGAGACCTTCGTCAACCTCTTGGAGCTCAATGGCGCCACGTTGGCGCACTTGGCGCCACAGCGGTTCGAGGGCGATGGAGTCGAGGGTGACGAACCCAGCGATGACCTTGCGCACCTTGCCGGAATTCGCCAACAGGCCAACGTCAGGTCCGCCGTAGGAGACGATGGTCAAGTCGGTGAGCTCTGAGTTGAGGATGGCTCGAACAATGGCCATGGGCTTGCGCCGGGATCCCCATCCACCGATGCCGATGGTCATTCCAGATTCGAGGCGGGAGACGGCTTCTGCGAGAGTGGTGCGCTTGTCGGCCATGGCTACTTGCTCGTGTCCGCGTCGCGCTTCTCGACGAAGGCGGCTCGCTGCTCATCGGCGACCCCACGAACGTGGAGTTCGTAGGTGAAACCCTGCTCCATCCGGTAACTGCGCTTCACGTCGACGGTGTCGATGGCGTTCATCGCTTCCTTGGCCCGTCGGAGAATGGACGGCGACTTCTTGGCGATGTTCCGAGCGATGTCGTAGGTCGTCGTCAAGAGATCCTCGGGCGCGGTCACGGCGGCGAGCTGGCCGTAGCGATTGGCCTCTTCGGCGGTGATGGGGGTGGCCATGTAGAGCATCTGGCGAGCCTTGTGCTCGGGCACGAGGCGCTTCAAGTGCGTGGCGGCACCGAGCGCTCCACGGTCGACCTCTGGCAGGCCGAAGGTGGCAGCGGTCGACGCGGTGATGAGGTCGGCGTTGCCGACGAGGCCAATGCCACCTCCGAGGCAGTAGCCCTGGACGGCGGCGATAACGGGAACCTCGCAGTCGTAGACCGCACTGAAGGCGGCGTAGCAGGCTCGGTTGCAGCCGACGAGGGCGTCATCGCCGAGGGCGTTGACCTCTTTGATGTCGACCCCAGCGTTGAAGCTGCGGCCTTCGGCGCGGAGGATGACCACTCGGGTCTGTGGGTCACGCCCTGCAGCGAGCAACTGGTCGGCGAGTTCGTACCAGGTGGCGATATCGAGGGCGTTCACCGGTGGGTGGTCCATGACCACTTCGGTGATGCCTGGTTCTGTTCGTGTGGTCACGATTGGCATTGATGCTCCTTCGTCGCCGCCAACGGTACGCGAGACGCGACCCTCTTGGGAATTCGACGGCCGAGAGTGAAGCCTTCCATCGTCCTAGGCTGGCACCATGGCTGCAATCGACGTCGTAGGCGCACACTGGAGTACCGATGATCTCGCCGGTCTGACGGTGGTCGTGACCGGGGGAACGCGGGGTGTTGGCCGGGGCATCGTGGAGGCGTACCTCGCCGTTGGGTGCTCGGTCTACGTCGGGAGCCGCAACGCACCGTCAGAAGAGGATCGACCATCGGTGCAGCGCCTTGATGGCTCAACCGCTCAGGCGACCTACATGGCCGTCGACGTGCGCGATGCCGAGCAGATTGGTTGGCTGGTCGAACTGGCAGTTGGCGACACCGGTCGCCTCGACGTGTGGATCAACAACGCCGGTGGCGCACCGTCGGCGGACGCCGCAACCGCATCGCCTCGGTTCTCCCAATCCATCGTCAACCTGAACTTGATGGCGGCGCTCTTCGGGGCGACCGCAGCGAATACCGTGATGCAGACCCAAGAGAGCGGTGGGTTGATCATCAACATCGCCTCGGTGTCTGGACTTCGGCCTTCGCCACTCACCGCTGCCTACGGCGCAGCCAAGGCAGGCCTCATGAACTTGACGGAGTCCCTGGCTGCCGAATGGGGACCCAAGGTTCGAGTGAACGGCATTGCCGCCGGCATGCTCGACACGGGAGCAGCGAGCGACCACTTCGGCGGAGACGAGGGCGTGTCACGCATTGCAGCCACGGTTCCGCTCAATCGCCTCGGCACGCCTCATGACATCGCTGGGGTATGCCTCCTCCTCTCATCCCCTCTGGCGTCGTACATCAGTGGGGCCAATCTCGTCGTGCACGGCGGGGGAGAGTGGCCGGCGTTCCACCACGCCATGAAGGCCTGATCGTCGGCATCCGGAGAGAGAGTCTGCTAGAACTCTCTGAATGAAAATGGCTGTCCTCAAAGAGACCAGGGTTGGCGAGCGACGGATTGCGCTGACCCCCGACATCGTGGCCAAGCTCCAGGGCGACGGATTCTCCGTTGTCGTTGAAGCTGGGGCAGGGGTGGAGGCGAACTACCCTGACGCGCTCTACGAAGCGGTCGGTGCCACGATTGCGCCAACTGCTGCGGCGGCACTCGAGGGTGCCGGCATCGTCGTTCGGGTGAACGCCCCAACGACCGAAGAGGCCCTCGCCCTGCCCGACGGCTGTCTGCACCTGTCGTTCCTCCAGCCAACGAACAGCGTTGACGCGGTGAAGGCCATGGCGGCGAAGAACGTCACTGCTGTGAGCTTCGACCTGCTGCCCCGCATCAGCCGTGCCCAGTCCATGGACGCGCTCTCCTCGCAGGCGACCGTTTCTGGGTATCGGTCCGGGCTCGCCGCTGCGGAGTACCAGAGCAAGTTCTTCCCCATGCTCATGACCGCTGCGGGGACCATTCCTCCGGCCAAGGTCTTGGTCATGGGTGTCGGCGTGGCCGGCCTCCAAGCCATTGCGACGGCGCGCCGCCTCGGTGCCGTCGTCAAGGCCTACGACGTGCGTGCTGCCGCCAAGGAAGAGGCCGAGAGCCTCGGTGCACAGTTCCTCGATCTCGGCGTGAAGGCCGAGGGAGCCGGTGGCTACGCCCGCGAGCTCACCCCAGAAGAAGTCGCCCAGCAACAAGCTGCCCTCGCCGCCGAAGTCGCAGCCTCCGATGTCGTCATTACAACCGCAGCAGTCCCGGGACGCAAGGCGCCGATCCTCGTGACCCGAGCAGCCATTGAGGCCATGGCCCCGGGTGCCGTGGTCATCGACATGGCTGCTGACGGTGGTGGCAACTGCGAGCCAACCGTCGCTGGCGAGGTCGTCACGGTGAACCACGCCAAGGTCGTTGGGCTGTCGAACCCGCCATCACAGATGCCGACCCACGCGTCGTTCCTCTTCGCTCGCAACGTGGCGAACCTGCTGGCGCTGTTCGCCAGCGGTGGCGAGCTCCACCCGGACTACACCGACGAAGTCGTGGCCGCGACCGCCGTTGTCCGCGGTGGGAAGGCGTCCACGCAGCAATTCGCTGAACTCCTCGGTCTCGAGGTTGCTCCTGTTCCGTCTGCTCCACAAGAAGGAGGTGCGGCGTGATGGCTGCAACCTTGCTCCACCATGTGCACCTCGCCCAGACAATGGGCGCCCAGGCCCCGGTGCACCACGGCCAATCCGTGCTCGTACCGTTGACGGTCTTCATCTTGTCGATCTTCGTCGGCATTGAAGTCATCAGTCGGGTTCCGTCCCTGCTCCACACACCGCTCATGTCGGGATCGAATGCGATTCACGGCGTGATCCTCGTCGGCACCATGGTCGTCCTCGGTGAGAGTCACGGGACCCTAGAGGTCACCATTGGATTCTTCGCTGTGCTGCTCGCCACCCTCAACGTGGTCGGTGGGTTCGTGGTGACCGACCGCATGCTCGGCATGTTCAAGTCCAGCCCGCAGAAGAAGGCCGACAAGAGTGAGGTGGCCAAGTGAATCGGGGAACCGCAATCGACGTCGCATACCTGATCGCGGCGATTACCTTCATCTTGGCGCTGAAGGGGCTCTCGAGTCCCAAGCGAGCGCGCCACGGCACCTTCGTCGCCGCCGCCGGCATGGTCATCGCAGTTGGGGCCACGTTCTTCGTCCACGACCTCGGCGCCAACCACGATGAGGGGCTCCACAACGTGCCGCTCATGGTGCTCGCCATGGTGCTCGGCACCGCAATCGCGGTTCCGATGGCTCGCTTCATGAAGATGACGTCGATGCCGCAGCTCATCGCCATCTTCAACGGTGTGGGTGGTGGCGCCGCAGCGCTCGTGTCCATTGGTGAGTTCTTGCTCCACCGAGGTGACATCCACACGCTGGCCACCTACCAGGTCTTGGAGATCGTGCTCGGTATCTTGATTGGTGCCATGAGTTTCTCTGGCTCGGCAATCGCCTACGCCAAGCTCCAAGAGCTCATGACTGGTCGCCCGATCACCTACCCTGGCCAGCAGATCATCAACGGCCTGATTTTCGCCGGGTCACTCGCCATCGTCGTCGTGCTGCTCGTGCACCCGTCCATGGCGCTCGTGTGGGTGCTGCTCGCGCTGAGCCTCATTGTCGGGATTTCGTTCGTGCTCCCGATTGGTGGCGCTGACGTTCCCGTGCTCATCTCGCTGCTCAACTCCTTCACCGGTCTGGCCGTTGCCGCCTCGGGCTTCACGCTCAACTCCAACGTGCTCATCGTGGCTGGAACCTTGGTCGGTGCCTCGGGCATCTTGCTGACCAAGCTCATGAGCCAAGCCATGGGCCGCAGCTTGCCCAACATCATGTTCAGTGCCTTTGGATCAGCGGCGGCTGCTGGACCAGCAGGAAGCGGCGAAGAGCGTCCCGTTCGCTCCGGGACGCCCGACGACATCGCGGTACTGCTGGCCTACGCCCGCAAGGTCATCATCATCCCCGGGTACGGCTTGGCCGTTGCCCAGGCGCAGCACATCGTGCGTGAACTGGCCGAGACGCTCCAAGCTCGTGGCGTGGACGTGTTCTTCGCCATCCACCCGGTCGCTGGTCGCATGCCGGGGCACATGAACGTGCTGCTCGCTGAAGCCAACGTCCCCTACGGCGAGCTGAAGGAGATGGACGAGGCCAACCCGGAGATGTCGACCGCTGACGTCGCCCTCGTCGTCGGCGCCAACGACACGGTCAACCCTGCGGCCAAGACGTCGCCAGGGAGCCCGATCTACGGCATGCCGATCATCAACGCCGATGAAGCGCAGCAGATCGTCTTCATGAAGCGGTCGATGCGGCCAGGTTTCGCTGGCATTGAGAACGAGCTCCTCTACGACCCAAAGACCGTGCTGCTCTTCGGTGACGCCAAGGACTCGCTCGCCAAGCTCGTGACGGCGATCAAGCAGGCGTAATCGCCTTCAAGGTTCCTGCAGACGTGCTCTCGAGGAGTATTCCTCGCTCTAACTCGCGTGGACGTACGCCTGCAGCGCAGTGCGAATGGCCTCCGAGAAGCTCACGCCGTCGCGTGCAGCGCGGAGCAGAAGATCGCGCTTCAATTCAGGGCTCAGGCGAACTGATTCAACCGTCGAGGGTGCAGCACCCATACGGGGACGCCCGCCTCGTCGGCGCAGGAGTTCGTCGACGTCGTAGCCTGCCTCGGCTTCCGCTACGAGTTCTTCATTCGTTGGCTTGGTCATCTCGCTCCTCCTTGCAGCAGGGACTTGTACTGCTCTCGCATTCTCATCGCGTGGATCACTCGAGGTCCGCGAGCATCATCGACGATCACCAATTCCAGCAGATTCCCATTGAGATCTGGACCGAGCACCAGGAAGCGAAGGGGGTCTTCACCAATTTCGTCGACTGCGAGCGAACACTCAACAGCATGGTCGATGTCATCCAACGAGACGCCGTGTTTCAGCGCTGACGGAATGATCTCCACGTTGGTATTGTACGACGAAACATGACCGTTCGCTGCTCAGACTCACGATCCACGAGAGGGCCTGTGTGATCCTCGAGGTTTAGGCACCGTCGGGGCCAGATGCCACATCGAGTGCGGCGAGGAGTGCAGGGTCGATGGTGACGTTCGCCGTCGCAGCGTTGACCTGCACCTGCTCGGTGTTCGATGCGCCCGCAATCACCGAGGCGACCAGTGGGTTCGACAGCAGCCACGAGAAGGCAACGTCCACAGGGGTATACGGCGTGTCGTCGATCACCTGGAGGACCCGCTCGGCTCGGTCGAGCATGGGTTGGCCGAGCCAGTGACCGGCACGGAAGGGGTCCGCTTGGACCTCCATCTCCTTCAGACGCGTTCCCTCGGGCACGACGCCGTTGCGCACTTTGCCGGTGAGGAGGCCGTTGGCCAAGGGGTAGAAGGGGAGGAAGGAGATACCGAGATCAGCGCAGGTGTCGAGGACCTCGCCTTCAGGGTCACGGCAGAGCAGCGAGTACTGGTTCTGCAGGCTCTTGAACGTCGCACCGTCCGTCGCAGAAGCCGCCTCGCGGAGTTGCTCGGCGGTCAAGTTCGAACAGCCAATCTCACGAACCTTCCCGGCCTCGATGAGTTCCTGGAGCGCTCCGAGGGTCTCAGCGACGGGGGTCTCTGGGTCGGGCATGTGGAGCTGGAAGAGATCGAGGTAGTCGGTACCGAGGCGAGCGAGCGAAGCGTCGCAGCACTCGACGATGTAGTCCCGCTTCGCACCCCAACGGCCGTCGGCCATCGGCATACCCCACTTGGTGGCGATGATCGCCTCGCTCCGGCGACCCTTGAGCGCTCGGCCCAACTGGAGCTCGCTCTCGCCGTTGCCCCCGCCGTAGGTGTTGGCGGTGTCGAAGAAGGTGATGCCAGCGTCGAGGGCGGCGTGGACCACGGTGTCGGTGGCGGTCTGGTCGAGACGCTTGCCGAAGTTATTGCAGCCGAGCCCAATCGCCGAGACCGTCAGTGCGCCAATGGAGCGAAATTGCATGGGATCCCCCTCGTCGCCACTCACGGGTCAGCGGCGCTGGCGTAGTGTACCGATGAGCGATCGGACGAGGTGTCCGACGAGGAGGGGAACACCATGGCGCAGGACCACGTTGCAGTCTCGCTAGCAGCAGCACCCGATGCAGTGTGGGCAGTCGTTGGCGATTTCGACGGCATCGACAAGTTGTTCCCCAACTTGGAGGGCCTCCGCATTGAGGACTCCGCCGACGGACACGACCGCGTGCTCACCATGTTCGGCATGGACATCCGCGAGCGCTTCATCTCCAAGGACGACGACGCCCGAGTGCTCGTGTACTCGGTGCTGTCGATTCCTGGCGTCGAGCTCGAGCACCACCAGGGCACCATCACGGTGACCCCTGAGGGTGAGGGCAGCCACGTGACCTGGGCATTCGACGTGGCACCTGACGCCATGATCGATCTGTTCAAGGGCACCTACACCGGAGCGCTCGGCGATCTCGAGAAGTACTTCGCGTAGCGGTGTGGCACGCACCAGAGTGCGTGCTCTAGGTTGATGCGAACCGGCGCTGGCGCCGGAGATGGAGGGGAAACGTGGCTGAGCCAACGCAGGTCTTCACCAGTCCACACGTGCTCGAGTACCCGTACTCGCGCTCAACGGGACCAGTCATTGGATCGTTCTTGACGGCGCTGCGCGACGGCGTCCTCATCGGGATTCGGGGAACCGGTGGCATCGTGATCGTGCCACCAACGGAGTACGACCCGTACACCTCAGAGGAGACGAGCGGCATCGTCGAAGTCGGACCCGGTGGCGTGGTCACCTCATGGGCCTGGGTCGCAGATCCGCTCCCACAGCACCCGCTCCAGCACCCCTTTGCCTGGGCGCTCGTCCAGCTCGACGGTGCCGACACCGCCATGCTCCACGCACTCGACGCAGGCAGTCCCGAGGCGGTGTCGACGGGAATGCGGGTGACTGCGTCGTGGAAGCCCGCTGAAGAGCGCGTCGGCAACATCTTCGACCTTCGGGCATTCGTTCCAGAGGAGGCCAAGTGAGCGATCAGACCTACGTCACGAAGGATCCTCGCGGTCCCGTCACTCAACTCGCCACCCCCATGCGGTTGGACTACTTGTTCACCGCAGGGCTCTCCCTCAGCCGCAACCTCCGTGGCTACCAGCGGGCCGAGTTCGTCGGCCAGAAGTGCCCGGTGTGCGGCAAGGTCTACGTGCCCTCACGGGGATCCTGCCCCGTTGATGGCGTGGCCCTGACCGAAGAAGTGCCGCTCAAGAACACCGGGACGGTGACGACCTACTGCGTCGTCAACGTGCCCTTCGCCGGCCAGTCCATCAAGATCCCCTACATCTGCGCTCAGATCCTGCTCGACGGCGCCAACCTCTCCTTCATGGGCCTCATCCAAGAGTGCGATGTCGAGGACATCCACATGGGGATGCGCGTCGAGGCACTCTGGGTGGACGAAGCAGACCTCGTCCCCTCGCTCGCCTCGGTGAAGTACTTCCGTCCAACGGGCGAACCCGATGCTGACTACGAGACCTACCGGGAGTACCTGTGAGCCAGATCCCCGCAGCCAAGCAAGGCCACCGACCCGTTGCCGTGGTGGCGTTCGCGCAGAGCCACGTCGTCCGTGCCGAGACCAACTCCAACGAAGTGGAGATGCTCATGCCGGTCGTGCACGAGGTCTTCGCCAAGGCAGGCATCACCAAGGACGACGTTGGGTTCATTTGCTCGGGCTCGACCGACTACTTGATCGGTGGTCCGTTCAGCTTCGTGACCGCCCTCGACGCCATTGGTGTGTGGCCACCGAAGTCTGAGAGCCACGTCGAGATGGATGGTGCCTGGGCGCTCTACGAAGCGTTCGTGCGCCTCCAAGAGGGTGACATCGACATCGCCCTCGTCTACGGCTTCGGCAAGAGCTCGCTCGGCGATCTCGACAAGATCTTCGCCCTGCAGCTCGACCCGTACACGATGGCCCCGCTCAACCCTGACCTCGTCTCCTTGGCGGCGCTGCAGGCCCGGGTGGTCATCGATCAGGGAATCGCGACCGAAGAAGACTTCGCCGCAGTGGCTGCTCGCAGTCGAAGGAGTGCGCTCTCCAACGAGTTCGCTCAAGTTCGACGCGACGACTCGGTGGAAGACTTGATGGCCGAGCCGTACGCCGTCTCGCCGCTCCGTCGGCACTGTCTGCCGCCCATCAGCGATGGTGCGTCGGCGATCGTCCTCGTCGCTGGTGACCGAGCCTTCGATCTCGTGGAACGACCAGCATGGATTACCGGCATTGACCACCGGATTGAGACCCACGCCATTGGTGCTCGAAACCTCGCGGTGTCCACCTCGACAGCCAAGGCAGCCGAGATGGCCGGTGTTGGCGAGGGTCCGGTCGACCTCGCCGAGGTTCACGCCCCCTTCGCCTCTCAAGAGGCGATTCTGACCACAGCGCTCGGCCTACCGAGCAGCACGGTCATCAATCCCTCGGGCGGTGCGTTGGCGGCCAACGCCCTCATGTCTGGTGGTCTCACCCGTATTGGTGAAGCTGCCCAAGCGATCTTGGACGGTCGGGCGAAGCGAGTCGTCGCCCACGCGACCTCTGGCCCTGTGCTCCAGCAAAACCTCGTCTGTGTCTTGGAAGGTGCGTGATGGCAGAACGCGTAGCAGTCATTGGCGTCGGACAGACGTACCACCGCTCAAAGCGCGACGACGTCTCTATCGCAGGTCTCGTCCGAGAGGCTGCCGTCCGAGCCCTCGAGGACGCTGGGTGCACTTGGGATGACATCGATGCCGTCGTGATCGGGAAGGCCCCCGACATGTTTGAAGGCATCATGATGCCCGAGCTCTACCTCGCGGCAGCACTCGGTGCCGTTGGCAAGCCCATGCTGCGGGTGCACACCGCAGGCTCGGTCGGAGGCTCCACTGCGGTGGTCGCAGCCCACCTCGTTGCCGGAGGCATCCACCAGCGGGTGCTCACGGTGGCGTTCGAGAAGCAGAGTGACTCTGATGCGATGTGGGCGCTGTCGGTGCCCCAACCGTTCAGCGCTCCGCTCCTCGCTGGTGCTGGCGGGTACTTCGCCCCCATCATCCGGGCCTACATGCGCCGCTCAGGTGCTCCGCTCGACACAGGGATGCGGGTGGCGGTGAAGGATCGCCTGCACGCGCTCAAGAACCCCTACGCCCACCTCAAGATGCCCGACATCTCCATGGAGAAGGTCGAAGAGTCGGTCATGTTGTGGGACCCGCTCCACTACTTGGAGTCCTGCCCATCTTCTGATGGTGCCGCAGCCATGGTGCTCGGCTCTGAGAAGGCCGCCGCACAGGCTGAAGCGTCGACGGGTCGTCGCCCAGCGTGGGTGCACGGCATGGCCATGCGTTCCGAGCCGACGATGTTCGCCGGCCGCAACCAGGTCAACCCCCAAGCTGGTCGGGACTGCGCGAGGGATGTCTACGCCCAGGCTGGCATCACGAACCCCCGTGAGCAGCTCGACTGCGCCGAGGTCTACGTGCCCTTCAGCTGGTACGAACCCATGTGGCTGGAGAACCTCGGATTCGCTCCCGAAGGTGAAGGGTGGAAGCTGACCCAATCTGGAGCCACCTCGCTCGATGGTGGCGACATCCCATGGAACTGCTCGGGCGGCGTGTTGTCGTCCAATCCCATTGGTGCTTCGGGCATGCTCCGCTTCTTAGAAGCTGCCCTCCAAGTCCGAGGATTGGCGGGGGAGCACCAGGTGGAGGGTGCCCGCAAGGCGCTCGGCCACGCCTACGGCGGTGGCGCGCAGTTCTTCGCCATGTGGGTCGTCGGTGCCGATCGCCCAGAGTAAGGCCAGCCGGAGTTCTCTTCGGTAGCATGGCCCGGTGGGTCATGCCGATTCCACGTCTCCAAGGAGGAACGTCATGAAGGTCGTTGTCGACTTCGATGAGTGTGCCAGCAACGCCGTCTGCATGGGCATCGCCCCGGACATCTTTGAGGTCCGTGACGACGGCTACCTCTACATCTTGAACGAGAACCCTGGCGAGGAGTACCGCGAGCAGATGCGCGAAGCGGTCAACGGTTGCCCAACGGGGGCTATCTCCATCCAAGAGGACTGAGTCCACCTCTTGACGACCAGAGTTCGCTTCGCCCCATCGCCGACGGGGTACTTCCACGTCGGCAGTGCTCGCACTGCGCTGTTCAACTGGCTCTTCGCTCGCCACACCGGAGGCACATACCTCCTCCGCATTGAAGATACCGACGCAGAGCGCAACCGTGAAGAGTGGGTCGACGTCATCAACCGTTGCCTCGAGTGGCTCGGCCTTAGTCCTGATGAAGGACCGTTCCGTCAGAGCGACAACGCCACGCAGCACACCGCAGCGGTCGACGCACTCATCGGCGCTGGTCGCCTCTACCCCTGTGCCTGCACGGGTGATGAGGTGCAGGCGAGAAAACGTGACAACAAGACCCCCGGCTACGACGGCTACTGCCGAGACCGTGGCGTCGAGCGTGGACCAACCACCGCACTGCGGTTCAAAGTGCCTGAGGGAACGACCACGGTGCACGACATCATCCGCGGCACCATTGAGTTCCAGAACGCCGTCATCGACGACTTCGTGGTCGCCAAGTCCTCCGGTGCCGTGCTCTACAACATGGCCAACGTGGTCGACGACCGAGCAGACCGGATCACCCACGTGGTGCGCGGCGAAGACCACATCTCCAACACGCCGAAGCAGCAACTCATCTGGGAGGCGTTGTCCGAGGCGACGGGGGAGCACCTCCCGCTTCCCACCTACGCCCACCTCCCCCTCCTCGTCGACGCCCAGCGCAAGAAGCTCTCGAAGCGCAAGGACCCGGTGTCGGTTGAGGACTTCCGGGACGAGGGTTACCTCGCCGATGCCTTCGTGAACTTTCTCGGCCTCCTCGGCTGGAGTCCGAAGGGCGACGAGCAGGTCGATCGAGCGACGATGATCGCGCAGTTCGACCTGGCCGACGTCAACCAGAGCCCTGCGTTCTTCGACGTCATGAAACTCCGGTCCATCAACGCCGACTACCTCCGGGCGATGAGCCTGGAGGACTTCCTCGTGGCAGTTTCCCCGTGGGTGGATCCAGAACCAGGTGCCTGGATGCCGACAGCGGTTGAGGTGCCGTGGCCTGCTGAGCGGTTCGATGCTGAACGGTTCCGTACCATTGCGCCGCTCGTCCAAGAACGCGTCACTCGTCTGAGTGAAGTCCCGGGCATGGTGGACTTCTTATTCCTCGACGAGCCCGTCATCGATGCGGCTTCGTGGGCGAAGGCCGTCACGGGCGAGAGCGATGCTCCGGCCATCTTGGATGCCGCGATTGCAGCGTTCACGTCGTGCGAGTTCACCGCCGCTGCACTGCACGAGGTGACCTTGGCCTTCACCGAAGCCCTCGGTTCGAAGCTCCGCAAAGTTCAAGCCCCCATTCGCGTTGCGGTGACAGGCAGGAGCGTGGGCCCCCCGTTGTTCGAGTCAATGGAGCTCCTCGGTCGCGACGAGGTCCTCCGTCGCCTGAGCGTGGCTCGGGGTGCCGCTGGAGCGGGCCAGTGATCTTCTGGCCGCTCAAGCTCGCGCTGAAGATCCTCTCGGCCATCATCTCGGTGGTGGTGCTCTACTACGGGATCACCGTCTTCCAGGTGTGGAACACCTCGCGGCTCTACAGTCCCCACCACGCTGATGCGCTCGTCGTCATGGGTACGGCATCGGGGTACAACGGAACCCCCGGACCAGTGCTCAAGGCCCGACTCGATGAGGCGCTCGTCCTCTTCCAAACGGGTCAGACCAAGGTGCTCGTCGTCACCGGTGGCAAGTTGAAGGGTGACCTCTACACCGAGGCCCAGGCATCAGCGTCGTACCTCGAGGGTAAGGGTGTTCCAACCGCAGACATCCTCCAGGCTGGAGGTGCCGACAGCTACCAGAACATCGCCTACGCCGCCCCTGCGATGCGGGCCCGGCACATTCGGACGGTGCTCTGCGTGACCGATCCCTTCCACGAAGATCGCTCCATGGCCATTCTGTCGACCTTCAACTTCACCCCAACCCCAACCCCAACCCAGACCTCTCCCATCAAGGGGACCGCCACCATCAAGTACTTCGCTCGAGAAGGGCTGGCGGTCTCGCTCGGTCGGATCATTGGCTACGGGAACCTCTCTGCGCTCACGACTTGGTTCCACTGAGCAGGCCGAGGGTTCTCCCGCCATCGGCTAGAGTGGTGCTCCATCCAATCCGGGGTGGCGCAATTGGCAGCGCAGATGATTCTGGATCATAAGGTTGAAGGTTCGAGCCCTTCCCCCGGAGCGACAGGTCGGAGGCTCGTGCCGACGGCGTGTGTAGTACCGCAGTCTGCAGTTCAGCGACACGGCCCCATCGTCTAGAGGCCTAGGACACCACCCTCTCAAGGTGGAGACACGGGTTCGAATCCCGTTGGGGCTACACCAGAAATCCTGCGCTCTGCGCAGGATTTCACGCTTCCTCGACCCATGAGCGATTGCGCTGCGGATGGGCCGTGCACTCCGAACGACGCGCAACCGAGCATCGGGCAGGGCAGCACGCAACGCCACGAGCGTGCGGTGGCATCGTCGACGATGGCCTGAAGATCACCTGTGAAGCCCCGTTGGCGATTTTCTTCACAAGGCCTACGGTGAAACCATCGAAGGAGATGGTCATGATCAACGGACGCAAACTCGGAATGCTCACCGCCCCGTTCTTGCTGGCAGGTGTGCTCTTCCCACTCGTCACCGTGGCGCAGAGTTCGGGCTCAACCCCGCCGCAGTACGGGACACTGTCGAACTTCGACGTGTTCAACGACACGGGTCAAGCAACCCACGGTTTTGAAATTGAACTCGACGGCATTGACCCCTCGCAGGTCACCTACGAGTTCGGCGCGCCCTACGAGCGCTACGGCAACCCCACGGTGACGGCGATTCCTGGCGGCACCCTCGTCACCTACGCCTCTCCCTACGACGCAGCGTCGAAGACTTGGGCAGCTGCGACGCCACTCGCGCCGAATCCCATTACCCCGACGTTGGGCCATGCGTGCTGGACCGGCGGATCGCCGAACTACCCAACCGCAGGGTGTGAGCACTTCGGTCTCGGGTTGACGGGAACACCCACCAACGTGGTCTACAACTGGCTGGTCGCGGATCCTGCAGCTCCGGGGAACCTCATCGTTGCCAATGGGCCGAGCGTCTCGGTTCCCGCACCTGCGTGGAACGTGCAGCCGGCACCGCCAGCAGCCGCGAATCAGCAGCCGGTCGTGCAGGCGGTCGTCGCAGCTCCTGATGACCAACCCGATGCGCAGCTCGGTACGGCGATGTGGGTGAAGGTCTACTCCACGCAGTCTCCGTCCAAGGCAGATCTCGGCCACCTCGTTCCTGGTGACAAGGAAGATCCATCACAAGTGGAGACTGAGTGGGCCCTCCTCCAGCCCGGAGCTGGCGGATCCTTGGCGTCCCAGCTCGCTGACCAAGTGCAGATGGGGGCGAAGAACGTCTCGATCGTTAAGCGCTATGAGTACTACGCCTACACCGGGGCCTACGACCCGGAGAACCACGAAGCGTTGCCCGTGAACGACTCCAATCCCGTGAAGACAGATCTCGGGAATCTCATCGGCGATCAGAACGTTGCGTTGAACCTCGCAGGTGGTCCCGCTGCCGACGTCGTGCCACCAGTTGCCAAGATCACGACCAAATCACCGGGCACGACCAAGACCAAGTCGCTCGCCGTTGCCTTCAGCGCCACCGACAACGTCTCGAAGGCCTTCACCTTCTACTGCTCTCTCGACAAGCACATTCCTGCCCCGTGCAAGTCGGGAAAGGTGTTCTCGCCGCTCGCCGTTGGAACCCACACGCTGGTGGTCTACGCCGCTGACGCAGCGAACAATGCATCGAGACCGGTCAGCTTGACCTGGAAGGTCACGAAGTAACCGCTGGAGTTGTCCGGCCACGACGGTGATGGCACCGCCGGTCACGGTGAGTGCCAAGGTCGCCCCGACGACACCAGCGTTGGTCGGAGCACTTCTGCGGCCGATTCCCACAGTCGAGGATGATCGGAATCGTCGGTGGATCGGGGATCGTCGTTGCCACGTGGACGACGACGTCGGTCGACGTTCGAGCGTCCGTCGTGAGCCGTGCCATTCAATGCGCCGGGGCCAGCTCGACGGGGTGCCCGAGGGCCATGCGCACCCCTCTGACGCACGCTCCTGAACTGCATCAACCGATTGCACTTGTCCGATCAGGAAATCCGCCCGTTAGCGTGCAGGGGGCTGGAACCAGATGAGCGGTATCGCCAATCGTGTCCAGCAACCTGCTGGCGCCAGCAAGGAAAAGGTCGGTTTGAATCACACCGGGTTTCGTAGAGACCCGATGTGATTCAGCCTTCCTAGTTTGCTGGAGATATCTGCCCCCTTGCGACGAAGCGAGGGGGCAGATTGACGTCTGTGCGATCCCACCGGACCCGATCTCACGTGCGCCACTGGTCGGTTCCTCGGCCACGTCTTCCGACGAGCAGGGTTCTTCCTGTGTCTTTCGTACAGTGGGCATGAGTGCTCGTATCTCGACTCCGCCCTAGTGTGGCGGAGTGATGATCAATCCTTGGTCCGGTGATGCCGCTTCACTGGTTGATGCATTTCGTTCGGGCGCTATCAGTCCCACAGAAGCCCTCGACGAGTCACTCGCGGCGATCGCCGCATCGGACCTCAACGCCTTTGCCTACCTCGACGAAGATGCAGCGAGGGCGGCCGCTGCTGCGGCGGACATCGAGCGCCCTTTCGGTGGCGTGCCCATGGGCATCAAGGAACTCGAAGACGTCGCCGGATGGCCGCAGACCGAAGCCTCGCTGGTCTTCGCTGACCGAATTGCTGCGCGCGACAGCACCCAGGTTGCCCGACTCCGTGCCGCAGGAGCGGTACTCGTTGGCTTGACGACCGCATCAGAGTTCGGTGGCATCAACTGCACGCGGACGAGCCTCCACGGTGCGACGCACAACCCGTGGCAGCACGGAAGGACTCCCGGGGGATCCTCGGGTGGTTCAGCTGCAGCGGTTGCAGGCGGTCTCGTCCCCATCGCCTCGGGTGGTGATGGCGGTGGATCGATTCGGATTCCTGCAGGCTTCACGGGTCTCTTCGGGATGAAGGGAACCTTCGGTCGAATTCCCCGAGGACCGCACGTCCTCCACCAGCCGCTGACGGTGAACCTCGGCTGCCTGTCTCGATCTGTGCGGGACACGGCACGGTGGTTCGACGTGTGCAATGGTTTCCACCCGCGCGACACCTTGAGCCTTCCTCGAGTCGATGGCTACGAAGCTGGTCTCGGCACCATCGATCTAACGGGCAAGCGCGTCGCCGTCGTCTACGACCTCGGTTCTGCGGTGGTGAGCTCGAAAATGGTCGAAGTGCTCGACGACCTCGTGCAGTTCCTGATTGCCGATGCCAGGCTCCGACAGGTCGACGTCGTAGTCGCCTTCCCGCAAGGGGGGCTCGAGTGGGCGATGTCGAACCTGGTTGGCCTCATTGGCGAATTGGGCGATCGCTATCCCGACTGCGCCGACCAGTTGACTGGGGAGATTGCCCTCGGCATGCAGATCGCTCAAGGATTCACGGTCCAGGCTGCTGGTCGAACCGAGATGTTCCGAGCGGCGTTCAACGAACAGATTGCTGACCTCTTCGAGCAGGTAGACCTCGTCTTCTGCGCCACGAACCCCGACGTTGCCTTCAGCGCAGAGGGTCCAATGGCGACGACGGTCGACGGCGAGGATCTCATTGCGAAATTCGGCTTCGACCGCGCCATTGGGAACAACGGCGCCCTCACCATCCCAGCCAACCTTGCTGGCCTTCCAGCAGTTTCTATCCCCGCCGGGTTCGTCGACGGACTCCCCGTTGGGCTCCAGGTCATTGGTCGCCACCACGAGGAGCAGGTTCTCCTCGAGGTAGCGCTGCGTGCCGAGCGTGGACGGCCATGGCCGCTCTGCGCTCCTCAGTAGTGCAACGTCGATTCATGGACGCCAGAGGAGTCCAACGCCCATGACCGAGCGAGAGATAACGGTCGAACTCGTCACGTCCACCGCGCGCTTTGCCCAGCACGTCGATGCCGCCGTCGATGAACCGCTCTTCGGCATCGACACGGAGTTCTCCTCGGCCAAGACCTACTACCCCCGTCTGGCACTGGTGCAGATCTCATGGCCAGACCGGATCATCCTCGTCGACCCGTTCACGGTCGACCTCCAGCCGTTGATTGCGCTCTTCGCTGGCCCCGGAACTGCCATTGCCCACAGCGCCACCAATGACTTGGACGTGCTCGACCAGGTCATCGGTGCACGCCCATCGGCGATCTTCGATACCCAGATCGCGGCCGAGCTCGTCGGGATGGAGAAGCTCTCCCTCCAAGGCATCACGGCTGAACTCTTGAGCATCGAGCTCGATAAGGCCGAACAGCTTCGGGACTGGACCATGCGGCCGTTGCCGGAGGCGGCGCTCGACTACGCCGCGCTCGACGTCGCACATCTCTTCGATCTTCGCGAGGAACTCCTCGTCGACCTAGAGCAGTTTGGTCGGGTCGAGGCGATGGAGCAGGAGTGCGCTGCACTCCTCGGCGCCCCGCTCCGCACCGTCGTCCTCGATGAGTGTTGGTGGCACCTCCGGGAATGGAACACCCTGCCCTCGGCTGCCTACCCCTACGCCCAAGAGATCGCCAAGCTCCGAGAGGAGCTCGCCATCATGGCCAATGTGCCCAAGCGGCACGTGCTGCGCGACGAGGTGGTCCTCTCCTTGGCGCAGAACCCGCCTCGGACGCCTGAGAAGGCGAAGGCAATGCTGCGCCGGACGAAGTTCGACCTGGCGTATCTCACCGATCTCTTGGACGCCGTCGCCCTCGCCGAGACGATCGACCCTGGATCGGTCCGTCTTCCCTTCGACAAGGCGACTTCGGTGGATCTCCGCCCCCTGCTCTCAGCGCTCCAGACCCTCACGCGAGAAGCAGCTGAGCAGCACCAAATCGTTCCGGCCATGGTGGCGAGCCGAGCCGATTTCCTCGCTCGACTCGGCGGACGGGCGTCTCGATTGGATCGTCCGTGGAGGGCGCCGATTATCACCGACCAGGTCGACGCCGCCATTGCGGCATGGCGCCTGGAGAACGAGCAACCACCACTCGAGGACTGAACCTCGAGGTGCGGCAGCGGACTCGGTGGACGAGGACAGGCTCGCGGTGCCACGATGGGCCAAACGAGGGGGAACCATGTTCGATCTACTCATCACGTCTGGCCTGATTGTCGACGGTCTCGGTGGGGCTCCCTACCGCGCCGACCTCGGCATCGAGGGAACGATGATCACCGCCATTGGGGACCTGCGCGACCAGCCTGCCCGCCGAAGCATCGATGCCGCCGGCAAGATCGTGACCCCGGGCTGGGTCGACTGCCACACCCACTACGACGGGCAGATCACCTGGGACGAGGTGCTCGCCCCGACGTCGGTGCACGGGGTGACCACCATCGTGACGGGGAACTGCGGTGTGGGCTTCGCACCGGTCGCACCCGATCGTCATCAGTGGCTGATTGAACTCATGGAGGGGGTAGAAGACATCCCCGGTACGGCGCTGGCCGAGGGCATCACCTGGGGATGGGAGTCGTTCCCGGAGTACTTGGACGGCTTGGACGACGCCCGCTGGACGATGGATGTGGCGACGCAGGTCTCCCATGGAGCGGTTCGCGGCTACGTCATGGGGGACCGCGGCGCTCGCAATGAACCAGCGACCGCTGAGGACATCGCTCAGATGGCGGCCATCGTTCGCGAGGCGATCGAGGCTGGTGCGTTCGGATTCTCGACATCTCGAACCTTGGCGCACCGGGCACTCGACGGCGAGCCAGTTCCTGGGACCTTCGCGATGGCCGATGAGCTCTTCGGTCTCGGTCGAGCCCTCGGCAGCGTCGGCAGAGGGGTCTACGAAGTCGCTCCACTTGGAACCGCTGGCGAAGACGCCGCCGGGATGCGTCGTGAAGTGGAGTGGATGGCGGAGCTGTCGAAGGAGATCGGCCTCCCGCTCACCTACGCCCTCCTGCAGACCGACGCTGATCCAGAACTCTGGCGGACCCTGCTCGAGCATTCGCTGAAGGCCAACGCCGATGGCGCCCAACTCCGACCGCAAGTCGCCGGTCGCCCGACGGGGCTCTTGACGGGGAACTTCACGACCTACTCGCTCTTCGACGCCATCCCCGCCTACAAGGCCCTTCGTGAATCGGCTGCAGATGAAGCCGCTTTCGTGGCCGGTTTCACCGATGCCTCCATGCGGGACGCCATCGTGTCGTGGGAGCCAGCGAATGACGAGGAGCGGATTCGGATGGACGGAGCGCTTACCTCTACCTTCCTCCTCGGCACTCCACCGAACTATGAGCCACGAGCAGAGGACTGCCTGACTGGCCTCGCCGAGCGGAGCGGCCAGTCGGCAATGGCCATTGCCTACGACGCCATGGCCGAGCACGACGGCCACGGCCTGCTCTACCTGCCGATCCTCAACTACTCGTCGCGGAACTTGGACCACGTGGCTGAGCTGTTCGCCCACCCTGAGGTGATCTCCGGTCTCGCCGATGGTGGCGCCCACGTCGGCACGATCTGTGACGCATCGCTGCCGACCTACCTCCTCACCCACTGGACCCGAGATCGTGATGGCGCCCGGCTACGACTCGAAGAAGCGGTGAAGAAGCAGACGCACGACACGGCGCAGCTCTACGGCTTGACCGATCGGGGTCGGCTCACCGTTGGTGCACTCGCTGACGTCAACGTCATCGACTACGACGCGTTGACGATCACGGCACCGCGGGTGGTTCAAGATCTCCCTGCCGGTGGACGCCGGATCCTCCAAGGAGCAACCGGCTACGTCGCCACGATTAAGTCTGGGACGGTGACCTTCGAAGACGGCACCCACGTGGGGGCGCTGCCCGGTCGACTGCTCCGCAGCGGTCAGTTCGCATAAGCGGGGAAGCCGGAGAAGATTGCCGGGGTAGATTTGGCTCGTGGATGCCGACGGAACGCCTCATGCCGGTTCGGCAGATCACGACGATGCAGAAGTCGACGGCGATCTGAGCGCGCAACCAGCGACGTCCGGGGACGTCGAGGTGAACGACGAGCCAGCTCGTCCGACCAGAAAGCGCCGTGCGGCTCGGATCCTTCGAGAGTGGGCCATCGTCATCGTGTGCGCCGTTCTCCTTGCAGTCGTCGTTCGAGACTTCGTCGCCCAGACCTTCTACATCCCGTCGGGCTCGATGGAGCAGACCTTGGCGATTGGTGATCGCATCTTGGTCAACAAGCTGGCCTACGACTTCCACTCCATTCACCGGGGCGACATCATCGTGTTCTCGAGGCCGGCGAACGAGGAAGGCGAGTGCTCTGGCCCTCCAGTCCCCGATCTCGTGAAGCGGGTCATTGGGTTGCCGGGCGAGACGATCTCGTCGAAGGGCAATACCGTGCTCATCAACGGCAAGGTCCTGCACGAGACCTGGTTGCCACCCGACGGGCACGACCTCGGGTCGACCCCAATCCCGACCACCGTGATTCCGGCCGGGCACCTCTTCGTCATGGGTGACAACCGACCGAACTCCTGTGACAGCAGGATGTGGGGGACCATCACCACCTCCTCGGTGGTCGGTGAGGTGCAACTCATCATCTGGCCTCCCACACACTGGGGATTCCCGGGCTAATTCCGAAGCGCCGGGATCAGTCCTACGATTCGCACCATGTCCGTCCCCCGACAGCGGTTCCGTCAGTGGATCACCGCGAGTAGCGCAGCTGTTCTCGTCGCAGCGGTGCTGTCCTCATGCGGTGGAGGGTCACGGCCAACGCCGACGACGGTCCGAGGAGTCGTGCCGACGCCGGCCGAGCAGGCGGCGACCCTTGCAGCGACCAACGCCTACCGCACCCAAATTGTGACGGCAGCGACGGCGTTCAACGATGCGGTGCGGGCGCTGCACGACGATCTGGCTGCGCACCACACAACGGCGGCGATCGCGGATTGGCGACGAGCGCAGGCAGCCTTCGACATTTTTCGGCCAGAACTGAGCGGTGGCCCGGGAGCGTGGAGCGCCATTGGTGGACCGGTCGATGCCACCGGCGCCGGTGGCGGGCTCCACGCGATCGAATTCGGCCTCTTCCACGGGCCGCAGTCGGTCGCAACTGCCGCCACCCCCGCACTCGTGCTGGCGGGGGCGACCTACGCCATCGGGTTCTTCCGCACCATCGTGCAGCCGAGCACAATCGCCGCCCACCAGGTCGAGAACCTGGGGTACTTCGTGACCACCTGCCTCGGCGGTGACCCTGAGCCCTGGAGCCACGATCAGATCCTCGACGTCGTGGCGGTCGGCCGAGGTGCGCTCGCGGCGAGTGCGACGCTGCTGCCCTTGGCCCGCCTCGTCGAACCGGCGACCGCCGTCTTGTTCGAGCGGTCCATCAACGCGTTCCGTGCGTCGCTCACGACGATCTCGGCTCGCGACGGCCAGGTCAACCGGGACGCGGTTCGAGGCATCGCCGCCAAAGCCATGGCGCTCGAAGGGGTACTCGGCCAACTCGCTGGAGCATTCGATGGCTACACCAACGGGAGGTACTTCGCATGAGCGGCAACCAGCCGGGAATCTCTCGCCGTGCGGTGCTCGCCACGTCCTCTGTGACCTTGTCAGCCGCCGCGCTGGCGCTGAAGGCGGGGGCACCGTTCTCGGGGACGGCACGGACCGTGCCGTTCCACGGTTCCCACCAAGCCGGTATCACGACACCCACACAAGATCACTTGGTCTTCGCAACCTTCGACGTCGTGGGGTCGAGGGATGACCTCCAGGGCCTCCTCAGCACCTGGGGAACGGTTGCCCCCATCCTCGCCGAGGGCCGCCCCATCCCGGCCGTCTGGGATAACACCTACCCGCCGTCTGATACCGGTGAGGCGACGGGACTAGCACCCTCAGGGTTGACGCTCACCTTCGGCTACGGACCATCCCTCTTCGACGCTCGGTTTGGGCTCAGCCGTCGGCAACCAGGCGTCCTGCAACCCGTGCCGATCTTGCCCGGAGATGCCCTCGATCCCGCTACCTCGAACGGCGATCTGTGTATCCAGGCCTGCGCGGATGACCCCATGGTGGCGTTCCACGCCGTGCGGAATTTGACGCTCCTCGGACAAGGCACCGTGGTGCTGCGAGCGTTGCAGATCGGCACCGGTCGAACCTCGACGACGTCTTCTTCGCAGCCCACCGAGCGCAACTTGCTCGGATTCAAAGATGGCACCAACAACCTGACCGGGAGCGACACGGCACTGCTCAAGCGCTGGGTCTGGGTGGACCCGGGCGACGATCAGCCGTGGATGGGTGGCGGGACCTACCTCGTGGCGCGACGGCTCCGACTCGACCTCGAGGCGTGGTCGTCACTCCCGTTGACCGACCAAGAACAGGTCATCGGGCGATTCCGAGCATCGGGTGCTCCCTTGACGGGGACCACCGAGCACGACGCACCAGATCTCGCGGCACAGGGCCCCCACGGCGACCCCATCATTCCGGCCAACAGCCACATCCGTATTGCGGCACCAACGACCAACAACGGCATCCACCTGCTGCGTCGCGGCTACAACTTCATCGATGGGCTCGACCCGACCACTGGGGCCTACGACGCCGGGTTGTTCTTCATCTGCTTCCAGCGGGATCCCATGGCCCAGTTCGCCACCCTCGCTGGGGACTTGGCGCGCACCGATGCCCTCATGCGCTACGTCACGGCAACGACGAGTGCAGTATTCGCCTGCCCGCCGGGCCTCGAGAAGGGCCAGACCCTCGGAGCGGATCTCTTCGCCTGAGGTGACTTCGCAGGCGCTCTGGCGCGAGTGCTACTGTCGCCGGAGGTGCACCGCAACGGTGCCTTCCGGGGGGAAGTCATGAACAATCGGGTCCAGCGTTCATTCATCCGCGGTGCAGTGGCGCTCGCCACCATCGCCGGAACTGCGACGGGCCTCGTCGCGCTGTCGGCAACGGCCACGAGCGCCCAGGCGGCGCATGTGACGGGTCACGTGTTGACGGTTGGGACCTACAACGGTCACGTCGGCCAGTACTCGAGCGTGCAGGCAGCGGTGAACGCGGCACAACCAGGAGACTGGATCCTGGTCGCCCCAGGTGACTACAAGGAGCGAGCAGACCTCACGAACACACCGTCGGAGAGCCAGTACGGCGCAGGCTCGTTCGGTGGCGTCCTCGTGACGACGTCAGGGATTCACATTCGCGGCATGAGCCGCAACACCACGGTCATCGACGGCACCAAGGTCGGCGCTCCGGCCTGCAGTACAGCAGCTGGTGACCAGCAGGTCGGACCAACGGTCAACGGTCGAGTCGCCGGTCGCAACGGCATCGACGTCTACGCCGCTAACAACGTCTCAGTCGACAACCTCACCATTTGCAACTACCTCTCGGGGAACTGGGGCGGCGGCAACCAGATCTGGTGGAACGGCAAGGAGAATGCCAACGCGATTGGGCTGAGCGGCTACGAGGGCTCCTACCTCACCGCCACTACGACCTACTTCGGTGGCAATAACACTGCGGGTACCTACGGGATCTTCTCCTCCAACGCTTCGAACGGTTCGTGGAGCTACGACTACGCCTCGAACATGAACGACTCCGGGTTCTACATCGGCGCCTGCCGCCAGCTGTGTTCGGCCACGGTGAACAAGGTGTGGGCAGAGGGCAATGCGCTCGGCTACTCGGGAACGAACTCTGGTGGCGCCCTCGTGATTGAGAACTCGCTCTTCGACAACAACACCGATGGATTCGACACCAACACCCAAGTCGCTGGTGACCCGCCGCCGCCGCAGAACGGTGCCTGCCCGAACAATGGGATCTCCCCAATCACCCACACGCACTCGTGCTGGGTCCTCAGAAACAACACCTTCACGAACAACAACAACGCCAATGCTCCTCGAGCTGGCACCGCTGCTGCTGGTCCTCCTGGAACCGGCATGACCTTGTCGGGTGGCATCAACGACACCGTGATGAACAACACCTTCACGAACAACAACGCATGGGGCCTGCTCGTCGTTCCCTACCCAGACTCGGACACCCCGCCCACGCCGACGGCATGCGCCGATGCAGGCGGATTCCAGGTTCAAGGACTCGGCTGCGTGTTCGACCCGAAGAACGACACGATTACGGGGAACAAGTTCTCGAAGAACGGTTCGCTCGGGAATCCCTCGAATGGTGACCTCGGTGAGTTGACCCTCAACCCTCACGCCTCCAACTGCTTCTCGAAGAACGTGACACCCGATGGCATGTTCCCAACCGGAATCGCAAGGGAACTGAAGTGCACCGGCACGCACCCGGGCAACGCGGTGGGTCCAGGTCTTCCGCTCTACCTGCAGGCCATCTGTGACACGGGCTTCGGTTCGTGCCCGTCGGGAGCGAACTACCCGAAGCACACCGGGACCGTTCTCCAGCCGTTGCCGGCCCCATCGAAGCTCGCCACAATGCCGAACCCCTGCGTCGGCGTACCCAACAGCGCATGGTGCGTGAACGGTAGGGCGGTGAAGTAGTCCAGAGGCAGCGACCCTGAGGGGGAATCATGGGGAATGAGAAGTACGTCATCATCTCGGCGGACGGCCACTGCGGTCTTCCGATCCACGAGTACGAGCGGTATCTCGACCCGGGGTTCCGTCCGGCGTTCGCGACCTGGGTCGCGCAGAAGGAAGCGGAGCGCAAGCTCAAGCTCGAGTCGAATTACGAGTTCATCATGGGGTGGGAGACCTCCAACGAAGAGGGCCTTCGCGGCGCCTACGACCCTTCGGTCCGCGATAAGGAGCTCGATGCCGACGGCGTGGCCGCCGACGTGCTGTTCGCCGATGCGGATGCGGTAACCGGCATGGGCTCGCCACCCTTCGACGCCGGTCTCGCCGCAGGCATGCAACTCGACGCCGAACTCGCGTTCGCTGGAGCACGGGCCCACAACCGGTTCCTCGCTGATTTGTGCTCGACCAGTCCGGAGCGACGGGCCGGCATCGCCCTCATCCCGTTGTGCCACGATCCGATTCGTGCGGTTGACGAAGTGGAGTGGGCGGCCAACCAGCCGGGAATTCGTGGCGTCATGATTCCAACCATGTGGCGCGATCGTCCGCCCTACTCCTCCGAGGTCTACGAGCCGTTCTGGGCGGCATGCGCAGCAGCGAACCTGCCGGTCCACACCCATTCTGGGGAAGCGCCCCACGAGGACTACAACGATCACCTCGGGATCTACTTGGCTGAAGTGGTCTGGTGGGCGGCGCGGCCGAGTTGGCACCTGCTGTTCTCCGGAGCCTTCGAACGCCACCCCAACCTCAAGTTCGTAGTCACCGAAGCTGCGGCCTACTGGATCGCCGACACGAAGTGGAAGTGGGATCAGTACATGGGCGGCGGCCACACCACGAAGAAGATGGCGGCACTGCTCGAAGGCAAGATCTCCAAGCTCCCATCGGAGTACTTCGGCACCAACATTTTCGCCGGTGCGTCCACGATGTCCAAAGAAGAGCTCCGTCGCCGCAACGTGCTCGGCACCGACGCGGTCATGTGGGGAACCGACTACCCCCACCCTGAGGGCTCGTGGCCGAACACCTTCGCCAAGTTGCAGAAGGACTTCGTCGACATCCCGGTCGACGAGACGGCACGAATCCTCGGTGGCGTCGCTGCTGGGGTCTACGGACTCGACCTGGCCAAGCTCCAACCCATCGCAGATCGAATTGGCTACACACCGACCGACCTCAACCAGGACCCAGACCTCATGGCGTCACCAACCGCGGAGCGCGATGCCAAGTGGTGGCTCGAGGACTACGGGATCACCCCGACGCGCCCCTAGGGCCACTCAGTCGATCTCGGGTCCGAGGTCCGGGTTCCACGCCACGCCGTTGATGTGGCTCCCGCCGTCGACGAACAAGGTGTTGCCCGTGACGTACCTCGCATCGTCGCTGGCGAGGAAGAGCGCCACGGGGGCGATGTCGTCTTCAGGGTCACCGAGGCGACCCATGGGGTTCGCAGCGTCGGACATGGTGGCGAGTTCTGGATGGGCTGCTGCCATGGAACGAAACGCTGCGCTCTTGGCGCCAGGGCAGATGACGTTGGCCCGAATTTGGTAGGGAGCCCACTCACGAGCAGCGGTTCTCGTGAGGGCGCGGAGCGCCTCCTTGGCACCGTTGTACTCAGCGGTGCCCATGTGGGCATTCACGCCGTTGAGGGAGCACAGGTTGATGATCGAGCCACCGCCGGCCGCCCGGAGGTGGGGGAATGCGGCCCGCATGGCCCAGAACGGGCCGAAGTACCCAACGTCCATCCCGCGGCGAAGGAGATCGGTGGACTTCATCTCGAGCCGTCCGAGGCGACCCCCACCCCAGGCGTTGTTGATGAGCGTGTTGCAGGTGCCGAAGGTGGCAATAGTGCGGTCAACCATGTCGACGACCTGCGCTTCGTCAGCGACGTCCACCCTGAGGGCGAGGACCGACGCCCCAGTCTCGGTGCGGAGCTCTTCGGTGATTCGTTGCACGGCATCGCCATCGATATCGCTCAGGACGAGGCGGGCACCTTCTCGAGCGAAGCGGCGGGCGATTCCAGCCCCGATGCCGTCCCCTGCTCCGGTGATCACCGTGACGTTTCCGGCAATGCGCTCCATGATCCCCCCTCCGCCGCTTGAGTTTCCCAGAGTTCCCCGCAACCTGCCACGACAGCTTGGGCCGCGAGGATGTTTGCGTGGGGCCTCGCTCAATGTGACATCCCCTCGGTACAGTCGGTCGTTCACCCCTTCGAGAGGACTGAACGTGCGCATTCTCCATACGAGCGACTGGCACTTGGGACGGACCTTTGAGTCCATCTCCTTAGAAGAGGATCAGCGCGCCTTCGTGACCTGGCTCTGCGGTGTCGTGACCGAGCGCGCCGTCGACGTCGTCGTGGTCGCTGGGGACGTCTGGGACCGTGCTAATCCCAAGGCGGAAGCGGTGACCTTGATGGAGGAATCACTCAACGCGGTCGCTGCGACTGGGGCCACCGTGATCGCCATTGCCGGCAACCACGACAGTGCCGCTCGCCTGGCCTACGGCGCTTCGTGGGCGAAGAACTACGGCATCATCTTGGTCACCGAAGACGTGGGCTACCCAACGCCGGTCATCGTGGATCGCAACGGAGCATCGGTCGGCTTCGTCGCCGTTCCCTATCGTGATCCCCAGCGCACCATCGCTCCGGTCCCCGCTGAGGACGGAACGTCTCGCCTCCGCACCCACACTGCCGTGCTCGACGACGCGCTCAACGATGGCCGTCGCCAGTTGGCTGATGCCGACGTGGTCGCCACCATCGCCGTGGCCCACGCCTACGTGAGCGGCTCGGCCACGAGTGACTCTGAGCGTCGCTACGTCGGTGGCGCCGACCAGGTTCCGCTCTCGCTGTTCCATGGCTTCGACGCCGTGCTCCTCGGCCACCTCCACCGCTACCAAGAGTTCGACGAGGGGCGGGTGGCCTACTGCGGCTCGCCGTTGCCCTACTCCTTCAGTGAAACCGCCGACAAGGCGGTGCGCATTCTTGAGGTCGGCGCAGAAGGCCTCACGAGCATCGAACGAGTGGAGATTCCTGTTGGCGTGGCGTTCGGCCGAGGGGTGAGCACCATCACCGGGACCTTGGAGGAACTCCTCACCGATGCGCGATACGCCGGTGCCGAGCAGCACTTCGTCGCCGCTCGCCTCACCAACGACACCTTGCAGATCGACGCCAAGGCCAAGCTCGAGGTCCGCTTCCCCCACATCGTCAACGTGACGCGTGCGGCGAGCGCAGCTCCCCACGGCGTTGCCCCGGCCGTGCCGTCTGCTGCGCTCATCGAGGAGGACCCCCTGACGGTCATCGCCACGTTCCTCGACCAGGTGCACGGACAACCACCATCTGAGGAGGAACGTGAACTCCTCGCAGGAGTAATTGACGCCGTGCTGCAGGGAGGTGCCAAGTGAAACCCATCCTCTTGACCGTTGAAGCCTTTGGACCCTTCGCCGAGCGGGTGGACATCGACTTCTCGAAGCTGTCGGAGTACGGAGCGTACGTCATCGCTGGGCCTACGGGGGCTGGCAAGACCACGATTCTCGACGCCATTGTCTACGCCCTCTACGACACCATCCCTGGACGAACCGGCATCGACGAGCTCCGGAGCCACTTCGCTGAGCGCTCGGCGATCTGTTCGGTGGCGTTCACTTTCGAGGTCCACGGTGCCCGCTACCGCGTGACGCGGATCCCGACGCAAGAGCGCCCGAAGAAGACAGGCGAGGGAATGACCGAGGAGAAAGCGTCGGTGACCTTCGAGTTCCTCGACGCCGATCGGCCGAACCTCGTGAAGAAGGGAGAGGTGGGCAACGAGATTGCCGAACTCGTCGGCTTGACTGCCAACCAGTTCAAGCAGGTCATCTTGCTCCCGCAGGGAGAGTTCGAGACGGCGCTTCGAGCAGACGGTGATGAGCGAGCGGCCATTCTGGCGACGTTGTTCCCCATCGTGAACAGCTTCGATGCAGTCGTCGAGCGACTGAAGTTCGCCGCCCGTGATGCCGAGTCTGCCTACAAGACAGCTCGCGAACGGACGGAGTTCCAGCGTGAGACCGTCGCCATGCAACTCGACAGTGCATTCGAAGCCGCCGAGATGCCCTGGAGTGAGGAGATGGCGTCGGCGCTCACCATCGATGGGGTGCACCACCAGCTGAGCGAGCTCGGGAACCGCCGAGCAGCGCTCAACGACGAGGCCCGTGCAGCAGAATCTGCACGGACCAACGCAGAGGCAGCGCTCTCCACCGTGGTGGCGAACGCAGCGCTGCACGATGCTGCGCGCGAGGCGATCGAGGTGATCGCCGCCCTCGATCAGGAGCGATCCACGCATGACCAGGATCGCCAGCGCCTCGAGATCGCCGAGAAGATCGCGCCGTATGAGGCTACCTACGACCAGTTCACGGAGACCTACGCCCTCTGCGCCAGCGCCGAGGCGCTCCTCGATGGAGTGCTCGAAACCCTTCCCGGCCTCTGCGCACCATTCGGTGACGGGCTTCCTGCGGCGGTCCTCGAGGTCCAGAGCGGCAGTGGAGCGAGTGCCGCCAGAGACGCAGTGCGTCTGGCTCAGAAGGACCATCAGGGCGCAGTGGACCTCCACCGAACGCTCGAAGAGCGACGTACGGCCTTCGCCAAGGCTGAGCGTGCAGCGGGAGAGGCCGAGCAACGCCGTGGTGGAGCCGAGCGCCTCCAGCGAGAACTCGATGATGCCTTGGCCGTGGTGCAGGAGGGTGCAGGAGCAGCGCAACGAGAACTCGCCACGCTCGGCCAGGTCGACGTCGCCCTCGTCGAGGCGAAGCGCGCGCTCGAGGATGCAACGACAGCGGCAGATCTCGACCGAGACCTCGTCACCGCTCGGGAGCACCACGGCGTCTGCCGAGAAGCGACGGCTCTCGCCAGCGCAGCATCCGATGCCGCACGTGCAGCGGTCGACGCGTCGCTCGCTGCCACGCTGGCGACAGCACTCGAGCCGGGTTGTCCATGCCCCGTCTGTGGTGGCCTGGAGCACCCCCACCCCGCAACGACAGATGGGGGAGTTGACGCCGAGGCGGTCGAAGAGGCTGCAGCGGTGCTTGAGCGGGCGAAGGACGCAGAACACGCTGCGAGCATCGCGGTTGCCGGGCTCGAGGCTCGTCGAACGTCGCTCGTGGTGACAGGGACCGTCGATGAACGCCGAAGCGACGTGGAGCGCGCCGAAGCCAGCGTGGCCCGGGCAGGGGAGCTGCACGCGCTCGTGGCAGCTCGAGAGGGCATCGTCGAGGCGCAGCTTGAGGAGCGAGAGCGAGTCATTGCTGACCTCGCGACAGCGTCAGTGGCCATCGACGCGTTTGCGCAACTGACCACCACTGAGGGAGCGGCACTTCCACGCGACCTCGACGCCTTCGAGACCGAGCACGGCTCGCTCGACACGTTCATGAATCTGCACGACGACTACGCCGAGCTCATCGACGGTCTCGATGCGCTTCGTCGTGCCTACGATGACGTCGCGACACGCCACCAGCAGTACGAGCGAGAGCGCGACGTACTCCTCGGCGTCGCTCGTCAGGTTGGCCTCGAGGATCTCGATGCGCTGGCAGCGAGCTTCCTCGCCGACGAGGATCGACAGGATCTGCGCGACGCGCTCGTGAGCGTCGAGGCACAGCGGGCGAAGGCAACCGAAGATCTCGATGCTGCTCGCCGTGCTGGGGTCCTCGAGGTGCGCCCAGACGTCGAGGCGACCACCGTGGCCTGCGAGGCAGCACGTGCGGTGGCGGACGTTGCGCAACGCCGAGTCGGGGAGCTCGACTCCTTGGTGTCGACGGTGGTGCATCAACTCGAGGAGTGGGTGAAGGCGGTCGAAGTGGCTGCAGATGAGCACCGCCGCAGTGGGGTCGTCATCGGTCTGTCGAAGCTGTTGGCGGGAACCATGAGTGGTGCGGGGACGAAGGTAGCCTTGCGTGACTGGGTGCTGTCGACCTACCTGGCCACCATTGTCGACCAGGCCAACGTTCGGCTCGATGAGATGTCGTCTGGTCGGTACTCCTTGGCGCTCGCCGGTGACGATGGTTCGAAGAAGCGCACCACGCTCAACCTGGTCGTCGCCGACGCGCAGACGGGCAGGACCCGCCCGGTCGACACGCTCTCTGGTGGCGAGACCTTCTTGGCCGCAATCTCGCTGGCCTTGGGCCTCGCCGACGTCGTGGCATCCTCGAGCGGGCGTGGGCTCGAAGCGCTCTTCATCGACGAGGGCTTCGGCACCTTGGACGAGGAGCGTCTCGACACCGTGCTCGGTGTCTTAGACGGCCTCCAAGGTGGGGGTCGGAGCGTCGGGGTGATCAGCCACGTGGAAGAGCTCAAGCGCTCGCTACCGACCGGCATCACCGTCGTGCCGAGCGACCATGGATCAACGGTGACGCCGTGCTATCCCGGAGGAGTCGATGGCTGAGTCGGCCGTGCCCGAAGGGTTCGACGGCTTCATGGAGCGTGTCGAGGTGAACGGGATCCTCTACGACCGGATCCCGTGGGGAGCTGAGTTCCCTTGGCATTCGGGTTGCCCCGCCTGTGGGGAGGAATCCGGACGTCCTCACGCAGCTAGTTGCCCCCGAGCGGCCAACACCGGCGAAGCGCTCGTGATGTCGGGACCATTACGTCCCTGTCGCGACTGCGGAGCGAACGTCGGCGAGATCCACGCCTTCAACTGCGGCCTCGAAGACTGTCCGAACTGCCATCACCAGTTCGCCTCGTGCGAGTGCTCCACCCCCTTCGATCGTCCAGACGATGACGAGGACGAGGGCTGACTACCAGCTCCGCAGCACCTGGGTGGTGTCGAAGGCGTTGGACGTTGAGGCTGCTGGGTAGTCGGCGGGGTCGAGCACCTCGGCGATGTCGGTGACCAAGGGTCCGAACTCAGCGGCCAAGGGAGCGAGCGCTGCCAGATCGAAGCCGTAGAGGTTGGCGGTGTTGGTCCCCACGCAGGCTTGGACGACGTCAGGATCCTCGCCGGCGAACGCGACCCGCAGCGCCTCATTGGAGAACGGCCAGGTGCCTTCACTGTGGGGGTAGTCATCCCCCCACATCATCCGATCGGCGCCGAACTGTGGACGAAGTGCGGACTCTGAGGAGCGGAGGAACGACGCGCCGAGGTAGAAGTTTCGGTGGAAGTACTCGCTCGGGGTCATCGACATCCCACTCGCTGCGGCACCGAAGAACATCGCTTCGGCAGCGCCACCGCCGGCCATGCGGCCGTAGAACCAGTCGAGGGTCTCAAGGCCGCGGGGGAGCCAGGCCACCCCTTGCTCGGTCATGGCTACCTTGAGGCCGGGGAACCGTTCGAGGACGCCACCGAAGATGAGGTGCCACATGGCGCGGTGGGAGTACCAGGGGAGTTCAATGAGCATCATGGCCCGAGCGATCTCGAGTTCGCCGTAGTCGGGGAGTCCGGATCCGCCGTGGATGTTGAGGACCACCCCTCGCTCTTCGCAGAGCCGCCACAGCGGGTCGTAGACCGGGTCGTACAACGGCGCGAGCACGCCGCCAGGGTTGATGGAGGGCAGCATGATGCCGCCGAAAGGCTTCGTGAAGTGCTCGGTTGCCCAGGTGATCTCGGCCAGCGCGTCGTCGAGGTTGTTGAAGAAGACTTGGATGACTCCGGCCCGCTGTCCCGGGGCGTCGTTGCAGAAGTCGAGGAGCCAGCGGTTATGGGCTTGGATGCCAGCCCACCGCTTGTCGTAGTCGGCGGCAGAAGGTGGCAGCGAGACGAGGTTGCCCTCCTCGAAGAACGGCGGAACGGTGTTCGGGAAGAGCACCTCTCCAACGACGCCATCGGCGTGGTGCTCCTTCAACCGAGCAGCGGAGTCCCAGTTGCGGTAGCGGATTGGGGCCAACAGATCGGCGAAGGGCACCTCGTAGGTTGCCGCCCACGCGTCGAACTCCTCGTGGAACGACGAGGCCAAGTAGGGGCGGTAGTCCTTGACGTCTGCCCCGGCGTGGCCATCACAGCTGATGACGGTGTAGCGCGTGCTGTCCATGGTGGCCTCCTAGTGGATGAGGGTTGGGGGAACCTGACCTGCGGCGATCGCGTCCGCCCGGCTGTGGAGGAGGGGCCCAAAGGTCTCGCAGTTCGGTGCGATGACGTACTTGTCGGCGGCGAGTGCATCGAGGACGAAATCACCGAGCCAGTTGAGGTCGACGACGTCAGCCTTCATGCCCGCAGCCTTCAACTGCTCGCGGAATTCTTCGAACGAGGTTCCAGGAGCAGGAGGCCGGGGCTTCACCCGTTCCAAGTCCTTCGGTCGGTTGCGCTGCGCGGTCCACAGTCCAGTGTCGAGGAGACCACCACCTGGGTAGAAGACGTGGGCGCCCACTGGTGAACCGACCTTAGTGAGTTGATGGGCCAGTGACTCAGTGAAGCAACTGATCGCAGCTTTGGACGCGGCGTAGATGCTGGCGTGGGGGACGGGGGCGATGCCGCCGTCGCCCGATGAGGTGGTGATGAGGTGTGCTTCGCGATCGGCCGCCAGCATGCGGGGGAGGAATTCGAGAATGGTGCCGGCCACGCCGAACACGTTCACGCCGAAGCACCAACGCCAGTCGTTCATCTCCTGCTCCCAGGGGAGACCCCCGCCTCCCGAGGTAACCCCGGCGTTGGCGAAGAGGAAATCGACGACGCCTTCGGTGCCGTAGACGTCATTTGCGAGTGCGGTGATCGACGCGGCGTCGGTCACATCGCAGCGCACGCCACGGAGTGCTCCGAGCGGCGAGAGCTCCGCCACCGTGGCATCGAGGACCCCTTGCTCGATGTCGGCCACCACGACGCTCGCCCCCCGGCTGAGCAGTGCGTGGACGATGCCCTTACCAATGCCGCTCGCGCCACCAGTGATGACGGCAACCTTGCCTGCGAACTCCATTCGAGACTCCCCTCGTTGCTCTGTGTTCTACACCCAGACAGACGAGGGGACAACTCTCAGCCGCGGCGAGGGGCAGCGAAACTCGGGCGGTAGGTGGGATCGCTCCCGAGGTCCACGGTCGCCTCAATGGCCCGGGCGACGGCGACGATGGTCGCTTCGCTCCCCGGTCGACCGATGATGCCGAGACCGACCGGCAATCCCCGGACGAGCCCCATGGGAACGGTGGCGATGGGCCAACCTGCAATCGCCGGTGCGCAGGTGGTCGGCGCAGCGACGCCGTGTTCACCAATGTGGAGGTCCTGCTTCCACGCCGGTCCATAGGTTGGCGCCAAGAGGACGTCGACCCCATCGAGTGCTGGCTCGAGGCAGGTCGTGGTCGCCCACGCCAGGTTCCGTGCGCGGGCAGGGCGGTAGGCATCGCCGCCCCGGCCACCGGTCGTCAGTGCCTGCTCGAAGAGTTCATGGCCGAAGTAGGCCAACTCCGTCTCGGCGTGCTCGCGTTCGAAGGCGATCACCTCGGCAAGGGTTGCCGGTGCGCCACCTCTCGCGGTGAGGTACGCCGAGAGGTCGTCGAGCGCTTCGGCCAACAAGACGGTGAGTTCGTCGTTGCCGACGTCGTTAGTTGGAACGGCGACGTCTCGCTGCGTCACGGTACCGAGCACGCTCGACAGTGCGGCGATGACCTCGTCGAAGCGCTGGTCGGTTTCAGCGTGGCCGGTCCGCCAGGTTGTTGCCACCGCGGCCGAGAACGTCCGGGCGTTGCCAGTGCTCTCGGTGGCGAAGGCAGCGTCACCGGTGAGGGCGGCGTAGAGCAACGCGAGATCCTCCACCGATCGTGCCATTGGTCCAGGGCTGTCTTGACTGGCGCTCAGTGGGATCACCCCACGGGTGGACACCGCGCCGACGGTCGGCTTCAATCCCACGACGCCGTTGAGCGAGGCTGGACAGGTAATGGAACCGTCGGTCTCGGTGCCAATTGCCCCAGGGCTCAGGCGAGCGGCCAGCGCCGCCCCTGAACCCGAGGACGACCCACCGGCACTGCGATCCGTTGCCCAGGGATTGGCAGTCAGACCTCGAACGGCCGACCATCCCGAGGCTGATCTCGTGGACCGGAGGTTCGCCCACTCCGAGAGGTTGGTCGTTCCGAGGATGACCGCTCCAGCCGCTCTCAGTTGCGTGACGAGGTCGGCATCATGACGCACCGGTCGGCCGAGCAAGCTCGTCGATCCAGCAGTGCTCGGGAGGCCGACGACCTCGACGTTGTCCTTGACGAGCAGGGGAACGCCGCAGAGGGGTCCACCGGCTCCTGTCGCTCGAGCGCGATCGCTCGCTTCGGCGTCGGTAAGCGCGGTCTCGCTCACTGCGAGCACCGACGACAAGGCGATGTCAGTTCCTTCGGCGTCGATGGCGCCAATGCGCTCGAGCAGCGTGCTCGTGACCTCGACGGCGCTGAGGCTGCCATCGCCGAAGTGGCGAATGAGGTCGGCGACACCGAGGTCGGCAATCGGGAGGGAGTGGGGGTGGGGATCGAACGAAGCCATTGCGCCAATGTAGGGGTTGGAGCGTGGTGGCGGTCGGTTGGTCGTCCGAGGTCGGTCGGTAGCATCGACGTATGGATCCGGTGACTGAGCCAGAACTCTCAGCGTTCACCACCAACGGACCGTGGCGACTCGACCTCTCGGCGACCTCGTGGGCGCTCGATGGCCCGGCACTGCGGCGTCGAGCGCAGCAACGGGTGCCCGGTGCCACTCGGCGTCGAGCAGTGCCCCCGGTTGGCCGACTCGTCAAAGCCGGTCTCGTCCTCGGCTGGGCCGTTGCCCGCTGGGCGGTGACCGATCGCCGCAAGGACAAGTCGACGTCACGAGCAGGGCTCTCGCGCCGTGTTCGTGACGCCTTCGTCGTGCTCGGACCGACCTACATCAAACTCGGTCAAATCATCTCCGCAGCGCAAGGACTCCTCCCCGAAGAGCTCGTCGATGCCTTCTCGGTGCTGCGCGACCGGGTCCCCGCCGAATCCTTCGACCACGTGCGTGCCGTCGTTGAGGAGGCGTTCGGCCGCCCCCTCGAGGCGATGTTCTCGGAGTTCTCGACCGAGCCAATCGCTGCTGCCTCCATTGCCCAGGTCCACTTCGCCACGCTCATGACAGGGGAGCAGGTCGCGGTGAAGGTGCAACGCCCTCGCATTGGCGATCTCGTCGAGGCTGACCTCAAGATCATGACGTGGATCGCTCCGCATCTCGCCAAGCGGATCGAGTTGATGAAGATCGTCAACCTACCCGCCATCATCGAGGTCTTCGCCGAGACCATCGTCGAAGAGCTCGACTTCCGTCTCGAAGCCGGCAACATGATCGACGTGGCGACGGTGCTCGACACCACCGGCCATCGGACCGTCGTCGTGCCGAGACCCCATCTGACGCTCGTCACCGAGCGGGTGCTCGTCATGGAACGGCTCTCGGGGTTCGCCTTCGACGACGGTGCGGCCATGGTGGCTGCCGGCGTCGACACCACCGCGGTCGTCAGAGCGCTCATGGTGTCGCTCCTCGAGGGTGCGGTGATCCACGGCGTCTTCCACGGCGATCTCCACCCCGGCAACCTGCTCGTCCAGGCCGACGGTCGGGTGGCGCTGCTCGACCACGGCATCACCGGTCGCCTCGACGCCACCGAACGGACGATGTTCTTAAAGGTGCTCTTGTCGTCCTTCGCTGGTGATCACCGAGGAGTCCTCGAGGGGTACCAAGGCCTCGGTGCGCTGCCGCCAGGGACCGATCTCGACCAGTTCTTAGCCGAGGTGCCGATTGGTGCACCGAGCGTGGATCCCTCGACCGCACAAGCCGATGAGTTGGTGGCGGAGATGCGACGGGTCACGAAGGCGATGATCGCCCATGGGCTGCGTATCCCGAAAGTGGTCGTCTTGTACTTGAAGGACGTCATGTTCGTCGACGCCGCCATTGGGAGTTTGGCGCCCGATCTCAACCTGCTCGCCGAGTTCACCTTCATCTCCGCCTACTTCGCGTCGACCTACGGCACCCAAATCGCTGAACAACTCGGAATCGATCCGGCGCTCGCAACCTTTGACCCTGAAGCGCTGCTCACCGCGGTGGGCATGGACCCAACCCAGGAGTCGTTGACCCCGCGCCAAATTCGGGCGCAACGGGCAGAGGTCTCAGAGAAGATCGCTGACGCCCCGAACGCCCGTCGCCGCTTCCGCTCCTGAACCGGCCCTCGCCGGTCACGGTGAGCACCGCGTGCGGGCCCCAGATGTTCGTGCATGGCGGCGGTAACCTCGGCTGAGGAAAAGGAGACCAGTGGTGGACACCGCAGCAGAACGAGGACAGCGCACCTACGAACTCGACCGGAGGTACGTCTTCCACTCGTGGTCTGCACAAGCGGCGCTCACGCCCATGGTCGTCGACCATGCGCTCGGGGCACGGGTGACCGACGACAAGGGAACGACCTACCTCGATTTCTCCAGCCAACTCGTCAACACCAACATTGGCCACCAGCACCCAACAGTGGTGGCGGCCATTCAGGCCCAGGCCGCGACGCTCTGCACCATTGCGCCCCAACACGCCAACGACCAGCGGTCCGAGGCAGCCCGGTTGATCGTGGAGCGAGCCGGAGCGGGATTCTCCAAGGTGTTCTTCACGAATGGCGGGACCGAAGCCGTCGAGCACGCGGTGCGTATGGCCCGGCTCCACACTGGCCGCCACAAGGTGCTGTCGACCTATCGCAGCTACCACGGGGCCACGTCAACGTCGATCAACTTGACCGGTGACCCCCGACGCTGGCCGAGCGACACCGCGTCGGCCGGTGTCGTCCACTTCTTCGGACCGTTCCTCTACCGTTCCGCCTTCTACGCCACGACCGAGGCTGAAGAGACCGAGCGTGCGCTGGCGCATCTCCGCGACACCATTGTCTTCGAGGGTCCGACCACCATCGCCGCCATCATCTTGGAGACCATCCCTGGGACTGCCGGCATCATGGTGCCCCCGCCGGGCTACTTGGCCGGTGTTCGAGCACTGTGTGATGAATTCGGGATTCTCTACATTGCCGATGAGGTCATGTGTGGATTTGGGCGCACGGGCTCGTGGTTCGCGTTCGAGCACTTCGGGGTCACCCCGGACCTCATCACCTTCGCCAAGGGGGTGAACTCCGGCTACGTCCCCCTCGGCGGCGTGGTCATCTCCGAGTCGATCTGCCAGACCTTCGCCGATCGGGTCTACCCCGGTGGCCTCACCTACTCCGGTCACCCCTTGGCTTGCGCTGCAGCCGTCGCCACCATTGGCGCCATGGAGGACGAAGGGATCGTGGCCAACGCCGCCGCAATGGGGCGGGACCACATCGGCCCTGGCCTCACGGCGTTGCAGGCGAAGCACCCGAGCATTGGTGAGGTGCGGGGCATGGGGGTGTTCTGGGCCCTCGACCTCGTCATGGACCGAGCGACGAAGGAGCCGCTCGCTCCCTACGGCGGCACGAGCCCAGCCATGGCCATGCTCCAAGCTGAGTGCAAGGCACGCGGTCTCCTCGCCTTCTTCAACTACCACCGCCTCCACGTCGTGCCGCCGTGCACCGTGACGGCGGAAGAAGTGGCCGAAGGACTCGCCATCTTGGACGGAGCGCTCGGCGCGGTTGAGGCGGCGTTCGAGATCGGTCGGTAGGCAGTATCCACCGAGGAGCACCTCTCTCGCTCCTAGATTTTGGCTGATGGCCAAGTACGTTCCGAAGCACCGACGGCAACCTCCGAAGCGCCGACGCGTGCTCGGTGTCGGGCTCGCAGTCCTCGCATGCTCCTCAGTTGCAGCGACCGGTGCCGTGGTCGCTGCCGGAGGAATCTCCGCCGCCAGCCATCCTCGAATGGTCGTCGCGTCGACGACGACCACGACCACGGTGCCAGCAGCAACCGACGTCGCCGGGCCGAATCCGTTCACCTCGCCGGCGATCGCTCGCTTCTTGGCCACGAGGACCAACGTGGTGAGCGCAGCGGTCTGCGATCTGTCGACGGGAACGCTGTCGCAGTACCACCCCGGACTCCGCCAGTTCACGGCGTCCATGGTCAAACTCGACATCCTGCTCGAGCTGCTCGTAGGCGCCGAGCAACGACACGAGCAGGTACCTGCGGCGACGCTGCGCCTGGCCCGATCAATGATCACCACCTCGGACAACGACGCTGCGACCGCGCTCTTCAACGCCCTCGGCGGTCCAACGGCGCTCGACGCCTTCAACGCTCGTCTCGGGCTGACCTCCACCACGAGTCAGTGGAATTGGGGAGCAACGCTCACGACCCCAGCCGATCAGATCGCCCTCCTCCGACTCGTCGTCTTGCCCAACACGGTCTTGTCGACGAGCACCCGAGACCTCGCGATGTCGCTCCTCGAAGGCGTGGTGCCAGCCCAACGATTCGGCATCGGCTCAGGCCCGCCGGCGGGGTCAGCGGTGGGGCTCAAGGACGGATGGTTCCCTGAGGTGGCGACCGGGTGGCAGATCAACTCGGCGGGGTTCGTACTCCTCGGCAACACCTGGTACCTCGCCGCGATCCAAACGGGCCACAATCCGTCGAAGCAGTACGGCCTCGACACGGTGAACACCCTCGGTCGCTTGCTCTGGCGCTACGAGCGATTCGGGAAGTATCGCCTGCACTGAGGCCGTCCTCATCCGGGTCAGGAATGTAGGGGCGCCGGTAAGGTTGGAGTGAGGAGGCGTTCATGCGTTCAATTACCGTTGCCGACCTGCTCGATCGACTCGACCGGGACCAAGTCACCTACTTGCTCGACGTGCGCACCCCTGAGGAGTTCGACGCGTGGCATATCCGTGGTGCGGTGAACCTGCCGCTGCAGGATCTCCCCCACCACCTGAACCGGATTCCTCGCACCGCTGAGGTGTTCACGATCTGCGCAGCGGGTGCACGGTCTGCATCGGCGGCGCAACTCCTCGAGCAGCGTTTCTTCGATGCCACCTCCGTTGACGGTGGTATGGCCGCATGGGCCAACGTCTACGACCACGCCGAAGTGCGGGTCGGTCGAGCCACCATCATCCAAGTCCGCCGTCGGGGCAAGGGCTGCTTCAGTTACGTGATCGGCACTGGCGGACAGTGCATGGTGGTCGACCCCTCGACCGATCTCGAACGGTACGAGCATCTCGCCGCGTCGAAGGGTTGGACGGTCACGGCCGTCCTCGATACGCACCTCCACGCCGATCACCTCTCAGGAGGTCGAGCACTGGCGAGTGCCGTCGGTGCCCACTACTACCTCGGTGACGCCGAACCCGTGCACTTCTCCCACGAGGCAATGCCCGAGTGCATCACCTTGGGCGATGCGCCCTACGAGGCGACCATCGAGCCACTGCGCTCACCAGGGCACACGATGGGTTCGACCATGTTCCTCGTGGAGGGTGCGGCCTTGTTGACCGGGGACACCTTGTTCTTAGATGGTGTGGGGCGACCTGATCTCGCTGAGCAGGCTGAGGAGTTCGCCAACAACCTCTACGAGTCCATCCACCGTCACACCGACGCACTCGCCGATGACGTGCTCGTCTTGCCCGCCCACATCGGCGAGGTCATCGAGGTCGAGCGTGGTGTGGTCACCGGGGTGCCGCTCGGGCAGCTGCGGTGGCGGCTCGTGCCGCTCACCATGGAGCGAGCGGCGTTCGTTGCGTGGGCGAGCTCGCAGGCGAAGGATCGACCGCCGAACTACCAGCGCATCGTCGAGGCGAATCAGGGTGCGGTGCTCGCTCCCTTGGAGGAATTGCTCACGTTGGAGGTTGGACCGAACCGCTGTGCGGTGACCTCCGCCTGAGGGCGATCGCCGCACTACGCTCCATGGGCAACCGAAGGAGACCCTCGTGAAGATCAGTTCCATGCTCAACTACTCGGGCGACATCAAGAAGGCCGCCCGTGACTTGGCTGATTTGGAATCGGCTGGACTCGATCTCATCTGGGTCGCTGAGGCCTACGGCTTCGACTCGGTCTCGGTGATGGGCTACCTCGCAGCCTTGACCAAGACGGTGGAGATTGGCTCGGCCATCTTGCCGATCTACACCCGGACCCCGACGCTCATTGCGATGACCGCGGCTGGACTCGACTCCATGACCGACGGGCGCTTCCACTTGGGCCTCGGCGCCTCTGGTCCCCAGGTTATCGAGGGCTTCCACGGCGTGAAGTACTCCGACCCGCTCGGTCGCACCCGAGAAATCATCGAGATCTGCCGCGAGGTCTGGAAGCGCGAAGCGCCCCTCACCCACGACGGCAAGCACTACCACCTCCCCCTTCCGGCCGACCAAGCATCAGTGCCGCCGAAGGCGCTCAAGATCATCCAGCACCCGGTGCGATCGAGCATCCCGACGTGGATTGCCGCCATTGGCGAGAAGAACGTCTCGCTCACCGCAGAGGTTGCTGACGGGTGGATCCCGATTCTGTTCATCCCCGAGCGTGCCGATGCGGTGTGGGGGAATGCCCTGGCCGAAGGCACGGCCAAGCGTGCACCAGAGCTCGGTCCGCTCCAGATCACCGCTGGTGGTATCTGCGCCATTGGTGAAGGTGAGGACGTCACGCGTCTGCGCCAACTCGGTCGGTCCATGATTGCGCTCTACGTGGGTGGCATGGGGGCCAAGGGCAAGAACTTCTACAACACCTTGGCCTGTCGCTACGGCTTCGAAGAAGAAGCGGCGGCCATCCAAGACCTCTACCTCTCGGGCAAGAAGAGGGAAGCCGAAGCGCTCGTCCCCGAGGAATTCTTGGAGCTCACGTGCCTGTGTGGCCCGAAGTCCTACGTCGCCGAGCGGGTGGCGGCTTTCGAGGCAGCAGGGGTCACCCACCTCCAAGTCCACCCCATTCCCGTTGGCGACCAAACCGCACCGCAGGTCATTGAGGAACTCAAGTCCATCGTCGGCTGAGTCGACACCACTGAAGGAGACACCATGGCTCGTGCGCACAACGGCCCTGTCGAGATTGAGTACGAGGTCCACGGCGATCTCGCAAACCCGACGATTCTGTTCATCATGGGCCTCGGCGGCCAGATGATCGCCTGGGACCCTGCATTCATCGACCTGTTCACCGCCCAAGGGTTCTCGGCCATCACCTTCGACAACCGAGACGTGGGCAAGTCGACGTGGTTCGACGAGCACGGCGAGGTCGATGTCCTGCCCTTCCTGCTCGGCGAGCCCATTGACGCCCCCTACCTCCTCTCCGACATGGCGGCAGACGCTGCTTCGGTGCTCGACGCTGCAGGCGTGGCCTCGGCCCACATCCTCGGCATCTCCATGGGCGGCATGATCGCCCAGCAGTTCGTCATTGATTTCCCGGCTCGCACGCTCACCCTGACGTCGATCATGTCGACGACGGGGAGCCCGATGGTCGGGCAACCAACCGAAGCTGCCCTCGGTGCCTTGCTCCGAGCACCGGCAACCTCGCGTGATGCGGCGATCGAGAGCGACGTCGAGACCTGGCGCATCATCTCCTCGCCCGACTTCCCCTTCCGAGAAGACGAGATCCGCAGTCGGGCCGGTGTCGCCCACGACCGTGGCTACCACCCCGTGGGCACCAACCGGCAACTCGCAGCCATCTTGGCCTCAGGTGATCGGACCGAACACCTCGGTGCGCTCGACATTCGCACGTTGGTGATCCACGGAACGAAGGATCCCCTCGTTCAGCCGAGCGGCGGCGAGGCAACCGCAGCGGCAATCCCCGGAGCGCGCCACGTCACCTTCGAGGGGATGGGGCACGACCTCCCCTTGGAACTCGTCCCGGCGATCGTGGAAGAAATCCTCGCCCACATCAACTGAACCTGGGGGCGCTTGCGCCCCGCCGTGCTCAGTGGTCGTCGGTCGATGCCCCTTGGGTGACCCACGTGGCGTACATCGAGGCGTAGACGCCGCCCTGCGCGACGAGCTCGTCGTGGCTGCCCACTTCGACGACGTGGCCGTGGTCGACCACCACGATGCGATCGGCTCGCTTGGCTGTTGACAGGCGGTGGGCGATCAGGATCGCGGTGCGGTTCTCGAGCACGGCGTCGAGCGCATGCTCAATGGTGGTCTCGCTCTGGAGGTCCAAGTTCGAGGTCGCTTCGTCGAGCACGAGCACTCGTGGGTGCGACAGGAACGCTCGAGCGAGGGCGAGGAGTTGACGTTCTCCAGCCGACAGTGATTGGCCGCGCTCATGCACGATGGTGTCGACACCGTCAGGGAGTCGATCGATGAGATCACGGAGCCCCACCCGGTCAATGGCGTCGTCGAGCTCTTGGTCGCTCGCGGTCGGGTTGGCGAAGATGAGGTTGTCGCGAATGGATCCTGCGAAGAGGAAGGCCTCCTGGGGGACCACGCCGAGCTGACTGCGCAGCGAAGCGAAGGTCACCGAGCGCAGATCGTGGCCGTCGATGCTGACGCTGCCACCGGTTGGGTCGTAGAAGCGGGTGACGAGCTTTGCCATGGTCGACTTGCCCGCCCCAGTTGGGCCAACGAACGCCACCGACTCGCCTGGGTGAATGGTGAGGTCCACGTCGAAGAGCACCGGTCGCTCGGGGTTGTACCCGAAGCTCACGTGGGAGAAGGTGATCTCGCCAACGATTGGAGGGAGGTCGTGGGCGTCGGGGGCCTCGAGGACCTGCGGTGGGGTCTCGAGGAGGTCACGCAACTTGTTGACCGAGGCATTCGAGCTCTGGAGCGAGTTGTACTGCTGCACGAGGAGCTGAATCGGGGAGAAGAATCGGTTGAGGTAGAGGAAGAACGACACCAGCACACCAGCCGAGAGCTCGTGGTGGAGCACCATGTTGCCGCCGACACCGAGCAGGATCGCCTGTCCAATGATGGCGATCGCCTGCGTGGCGGGGCCGTAGATCGCCATCAAGTTTCCGGTTTGGATGTTGGCGGTGCGGTACTCGCCGACGAACTCCCGGTGGAGGGCGATGTTGCGACGCTGGCGGTTGTGGGCGGTCACGATCCGGATCCCGTGCAGGGATTCTGAGAGGTCGGCGAGGACGCCAGCAATGCCGTCACGCACTCGGTCGTAGCCCTTGTCTGATCCTCGTTGGAACCAGATCGACAAGATGATGAGGATCGGGAGCACCGCGACCACCACGATGAGCGAGAGCTTCCACGACGAAATGAACATGATCGTGAGGATCGTGACCATCGTCAGGCCCTGCGTGGCGAACGATGCGATGCCATCTTGGAGGAGCGCTTGGAGGTTCTCGATGTCCGAGGTCATCCGGCTCATGAGCACGCCGGCCTTCTCCTCGGTGAAGAAGTCGAGCGAGAGCCGCTGCAGGTGGGTGAAGACCCGCACGCGTAAGTCATGCATGACCGATGCCGCGAGTCGCCCGGTGGTCGTTGCCTGCTCCCGTTGGGCGTAGCCGTTCATGAGCACCATGGCGCTGTAGAGGACGACGCAGATGAGGAGCACCTTGAGGGAGTGATGTCCGGGCAAGAGGGCGTGGTCGATGGCGTAGCCCGTGATTGACGGTCCTGCTTGGGCCACGATGGAGGTCAACGAGACGAAGAGCGACGCCAGGAGGAGCCACTTCTTGTAGCGCAGCACCAAGGTGATGAGCGAGAGTCGCTCACGCTCTCGGGCGTTGGGCTGATGTGAGAAAGGGAGATCTGCTGGCGGGTGGTCAGGTTCTTCCTCGGTCAGGCGCTTGACGCCATCTAGGAGCTCGGTCGGAATACCGCCGAAGGGGAGGTTGCCCACCCGTCCTCCGGGAGGTCCGCCACCGAACATCCCTGGCCCACCACCGCCGAATCCTCCGCCACCGAAGCCCATCAGGCGTCCTCTCCGTCGATCACGTCATCAGCGGCATCGAGACTGGCCGCTTGCGCCAAGACTTCGGCGTAGAGCGGCACCGTTGCCAGGAGGTTCTGGTGGGTGTCATCGGCCACGATGCGGCCGTCATCGAGCAGCACCACTCGACTCGCCAAGCTGATGGTCGAGAGACGGTGGGCAATGATGACCGTGGTCCGCCGCTCGAGCAGCGTCTCGAGCGCTGCGTGAATTTGGCTCTCCACGTGGACGTCGATCGCACTCGTCGCATCGTCGAGGACGAGGATCGGGGGATTGACGAGCAAGGTTCGGGCAATGGCGATGCGCTGACGCTGGCCACCCGACAAGGTGTAGCCCCGCTCGCCAACGACGGAGTCGTAGCCACCAGGAAGGCGGCGAATGAACGTGTCGGCCCCTGCTGCTGTCGCTGCAGCCACGATCTCGTCGTGGCTGGCATCGGGACGTCCGTAGGCGATGTTGTCGCTGATGGACGCCGAGAAGAGGAACGGCTCATCGAGCACCATGCCGATGCGGGCACGGAGGGATTCGAGGGTCGCATCTCGGACGTCGAGGCCACCAATGGTGATCGCACCATTGGTGACGTCGTAGAACCGGGTGAGCAGGCGCGCGATGGTCGACTTGCCCGACCCCGTTCGTCCGACGATGGCCACGGATTCACCTGGTGCGATGGTCAGGTTGAGGTGCCGCAGGATGGCGGTTTCGAGCTCGTCGGGGTTGACGTGGTGCTCACCGGGTCGGTGCGCCGGCGGTTCACCGTAGGCGAAGGTCACGTCGGAGAAGACAATGGCGCCGGGCTCCTCGGGGAGGTTCGTCGCGTCCGAGTCGTTCACGATGGTTGGGACTTCGTCCAAGATCTCGAAGATCCGATCGGCCGACGCAGCAGCACGCTGGCCCATCATGACGAGTTGGCCGAGCATCATGAACGGCGCCTGCATCATGAAGAGGTAGAGGTTGAACGTGAGGATGACCGACGCGTTCATGTGGCCGTAGATGATCATGAGGCCAGCCGACAGCAAGACGAGGACGAGGCCAACCTGGGGGAGGTTCTGAATCAGTGGGCCCCAGCGGGCTCGCAGGTCAGCATCTTTGACGTAGGCCCACTTGACACGCTCTGCAGCGTCGGCGAGTTCGTTGACCTGACGCTCCTCAGCAGCGAAGGACTTCACCACTCGAACGCCGTTGATGTTCTCGTCGACGATTGTGGCCACGTCAGCGAGACGGGACTGGATGATCCACGACACCGGAAAGAGGTCTTGGCGCATCTTGAGCCCCACCACGTAGATCAGCGGCATGGTCGACATGGCGATGATGGAGAGCCACCACGAGATCGTGATCATGTAGCAGAAGGCCACAACGGCTATCGAGCAGTTGACGAGGATCAGCGGTGCGAAGGTGGCGTACATCTGGACCGAGCGGATATCGGAGTTCGCTCGTGAGATCAGCTGCCCGGTCTGCACCCGGTCGAAGAACGCGAAGCTCATCTTGGTGAAGTGCTCGTAGAGCAGGTTCCGCAGGTCGTACTCGAAGTTGTACGCCATGACGTAGAGGAATCGGCGAGAGATGAATCCCGAGATTCCCGCAGCGAGTCCGAGAGCGCCAATGGCCCAGGCGTAATCGGTGATCGGCGTGGTCTTCGCGTTCTCAAAGGCCCACTTCAAGATGATGGGGATCTGCACCTGGATCATGAGGCCAACGAAGCTCATGAAGAGCGCCATCACGAATGCCACTTTGTGGGACTTGATGATCGGCAGGATGCGCTTGAACCAGGTCTTCGACGTATCGGGATCAATTCCTGCACGAGGAGCGCGGTAGCGAGTCTTCGGTGCCTCGGGAACGAGGCCAGCGAAGGGGTCCATCGCTCCTTCAGCACCTCGAGCCGGGGACTGTCGGGCAGTGTCGCTCGAGGGCAGAGGGGGAGGGGTCACCGTTTCACCTTACCGGGCGGGGATGGAGTGGCCCCGTGGCCTTGGCTAGCCTCGCCATCATGATCGAGGACTACCGTCACCACGCGAGCAACCACCCCCTGATCGCGACGCGTGTTGCCCGTCTTCGAGATGCAGCCACCTCGGACGAAGCATTCCGGCGGCTGGTGGACGAGATCACGACCTTCCTCGCTTACGAAGCGTTCGGTGGGCTTTCGGTGACCTCGGTCCCGGTCACGACGCCAGTTGCTCCAACGCAGGGGGTGCAACTCACGGAGGTGCCTGTCGTCGTCCCCATTCTCCGCGCTGGTCTCGGAATGGCAGCAACCGTCCAGCGTGTCGTTGGCGCCTCACGGCTCTGCCTCCTCGGGCTCCGTCGCAACGAGACCACGCTGGAGCCGGAGACCTACCTCAATGGCCTTCCCGCCGATCTCCGAGGGGAGACGGTGGTGCTCTGTGACCCCATGCTGGCAACCGGGGGCTCCCTCTGCCACGCCCTCTCCTTGGTGGAAGAGCGAGGCGCAACGTCGATCGTGGTGCTCTGCCTCCTGGCCGCCGTACCCGGACTCGAACGGGTGATGACAGAGTTTCCGACCATCTCCCTCACCGTGGCGGCCATCGACCCCGAACTCAACGACCACGGCTACATCGTTCCCGGCCTCGGCGATGCCGGAGACCGCCAGTTCGGAGCGCCGGTCTGGTGACCCGCAACTAGAGCCCGATGTCCTCGTTCCACAGTTCTGGATGGGCGGTCGTGAAGGTCTGGAGCAAGCTGATGCAGGCGGGGTCGTCGAGCACGATGATCTCGACGCCCAACTCCTCGAGCCATTCGTGGCCGCCGCAGAAGGTTTCTGCCTCGCCAATGACAACGGCGCCGATGTTGAACTGTCGGACGAGACCTGAGCAGTACCAACACGGCGACAAGGTCGTGACCATCACGCAGTCCGGGTAGTCCCGTCGCCGGCCAGCTTTGCGGAAGGCATCGGTTTCGGCGTGGACGGACGCATCGTCCTCTTGGACTCGGCGGTTATGCCCTGCGCCGAGCAGCGTTCCATCTCGGTGGAAGAGGGCAGCGCCGATCGGAATGCCACCCTCGCTCTGGCCGAGTTCTGCCTCGGCGTAGGCGACGGCCAACATCTGCTGGGCGAGCTCTCGAGAGAGTGGAGTTCGATCGGTCTTCGTCACGCCCCTCAGTATGCTCGCCTCGTGACGCTCTCCACGTTCCACGCGCAAATTGGCACCCAAGAAGTCGATCTGCCCATTGCCTCGATGTCGAAGGATCTGGCACTCGCGTTGCTCATCACCGTCGATATGGGTATGGCGTTCATGGAGCAGGCGGGGCGCGAGCTCGCTGAATTGCTCCGACCCTTCGACGTGGACGTGGTGGCGACGGTTGCGACGATGGGCATTCCCGTTGCGGTGGAGGTCACCCGTGCCCTCGGCCTCGAGCAGTACGTCGTTCTGCACAAGACGCAGAAGATCCACCTCGCCGACGCCATTGCAGAACCAGTCCGGTCGATTACGACCGCAGGAGAGCAGAAGCTCCTCTACGACCGGGCGCGCGTTGATGCGGTGGCAGGCAAGCGCATTGCCATCGTCGACGACGTGGTGTCGACCGGAGCGTCGACTGGTGCCGCACTGCGCCTCTTCAAGGGCATTGGTGCAGACGTGGTCGTCATTGGCACCCTGGTGACCGAAGCGTCGATCTGGCGGACCTCGCTCGGTGAGGATGCCGTGAAGGTACGAGCACTCGGCTCTATTCCGGTGTTTCGCCCCGACGGGGCCGGTGGCCTCGTGGAGGACTGGGAGGGCTGAGCCCCCATCAACGACAACGAAACCCGGGCCGAAGCCCGGGTTTCGTTGTAGCTCGTCGCTGCGTGCAGGTTACTGCGCTGCAGGCTCGAGTTCGTTCTGCTTGGCGACTTGACCCTTCACGTAGCCCGTGGCGAGCTCGAGGACCAGGTAGATGATGGCTGCAGCACCAATGCCGAAGAAGACCGACAGGTCGGCTCCTCCGAACCAGCCCTGAACGCCGCAACCGGACGGATCCTTGGGTCCCGTGCAGTAGAAGCCGCCGAAGTGGTTGGAGAACGGCGTCATCCAGTGGAGGGGGAAGTTCACCGGAGGTGGCGCCTTGGAGTACGCAGTGGTCGACGCCACGAGGCCGAGGATGAAGGCAACGATGGCGTTCCAGTTGAAACCACCCTTGCCGAAGTAGAGACCACCGGCGTCGGTGCGCTGGAGCTCAGCAGCGTTGTACCGGGTCTTCCGCAGGAGCCAGTCCACGATGAAGATTGCGAACCACGGGCTGATCCAGACGATGATCACGCCGACGAAGTCCTTCATGTAGATGGCGAAGGTTGCACCGAAGGTCGCCCAGATGGTGAGGCAACCAGCGATCACGCTGTCGAGCAGCACTGCTTGATAGCGCTTGAGCTTGAGGCCCATTGCCTGGATCGACACACCTGACGAGTAGAGGTCAAGGGAGTTGATGCCGAACAGCTGCACGATGGCGAACAGCAAGAAGATCACGACGAACCAGCTCGGCATTCCGTGTTGGTGGTACATCGCGTAGAAGGGGTTCGCGCTGTTCCAGATCGTCGACGTTCCAAGGAACGTGAAGGCCAACGCACCGAGCGTCATCATGACGATCTCTGGGACGGCGGTTCCGAGGAAGATCCAGCCAACGACTGAAGCCTTCTTGGCGTCACGTGGAACGTAGCGGGTGTAGTCGTTGCCGCACTCGGTCCATCCAAGACCCGAGAGTGCAATCACGAAGGCAAGGCCTGCGGTGAATGATTCCCAGCCGTGGGCGAAGACGGAGACGCCACCGGTGTTGGAGTGCTTCCCGATGAAGATGCACATGACGGCGAAAATCAAGGCGAAGGGGATGATCAGCGCTCGCAGCACCTTGACCATCGTGGCGTGCCCGAAGTACGGCATGAGTGCCTGGATCGCCGTCGCCACGATGATGATGATGACCTCTGGTCCCTTCGTGACGTTCCAGCCTGCGTACTTGAAGAGCACGACGGCTGCACCAACGATGAGGATGAGCCCTTCGGTTTCGAAGCCCAACTGGGTGATCCAGTTGAAGAACGAGACGATGCGGGCGCCCCGCGTTCCGAATGGTGCCCGTGAGATCGTGAACGCCGTGGTTCCCGTCTCTTGTCCTTGGAGCGACGCCAAGCCGAGCAAGAGGAACGACAGGTTCCCGAGGACGATGATGACGAGGGCCGTCGTGAAGCTGAAGCCAAACCCCATGAGCAATGCGCCGTAGACGAAGTACTCAACGTTGATTGCGGACCCCGCCCACATCGCGCCGATAGTTCTCGGCGTCGCCCACCGGTCGGCCTCAGGGATGAAATCGATACCACGTTGTTCTACGTGGAAGGCGAGGTCATCTGAAGGCAGATGCGCCTGCTGGTGTGTGGACAAGGTCCCCCCTCAAGGTGGCCGACGGGATTCTCCGTCGCATTGCATCGCCCGTGCGACCAAGATGACGCTAGTCACTCAACGGTCACCGACGGAGAACCTCGGTCGACATTGGCGCCATCTAGGGTGAAGCCACTGTGGACACTGCACGAGAACCTCAACCCATGATCGTGGCCGAAGGGCTGCGGAAAGCGTTCGGCTCCTTCGCCGCTGTTGATGGCGTTGACTTCCGCATTGGCAAGGGGGAGTCCTTCGGCTTCCTCGGACCCAATGGCGCAGGAAAGACCTCGACCATGCGGATGATCGCCTGCATGTCGCCTTACAGCGGCGGATCGCTCCGTGTCCTCGGCATGGATCCCATGACGCAGGGTCCAGCGATTCGGGGACGCCTCGGCCTCGTTCCCCAAGAGGACACCCTCGACGAAGAGCTCACCGTGCTCGACAACCTCTATATCTACGGCCGCTACTTCGATCTCCCGAAGAAGCTCATCCGTGAGCGGGCTGAGCGACTCTTGGAGTTCGCCCAGTTGACGGACCGGCGCAACGACAAGGTTGGACCACTGTCGGGTGGCATGAAGCGTCGCCTCACCATCGCTCGGTCGCTGATCTCAGAGCCCGACATCTTGATTCTCGATGAACCGACGACTGGTCTCGACCCACAGGCGCGCCACCTGCTGTGGGACCGCCTCTACCGGCTGAAGAGTCAAGGGGTCACCCTCGTCATCACGACCCACTACATGGATGAAGCCGAGCAGCTCTGCGATCGCCTGGTCGTCATGGATAAGGGACGCATCGTTGCCCACGGTTCACCGCGGGCGCTGATCGCGGAGCACTCGACGAGAGAAGTCGTCGAACTGCGCTTCGCGGTTGACCAGCAACAGGCGAACGTGGCTAGTGTCGAAGATCTCGCTGAGCGAGTCGAAGTGCTCCCTGACCGCATCCTGCTCTACGTCCACGACGGTGATGCAACGATTGGCGAGGTGCACCGACGCGGTCTCCTCCCCGAGAGCGCCCTCGTGCGACGCTCGACGCTCGAAGACGTCTTCTTGCACCTGACCGGTCGGACGCTCGTTGACTGAGGTGGTCGAGGTTTCGGTGGCTGCGCAGCGTGCAGGTTGGCCGACGTGGTTTCGAGCCGTGTGGGTGCACGCCTACACCTACTCCAAGGTGTGGAAGGGCTCGGTGACGACGACCTTCCTCTTCCCACTCCTCTACTTGGCGGCGATGGGCGTTGGACTCGGGACCTTGGTGGACCGCCATGCACACCACGTCGGCGGCGTGGCCTACGTGGACTTCTTGGCCCCGGGGCTCCTCGCCGGCACCATCTTCCAAGTGGCGGTGAACGAATCGACTTATCCGGTGATGGCTCGCATCAAGTGGATGCGGACCTACTGGGCCATGTTGGCCACGCCCCTCGATATCGATGATGTCCTCATTGGTCACCTCGGCTGGAGCGCGCTCCGTGGGGGGATGGTGAGCGGTGCCTTCCTCCTCGTGATGGAGGGCTTCGGTGTTATCCACTCCTGGTGGGCGCTCGCGGTGCTCCCGCTCGCCATGGCGGCATCGGTGGCGTTCGCTGCTCCGACGACTGCCTACGCGGCAACGACCACGAGCGAGAATGGCTTCGCCCTGCTCTACCGATTCGGCGTCATGCCCCTCTTTCTCTTCTCGGCAACGTTCTTCCCCCTCGGACAGTTGCCGGTGTGGCTTCGCGCCGTCGCACAGTGCACACCCCTGCTGCACGCGGTCAACCTCCTCAGAGATTGCACGCTCGGCATCTTTCCTGCGACCCAAGCACTTGTCGATGTCGTCTACCTCGCCGTCTTCGCCGCAGTGGGAATCGCGTTCGCCCGTCGTGCCTTTCGGAAGCGGATGGTCCTATGAGTACCCGAGTGCCCATTCTTCGAGGGCGAACCTTCCCCTGGTCCATGCGGGCGTGGCGACTCGTTGAGCGCAACGTCTACGTGTACCGACGAGAGTGGCTGCTCATCGTCTCAGGCTTCTTCGAGCCGGTGTTCTACCTCTTCTCCATTGGCGTCGGGCTGAACCACCTCGTCGGTTCGCTCGAGGTTGCTGGCCGCAGCGTTCCCTACACCGCGTTCGTGGCCCCGGGCCTGCTCGCAACCGCAGCGATGAACGGCGCCTTGATGGATGCCACCTTCAACCTGTTCTTCAAGTTGAAGATCTCAAAGACCTACGACGCTGTGCTGGCCACGCCGCTTGGACCAGGAGACGTGGCGCTCGGCGAACTGATCTGGAGCGTGCTGCGAGGCACCCTGTACGCCTCGTGCTTCCTGCTCGTCATGGCAGCGACGGGAACGGCAACCTCGTGGTGGGCGCTGCTGTGCATTCCATCGGCGGTGTTGATGGGCGCGGCCTTCGGTGCGGTTGGTATGTCGCTGACGACCTTCATGCGGTCATGGCAGGACTTCGACCTCGTGAGCTTGGCCCTCATGCCGATGTTCTTGTTCTCGGCGACCTTCTACCCCATCACGGTGTACCCCGGCTGGCTCCAAGGTGTCGTGAAGGCCACGCCCCTCTACCAAGGGGTACTCCTCAGTCGTTCAGCTGCCCTCGGTGACCTCCATGTCGAGCTACTCGTACCCGCCGCGTACCTCATGGTCATGCTGGTGCTGGGCCTCACGGTTGCCACGGCGAGGATGCGTCGACTTGTGCTCTCGTGATCAAGCGAACACGCCTGAAGAAGGGCGAAGAGACGCGCTGGATGCGCCTTGACATCGCCGTCGCCGTGAGTAGTGTTCATCGTACGGAACCGGTACTGCACCAGTTCCGGGAAGTACCACATCAAGCAGACAGAGCTTCCCAGGGGGGTAGTGATGGCAACAGCAATTGACCGCAGGTCGTTCCTCGCACGGAGCGCAGCCACTGCGGGTGGGGTGGTCGCCGCAGGTGCGATGACCGATGCCGCAATGGCAACACAAGCTGGCGCAACGACGTTCTCTGGAACGTTGAAGGTCGGACTCGAGAACCAAGACACCGCTGGCATCGGGCCAGCATTCGGCAAGATGGACTCGGCGGGCATCGCGATGATGCGGGCGATCTACGACCCGCTCATGGTGAACAAGTCCGACGGTTCGGTGACCGGTTACCTGGCGGAGTCGATGACGCCGGATAAGACGTTCAAGAACTGGACGATCAAACTCCGCTCGGGCATCAAGTTCCACGATGGGGCCTCGCTCAACGCTGACGCGCTCATCGCCAACATGAACCAGTGGGTGAATAGTGCAGCCATTGCGCACTACGCCGTCGCTCCGCTCATCCAGAACAAGACGACGAAGTTGGCCACGACGACCAAGATCGACAACCTCACCGTCAAGGTCACGTTGAACTACGCCTGGGCGTCGTTCGCGAACACCTTGGCCGAGCAGCAGATCGCCTACGTCCAGGCTCCTTCGTCCATCGCTGACAACCTGGCCTCGGCTGGGAGGGGCGACAAGAACCCCGTCGGCACGGGGCCCTTCGTGTTCAACCGCTGCGACTGGGGTGTCAACTCCGTTCTGTACGCGGACGCCAACCCGAACTACTGGATCCCTGGCTTGCCGAACGTCGCCCACATCGAGTTCCACCCCATCATCGACGGTGGCGCTCGTGTGGATGCGCTTGGCAACTCCGTCGACATGATCGTGCTGTCCGAGCCCAAGGCCATCGCCTCGCTCAAGTCGAACTTCGGTGCGGCGAACTCCTCGAGCTCGCACTACATCGACGACTCGAGTAGCGCTGGTTACGCCGTGCGCACCCCGGCGGTGGACTGCATTCAGTTCAACTGCCGCAACGCGCTGGGCTACAAGGGTTCACCGTTCTCGAACTACTTGCCCAACGGCAAGGCAAACGCCAAGGGCCTTCTCGCTCGTACCGCCGTGGCGCAAGCCATCAACCGCTCAGCGCTTAACGCGCTGGTCAACGGTGGCGTGACCGCAAACGCCGACCAGGTCTTCCCGACCTCTTCGGTGTACGGCAAGTCCAAGGTTGCCTTCCCGGCCTACAGCTCCTCGAAAGCCAAGACCACGGCGAAGTCGGCTGGTCTGACCTCGTTCAAGTTGATGACGGTTGCTGGATCGACCTCGCAGGCCACTGCGGCCGGAGCGATTCAGTCCTACTGCGCGGCAGCAGGTATCACGGTGACTGTGGTCACCATGGACTCCTCAACATTGATCAACAACTGCCTCGTGGGCAACTACGACGCCACGCTGTGGAACCAGTTCGGTGGTTGCAACCCTGACCTCAACTTCCCATGGTGGAACACGCTCGACGGTTCCAACGGCGCCCTGGTGTCGATCAACATGGCTGGAAACTTCGACTCCGTCATCGAGTCCACCATGCTCGCCGCAATGGCAGCTGGTGCTCCAAAGACGCAGGCCACCAAGTGGAACGCCGTGATGAGTCAGATCAACAAGGACGTCCCGTACGTGTGGATCAACTACCAGATCTCGGCCATTGTTTCGACCACCAACGTGAGCGGCTGGCAGTCGCCCTCGTGGAGTGTCGGTGGCTCGACGGTCAACTTGCTCCGCCAGAACGGCCTCGTTCCGTGGTTCACGAACGTGACCAAAGCCTGATTCACAGCAATCACGCTGTTCACAACTGCGGCACCCTCCGGGGTGCCGCAGTTGTGCGTTCACGGGCAACGTGGCTCCTACCATGGCCCTATGGAAGAACGCTTCGACCTCGATGCCGTCTTCAACGATGACTACGAACTCCTCCACGCGGACTACCTGACCAGTGAGCAATCGGACTTCGACGTCGAGGAAATCCTCCAGCTCCTCCCGAAGTCGACCCATACGATCCTCGACGCACCCTGCGGATGGGGCCGCATCGCGAATCGTCTCTCGCTCCTCAACTTCGAGGTCGTCGGTCTCGATCGATCGCCCGGGTGGATTGCCCGTGCCCAAGCGTTCGCGAAGGCGATGTCGAGCCCTGCGACCTTCGTCGTTGGCGACCTCTTGACCTACCGCCCGCAGCGGCACTTCGATGCAGTGATGTGTTGGTTCAACTCCTTTGGCTACGGCGACGACGAGTGGAACGCCGCAGTACTCGATGCCTTCGCTCACGCCACGCGTCCTGGTGGTGTGGTACTCATCAACACGCTCGACGTCGTCCCCATTCGGGAGTACCTGAACGGCAGGGTCCACGGGGAGATCTCGACCACTGCGGGCGGCCTCATGGTGGAGCGGAGTTCCTTCGATCTCGACGAGCAACGACTGGTGACGGTTCGAGCGCATGCCGGAGCGTCCGACGAGAGCGGTGTGGTGGCGTCCGTCCGCCTCTACGAGCGCGAGGCATGGGTGCATCTGTTGGAAGGTGCAGGGTTCAGCGATGTCACCTTCCATGCCCGAACCGCGCCCACGAACGCCGACGCTGACTTCGAGCTGACCGTGCTCGCTACGAAGCGCTGACCGAATGGCCGACGTGGCCGTTCACGGGTCGCCACACGACCGCCATCACGCCAGCCCCCACGAGGGAGATCGAGGCCGATGCCACGAAGGGGAGCGACGGGCTGATGGCGAAGAGCACACCGCCCAGCATCGACGCCACGGTCATCGCTGCCATCTGTGACGTGGCGTTGAGCCCTTGGACCCGTCCATGGGCATCGTCGGCGATGCCTTCGGTGAGGAGCGACTGGGCCGAGGGGAGTGCTCCGGCGAGCACGGTCGCTTCCAAGGTCGCCAGTGCCAACATGATGGCGACGGAGTGAAGGAAGGGATAGGCGAGACAGAACAGCGACTCCGAGATCACTCCTGTGAGGGCGAGCTTGCGCCGATCTCGATGGTCGGCCAACCACCCAGCAGGCTTGCTGGCCAGCGCGAAGGGAAGCGAGAACAAGATCCATGAGAGGTTGATCGCAAGTCCCCCAGCACCCTTGGATCGGAGCAGCAAGCTCCACGAAGCGTCGTAGGTGCCAATGATGAGGCCCAGCGCTGCGGCCAAGATGAGGGAACCCTTGGCGCTGTTGGTGAGGGTCAGTCGAGACAGCGGGACGCGAGGTCCCGCGCTCCGACCGAGGTGCTTGAGGGCCGGCTGTGCGAGGACGGGAATGGACGCCGAGAACGACAGGAGCGCCGTCAAGGTGAAGAGGAGCGACATGTGGTGGATGCCGATGATGGCGCCGAGAATCGGGCCGAGGATCGTTCCGGTCAGCTGGGCGCCGTAGATGGTGCCAAATGCCCGGCCTCGGCGTTCGGGGGCGACGACCTTGGAGATGATCGACAGGCTCGCCACCTCAGCAGCACCGGCACCAAGTCCCTGGATGAACCGGAGGCCAATCGCTGCGTGCACGTTGGTGGTGAGGAGAAATCCAAGGGTTGAGAGCCCGTAGAGAACCTGGCCACCGAGGAGGACGGCTCGTGGGCTCGTGTGGTCAGCGAGCTTCCCAGCCGGGTATTGGCCGATGAGGCCGGCCAGGAAGAACGCCCCAACCACCACGCCGAGCAGACTCGTCGAAGCCCCCTTGTCGTGGAGGTAGACGGGGAAGAGAGGGAGGAAGGCACCACCGGCCATCCACTCGAGGAGGACGGTGAAGGCGAGGGTGCGGACCAAGCGGTCGGCGTTCGAGCGCGACGGCTCGGCGGTTGTAGTCATGAGGGCTCCGTCAGACAGGCTACCGGTCTGCGATGCGGATGGGCAGCGAGGTCACCTGGGCAACCTCGCTGTCCATCCTGGGCAACCTCACGTCACCAGAGTTGATTCCACGCTTCGTCGGAGAGACGACCGTAGGTTCGATTAATGACCTGGGATGTGGTCTCTTCATTGACCATGGCGACGTTGCAGCGCTCGCGGTTGAGGCCGAACTTGTGCCATCCCGTGACCTCTGCCGTCCACTCCTTGGGCCGGCTGTAGAGGCCACGCACCAAGAACCGGTCCGCGCTCACGGCCACGATGACCGCAGGACGAAACTTGGAGCGGACGTCTGGCTCGGCTGGATCGTGGAAGTGGTAGCGGACGTCAACCTCCACAATGGCTCCGACGAGGGGGTCGCTGGTGGTGAAGGTCTCCGCCTCTTTCGGCGTGAGCTTCGCCGGTCGGCGATCCACTGCCGGACGGGTTCCCCTGCCGGCGAACGTCGGTGCAGTCTCTGGTTCGACGACGTTCTCCGCTCGATCCGCCTTCCCTGTCCGTCGCTTGACCGCGGCGGCTTCGGCGATCTCGGCAGCCTTCGCATTCGCCTCGGCGACTGCCTTGCGCTTCGCTGCTTTGGCTGCAGCTCGTGTTGGGTTCGATTGCGGTCGAGGGGTTGGGGTCAGGGCGGGCTTGGCGTTCGGAGCGGCGGCGCTCCGTGACAGGGGTTCCAGCGCGAAGTCTTCGCTCAAGATCACGAGGGCATGCGGAGCGGCAGGGGCGTCGATCCACATGACGGCAGCCAGTGCGGCGATGATCTCGCTCTCGGCGACTGAGGACTGCGCAGCGCAGACTGCGCTGCGGAGTTCGTCGAGCGTCGGATGCGCAGCGGACGCACCGAGGGCTGCGACGAGCGCTCGGTGTGCTCGAGTGCCTGCTGCAGTGCAGACGGCGTGGAGCGTGTGGCCGTGCCAACTCGCCACCTTTTGCCCCCATCCGTTCGTGATCGCTGGGCGAATGACGAGGAATTCCCTCCTCCCAACGATGGTGGCCAAGTTCTTCCGATGGATGGTGATGAGGACCGAGGGGTCGATGCCTGCGGCCGCTGCTCGGAGGAGCCCCTCAACTCGCTGGCGGTCATCCATCGCAGATGGCGGATCGTTGGCGCCAAGATCAGGTGGTGTGGTCGGCACATCGGTGGACGCTTGGTGGGACGTGTTCATCTTCTCGTCAGGGGAGTGCAGGTGTTCGTGCTGCTCGTCCGGTGACGATGTGCGGTGGCTGCTTGCTGCCATGGTGATTCCTCTCTCAGATGCCTGCTGCTCAGTGCTGGCATGGCGGCAGGGATCGTAGAGGGCGCCTGTGGCACCGCAGGCGCTGACCCGGCCACAATGAGGTGGTGGATCGGGTCTGTGTCATCGGGAGCTCGGGATCTGGCAAGACGACCCTTGCCCGCGCGCTCGCTGATGGTTCGGGTCTCGACCACATCGAGTTGGACGCGATCTTCCACCAAGCCAACTGGACGCCGCTCCCCGACGACGAGTTCCGAGCAGTGGTGGCCGAGCGCTGCGCAGTGCCCCGATGGGTCACCGACGGGAACTACCGAGCCGTCACCCGTTCCATCATTTGGCCGGCAGCAGACACGGTGATCTGGCTCGACTACCCACGGTGGCTCACGACTCGACGGGTGCTGTGGCGCTCGATCCGACGGGCCGCGACGAGAGCGGAACTGTGGAACGGCAATCGGGAGTCGTGGCGCAATCTCCTGAGCGCCGACCCAGAGCGCAACGTCGTGCTCTGGTCCTTCACGAGGCACCACCAGCGACGCGCCGAGTACACCGCGGCGATCGAGGGTGGAACGTTCGACCACGCCACCGTCCTTCACTTCCGGCACCCTCGACAGACCACTGCGTGGCGAGAACGTTCTATCGTGGGCGGCAATGCCCACTGATCTCGACGCCGCCTTCGCTGCGAGCCCATTCCCCGATGGTCGATGGGGATCGAGCGATTCGTTCCTCGCTCCGATCCTCCACGCCTTCGCGGCGACCCGCGTGGGGTCGGCGACGATTCGCTCACTCGTCCCCGTGGACCGCAAGGTGCTCGTCCGCTCATCAGGGCGGTACACGGTGCTCGGCCCCTTTGGATCACCAATGCTGCTGCTCACCACGATTGGGCGGAAGTCCGGTCTCGAGCGGACCACGCCACTCGTCTACCTGCCTGAGGGCGACGCGCTGTTGGTCGTCGGTTCCAACTTCGGCCAGGGACACCACCCGGCTTGGGTACTGAACCTCGCTGATCACCCCACGGCCACGATCACCATTCGCGGCACTGCGGTCCCCGTCGATGCTCGAGAACTCGTCGACGAGGAACGCACGCAGGCATTCGATGCGTTCCAAACCCTCGCCAAGCCCTATGAGGCGTACGCTCACCGGACCACCCGAACCATTCGCGTCTTCGCGTTGACCAAGCGAGGGTGACCAGTGGATCTTGACCTCACGGACAAGGTGGTCGCCATCACCGGCGGGTCCGATGGCCTCGGGTTCGGTCTCGCCGAGCGCCTGCTCGCCGAAGGTGCTGCGGTGGCAATCTGCAGTCGCCGAGATGATGCCGTGGCGATGGCCGTGGAGCAGTTGCAGGCGAAGGCTGCAGCTGGTCGCGTCCTCGGTCTGGCCCTCGACGTCACGGATCCCGAGGCAGGTTCGACCTTCGCCACGGCCGTCCTCGAAACCTTCGGGCGGTGCGATGGTCTCGTGAACAACGCCGGTCGGTCGGCTGCGGGACCAATTGGCGCGCTCGACGATGGAGCCTGGCAGGACGACCTCGACCTCAAGCTCTTCGGGGCCATTCGCATGACGCGGGCCTTCACCCCTGCGCTGACGAACACCGCAGGGTCAATCCTCAACGTGCTGGCGATTTCCGGGAAGCACCCTGGTGCATCGAGCAGCCCGACGTCGGTGTCTCGAGCGGCGGGTTTGGCGTTCACCAAGGCCGCCTCAAAGGACCTCGGCCCGAGTGGCGTGCGGATCAACGCCGTCCTCATCGGCCTCATCCACTCAGGGCAATGGGTGCGAGCAGCCAAGGCGCAGCAGGTGCCCGTCGAAGAGCTCGAAGCAGGGCTCGCTCTCGGTGCTGGTGTTCCACTCGGACGGATGGGCACCACAGCGGAGTTCGCTGATCTCGCTGCGTTCATCCTCTCGCCACGTGCGAGTTACCTCACTGGTGTTGGCATCAACCTCGACGGCGGGTTGTCCTCAGCGGTTTAGAGGACTCCGGTCGCCACCAGGATCAAGACGGCGAGTGCTGCGTAGAGGGCGGGTTCGATGAGGTGGCCAACGCGCTGGCAGAGCGCGACGACTCGGGGGTGTCGGGCCACGACCGTGGAGATGGCGATGAGAGCGACGAGGCTGACTGCCCAGGTAGCGAAGACGAGGACGTCACCCAAGCCATGGGTCGCTCGGAGGAGGGGAAGGTAGGCGGCAGCGTTGTCGGCCGAAATGGCCAACGTGACGATGAAGGCCGTCGCTGCACCCCTGACCCGCGGTGGTGTCGCTTCGCTTCGGTGGCGAAGACTTCGCAACGACGACACCGTGAAGTAGGCCGGCACGAGAGCGAGCACGGCGAACCACGTCGTGGGCACCCCCACGAGGGCGTAGCGAACGCCGATGCAGAAGAGCACCACGCTGATCGACGCGGCGAACTGTCCGCGTTGAATTGAGCGATGTGCGCTCCGAGGCGCAACGGCGAGTTGGGTCGCGAAGAGCAAGAAGTTGTCGACGTTCGTTGCAACGAAGGTGGCGACACCCAAAGTGACGAGATCTGACGTGGTAGGCACAATGGGTGCAGTCTTCCATTTCGAGCAGGTACGCCGCCGGGCCTGCCACCGTGCCTCGGGGTGGTTGCGAGAGGATGGTTCGGTGACCCCACACGATGTCCGCACCGTCAGCGCTCCAACTCCTGTGCAGCGCGCTGAGGCGGATGCCGTGGTCGGGCGTTTCCTCTCGCCCACACCCATGCTGGCCGCTGCAGTCCTCGGTTCCTCGGTGTTCGTCAAGGCTGAATGCCTGCAAGTCACCGGGAGCTTCAAAGTTCGAGGAGGGCTCGCCGCCCTCGATGCCGCAGCACGCCATGCTCCAGGACGTGCAATCGTCACCTGCTCGGCAGGGAACCACGGGCTCGGCGTCGCCTATGCCAGCAGCGTGCTCGGAATCGAGGCAACCGTGGTGGTTCCAACGACCGCATCACTCGTCAAGGTTGCGAAGTTGCGAGCACTCGGGGCAACGCTCGTTGAGCACGGGACTGACTACGGCGAAGCTGAGCGCTTCGCCCTCGACCTCGCGCAACGACGTGGTGCAGTGTTCCTCTCCCCCTACAACGACACGACGGTCATCGCTGGCCAGGCGACGCTGGCCACGGAAATCCTCGAGCAACTCCCAGAAGTCTCCACGGTCATCTGTCCGATTGGCGGCGGTGGATTGGCTGCAGGGTTGGTCCTTGGATTTGCCGGTCGGGAGATCACCGTCGTTGGGGTCCAGCCGGAGGAGAATGCGGCGATGGCGGCGCTGCTCGCTGGCATCCCCGATTCCTTCATTGACGGGCACACGGTGGCCGATGGCCTCGCTGGTGGCGTCGAACCCGGTGCGGTCACCGCAGCCATCTTGGGCGAGGCTGGTATCGAGGTGGTCACCGTGAGCGAGGACGCAATCGCCCAGGCGGTCGCGGAGATCTTCGCCACGCTCGGACTCATCGTCGAAGGATCTGCTGCGGTGACGTGGGCTGCGGTTCGCTCCGGCCTCGTGGCGACACCTCCGGGCACCGTGGTGCTGCTCACCGGGAGCAACATTACTCCACTGCTCTTCGCGCAACTCCTCCAGCGAGCCCAGACGTCATCACTGGGTGCGTGAGGCGACCATCCTCAGATGGAGTAGCCACCATCGACGTTGAGGGTTTGACCCGAGATGAAGTTGGCATCGGTGCTCGCGAGGAAGCACACCGCAGCGGCGATGTCCTGTGCGGTGCCGAACCGTCGAAGGGCGATGTTGCGACGGGTGACCGCGAGGGCCTCCTCGTCGAGGTCGCCACTCGCCATGAGCCGGGCTGCCATCCCGTCGACGAGCATCCCCGGTCCAACGCAGTTGGCTCGGACGCCGTAGCGCCCTTCTTCGGCGGCGAGACCTCGGACGAGTTGCTCAATAGCGCCTTTGGCACTCGCCGAGAGCCCATCGCGCACTGGATACCGGGAAGTCGCTGCGGTCGTGACGGCAACGATGGCACCGCTCGCCGCCCGCAGGGCCGGGATCGCCGGGGCAGCGATGTTGAAGAACGCCGCGGCTTCGTCGCTCAGCTGGGCGGCGTAGGCGGCGGGAGCAATGGTGGAGAGGTGCTGCTGGGGAATGTGCGGGCCAGCAGCGTGGACCAGCGTGTGGAGCCCACCACGATGGGCGCCAACCACGGCGATCACCGCGGCGCAATCCTGCGCAACGGTGAGGTCGAGTTGGACGGCGTCGACCCGCCACCCTTCATCGCTCAGCTCCTCCACGAGGGTAAGTGCTCGTTCGGCTCCGGACCGGTAGGTAAAGGTCACCGAAGCACCCTCTCGGGCGAGTTGCCGGACGATCGCGCTGCCGATACCTCCGGTGCCCCCGGTGACGAGGGCGGTTCCGGGTCGATCGCCGAAGCGATCGGGAGTGGTCATCCGAGCGCTCCGCTGGCGATCGCTGCGTCGATCTGGGCGTCGTCCCACCCGAGTAAGTGCGCGAGCACTTCTCGGTTGTGCTGGCCAACCGTTGGCGCCATCTCGGGAACCGGCAGGGTCTCGCCGACGAACTTGAGCGGCGCAGGGATCTGATCAGCACCGAGTCGCTCGGCGGGAATCAACGGGAAACGATCCTGGAACTGGGGGTCATCGAGCAAGGTCCTCGGTGTGTTGACGGGAGCGATTGCGGTGTTGTACGCATTGGCGAAGTCCAGCCACTCGACTGCGGTCTTGGTGGCGAAGATGCGCTTGAGCTCTGCTTGGAGTTCCCGGTTGCCACGGGCGTGATCGGCGTACTTCGACCCGGGCCAGCGCTCGAAGAGGTCGGTGCGGTCCACGCCCGCACAGAAGTTCTTCCAGAACTCTTGCTCAGAGGCCATGAACAGCACGTGCTTGCCGTCAGATGCCTCGTAGACCTGGTAGCGGACGCCTTCTTTCATGCCAGCAGTTCCCGGAGCGCGCCGTTCATAGTTGTCGGCCTTGTTCCCAGTGACTTCGGACTCGGGGCGCTCATAGGCCTTCCAGGTCTCTGAGCGAAGCCAGTCCATGGCTGCTGAGGCATCACTCTGGGCGATGTCGATGTAGGACGGCTCACCGCTCCTCCGGGCGCGAATGACCGCCGCCAAGATGCCGAGCGCGCCGAAGAGCGGTCCGGCGTGGATACCGGTCGAGGGATGCTCGGGGAGGTAGGTGAATCCCTCCTCGTCGGTGGCGACGTTGACGAGGCCGGCCCAGACGTCGTACGCGATGCCGTGGCTGGGCAGGTCTCGATACGGCCCGGTCATGCCGTACCCGGAAATGCAGCAGAACACGAGGCTTGGGTTGATGGCGAGGAGGTCCTCGTAGCCAATGCCACGCTTGGCCAATCCTCCGGGCCGCATGGCTTCGATCACCACTTCTGCGGTGCCGACCAGTTCTTTGAAGATCGCTCGGCCTTCTTCGGTGCGCAGATCCAAGGTGATGGACTGCTTCCCACGGTTGGCGTGGAGGTGGAGGAGCGAGACCCCGTTGATGATGGGCCACGTCATCTGGCGGCCGTAGTCCCCCTGGGGCGGTTCGACTTTGATGACCTCGGCGCCGAGGTCGATCAGGGTGTTGGTGATCTCCGCGGGTCCGAGCGCCGAGCACTCGATGATTCGCAGGCCTTCAAGTGGGGCAGTGGACATCATTCCTCCTCGTTTCGCCTGAGCGTAGTAGAGGTGCGCTCCACCCTCCCGGTGGAGCACGCCTTAGTCGCCGGGCTGAATGAGGTGCGGCCCGTCGTTGCGAACCGACCCCACCGCTCGGTCGACTGGACGATGACCCAAGACGCCGAGCGACGCCGAGAGGAGTTGGTCGAGGGCTGGTCGTGCGTCCTCGCCGAGCGAGGTCAACCACAGGTCAATGGACTCGGGCTCGACGACCACCGGCATGCGGTCGTGCAGGTGGGCGACGTCGGCATTGGCCTCACGGGTCAAGATGGTGGCTGAGCGAACCACGCCACTGTCGGGTTGGGCCGGATCTCGCCACTCCTCCCAGAGCCCAGCCAAGAGCAAGGGCTGGTCGTCGGTGCGGGTGATGAGGTGGGGTTGCTTGAGTTCCGGTCCCCGTGTCGTCCACTCGTAGTACCCGTCAACAGGGATGATGAGGTGCCGGGTCGTGAAGGCGGCCCGGTACGAGGCCTTCTCCGCGACGGTCTCCACTCGAGCGTTGATCGTCCTCGACGAGAAGGAACGGTCCTTGGCCCAGTGGGGGAGGAGACCCCAGCGAAATTGCGACAACACCCGTCCTGACCCATTCGGGGCATCGAGGAGGCCAGGAATTCCTCGAGTCGGCGGCACGTTCCAACTCGGCTGAAACGGCAGATCAACGTAGGCCATTCCAAGGGTGGCATCGACGAATCGGGCCACTGACGCCGGGGGAGTTGTGAGCATGAGTCGACCACACACTGCGCCATTGTCGCACTTTGGCCGAGCGCGGTCACCACCGGGACTCTACGATTGCGCCATGACCACCACCTTTGACGCCGCCGAAGTCCTCACTGCCTACCAAGGCATTCGTGAACGCACGGTTGACCTTCTGCGGTCGATTGCACCGGGCCAGGAGGCCATCATCGTCCCGTCATGCCCAGCGTGGACCGTGCAGCAACTGGTCTGCCATCTTGTTGGGACCATCGACGACATCGTCAATGGTCGCCTTGATGGAGCTGGATCGGACGCATGGACTGCGGCCCAAGTGGAGCGCCATGCTGGCGATTCGGTCGCTCATCTCGCCGACCTGTTCGAAGGCACGGCCGCGTCCTTCGACCCTGTCATGGCGGTGATTCCCGCACCGGTCAACCTCCAGATCGTGATGGACCAAGCAGCCCACGAGCATGACCTCCGCTTGGCATTTGGGGTGTTCGGAGCGCAAGACGCGCCATCGATCCCCATGGCGACGGCCTACCTCCTCGGTGGGCTCCAGAGAGTGAACCCCCAATTGGTCGAGCAGATTCGGGCATTGCCGATTGACGAGTTTGAGCTCTTCCGATCCGTGACTGGGCGACGTTCGGCAGCGCAACTCCGAGCGATTGGCTTCCCTGTCGAGGAGTTCAGCACGTTCTTGGCGTCCTCACCGATGGCAATCTCTCCGGTCGATATCGTCGACGGCTCGCCTGCATGACCATCTCGACTCGACTCACTGCAGCGCAGTATCGAGCCCTGTGGACGCGGGACCTCGAACGATGCATTGCTGTGGGGGAGGATCATCTCGAAGCGCTCGTGCCCACCTGTCCTGGGTGGACCGTGGCGGACCTCGTCGATCACCTCGCCGGGGTCTACGAGCACAAGATCCTGCTCCTCGAGATGGGCAAGTTCCCCTCTCGTGCCGACACTGCTGCGTTCCAAGAGCCCCGGCGCGCTGATCCCGAGCGACTCGGTCGCGCAGCACGGGAACTCATGGAATCGTTGGAGCGCCGCGAGGTGGACGAGGTTGCGCCAACCTTCATGAGTGACGATCAAACCGTTGGTTTCTGGTGGCGCCGGATGGCCCTCGAAACCGCCGTCCACCGGACCGATGCGGAGCGAGCCGTCGGTGAACGGACACCCGTTGATGCTGCACTCGCCGATGATGGCATTGATGAGTTGCTGTGGTTCGCCACCGCACCATGGTCAACCTCGGGCGACCGCTCGAAATGGTCTGGTCAGACCATCACGGTCGCAACAGGTGCTGCACAGTGGAGGATCACCCTCGGCAGCGATGGTCTCGGCGTGGGAACCGAGACGACGCCCTCGCAGGCGTCGGTTGGTGGATCGGCAGACGCCCTGCTCCAGTGGGCGGCGGGTCGGAGTGGAGAGGTGCTCGAGCGGCGTGGGGATCTCGACACCGTGGCGTTGCTCGAAGCCCAACTCCGAGGATTCTGAGGCTCGGCTCCAGGCCCAAATCAGGCCTTGATGAGGTGGTCACTCAACTGCAGGATCGTGAGCGCCGCGAGTGCGAACCCTCCGATGTAGAGGATCGATGGGCGATTGAGCTCCCTCGGTGACCAGCGAGCTGCAGCAGCATTGTTGATGATGGCGACCACCATCACGATGAAGAGCGCGTCGATCACGAGGTGGTACGTCGAGTCGACGTGGCTCTTGAGAGCAATAGTTGCGCAGGCGCTCACCAAGGTCAACGTGAAGATTTTCCCGAGGTTTTGGGGGACGAAGAATCGAACTGCTGGGTGGGCATCGGTGGGCTTGATCACATCGGGGAGGATGACGTCGATGAGGTAGAGCGCAAGCAGGGTGAGCACCATCCAGTTGAAGCCGAGGAATGCCACGAACACCACGAACGCCGCAGTGCCGCGGCCGACGAGGGAAAAGAGTTCCACGTGACGACTGCGGGTGGGAACCTCATCAGACGTGCACGTCTGCATCCGTTCTGGATAACCGTGGGACGCCAGCGTGGTGATGAGGTACTTCAGTGCAGTGGCGAACACCAGCCACCAACCAATGTCGTGCGCATTGCTGTGGATCCCAGCAAAGGAGTTGTTCGGACCAGTCAGAATTCCGATGAACTTGAAGCCGAGGTAGCCACACAGGAGTGAGCCAATGGTGATGTCCCCGAGCCGTCGATACCACGACGCAACATCGTTGGGGGCGTCTCGGAGGTAGACCCGAACCTTTCCGACCATGACCGGCAGGCCACACCAGAGGGCTGCGAGCATGACCACCATCGTGAATCCGGCAAGGCTGAAGAATGAACCCAGCGCAATGCATGCGAGGAGGGCTCCAATGGTTGCGGTGAAGCCGATGCCGGCATCGAAGAGACCAGCGAAGAGCACGGCACAGAATGCCCACAGTGGGAGTGGCGTTCGAAACCCATCCGTTGCGACTCCAAAGGACGCCATCGTGACGAAGGAGAGGCCCGGGAGGAGCCAGGCCAAAGAACCGAACATCGCTCGGAGGTACGCTCCATCTCCTGCAATCGATGAGGCGATCGGCGAGTAGCGGGCCAGAGTCAGGGGAGCTGCCACCGAGAGTGCATCGGACCACCGCTGTCCCGGTGCGGCGAAGGTCCCTGAGCGGTCCCCCCAGGCGCGGCGCTGATCGCCGAGGGCGCCGGACCGGAGTTCCACCTTCCGAGTTAGCGGCTTACCGCCGGCCTTGCCGCCTGCCTTCCCCTTGATGGCAGCGATCGATCGAGAAGAGGTTGTTCCCGCAGCCTTTCCAGCTCGAGCAGCGGACCCAGCTCGAGCAGCCGTTGCAGCTCGAGCAGCAACGGCTGCTGATGCTGCGGTGGTCGCCTTTGGGCCGTGCGAGGTCAACACCACGTGGGCGAGATGAGCGAGTTCCCGGGAAGCACTCATAGTTCTAGACCCTAGATGGGAAAGGTTGACCACTTTCGAACGATGTGTGACGAACTCGTTGCGCTGCGGAGACTTGTTCGCGGTCGTTCACGTCCCGAAGGGCCTCGAGCGCACGGTGGTCGGATCTCATGAGTGCCGACGCCAGAGCCTGCGTCACAGCGTTGCCAGAGGGCGAATGGCTGATCCAGTATCGACCCCTCAGGTCTTGATCAGGTGATCGCTCAACTGCAAGATCGTCAAGAGGGCGAGAATGAACCCGCCCGAGTACAGCAGCCAGGGGCGATTGCTCTCACGCGGTTGCCACTTCGCGGCGGCCGTGTTGTTGACAATGGCGACCACCATCACGACGAACAGCGCGTCGATCACCAGGTTGTAGGTGGAGGACACGTGATCTTTGAGTGCCAGTGTGGCCAGGGTGCTCACGATGGTCAGGGCGAAGATCTTCCCCAAGTTCTGGGGAATGAAGTACCGAAGCGATGGATGCGCATCCGTTGGTTGCACGAGGTTGGGGAGGATCACGTCGATCAGGTAGAGGATGACGAGGGTGACCACCATCCAGTTCAAGCCGAGGAAGGCAACGAAGACCACGAAGGCGGCAATGCCTCGCAGCACCAGCGAAACTCGATCGATGGGCTTGGGTCGAGCAGGGAACTCGAGAGGTACGCAGATCCGCATCCGTTCCGGGTAGTAATGGCAAGCGAATGACGTGATCAGGTATTTGCCTGCCCCAATACCAACGAGTGCCCAGCCGATTGCGTTGGCGCGGGCGTGGACGGCGGCGAACGAATCATTCGGGCCGCTCAGAATGCCGATGAACTTGAAGCCGAGGTAGCCACACAGGAGTGACCCAATGGTGAGGTCTCCAAGGCGGCGATACCACGATGCGAGGTCGGTTGGCGAATCCCGGAGGAACACACGCACCTTGCCAATCATGACCGCGAGGCCGCACCACAGCGCTCCCAAGATGACCAGCATGGTGAATCCGCTCAAGCTGAACGCGGTCCCGAGCACTGTGCACGCAAGGAATACCCCAGCCGTTGCGGCGAGACCGATGCTGGCATCTAAGACGCCAGCGGCGAGAATTCCGCAGAACATCGCTAGGGGAAAGGGTGAACGGAGTCCATCGGTGGCGAACCCGACCACCGTCATGGCCATGAAGGCAATTGCTGGGAGGACCCAAGCGAACGATCCGATCATGGCTCTCAGATACGCACCATCGAGAACAACCGATGACGCAATGGGTGAGTACTTCGCAAGCGTCACCGGAGCAGCGAGCGATAACGCATCAGACCAGTGTTGGCCCGGACCTCTGAAGGTGATGGATTGATCGCCCAAGTGCGTCCGCCCGGCACTCAAGGATCCGGTGCGGAGTTCCACTTTGCGGGTACGGGGCTTTCCTCCAGCCTTGCCCTTCGCTTCGCCCGTGGATGAGTGACTCTGCCCTCCTGCATGGCCCCGTCCGGCCCGGCCCGCCTTTGCCGCAGATCCTGCTCTCACCGCAGAGCCTGAACGTGCTGCGGATCCAGCCCGAGATGCCGACCCAGCTCTCGCTGCAGAACCAGCTCTCGCTGCAGAACCTGCCCGAGCGGCGGTTGCGGCGCGCGCCGCAACCGCAGCCGCCCCCGCTGTCGCTGCATGGGGAGAATGCGTCGCAAGGATGAAATTGGCCAAGCGGCTGATTTCGTGCATGCCAGCCATTCTCGAATACTACGGAGACGACGTAGCCCGATCGTGACCGATGTGTGATGAAAGCGTTTCAAGAACCGAGTATGCGCGTGCGATGGCATTTTCGGTGGCGGCAGCATCAGCGGATCATGGGATCGCTCAGCAGCAGTGCTGTCGCCACAACCACGACCACACCACCAATTCGCTGGGCCGACGATCGCTGGAGGTGGGCCGGAGTCCAACGGGCAGGAGCCATCTTCAACCTCGGGACCATGGCCAATGCGACGACGGCCGCATTGAGATCCAGGTGCTCGGCTCTCGGGCCACGCTTGCGAGCGACGCGGCTGCCGCCCGTGCGAGCACCCTTCCGAGGTTGTGGGGGATGGAGAGGCTCCTGTGGCGGGGGATGAGATTTGCGCGAATGCGAGGACGGGTCAGATCTGTGACGGAGACACTACGGACGATGGCCCCATCGCGTTGATCCCGAGGAAGGTGGCAACCATGATCGCCGCAGCGAGACCTCGAACCACCGGAGAGTGCGAAGGCTCCATGGCGGTGCTCCTCGAGCTCTGTGGCAGCCACCGAACCACTCGCTCGGGTCGCAGTGGCGAATGAGGGGATTAGCGAGAGCGCGCACTTCGGCAGCAATCCCAAGCTTCCAGCCAACAGCGCTCGCTGCACGTTGGATGGGGATGAGCGCATTGTTGGGGCCCGAGAAGATTTCGGTGAAGTTGCTATCGCTGAGGTAGCCGCAGAACAGCGATCTCATGAGGAGATCTGTGGATGGTTCGGCGAATGCCTCCGCCCTTCGCGGCGGCTGTCGAGATGCTAGACGGAGGTTGTGGACCATGATGCCGAGTCC
>CAIQEU010000038.1 GCA_903870905.1 uncultured Actinomycetes bacterium | reverse complement strand
GTGTCGAAGGGGGGACTTGAACCCCCACGCCCTTACGGGCACTAGCCCCTCAAGCTAGCGCGTCTGCCTATTCCGCCACTTCGACTGGCCCGGCGTCAACCGGCTCTTCATCCTAGCGCGTCTCGCGGGCGTCCTTGGAAGTCAGCGAGCGGTTTCGGTGGGTGCAAGCGTTGGCGGCGTCTTCGCAGTCGTCGGCACAGGGATCGAGATCGTCCACTGGGGAGCGGCTTGGGTCACTGCCGTTGCATACGGGAAACGGAAGACGTTGTTGAGGGCAGTTCGCCAGAGCTGCACCGTCGGAATGGTCGTGAGTTCAACTGCTGGGTTGTCCACGGATAACTGCTTGGCGATCGCCGCGTAGGCGCCGGCAGCGTCGACGGGATTGAGGTACTCCTGCGCCGCGAGGAATGCAGCGTCGACCGTGGCGTTGTCGTAGCCACCGGGGTTCTCGGTCGTCCACGCCCGACCCTTCGGGAGTGAGAACCACCGCGCCGAGGCGCTCTGGCTCACCGTCGCTGTCCGCTCGAGCACGCCTGCGTCAATTCGTCCTCGCACGATCGCCATGGCGACGCCAATCTGCGAGGCGAAGTGCACGATGACCACGTCGAGACCGGCCTGGCGCAACTGCGCTCGTAGCGTCGACGCGATGGTTGCGCTCCAGGGGGTTGAATCTGCCACGCCAATGCGGAGGCGGAGCCGCGTTCCAGATGCGCTGCGCCAGCCTCCGTTGGTCAACTGGTACCCCGGAATTGGCGAAGTCGTGGTCGTCGTGGTTGCTGTCGTGAGGGTCGTCGTCGTGGTCGTTGGAATGGGCGGAAGTCCACTGTTCACCACATCGACACCCGCTGGCGTCGTGAGGAGCCGAGGCCCGAGGAGGGATCGGCCGTTGCCGTAGTCGTGGCTCACGAAGCCGACAATGGAAGCACCCAGCAACTTCGGGATGAGGGCCGACGCCACAACGCTCCGAACGCCGACCGACTGGGCGAGGCCATGGTGGAGGTTGAACACCAACTGCAGCATCGTCGTGGTTTGCCCAACGGTCGACGACACCGCACTCGCACCTTGGGCAGCTGCGATCCCCGCAGCGGTGAAATCGCTCACCGTCGCAACTTGGGCCTGGTTGTGCGTGACCCAACCAATGGCCGTCGAAGGTGACGGGGCAACCTTGATCACGAGTCGGTCGAGCACCGGTCGAGGACCCCACCACCGGGGATTTCGCTCCAGGGTCACGGCAGAGGATGAGGCGTGCATGATGACGTAGGGACCAGCCGACAGGTCGACATTGGGAGTGACGAGCGTGCACGCGAAATGGCGCTGCTCCACAATGCGCGCCGGCAGCATTGCGGCGAAGAGCGCTCGCCAGTCCGAGTAGGGATGGATGAAGGTCACGGTGGCATCGTGACCATCAGGCGACGCAACGATCGAAGAGATGAGCCGGTATGCGGGACTCACCACCGAGTTGTCGATGACGCCACGATGCCAATTCGCCAACAGATCCGCAACGGTCACCGGGCGGCCGTCTTGCCACACCGCTCGAGGATTGATCGTGTAGACGATCATCTGCGGCGCTGTGTTGATGAGCTCAACTTGGGTGAAGAGGCTCTGGTTGAGGACCCACTGCCCGGTCGGTGAAACGGTGAATGCGCTGGGCAGCACCACGGCGTCGACTGCAGCCGTGGCAGCTGTTCCCCCGAGGGGGCCGTCAGGCCGACATCCCGCAGGGCCACCGACCACGGCGACCACGGCCGTTCCCCCACGAGTTGGCACCATCGTCAGGTGCGGGGGTTGTGGTGCGCCGCATCCAGCGAGCACAACCGATGCGATCATCGTCGCCGATACCTGCCGAATACGGAGCCGGCGGAGTGCCGCCGGAGGTCTCACTGCAGGCGAAGATCCAACGTGATCGTCGCAAAAGCGAAGATCAGCGCAACGGCAACCGTGATGCGATCGAGGTTCTTCTCAACCACCGTCGATCCTTGCGCTGCAGAACCCACGGAACCACCGAACATGTCGGACAGTCCGCCACCTTTACCGCTGTGGAGCAGGACGAGAAGGATTAACCCAAGGGCAGCGAGCACCTCAATGACGATGTAGACAGCAGTCACAGCGAATTCCCTTCGTTCCTAGCCCTTCAAGGGTAGCACCGCACCGCTGCGGCGACGATCTCGGTGAACGTGGCGGCATCGAGGCTGGCGCCGCCGACGAGTACACCGTCGACGTCGGGACCACTGAGGAGCTCTTCGGTATTCGCCGGCTGGACAGAACCCCCGTAGAGAATGCGAATGGTCTTGGCCGCCGCAGTCCCGAGCACCGAGGCGAGGACGCTGCGGATGTGCGTTGCAGCACCTTGGGCATCTTCGGCAGTTGCTGCTTGACCGCTGCCTATGGCCCACACCGGCTCGTAGGCCACGACGAGGTCTTCTGCAGCGTTGTCGGGTAGGCCGCGCACCGCTGCGGTGACTTGGCGGGTCAGCACCTCATCAGTCAAGCCATCACTGCGTTCCTCGGTGGATTCGCCCACGCAGACCACCGCGACCATGCCTGCACCGATGACCGCACTGGCGGTTTGCTGGACGAGGGAATCATCCATGGCGTAGAGCGCTCTGCGCTCGGAGTGGCCGACCAGCACGTACCGGGTCTGCAACTTCGCCAGCATGGTGGCTGATACCTCACCGGTGTAGGCACCCTTGTCGAGGTGACTGCAGTGCTGCGCACCGAGCGATATCGGCAACTTGTCCGCTTCCACGATGGACTGCACGGTGCGCAGATCCGTGAAGGGAGGATGGACGGCGACTTCGACGCGCTTGGACGTGAGCGTGGCGTTGAGCCGCAGACCAAGGTCACGAACGAGGTGCAATGCCTCTTGGTGATCCTTGTGCATCTTCCAGTTGCCGGCGATGAGCGCGGGACGGGCCATGGCGTTTACCTCGGTGCGTTCGATGCCGCACGGAGTGCGGCGAGACCAGGGAGATCGCCGAGCTCAATGAACTCGAGGCTCGCTCCCCCGCCAGTGGACAGAAACGAGACCTCGGTATCGAGGCCAGCCTTCTTCAGGGCAGACGCTGAATCTCCGCCGCCAATCACGCTGAAGCCCGGGCTCTCAGCGACTGCAGCCGCTACTCCAGCAGTTCCGGCTGAGAATCGGTCATCTTCGAACGCTCCAACAGGACCATTCCACAAGATGGTCTTCGCTTGAGCGATCGCCGCAGTGAACCGAGCGACGGAATCTGGTCCAACGTCGAGGCCAACCCAGCCGAGTGGGAGGTCTTCGCCATAGGTTTCCACCTCAGCGGTTGGGTTCGTGCCGTTGAATTCGACGCCAAAGGGTGCACCTGGCTCCAAGGCCACGATATCGGTGGGCAACAAGATTTCGAGGTCTCGCTCCAACAATTCGCGACAAGCCCCAATCTTGGTCGGGTCGAGCAGGGAGGCTCCAACCTTGTGGCCTTGGGCGGCCAGGAAGGTGAACGCCATGGCGCCGCCGACGATCAAGGTGTCGACCTTCTTCGACAGAGTGTCCAGAATCCCGAGCTTGTCGGCAACCTTGGCCCCACCAACGATTGCCACGAACGGACGAGCAGGTTCGTGCAGCAGTCCTCCAAGGATCTCCACCTCGCGTTCCACGAGGCGACCGGCAGCAGACGGCATCTTGGTTGGCGGACCAACAATCGACGCCTGTGCGCGATGCGAACACCCAAACGCGTCGTTGACGAAGTGCGTGTACCCATCGCAGAGTTCGTCGATCCAGGCCTGCTCGGCCGTCTCCTCGCCAGGGTTGAAGCGCACGTTCTCGAGCACGGTGACGTCAGGGAGCACCTTGGACAGCATGGCCGTGATGGGCGCCATGGAGTAGCGCTCATCGGGTGCGCCCTTCGGCCGCCCGAGGTGCGAGCACACACTCACCTCTGCACCCTGCTCCATCAGCCACGTCAGCGTCGGAAACGTCGCGCGAATTCTGAAGTCATCGACGATGACCCGTCGGCCCTCAACTTCGGTGATGGGCACGTTGAAGTCCGCTCGAACGAGGACCCTCGCCCCACGGAGATCACCGAGATCTTCGAGGAGCGGGAGACCAGCGAGCGATGCAGGGCGCGACGAGCGGGTCACTTGCCGAGGAGGATGGTCAGATCCACGAGGCGGTTCGAGTAGCCCCACTCGTTGTCGTACCAGCCGAGGACCTTGACGAGCGAACTGTGCTCATCGATCTTCTGCACCATGGTGAGTCCAGCGTCGAAGGTGCACGATGCCGGGGAGGAGACGATGTCCTCAGAGACGATCGGCTCTTCGGTGTAGACGAGCACCTTGCCGAGGCGTGGGTCTTGGGCAGCAGCAGCGTAGGCAGCGTTGACCTGCTCGACGGTGGGGTTACCCGGAACGACGGCGGTGAAATCGGTGATGGAGCCGACCGGAACGGGCACGCGGAGCGAGGTGCCATCGAGCTTGCCCTTCATGGACTCGAGCACCAGGCTGGTGGCACGAGCAGCGCCCGTCGACGACGGCACGATGTTGACCGCAGCGGCACGGGCCCGACGGAGATCCTTGTGGGCGAGGTCGAGCAAATTCTGGTCATTGGTGTACGCGTGCACCGTCGTCATGAGGCCAGAGATGACACCGAAGGCGTCATCGAGCACCTTGACCATGGGCACGAAGCAGTTCGTCGTGCACGAGGCATTCGAGACGATCGTGTGCGTGTCTGGGTCGTAGGTGTCCTCATTCACGCCGATCACGAAGGTCGCGTCGACCTCGGTCGCGGGAGCGGAGACGATGACCTTCTTGGCGCCACCGTTGAGGTGGAGCGCTGCCTTGTCTCGAGCCGTGAACAGACCCGTCGATTCAACGACAACATCTGCGCCGACTGAGGCCCAGTTGAGGGCCCCCGGGTCTCGCTCAGCGAACACCGTGATGCGCTTGCCGTTGACGATGATGGCGTCGCCGTCGACCGTCACTGTCCCATTGAACCGGCCCTGGGTGGAGTCGTAGCGGAGCAGGTGCGCCAGGGTCTCACTGGAGGTCAAATCGTTGATGGCGACCACCTCGACATCGGCCCCACTGGCCAGGACGGCACGAACGAAGTTCCGGCCGATCCGGCCAAATCCATTAATCCCAACTCGGACCGTCACGGGCCCTCCCTCAACTGTCGACGAATGGCGCGCTCTACGCCAGCGGCGAGACTATCGCTGCTAGCCGGGAGGGGTCGTGCATTGGTCGGTTCGACAGGGCCAACGGAGCATCGACGTACTCCAGCTCGACGCTCCCCAGCTCCATCCCAAGCGAGGTGTCACACACCACGAAATCGGGAGTGATGCCGTGGCGTGCCAGCGCATCGACGTGATGCGCCACGCTGTACCCCGACGATTCGGGAACCTGCTGTTGGAGGTTGCAGAGGTAGACCACCTGTGCTGCCGTGGCGTCGAGCGCATCGGTGATCGCTGGGGCAATCACCGACGCCAAGACGCTCGTGTAGAGCGAACCGGGACCAATGAGGATTTGATCGGCACTCGCGATGGCGTCGAGCACTGCGTCAGGCACCCGAGGGCGCTCTGGATCGAGCCGGACGCTCGTGATGCCGCCGGCCTTGGTGATGGCCGCTTGACCCGTCACGCACCCGAGGTCCGTCTCGGCAGCGAGCACCACAGGCTCACTCGTTGCCGGCAGTACCGTGCCCACGCACCCGAGCAAATCGCCTGCTGCTGCCAGACCGGTGAGGAGGTCACCGTGCAGGTCGATGAGGCCGGCCAAGATCAGGTTGCCCACCGCGTGGCCGTTGAGTTCTCCGGCGCCAAATCGATGTTGGAAGACCGCCTCCCACGGATTCGGCTCTGATGCGAGCGCGAGGAGGCAGCGACGAAGGTCGCCGACAGCGACGACGTCGAGGAGTTCTCGGAGTCGACCACTCGATCCCCCATCATCGGCAACAGAGATGACCCCCGTCACCGAAGCGGCATACCGTCGTGCACCTTGGAGCGCCGCGGCGGCACCGTGGCCTCCACCGAAGACCACGACGTTGCGAGCGGTCATCGATCGATGTCTCGGTGGAAGACGTTGAGCGCAGGCACGACGTTCTCACCACGCAGCCGCTCAGCGATGGCCTCGGCGATCGCCACCGAGCGATGTCGCCCACCGGTACACCCGATGGCCACGGTGACGTAGGACTTGCCCTCCTTGGCGTAGGAAGGGAGGAGGAGCGTGAGCATCGAATCGAGCTGGTTGAGGAACGCCGTCGTCTCCGGATTCTCGAGGACGAAGTCACGAACCCCTGCATCGAGGCCGCTCTGAGGGCGCAGCGCCGGTTCCCAATGGGGATTCGGCAGGAAGCGAACGTCGAACACGAGGTCGACGTCGAGCGGGATACCGTGCTTGAAACCGAATGACGTGATTGAGGTTCGCATGGTCGCCGGGAGCGACGAAGCATCGAACAGGTCTCGAATTCTGAGCCGCAACTGATTCGTGTTGAGTTCGGTGGTATCGAGCGTCGCCGTGGCGTGCTCTCGAACTGCAGCGAGGGCTGCGCGTTCTTCAGCGATGGCTTCGGCGACACCGAGCAACGACCGCGGGTGCTTCCGGCGAGTGCCTTCGAATCTGCGAACGAGGACATCGTCATCGGCGTCGAGGTAGAGGACGTCAACGGTGTACTTCGTGGCGAGTCGATTGAGAATTGGCGTTAACGCCGCACCGTCGACCGGCCCGGATCGGCCGAGGATGAACGCCACCCGCTCAGTGGCACGCGCCGGATGGCAGACGAGATCAACAGCGTCTTCAATGATGGCGGTCGGCAGGTTGTCAATGACGTACCACCCGAGATCCTCCAAAGCAGCGGAGGCAGTCGACCGTCCCGCTCCCGACATTCCCGTCACGATGAGGACCCGATGCACGCCGTCAGTCTTACCCATCACGCCCGCCGATACCAGCGGTCTCGTCTGGGGCACCGTCGTCGGCATCTGGGTGCAACTCGGCGAAGAGCGCTGTCGCCACTCGTTCTGGGAGCCACGCCAATGCAGCGAGGTCTTCACGTGAAGCAGCACGGAGATCTCGCATCGTCCCGAAGTGATCGAGCAGCTTCGTCCGCCGAGTCGGTCCGAGTCCAGCGACACCGTCGAGGACTGACGCAGTCATTCGAGCGCCCCGCCGCTGACGGTGGAAGGTGATCGCAAATCGGTGCGCCTCGTCCCGGATGCGCTGCAGCAGGAAGAGCGCCTCAGAACCACGCGCCACGTGCATCGGGATCGACCTGCCCGGTCGGTAGACCTCTTCGAACTGCTTGGCCAGGGATGCCACCTCAATCGAGGAGGAGAGCTCCAACTCGTCGAGCACGGTCGTGACGGCCGAAAGTTGGCCCTTGCCCCCGTCGATCAGAAGCAGTTGCGGCCGGTAGGCGAACCGACGCTTCGTGATTGGCACCTCCGGTTCGTCGTCGAGTCGCCGGAGGCGACGCCTGAGCACCTCGGCCATAGCGGCGAAGTCGTCGTTGCCGTCAACGGTCTTTATGAGGAAGTGTCGGTAGTCAGAGCGCTTGGGGAGACCATCCTCGAACACCACCATGGAGCCCACGTAGTCCGTGCCCTGCAGGTGACTCATGTCGTAGCACTCGATCCGCAGCGGTGCTTCGACGAGCTGGAGATCGTGTTGGAGTTGCGTGAGCGCCTTCGACCGTGAGTTGTGGTCGCTCGCTCGCCGGAGCTGATGTCGAGCGAGGTCCTCGGTGGCGTTGCGGACCGCCATCTCGAGCACTTGACGACGCCGGCCTCGATGCGCTTCGGTGACGGTGACGGGACCCGACCGCACACGCTCGAGCCACTGCTCGAGGAGCGCTGCCCGTTCGGGGTCGATGGCTGTCGAGACGAGCACCTGCCGGGGAACCTCGAGGACGGGATCGGCGTAGACGCGCTCGAGGACGGTGGCCAGAATCTCGCCGTCGCTCTGGTCTTCGGCCCGATCGACGATGACGCCGTGTCGACCAACCACCCGCCCGTGGCGCACGTGGAAGATGGCAACCGAGACCTCCAAAGGATTGGCACTCAGGCCGAAGGCGTCGAAGCTCCCACTGGCGTCGACGACGACCTCTTGACTCTGGGATGCCTCTGCAACCGCGGTGATGCGATCCCGGAGTCGCGCCGCTTTCTCGTAGGCGAGTTGGGCAGCGGCGTCGCTCATCTCGTGGCGCAACTGCTCCAGCATGGGTTCGGTGTCGCCAGCGAAGAACTGTTGGAAGGCGCGGACGTACCCGTCGTAGACCTCATGCTCGACGGCCCCGATGCACGGGCCAGAGCACTTTCCAATGTCGAAGAGCAAACAGGCCTTCTGCATCTTCTGATGCCGTGCGAACTTGGTGTCGGTGCAGGTCCGGACGGGATAGGACTTGACCATGAGATCGATCGTCTGGCGGAGCGATCGAACGTGCGGATACGGGCCGAAGTACTGGACGCCCTTTCGGCGTTTGCCGCGATAGGTGAACGGCCGCGGCCACTCCTCATTCAGCGAGATCGCCAACCAGGGATACGTCTTGTCGTCTTTCAGGCGAACGTTGAACCGTGGCTGGTGGGTCTGGATCAGCGAATGCTCGAGGAGAAGGGCGTCGACCTCCGTGGCCACCACCACCCACTCGACTCGATCTGCCGCAGCCACCATTTGGGAGGTGCGGATGGGGAGGTTCCTCGGGTCTTGGAAGTAGTTCGACAGACGCTGGCGGAGCGAGGACGCCTTTCCGACGTAGATGACGCGACCATTCCGATCGATGAACTGATACGAACCAGGAGCATCGGGAATCGAACCAGCAGGAGGGCGCAGCACCACTCCATTGCACCATGACGAGGGACCAAGCGGTGCACCACCACAACTACAGTGGGAGGAGACCCATCCGGGCCGCGGTGGAGGTACCCATGCTTCGGATTCAACGCACGCTCCCCGATCGGTATCAAACCGCGAGCAAACAGGCGCTGCTCGACATGGTCGCAGCAGCCAAGGCATCGCTCGGCGAGCGCTGCATGATCCTCGGCCACCACTACCAGCACGACGACGTCATGGCCTTTGCCGATGCCCGCGGCGACTCATTCGGACTCTCGAAGATCGCAGCGTCGAACAGCTCTGCGGAGTTCATCGTGTTCTGTGGCGTGCACTTCATGGCCGAGTCGGCCGACATTTTGACGAGTGACCGCCAACACGTCTTCCTGCCCGACCTGAACGCTGGATGCTCCATGGCCGACATGGCCGACATCGATGCCGTCGAGGAGGCGTGGGCCGCGCTCGGAGACCACGTCGAACTCAGTCGGGTCATGCCCATCACCTACATGAACTCCTCCGCAGCACTCAAGGCGTTCGTGGGTCGCCATGGCGGAGCAGTTTGCACGTCGTCGAACGCCCGAGCGGTGCTCACGTGGGCGCTGCTCGATCCGGTCGACGGGCGCACGCGTGCTGACCGTGTCCTGTTCTTTCCCGACCAGCACTTGGGACGCAATACGGGTTTCGAACTCGGATTCTCAGAAGGACAGATGCTGCTGTGGAATCCACGATTTGAACTCGGGGGTCTCGATCCCGCTGGCGTGGCGTCGTCGAAGGTGCTCCTGTGGAAGGGTCACTGCTCCGTGCACCAGCGGTTCCGGCCAGAACATATCGAGGCATTCCGCTCCGAGCATCCCGAAGGAATCGTCCTCGTGCACCCAGAGTGTGCCCACGAGACAGTTGTTCTGGCCGACGTGGTCGGTTCCACCGATGCCATCATCAAAGCCGTCGAGGCCGCAGCGCCAGGAACAGCTATCGGCATTGCGACCGAGGTGCACCTCGTCAACCGATTGGCGAACGAGCATCCCGACCTCCACATCGAATGCCTCGATCCCTTGGTCTGCCCCTGCGCCACCATGGCTCGCATTGACCTCCCCCACTTGGCGTGGATCCTCGAATCCTTGGAGGCGGGTGAGGAGCCCAATCGCATCGTGGTGGACGCAGACACTGCGGTCTGGGCGAAAGTTGCGCTGGAGCGCATGCTCGCCATCATCTGATGCGCGGTGCGTCGATGAGCCCACTCGGAGCACCCTGAAGTGGTGGGTCCGCTCATCGGCGCAATCGAGGCGGGGGGCACCAAGATCGTCTGCGCGGTTGCCTCCAGTCTCGAAGAGATCCTCGAGGTCGAACCCCACGTCGTGGCGACAACCGACCCGTTCGCCACCATCGGCGAGGTGCTCGACTACTTCGCCCCCTTCGCCGCATCAGGCGACCTCGCAGCAATCGGCATTGGGTCCTTTGGGCCAGTTGACCATCCCACGACCACCGTGACGAGAACCACGCCGAAAGTTGCTTGGCGCGGATTCCACTGGGGCCAAGCGATCCGACCAGTACTCGACGACCTCCCCATCGGTTTCGACACCGACGCCAACGCCGCCGTCCTCGCCGAAGCAACCTTCGGAGCCGGTCGAGGTGACGCGATCGTGGTCTACGTGACCGTAGGGACCGGCATTGGTGGCGGCATCGCGATCGATGGGCAGCCGCTCCACGGACTGCTGCATTCTGAGCTCGGCCACATGGTGGTTCCGCGGGACCCGGCGGATGTCTTCTCCGGTTCGTGCCCCCACCACGGCGACTGCCTCGAGGGCCTCGCCAGTGGCGCAGCGATGGCTGCACGATGGGGCCAACCAGCCGAGACCTTGCAATCTGGACACCGGGCGTTCGACCTCGAAGCGACCTACCTCACAGCGATGTGCGTCACAATCACCACCATGCTGGCGCCGTCACGCATCGTGCTCGGCGGAGGCGTTGCTGCCGTTCCCGGCCTCCTGAGCGAGGTGCAGCAACGAACCGCTGCCTCGCTCAACGGCTACCTCGCCCTCGATCGGTACACCACCGGGATCGAGGACTACATCGTTCGGCCTCTCCTCACGGGCCGATCGGGAATCACGGGGGCGTGGCTTCTCGGACGCAATGCCCTCGAGGCTTCAGCCCTTGGCGAGCAACGGCCCTAACCACTGACCGGTGTAGCTCTGCGCAACGGTCGCCACGTGCTCTGGCGTCCCCTCAGCGATGACCAGTCCACCGCGACTTCCACCCTCAGGTCCGAGGTCGATGACCCAGTCGCTGCACTTGACCACATCGAGTGAGTGTTCGATGACGATCACCGTGTTGCCTTGGTCGACGAGCCGCTGGAGCACGCCGAGCAGGCGGTGGACATCTTCGAAGTGGAGGCCGGTTGTCGGTTCGTCGAGCACGTAGAGGGTGTGCCCTGTAGGGCGGCGGGCCAATTCAGTTGCGAGCTTGACGCGTTGCGCTTCACCACCCGACAAGGTCGTCGCCGCTTGACCGAGACGGACGTAGCCGAGTCCCACATCGCACAGCGTCTGGAGGTGTCGCTGAATCGGAGGCTGCTTCTCGAAGAACCCAAGCGCTTCTTCGCAGCTCATCTGCAGCACATCGGCGATGGACTTGCCCTTGAAGAGCACCTCCAAGGTCTCTCGGTTGTAGCGAGCACCGTGGCACACCTCGCAGGGGACGTAGACGTCGGGGAGGAAGTGCATCTCAATCTTCAAGGTGCCGTCACCCGCGCAGGACTCGCAGCGGCCTCCTCGGACGTTGAAGCTGAACCGCCCAGGTTGGTACCCCCGAACCTTGGCTTCGGGCGCAGCGGCGAAGAGCTTTCGGACGTGGTCGAAGACCCCGGTGTAGGTCGCAGGGTTCGACCGTGGGGTGCGGCCAATGGGGGTTTGGTCGACCGAGACCACCTTGTCGATGTGCTCGATCCCCTCAATGCGGCGGTGTCGACCGGGGAGGTCTCTCGACCGATGGACCTGGTGCTGCAAGCTCTTGAGCAAGATCTCGTTGACGAGCGTGGACTTGCCCGAGCCCGACACCCCCGTCACCGCAGTGAAGGTCCCGAGTGGGAACGTGACGTCGAGATCGTGGAGGTTGTTCTCCTTGGCCCCTCGAACGACGAGTTCTTCGCCTGAACCTGAGCGCCGCTTCGTCGGTATGGCAATCTTGCGCTTACCCGACAGGTACTGACCAGTCACCGACGCCTTATTCGTCAAGAGGCCGCCTCGACCGCTCACCGGTCCAGCGTGAACGACGTGGCCACCGTGCTCCCCTGCTCCGGGGCCGATGTCGACGGCGTAGTCGGCAGCCATGATGGTCTCTTCGTCGTGCTCCACCACGATCACCGTGTTGCCGAGATCACGGAGGCGCTCGAGCGTGGCGATGAGCCGCTGGTTGTCGCGTTGGTGGAGGCCAATCGAGGGTTCGTCGAGGACGTAGAGGACGCCCACGAGACCAGAGCCAATTTGGCTGGCGAGGCGAATGCGCTGGGCTTCCCCACCCGACAGCGTCGCTGACGATCGCGCCAAGGTCAGGTAGTCGAGACCCACGTCGAGGAGGAACGCCATGCGTTCCACGATCTCTTTCACGACTCGGTCAGCGATGAGGTGCTCTCGCTCACTGAGCTCGAGGGCCTGGATCGTGGCCAGGCCATCACCAATGGGGAGGTCGCAGAACGCGGCAATGGACATCCCTGAGACCGTGACCGCCAAAGACTCCGGCTTGAGCCGAGCGCCGTTGCACGATGGGCACGGAACTTCCCGCATGAACGCTTCGATCTGCTCTCGGGCCCAGTCGGACTCCGCCTCGCTGTGGCGACGCTTCAACCACGGCACCACGCCTTCGAAGACGCTCGTGTAGTTCCGAGAGCGCCCGAAGCGGTTGCGGTACTGCACGGTGACGGCCTTGGTGCCGGTTCCCTCGAGGACGAGGGCTCGCTGCTTCGGCTTGAGCGTCTTCCACGCGGCATCAGGACTGAACCCGCCGAGTTCTGCCACGCCGCGGAGCAAGCCGCCGAAGTACTCCGACCGGGCGGATGCCCACGGAATGATGGCGCCGTTGTTCAGGCTGAGTTCGTCATCTTGCACCACGAGGTCAGGGTCAACCTCAAAGGTCGTACCGAGACCGGCGCACGCTGCACAGGCGCCGTAGGGCGAGTTGAACGAGAAGTTCCTGGGCGCCGGCTCTTCGAAGCTCGTCCCGTCGTGCGGGCAGGCGAGGTGCTGGCTGAAGGGCACCCGCTCAGGCTCGCCCTCGCCGAGAATCTCAATTTCGGCAGAACCTCCGGTGAGCCCGAGCGCGGTCTCGATGGATTCGGTGAGGCGACCCCGGATGCTCGACTTCAGGACCAACCGGTCGACGACCACGTCGATGGTGTGGGTTTCGTAGCGCTCGAGTTCGAGCTCGCCACGATCGGCGAGCTCAACCGACTCCCCGTCGACAATGGCTCGCGCAAATCCTTGCTTGGCGAGATCATCGAGGAGCGTCGAGTACTCACCCTTGCGACCCCGCACCACAGGGGCCAGCACCAAGAAGCGCGTCCCCTCGTCCATCGCCATGATGCGGTCGACGATCTGTTGGGGAGATTGTCGGCTGACGGGCCGGCCACAGGTCGGACAGTGCGGGTGACCGGTTCGAGCCCATAGGAGGCGGAGGTAGTCGTAGATCTCGGTCACCGTGCCGACCGTCGAACGCGGGTTCCGGGAGGCGGACTTCTGGTCGATGGAGATCGCTGGAGACAGACCCTCGATGAAGTCGACGTCTGGCTTGTCCATCTGCCCGAGGAATTGGCGAGCGTATGCCGACAGCGACTCGACGTAGCGGCGTTGGCCTTCGGCGTAGATGGTGTCGAACGCGAGCGAACTCTTGCCCGAACCAGAGAGCCCCGTGAAGACGATGAGTCGATCTCGAGGAAGCTCGAGTGAGACGTCCTTCAGGTTGTGCTCACGAGCACCGCGAATGGTTAAGAACGAAGACACTCGCCGAGGATACCCGGACGCCTCAGCCTTCCCCTCGGTCCTCAGTCGCTCGAGAGGGATCCTGCGCTCGCAGCAAGTCGAGTTCATCGCGCAGCAGCGCTGCTTCTTCGAAGCGAAGTTCACTGGCAGCGAGGAGCATCTCTTGCTCGATTTGCGCCATGAGGTCACCCATGTCGCCACTGGACGGAGCGACGACGTCTCGCTTCGCGTTGCGCCGCTTCTCGTCGTCAAGCGTGCTGATCGCTCGTCGGCCGGTTGACCCGTCACCGTCGGTGCCTCGAATGCGACCGAGGAGGTCAGTGACCGCCTTTCGAATGGTCTTCGGATCGATGCCGTGCGCAGCGTTGTAGGCGAGCTGGACCGCCCGACGGTCACTGGTGATGGCGATGGCGCGCTCCATGGAGTCGGTCATGACATCGGCGTAGAGGACGACGTGGCCCTTGGCGTTGCGTGCCGCACGGCCCATGGTTTGGATGAGCGCCGGCGTAGACCGCAAGAACCCTTCCTTGTCGGCATCCAAAATTGCCACCAGGGCAACTTCGGGAAGGTCGAGCCCCTCGCGGAGCAGGTTGATGCCCACCACAACGTCGACCTCGCCGAGTCGGAGCTGGCGGAGCACCTCGATGCGGGTCACCGTGTCGATGTCGGAGTGCAGGTAGCGGACCTTGATGCCGTGATCGAGGAGGTAGTCAGTCAGATCCTCGGCCATCTTCTTGGTCAGCGTGGTGACGAGGACCCGGTCGCCATCAGCAATCGTCGCCGAGATCCGGCCCAGGAGATCGTCGACTTGCCCCTTGGTCGGCAGAACGGTGACCTCAGGATCGAGCAGACCCGTTGGTCGGATCACCTGCTGGGCGCGTGTGGAGGAAACCTCGAGCTCGTAGGCACCAGGCGTGGCGGAGACGAAGACCACCTGCGGGACCCGTGCGACGAACTCCTCGAAGGTGAGCGGTCGGTTGTCGAGTGCGCTCGGGAGCCGAAATCCGTGCTCCACCAGGTTCATCTTGCGAGAACGATCGCCGGCGTACTGCCCATGAATCTGCGGCACCGCGACATGGGACTCGTCGATGACGACGAGGAAGTCCTCGGGGAAGTAGTCCATCAAGGTGTACGGCGGCTCACCCGGGGCCCGTCCGTCGAGGTGCCGAGAGTAGTTCTCGATCCCGGAGCAACTCCCGGTCTCCTGCAGCATCTCGAGGTCGTACTCGGTGCGAGAACGGAGGCGCTGTGCCTCGAGCAGCTTCTTCTCAGCGTTGAGCACCTGGAGCCGCTCGCGGAGTTCGTCTTCAATGGAGGTGATGGCCTTGCGGAGCGTGTCCTCGCCCGTGGCGTAATGCGTCGCAGCGAACAACACTGCGTCGTCCATGGGATCGCTCATCTCCCCGGTCATGACGTCGAAGGTGGTGATGCGCTCCAAGGTGTCGCCGAAGAACTCGAGCCGCATGGCGCGCTCTTCGAACGCCGGGTGGACTTCAATGGTGTCCCCGCGTCGACGGAAGGTGCCGCGAACGAGGTTCATGTCGTTGCGGTCGTACTGGAGGTCAACCAGGCGTCGCAGCAGCTGATTCTGGTCGTAGTCCTCGCCAACGATGAGCCCCAACATGCGGTCTTGGTACTCGCTCGGACTCCCGAGTCCGTAGATGCAGGACACAGACGCCACGACGATGACGTCTCGACGGGTGAGCAGTGCAGAGGTTGCAGCGTGACGGAGTCGATCGATTTCGTCGTTGATCGACGAGTCCTTCTCGATGTAGGTATCCGTCGTCGGCAGGTACGCCTCAGGTTGGTAGTAGTCGTAGTACGACACGAAGAACTCCACCCGATTGCTCGGAAACAAATCCTTGAGCTCCGAGGACAACTGCGCGGCGAGGGACTTGTTGGGCTCGATGATGAGGGTGGGGCGTTGCAGCGCTTCGATCATCCACCCAATGGTCGCGGTCTTCCCCGAACCCGTGATGCCCTCCAAGGTGACGTACCGTTCTCCCCCACCGACCGCCTCGACCAAGGTCGCAATGGCCGTTGGCTGATCGCCTGCGGGTTTGAACGCCGACTCGACGAGGAACTCAGCCATGGAGCGCCCGGTGCTTCTCAACTCGTTGCGCTTCGAGCCACTCCCACAATGCCTGCGTTGCCGTGACGAGCTCCTCGAAGGTTCCCGAGTTGTCGATGACCCGATCGCCGAGGGCAATTCGCTCAGCACGGTCCATCTGCGCAGCGATCCGGCGGGCAGCATCCTCGGCGTCCATGCCTCGAGCGGAGACGAGTCGAGCGTGCGTGAGCTCAGTCGGACAATCGACCACGACCACGATGTCGAGGTCCATCATGGACCGGTGCTCGGCCCGGAGCAGCGGAATCGCGAACAGGACTGTCCGATCCTCATCAACGCAGAGCTCCCGCTGGCGAACCATCTCGAGACCAATCGCCGGGTGGGTGATGGCGTTCAAGTCGGCCAACGCTTCACCATTGCCAAACGTGCAAGCCGCGAGCGCCAACCGGTCGAGACGACCGTTGTCATCGAGGATCGTGGAACCAAACCGCTCAACGAGCGCTTGCAGAACGGGGGTTCCCGGCTCCACGATGTCTCGGGCCACTTGATCGGCGTCGATGAGTGTCGCACCGCGCTCAACGAGGAGATCGGCCACCGTGGACTTCCCCGATCCAATTCCGCCGCTGATGCCGACTGCCAACATGACGCCCTCCTGACGGCGCGGACCCCCACGCCTCGTTCGGAGCATAAACTCGTCACGGACGCTTCCACCTATGACGACTCAGACCCCCACCTCGACTCCCGGCGTCACCTCAGAGTCGTCGAAGCGCCGACGGTTGATTCCCTACCTCGTGTTGGCGGCATTCAGCTACCTCCCCTCGCTCTTGGCTCGGCCTGGTTGGATCGCTGCCGACACCAAGCAGTACCTCTACCTCGATCCCGGAAAGCTCCTGTCGAGTGCGTGGTCGATGTGGAATCCCGACGTCGCCCTCGGCACGGTCACCCACCAGAACATCGGCTACCTCTTCCCCATGGGTCCGTACTACTTCGTGATGGCCGAAGCGCACGTACCCATCTGGATTGCGCAACGGCTCTGGATGGGCACCTTGTTCTTCGCCGCTGGAGCAGGTGCGTACTTCCTCGGCCGCCTCTTCCAGTTTCGACGCTCAGGGGCACTCGCCGGCGCGTTCGTGTACATGCTCACGCCATTCGTCCTCGATTACATCACGCGCATCTCTGCGATCACGATGCCGTGGGCTGCACTCGGGTGGATGCTGTCCTTGACCATTCTCGCCCTCCGGCGACCTGGATGGAGATTCCCAGCGCTCTTCGCCCTGTGCGTCGCCATCGTCGGAGGGGTGAACGCCACCTCGATCTTGTTCGTCGGCATCGCCCCCGCACTCTTCGTGCTCTACGACGTCCTCGTCACGAGGGCGGTGGCGGCCAAGGTGGCCGTCGCAACTGTTGCCAAGATCGGCGCGCTCACCGCTGCAGTTTCACTGTGGTGGATCGCTGGTCTCTGGGCCGAAGGAACCTACGGCATCAATATCTTGAAGTACACCGAGACCATTCCGACGGTGACGTCAACCTCTTTGGCTTCGGAGACCTTCAGAGGGCTCGGGTATTGGTTCTTCTACGGGCGTGACGCTTCGGAACCGTGGACCTCGGGAGCCGGTGCCTACCTGCACTCGCTGTGGGTCATCGCACTCAGTTTCGCCATTCCTGCAGCGTGTGTGCTCGCTGGGTGCTTCATTCGATGGAAGTACCGGGCATTCGCCGTATGGCTGCTCATGGCTGGCATCGTCTTCGCCGTTGCGGCGTACCCTCTCGAGAAGCCAACGCCCTTTGGTTCGGCCCTGAAAGCAGCGGCAACCGGCTCCACGGTGGGCTTGGCCATGCGGTCATCGAACCGCGTGCTCCCCATTGCAGTCCTCGGTCTCGCCCTCATGCTCGGCGCCTTCATCTCCTCGGTGCGACTCCACCGCCCGCGGCTCGCCCACGTTCTGCTCGGCGTCACCGTGGTCGCCACCTGCGTGAATCTGCTCCCCCTCTACAACGGCACGATCGTGGCGACCAACCTCGCCCGGAGCTCTGCGACGTTGCCGTCCTACGTTCGCCAAACTGCGGACTACTTGAACAGTGTCCACCCAGGCACCCGAGTGCTCGGATTGCCCGGAGAGGACTTCGCGTACTACACCTTCGGGACCACCGAAGACTCCATCTGGCCTGGCATCTTGAATCGGCCCTACGTGGCCCGCCAAGCGGTCGTGCAAGGCGAGGCGGGGTCGGCGAACTTGATTCGTGCGATTGACGAAGCCATGCAAGACGGCGTCCTCGACCCGAACAGCATCGCTCCCGTCGCCGCGCTCATGAGCGCCGGAGATGTCCTTCTTCAGTCCAACCTCCCAACGACGCGCTACGGACTCAACCCGCCACAGGCGACGTATCTGCGGATGTTCAACCCCACGCCGAATGGCTTGCTGAGCCCGGCCAGCTTCGGATCCGTCGTGGTCGTCAAAGGTATTCACCGGAAGATCTTCAGCCCAGCTGAACTCGCCATTCCACCGGGCTCCCCGTATCCTGCGCCGCTCATGGTCTACGGCGTCACATCGCCACGTGCCATCTTGCGAGCCGAGAGCGCCCAACAACCCATCCTCCTCTCGGGTGACGGCGAGGGAATCTTGGCCCTGGCCAACTTCGGCCTTCTCGCGAGCAATCCCACGGTCGACTACTCGGCGAGTTTGACGGCGACGAGTCCGGTGCTTGCGAGCGCACTGAAGAACGATGCGACCTTGGTGCTCTCGGACTCCAACATCCGCCGGCTCGATACCTGGGGATCACTCAACTCGACCTACGGCTACCCCATGACCGAGACTGAGAAGCCCATCGTGGCCAATCCTGCAGAGCAGGCACTCTCGCCCTTCTCGACCGCCGACACCGCCACACAAACCGTTGCGTTCTACCCGGGCGTGCGGTCGATTGGTGCCACCTCATACGGCAACCCGATCACGAATGACCCCGAGAGCCAGCCCTCGAACGCTTTCGACGGCATCGCGACGACGGCATGGGTTGAAGGCGCCTACCAGCGAGCCACCGGGCAGTACGTTGACTTGAAGTTGGCCGTACCGGTCACCACCAATCACCTCCAGTTCCTCCAGCCGTCGGTCGCTGAGACGGGTCCTCGTCGAGTTGTTGGCATCACGATCACCGCCGGTGCTCGAGTGTTCCACGCGACGCTCAACGCGAGTTCGATCTTCCAAAAGGACGGACCGGCAACTGGTCAGGGCCAGGTCGTGTCGTTCCCAATGACCACGTTCTCACACCTCCGAGTCGCCATCACGTCAACTAATGAGCCGAACCTCGCTGACTTCTCCAACGCCAACGCCGTCGGATTCTCCGAAATCACCGTTCCAGGCGCCACGCCGATCATGGAGTCCCTTCGGTTGCCGACCGATCTCTTGACCAATGTCGGGACGAGCTCTATCGATCGTCGACTGCTCATCACCCTCAACCGGCTCGTCCTGACCGCCCATCCACTCGTGCGAACTGTTGACCTTCCTGGGCCTCGCCAATTCTCGGCGATGGGAACTCTGCGGCTGAACTCCGATGTCTCAGACAGTCAAATCAATCAGCTCCTCGGTCGCAGTGGCCCAGGAGCGTCGCGCAACCTCCCCCGTGGCACCGCTGGGGACGCATACGTCATCGGCACCAATTCGAATAGTCGCCTCCAGCAGAGCTTCAATTCAGGCTCGTGGTCGGCGATCGATGGAGACCCGACGACGGCGTGGGTGCCTGCCGTCGGACCCGGTGACGGTCAGAGCATGTCGATCAGCCTCAATAAGGCCGTCACCATTCACCAACTGAATATGGTCCTCGTCAACGATGGGCACCATGGTCTGCCGACCACCATTGCACTCTCCAACGGCACCACCTCAGAACAGATCACGATGCCGGCGATCCCACCGGCACCGAACAGTGAGAACGGTGCAACATCAGCGGTCACGGTCCCAGTCGCAGTCCCGCTCACGGGAACCAACTTCAGTGTGACGATCGTCGCGAAGCGAGCGCCCAAGATCACGGACTACTCCCTCTTCGGCCCCAACTCGCTCCCCATCGGTATCGCCGAGTTGGGTATCCCTGGAGTCACAGCTCCAACGACATCGTCCTTCGTCAACACGGGATGCCGCACCGACCTGCTCCAAGTGAACGGCGTCGCCGTCCCGATTGCGGGCTCTGGGTCGACCGCAGACTTGCTCAACGGCAAGGACATCACGTTCTCCACCTGCTCCACCACTCCCATCTCGTTCCAAGCGGGTGCCAACACCATCATTGGTGCGAAGGACCCATCCATTCCCCTCACGACCGACACTGTGGCCTTGGGATCCGCCGGTGGCGGTGCACCACTCAGCATCACCAACGGTCGCTTCGACCTCCCTCCAGCGCAAGCAGCAGTTCCTGCCACGGTGCTCCACCAGAGTCGCACGTCGGTCTCAGCGACCATTGAGGGAACCGGTGCCCCCACCACCTTGGTCTTCGGACAGAGCCTTTCGAGTGGCTGGAGCCTCTCCATTGATGGCCATCGCTGGAGCTTGAGCCCGCGCCTCGTCGACGGATTTGCCAATGGCTGGGACTTGCCTGCATTCCCCGCTGGAAGCGTCCACCATCTCGTCTTGACTTGGTCGCCGCAGAAGACGGTTGACCTCGCGCTCTACGCATCAGCCATTGGACTCGGTCTCGTCCTCGTGCTCACGCTCCGGCGCTCACGCCGACTGGGGTTCCCAACGGCAGCGCTCGACGTCCCAACGTTCTGGTCACGCCGACGCGACCTGCGATCGAGTGGCCGACCACACCTCGTCGCGATCCTCGTCGCGATCGCCATCGCTACCCTCACGACCTCGTGGTTGGCACTCCCGGCCTTTGCCCTCTTCGGCGTCGTCGTTGCTCGCGGACGGTGGGGGCGGGCCATGAGCGTGGCGCTCATGACCGCCGGCCTGGCCATCACCACGTTCAGCGTGGCGATCGGGGCGCACCGCTGGCCGTGGAATATTTTGTGGCCGACTCACTTCGGTGTCGCGAACGGGTGCACGTGGGCGGTATTGGCCATACTGTTCATCGACGCCACCATTGAGTCGTCGGCGATCCGCCATCTTGAGGAGGCCATCGATGAGGACGATGACGACCTCTTCGAACTCGGCGATGCGAGTGACGGCGGCAGTGGAGCGAGTGCTCCCCTCGACGATGATCCATCGCACCAACCTGAACGAGAGGACTCCGACGGCGACGAGATCGCCAATGAAGACGATGGTCTAGCGCCATCGACGCCCGAAGCACCGTCGCTCGAACCATTCGCTCCTGGTTCTTCGGTCGCACTCACCGCTGCGGCCGCTGGTGCGGCGGTGACGGGGTCGCTTGGACGCTCGGAGGGCGCCGACGTTGCGACTGGACCATCACCCCAAGAGGAAGAAACCGCACTTCTCCAAGCGTTGACGGGTCTTCGCCGATCAGTAGCCCTCTTCCGAGCGTTCAGGGTTGAGCAAACCGATCCCGACTTCTTCTACCGAACCTTGGCTGAGGACACCGCTCACCAACTCTCTGGGTACGCACCGCTGTTCAACCGGGTGATCGCCGACGTCGGTGGAGGTCCCGGCTACTTCAGCGAAGCGTTCGAGGCTCGAGGTGCGCACTGCATCCTCGTTGAGCCCGAGGCAACGCCGATTCCACCTCGGCCTGCCGATCTCCCCTTCTCCTCCTACGAGGAACGGCACGACTACGCCGTCCTTCCTGGTCGCCTCCACCCAGGTCGCACCATTGCTGGTGACGGCATGCGACTACCGCTCCCCGACGGATCTGTTGATATTGCGTTCAGCTCCAACGTCCTCGAACATGTCCCCGACCCGGCAGCGTTCCTCGATGAGGCGCTGCGGATCACCCGACCTGGCGGAACGATCTACTGCTCCTACACCGTCTGGCGCTCACCGTGGGGTGGCCATGAAACCTCTCCGTGGCATTTCATCGGCGGCGAGTTCGCTGCACGACGCTTCGAGAAGAAGCACGGTCGCCCACCTGGGAACAAGTTCGGTGAATCACTCTTCAAGGTCACCGTCAAGCAAGGGCTTGACTTGGCCCTCGATCGAGATGACGTGAGCGTTACCTGGGCATTCCCCCGCTACTACCCCGACTGGGTGAGCTGGATCGTCAAGGTACCGGTGCTACGCGAGTTCCTCACGTGGAACCTCCTCATCATCTTGAAGAAGGACGTACCTGCTTCCGAGCCGCACGAGCCATCGCCACCGCAGCGAGGGCCCGGAAGGTTTCAACCGCAGTCGCATCCCAGGTAAAGCGTGCAGCGTTCTCCAATGCACCGGCGCTAAGCGCACGACGAAGGTCTTCGTTCCCCAAGACGGCAACCAGTCCATTGACGAAGGGAGCGCCTTCGTCGACGAGGAGTCCTGAGGCGCCGTTGACGACGGCATCACGATGTCCCGCGATATCCGTCGCGACTGCCGGCGTGCCACACGCCGCTGCCTCAGTGAGCGTCATTCCCCAGCCTTCTCGCAGCGACGTTGAGGCGACCACCCACGAGGATTGATAAGCGTCGACGAGCGCTGCGTCGTCGACCCGACCGGGCAGCCGCAACCAGGAGTCGGCGCCCGCTGCAGCGACCTGGGCTTCGAGATCAGACCGGAGATACCCCTCACCGATGATCGTGGCCGTCAGCGCAGGAACTGCCGCTTTGGCGGCGATGAGCGCCTCGATCAACTTATCGAACTGCTTCACCGGCACGAGACGTCCAACGGCGACGACCGAAGGGTTGGTGCTCTTGGAACCACCAGGATGGAACGTGGGCTCGATTCCAGGTGGCACCACCGAAACCCGCTTCCGTGGGAGGTGGAGCTTCTCGACGATCTCCTCCTCAGACGAGGTCGACAAGGTGAGGATCGACGTCCGGCGATACAACGGTGGTGCGATTCGATGTTCAATTGCCGAACCAAGTGCAGCACGAAATCGTGGCAGCGACATCTGCCACATCGGGCCGTGGACGTGGTGCAAGAACACCACCTTGGGGCCGCGGTACCACAGGGGCGAAAAGAACGGCATGCCGTTCCAAATCTCAACCAGCGCCTCTTCAGGCCTCCGGCGATGGCGAAGTCCATGGGCAATTGCCGAGGGAAATACCCCGTATCGGCCACCTCTGCGGACGACGTGGTAGCCGTCACGATCAACGTCCATAGCTGCACCGGGCACCATGGACGTCCGGAGTTCGACGTCGAGACCCGCGGCCGCCCAACGGGTCGCGATCCGATGGGCGTGGAGTTCGGATCCGCCGGCCTCGGGGTCATCGAGGTCCCGCCAGGCCAACATGGTGACACGCGTAATTCCAGATTCAGCTGCGAGACGAGCGATGCTGGCGGTGCTCGCGACCTCGTTCTCACTCGTCACCGACATCTCCTCGCTCAGACAGTGCTCCCGATGCTATCGGCGGCCATCAGGCCGTCGAAGGCACCGTGGCCGGGTTCCAGCGATGGTCTCTCAGGTGGGCCACCACGAAACACCCGACCATCACCACGACGAGGGTGAGCTGTGCGACGAGGTCAGCGTGCGCCACCGACGCTGGCGAACCATTGCCGTGGACGGTCAAGGCCACGAGGAGTCCAGCGCCGGCTGCGAGGACGATGACCACCCACCGCTTTCCGATCGCTAAGAGGTAGAGCGTGAGGATCATCGTGACCGACAGCGCCGTCATCGCGAGGACGAGCGTCGAGAATGCGCTCGCCGCTCCGAGGTACTTCGCCGAGAACACGAGACGGAGCACCGTCTCAGCAGCGACCGATGAGAGCACGAAGAGGACGAGCGCTGGAGCGGCGACGATGGCCAGTGTTGCTGCTAGCGGCCTCAAGGCGTGTGAACCTTCCCCGTGGTGGATGGCCGCCTCGGGCACGAGGTAGCTGCCGAGGACGAGGGCGATGAAGCACAGCGCCTTCGACGCCACCGAGATCGCAGCATAGGAACCCGAGAGGTGGTGGTTCTGTCGTCCAATGAGAATCACATCGGCGTTCTGCAGCACGGCGAGGAAGCCCATGGCCAACACCGCTGCGAAGAGGTCCCTCGCGATCGCTGAGGGGTGGATGGCGACACCGTCGTCGCCCACGGCGCCATCGAGTTCAATGGCGAGGAACGCAGAACGACGGGCGTGGAGGTAGGTGGCTACCTCTGCAACCAGAATGCCGAGACACGCGCTGGCAACCTGCGGACTGATCGCGACGAAGCCCAGCACTGCCACGAATCGGACGCCACCTTCAACGAGGAAGTTGGTCGACAGGTCCCGATACCGCCGAGTTGCCTGCAGGAAACCGCGGTCAATGCAGAGCACCACCCAAAGCCCCGCCCCGGCCAGCATCGTCACCACGCCAAGTGAGGAGTGGTTGCGCAACAGGTCATTGGCGAGTGGCTGCGCGAACGCGACGACGCAGACGACGTAGATCGCGTAGACGATGAGCGCCCTCCTCCTCAGGAGCGTGGCCCAGTCGCGTACTGCGGTGTTTTGACCGCTGACCCTCCACGCCGTGACCCGGCGCACCACTGCCACAATGACCGCTGATCCCGGCGTGGAGATGATGAGGAACAGTCCAATGAGTTGATTGAGGTAGCCGTAATCAGCAGCGATGAGGAGATGGGCGAGCAAAACGGTGACGAGCACGTTGGACCCATTCGCGATGACCCCTGCAATCGCCAGCGGTCCTGCTTGAGTGATGTTCCGCCAGACCTCGGCGACACGGCTCCCGCGGCGCGCAGGAATGGGGCTCTCCACCTCGCCGCCCACTTCAGCCATCGCGCTTAGGACGCCGTTGGACGAGCGGGCAAGATCGGGGCATCACGTCCCGTGCCTTCACGACCAGCCGTCGTGGCGGATTGCTCGTGGTACTCGTCTTCGACGTTCACCGCCCAGATGTCGTGACGGGCCCCACGAAGGTTCTCAACCGTGAGCATCGCCGTCAGCATGGAGTGATCTTGGTTGTTGTACTTGTGCATCCCATTTCTTCCAATCAGGTGCACGCCAGCCATGTGGTGCTGCAGGTACGCATCGATCGTTGCGACGTTCTCTTTGTAGGATCCGTCGTAGTAGGGGTAGGCCTTTGGAACGCGGACGACGTAGCCGCGCTCGACGACGTTCTTCGGGACGAGACCAAGGCGTTCGAGCTCGCGAGTGGCTAGCGCGACCAGATCCTCGTCGCTTGAGGACCACAACTCATCGTCTTGGAAGACGAAGTACTCAAGCCCAAGGCAGGTCTTGCCGTCTTTCACCATGTACGGTGACCACGATCCGAAGTTCTGGATACGACCCACCTTGACCTCTGGGGAATGGATGTAGATCCAGTTATCAGGGAAGACTCCCTGATTCGGCACGACGAGTGCCACCGTCAAGAAGTCTCGGTAGTGCAACGCCGACCCGGCGGCGACGATGGGTGCTGGAGGGGCTGGCTCTAATGCCTGCACGAGTTCGCGCATCGGCATGGTGGAAATCACCGCACGAGCGGCAATGGTCGTCGTGACCCCTTCTTTCGACCTGACCGTCACGCTCTGGACGTGGTCGTCAACGCCGGACACGGCGATGACTCGCGTCTTCATCTCGATCACGCCCCCGAGCGCCACCACCTTCTCGGCGCAGACTTCCCACATCATGCCAGGACCGTACTTTGGGTACTGGAACTCCTCAATGAGCGAGGTGATGTCCTTTTGGTTGCGCTTTGGGAGGAGCGCGTTGACGATGGCATTCCCGAGGGAGAGACCCTTCACGCGTTGCGCCGCCCAGTCCGCCGGCATCTCCTTCACCGGCACACCCCACACCTTCTCGGTGTAGGTCTCGAAGAATCGACGATAGAGGCGCCACCCGAAGCGAGCCACGAGCCAATTCTCGTAGTTCGACTGATCCTTCGGCGGAGCGATCTGAGCTCGGGCGTAGGAGAGAACGCAGCGAATCGCCTCAATGGGACCGAGGTTCTTCAACGCGTTGGTGGGCTTCAGCGGATAGTCGTAGTACTTGTTCTCGTAGAAGATTCGGCTCTGCCGAGGACGGAGGAGGAAGTCTTCATCGGGCAAGATCTCATGCCAGAGTGCCTCCACTTGGGGAACCTTGGTGAAGAACCGGTGCCCACCGATATCGAAGCGCCAACCGTCGCGCTCAACGGTTCGGGAAATACCCCCAACGACGCTGTCCGCCTCGAAGACAATGACGGGATCTCCGCCCTTCGCCAATTCGTAGGCGGCGGTGAGGCCGGCCGGCCCAGCGCCGATCACCACAACAGGAAGTTGACCCTCTGGCGTTGTGTCAGAACTTACGGACTCGGTGGTCACAGAACGCTCCCCTGCAGCACGCAAGTGCTGTCGTACGTGGGCAAACAGTAGTTCACCGCCACCTCACTCCACGGTCGCTCAGCCATGGTTTCGGCCACGTGGCGGGAACGACAACAGTTGCATCGGCTGGTAGTAGCGATGGATGTCGGCGGCAACTACTGGGGTGATCTCGGTGATTCCTCGATCGAGCGCAAGCTGTTGCGCGAGGTCATCACAACGACCGTGGAGCCCCGGTGCGTAGGTTTGGCTCACGAGCCACACCGTGTGGGTCGGACCGGCGAGGGCTTCAGCCGCCTTCGCAGCGACAACTGGAGGACGGCGGGAGATCTTCTCCTCGTAGTCCACCCAGTCGATCCGGCCGTTCGCCACGGAGAGGTTGGGATACCCCATGGTCACAATGCCGGGAGTGTTGAGGAGTCGGAGCGTCGACGGGGCGAGTTGGTCGGGGCAGAAGAGGACGACATCTCCGGCACGGGCTGCACTGTTGAGGGCGCTGGCCACCGCCGGGGACTCGGTTCGAGCGGTCGTTCGATACTCCTTGGCCGCCCACAAACCCATGAACGCAACACCGAACGCCAGGCCAACACGAACCCAAGGATCACCGAACGACGTAATTCCGAGCGCAAGCAGGATCATGAAAGGAATGAAGGCAACGGCTGCGTAGCGCGGCGTTACGGCGCTCGAGGACAAGACGGAGAGGGCCGAGCCAACTGCAACGGTCCCAATCGCCCAAACGGCCATCAGTCGAGCCCTGCCTTGCACGCGAAGGTCCAGCGCTCCAGTGAATCGGCCGGTGGCCACCGCAACGATTCCAATGACTGCGAACCCGAGGTAGGAGACCAGCAGGATTTGGCTGTGCAGCGAATCCACCTGGAAGAGAGCCGCTTGGTTGTAGGTCAACCAACCAAAGAGCTCGACGACGATGCTCAGATGCGTCGGGGCACTCCACGGCGTACCGGTGTGTGCCGCTTGGTAGAAGAAGACGGGGACCCACGGGATGAATGCCACGCACCCTCCGAGCACGGCGGCGATGATCCTCCACGCCGTTCCACGCCACGACTGTGGCCCGAAGGCTGCCCGAGCGAGCAGCCAGAGCCCGAGGACGCCGACCAGGTACAGCGACCAGTAGTGGGTGTAGAGCAACGCAGCGACCGACGCCGCGACCAGGATGAGCCGTCCCCGCGATGGCGTCTCGCTCGCTCGATGCAACGTGTAGAGCAACACGATGCTCTCGAACATCACGAGGCTGTACATCCGACACTCACTGCCGTAGTACACGAAGTACGGCGATCCGGCCAGGAGGGCCACGGTGACCACCGCCACCCGAGTGGACCAAATGGCGCGTACCGTCACGGCAGTCATCACCAGTGCACCGAGGGCGAAAACCCCTGCCAGTGATCGCACGGCAACGTCACTGTGTCCTACGAACCCCATCCACACGTGCAAGATCACGTAGAACAAGGGCGGAGCGCCATCGTGTTTGAGCGCTCCCGGGATCTGCGCGACCGGCAACGAGGAGATGTTGACGGTGAGGGCTTCGTCGAGCCACAACGGCAGGTGGACGCCAAACTCCAGCGCCACCGAAATGGTGACTTCCATGGCCAAGACCATGGTCACCATCGCCTGAATGAGCCGCGGAAGGCGGCGATCAAACTCGGCCGGACCTCGTGACAACAATGGTGAGTGCGTCTCGTCCACGCCGAGATCGTAGGCCATCGACAACGCTCAGAAAGCAACTCCGAGAGGAAGTTTCATCATCTACACTCAACTGCACAAGGGGGGGTTCTTGTGGTTCGTTACCTACTGCGCCGGGTCATCCAATTCTTTGGCGTGCTGCTGATCATCTCGTTCGTCAGCTTCTTGATCATGCGCCTGCTTCCAGGCGACCCGGTCGTGAAGCACCTCGGGACCTCCTACACGACCGAGAACGCTCGGCTCTTTGAGCACCAGGTGGGTCTCGATCAAGGGTTCTTCGCGCAGTACTTCACGTGGCTCGGCCACATCGTGACTTTCAACTGGGGAACATCGTGGACCGTCTCACCCGGGAAGGCGAACTCGACGATCCTCGCCGAGTCGCTGCCCCCCACCCTGCTCATTTTGACGATGAGCCAAATTCTTGGCCTCGTGATTGCTATTCCAACTGCCGTGGCAGTCGTTCGCAGGCCTAACGGTCGCCTCGACCGCTCAGCGAATGCAATCATGCTCGGCGCCTACTCCATCCCCACCATCGTGGCGCTCCCCATCCTCACCTACGTGCTGACCGTGAAGTACAACTTCCTCCCCGGACCGAGTGCGTGGAACAGTTCAGTCTCCGTTGTCGCCCCACAGAACCTGAAGGTCGCCGTCCTTCCGGCTATTGCTATTGCCATCTCATCGCTCGCTGGGCACTTCCGTTTCCTCCGCAACGACATGATCATCAATCTCCAAGAGGACTTCGTGGTTATGGCCCGTTCGAAGGGACTGAGGGACGGACGAATCCTCTGGCGTCACGTGCTCCGACCATCGTCGGTCACCTTGCTCACGTCGCTCGGACTCACCATCTCGGGTCTCATCGTTGGATCGTTCGTGGTTGAGACCTTCCTCTCCATCCCAGGCTTCGCGTCATGGTTGCTTCCCGCAGTTGACACCAGTGACTTCGGACTCCTGCAGATGTTGGTCATGACTGTGGCGTTCTTGGTGATCGGCATTCAGATGCTCATCAACTCCCTCCTCCCCCTGATTGACCCAAGGATTGCTCGTGACTGACACTCTCTCCAAAGTCGTCCACACCAACCCGAACAAGGCGTCGAAGGCGATGCGCAAGCGCGAGCGCTTCGGCGTGACCTTCTGGATCGCCACCTCGTTCGTCGGCATCGTGGTGTTCGTGGCTCTGTTCTGCCAGTGGTTGCCCATTCAGGACCCCAATGCGCAGAACGTGCTCGCGCCAATGAACCTGCCGAGCTGGCACCATCTCTTCGGCACCGACGACCTCGGTCGAGACACCTTCGCACGCGTGGTCTACGGCGCTCGAGTCTCCGTGATCGTCAGCTTCGGCACGATGGCCATTGGCCTCCTCATCGGCGGATCACTCGGCATGATCGCTGCCTACCGAGGCGGCACGACGGACCTCGTCATCAACTCGGCCATGATCGTCGGCATTAGCTACCCGTCCTTCATTGCCGTGCTCATCATCCTCGGCATGTGGCAGCCCGTCTCGATGGTCAAGATGATCCTGATCCTTGGAATCTTCTCCATTCCGCTGGTGTTCATCCTGATCCGTGGCGCAACCATGAGCTACGCCTCTCGAGAGTTCGTGATGGCCGCTCGAGCCCTCGGTGCCACGAACCGGCGCATCCTCGTGAAGGAGATTCTCCCGAACGTGACGCCTGCAGCGATGACCGTCTTCCTCCTCGGCATTGCCAACATCGTGGTCATTGAGGGGTCGTTGTCGTTCCTCGGCAAGGGCATCGCCGTTCCGACCGCGTCATGGGGCAACATGCTCAACGAAGGTGCTGGACAGTTCTCAGGCTTCTACACCGGATTCCAGCAGTATGAACTGGCCTTCTTCCCAGCGATCACCATCTTCGTGTACCTCGTGTCCCTCTTCATCATCGGCGACAAACTCCGCGCACGCTACGACGTCGGAGCCGGGAGACTCTAATGAGCATCGACCAGACCACGCTTCCCATCGTCGACGTCAATCACCTGACGACGACGTTCGCCACTCCTCGTGGCCCCCTCACCGCAGTGAACGACGTGAGCTTGACCATTCAGCGGGGCCGCAGCCTCGGTGTCGTCGGCGAGTCTGGATCCGGAAAGACCGTGCTCTCACGATCCATCATTGGACTCCTCCCCACCTTCAACGTTTCTCAGACCGGAACGGCAATGGTGAATGGCCACCAGGTGATTGGGGTATCGAACAAGCAACTCCGTGAGATGTGGGGCTCTGAAGTCGCCATGGTGTTCCAGGACCCCATGACCGCACTCACCCCAACGAAGCGAGTTGGCGAGCAGATCGCTGAATCACTCCGTATCAACCTGAAGATGTCCCGCAAGGACGCGAAGGCTCGTGCCGTGGAACTCCTCCGCCAAGTAGGGATCCCCTCCCCCGAACGGAGAGCCAAGGCGTACCCGAACCAGCTCTCGGGTGGCATGCGCCAACGTGTGATGATCGCCATCGCGATTGCCTGCGGACCGAAGTTCCTCGTGGCCGATGAGCCAACCACCGGACTCGACGTCACAGTCCAAGCCCAGGTGCTCGACCTCATTGGGGAGCTTCGTCGAGAGTCGGATCTCACCTTGATCCTCGTGACCCACGACCTCGGGGTCGTTGCCACGCGCACCGATGACGTTGCGGTGATGTACGCCGGACGAATTGTCGAGCAGGCACCAACGAAGGAGCTCTTCGCCAATGTCGCCATGCCCTACACCAAGGGCCTCCTCGACTCGACGCCCCGCATCGACGCTCCGAGTCACACTCGGCTCACCTCAATCGACGGTCGTCCACCAGATCTCGTGAACCCACCCAAGGGGTGTGCGTTCGCACCTCGCTGCACGATGGCGACGGAGAAGTGCCACGAAGAGCGGCCACCGCTCGTCGCCTCCACGCTCAGCGCCAACCACCTCTTCGCCTGCTGGTACCCACTCGGTGGGCACGCACCAGCCACGACCCCTTCGGAGCAGCAATGACTACCCCACTCCTCAGCGTCAAGGACCTCGTCGTCACCTACGGTCGCAAGCGCTCGGCCGTACAGGCTGTCGCCGGAATTTCCTTCGAGGTGTTCGAAGGTGAAACCCTCGGTCTGGTCGGTGAGTCCGGCTGCGGCAAGTCCACGACAGGTCGAGCTATTCTGCAGCTAGAAGCCATCACCTCGGGTTCGGTGACCTTCGACGGCACCGACCTCACGACGCTCGACCGAGAAGCGATGCGACAGAAGCGGTCTGAGCTGCAAATGCTCTTCCAAGACCCCATTTCGTCGCTCAACCCCCGGCGGAAGATCAGCCAGATCGTGGCCGAACCCCTCGCGATCTGGAACCGCGGCGATCAGGCAAGTCGGGAGCAGGTCGTCAACGACATCCTCTTGGAAGTCGGCATCGACCCGGCACTCGCTGGGGATCGCTACCCCAGAGAATTCTCTGGAGGCCAGTGTCAGCGCATCTCCATCGCTCGCAGCCTCGTCGCCAACCCGAAGTTGCTCGTCTGCGACGAAATGGTCTCGGCCCTCGACGTCTCGGTTCAAGCCCAGATCATCAACCTCCTCACCGACTTGAAGCAGAAGCACAACCTCACCCTGCTCTTCATCGCGCACGACCTCGCCGTCGTGAAGAACGTGAGCGACCGGGTAGCGGTCATGTACTTGGGCAAGATGTGCGAGATCGGCCCCTCGGACCTCCTCTACGAGAAGCCGCTCCATCCCTACACCGAAGCCCTGCTGTCAGCAGCGCTCGTGCCAGACCCGAATGTGGAGCTGAACCACACCGTGCTCCAAGGCGAACCTCCGTCGCCGCTCAACCCGCCTTCAGGTTGCAGGTTCAGGACGAGGTGTCCGAAGGCCCAGGACCGCTGTGCGGCTGAAGTGCCCGAGCTCCGAGAACTCGCTCCGGGCCACCAGGTCGCCTGTCACTTCCCCAATACGACGACGTACGTCACGCTGCAGTCGAGCGAGCACTAGGCGGCTACACACCTCGTTCGTTCATCGAGCGGGCGACTCGCAGAACTGAACACCCGAACCAACTCGGTAGGAGCACTCCTTCCACCGCGCGACGGTGGGAATTCGATGCTTGCGGCAAGGCTTGACCGCTCCGCAGGCTACGGAGAGTTGACCGAGACGCGACGATGCCGGCGGAAACCCGCCGGCATCGTTCGTGAACTGCAGTCTTGGGATTGACTTACTCGCCGGCTGACTCCTCAGCAACATCGGCCTCTGCAGCCTCAGTGGCCTCAGCCGTCTCAGTTGGCGTCGCAGCGATACCAGCAGTTGCCTCGGCGACGTAGTCCGCCCACGCAGCCTGCGCCTCGGTCTCAGGGGTGAAGTCACCCTCGGCGAACTCATAGGAGCCGATGTAGTTGCCATCGGAGTCATACGCGTGCTCACCGAAGGCCTCACGGTACTCCTCGGAGACCTCGCCACCGTCTGCAGCCTGCTTGATCGACAGGGAGATGCGACGACGCTGGAGGTCGACGTCGATGATCTTGACCCACAGCTCTTCGCCGGGCTTGACGACCTGCTCAGGCAGGTCGACGTGGTGGCTGGCCATCTCGGAGATGTGCACGAGTCCTTCGATCCCGTCACCGACCTGCACGAAGGCACCGAAGGGCACCAACTTCGAGATGCGACCGTAGACGAGCTGACCGGTGCCGTGGCTGTCAGCGAACTGCTGCCACGGGTCTGCCTGGGTGGTCTTGAGCGAGAGGCTGATGCGCTCCTTGGTCATGTCGACGTCCAAGACCTCTACCTCGACTTCGTCGCCAACGGCCACAACCTGGGAGGGGTGCTCCACGTGCTTCCAACTGAGCTCGGAAACGTGGATGAGTCCATCCATGCCACCAAGGTCCACGAAGGCACCGAAGTTCACCACCGAGGACACGACACCCTTGCGGCGCTCGCCGGGCTTCAGGTTGGTGAGGAAGTCCCCACGCTGCTCCTTCTGCGCCTCTTCGAGCCATGCACGACGCGACAGCACCACGTTGTTGCGGTTGCGGTCGAGTTCGATGATCTTGGCCTCGATGGTCTTGCCGATGTAGGGCTGGAGCTCGCGCACTCGACGGAGTTCCACCAACGATGCGGGGAGGAATCCACGCAGACCAATGTCGACGATGAGGCCACCCTTGACCACTTCGATGACCGGGCCGGAAACCATCTCGCCCTTGTTCTTGAGCTCTTCAATGGTTGCCCAGGCGCGCTCGTACTGCGCACGCTTCTTGGACAGGATGAGGCGACCTTCCTTGTCCTCCTTCTGGAGCACCAAGGCTTCAATCTCGTCACCGAGGCTGACGATGTCGGCCGGGTTGACGTCGTTGCGAATGGAGAGCTCTCGGCTCGGGATGACACCCTCGGACTTGAAGCCAATGTCGAGGAGCACTTCGTCGTGGTCGATCTTGACGACCGTACCCTTGACGAGGTCGCCGTCATCGAACTCCTTAATGGAGCCCATGAGGGCTGCTTCGAGCTCGGCACCGCCGAGATCATCGGCAGTGATCTGCCGGGGGACGTAGTTGCCGTCTGCGTCGAAGGTTCCCATCGCCTCTGGCGACAGGAGCGATGTGCGCTCTTCGGTCATGGTGGACTTCCTCGTGTGGATATCGGTTGCGCTGGAACACTGTTGGCTTGCATGAGGTCGTGAGCGCCAAGCGCCACTCACTGCCGAATTTCCAGCCTACCACTCGGACTCCTCGAGTCCGATTACGACTTGGCGGAACCCCAGGTGTCGCCCCAGCCGAGGGAGATCTCCAAGGGCACGTGGAGATCGGCGACGTGGATCAGCGCATCTCGCACGATTGCTTCGGTCGCTGCCATCTCGTCGAGTGGTGCCTCCACGAGCACTTCGTCGTGCACCTGGAGCACCAAGCGTGCAGCGAGTCCGGCATCACTCAGCCCATGGTCGAGCCGCACGAGCGCCAATTTGAACAGATCGGCAGCGAGCCCCTGGATCCCTGCGTTCATCGCTTGGCGCTCGGCCGCCTGGCGAATCCGGAAGTTGGGATCGTTGAGCTCAGGGAGCGGACGAATGCGCCCCATCGCGGTTCGGGTGAAGCCCTGACGACGCGCTTCGGCGACGGCACCATCCATGTAGGACTGGACGGAGGGGAAGGCAGCGAAGTAGCGATCCATGATCTCTTTGGCCTCGTCCACCGACGAACCGAGGCGACGGGAGAGCCCAAAGGCCTCCATGCCGTAGGCGAGACCGTAGGAGACCATCTTTGCCCGCTCGCGCTGTGCGTGGGTGACCTCGTCGGGTGAGACCCCGTAGACCCCTGCGGCGACGGCCCGGTGGATGTCCTGGCCAGCCGAGAACGCTGCGATGAGTCCCGCGTCGCCCGACAGGTGCGCGATCACTCGGAGTTCAATCTGGTCGTAGTCGGCGACCAAGAGCTTCCACCCTGGACGCGGCACGAATGCGGTGCGGAATCGACGCCCACCTTCACTGCGGACCGGAATGTTGTGGAGGTTCGGATGCTCAGACGACAGTCGCCCGGTCCTCGCCACCGTTTGGCGGAACGTGGCGTGGATGCGGTCATCGGGACCAACTTCAGCGAGAAGTGCGTCACCGTAGGTGGAGCGGAGCTTCTCGGCCTCTCGGTAGCGGAGCAGGGTGTCGACGATGGCGTGGTCCTCGCGGAGCGACTCGAGCGTCGCTGCATCGGTCGAGTACCCGGTCTTCGTCTTGCGTCCAGGGGTGAGGCCCAACTCGTCGTAGAGCACGGTGCGGAGCTGCTGGGTGGAGTTCACGTTGAAGGGATGGCCGGCGAGCTCGTGGACCTGTGCTTCTAAGGCTGCTGCATCAGCGGTGAGCGATGCTGCGATCTCGGTGAGCGCAGCTCGATCGACGCCAATCCCCACGGCCTCCATGCGAGCCAACACCGAAACGAGCGGGGCCTCAATGGTGCGGTAGAGCTCCATGAGCTGCAACTCGTTGAGCGCCTCGGTCAGTCGAGCGACGAGCACGCTCACCTGGGCGATGCGCCGACTCGCCCACTGGTGTCCATTTCCGGCGGAGAACAAGTCCGCTGGGGCTGCTTCAGCCCGGGCGAAGGGCACCAGGGCGTCGAGGTCAGTGGCGTCTTTGGATGCATCCACGAGGTACGCCGCGACCGCGGTGTCGAGGTTGAGTCCGTCGACCACGATGCCATCGAGCAGCGCGCTCCGCAGGAACGCCTTCACGTCGTGACCGCAGAACCCAACGGCTCGACAGGCCTCGGCGAGAGCCGAGAGTCCACCCTCTCGCAGGAGTATCCCCGGAGCGATCCCCACCGCAGACGGCGCACTGACCGACGCCAGCGCCACGCTCGTGAGCGGGCTCCGCCCAGCGTCTCCTTCGAACGAGGGGACGAGGAGGATGCCTTGGTCACAGGAATCGAGGAACCTCGCCAGTGCAGGAATCGTCGAGAGTTCGTCGATGGTCCCTTCAGGTGCTGCAGACATCTCGACGTCGGGGACTGGAGCGGTGGTGTCGCCGCCAGCAACTGAGGGGCCGAGCACTCCGGTGGCGAGCAGCGCCTGCCAGCGCTTCAGTTGCCCCTGCATCTCGAGCGTCGAGAACACCTGCTCGAGCTGGGCGAGGTTCCAACCGCCAACTGCCAAGTCATCGACGTGGACCTCGAGGGGAACTGTTCGCACGAGCGTCATCACCGCGAGGTTGTTGCGAGCGAGGGCCTCGTTGGCGATCAGATTCTCACGCAGCTTCGGGGTCAACTCATCGACGTGGGCGAAGATGCCGTCCAAGTCACCGTAGGTGTTGAGCAACTTCGCTGCGGTCTTCTCCCCAACCCCGGGAACGCCTGGCAAGTTGTCCGAAGGGTCGCCACGCAGTGCTGCCAACATGGGGTAGCGAGCCGGTTCGACGCCGGTGCGCTCGTTGATCCCGGCTTCGTCGTAGAGCGAGTAGTCGCTCACTCCCCTCCGGTTGTAGAGCACCTTGACGTGGGGATCTGCCACGAGTTGGAAGGCGTCCCGGTCGCCGGTCACCACGATCACGTCTTCTCCACGCGCCACCGATTCGGTGGCGAGAGTGGCCAACACGTCGTCAGCTTCCATTTGCGGGACGCCGAGCACGGGAATGTGCAGGGCGTCGAGCACGCTCCAGATCATGTCGAACTGCGGTGGGAGGTCAACGGGGATCTCTGCCCGGCCACCTTTGTAGTCAGGAACCATGGAATCTCGGAATGTTCCGCCGGCGAGGTCGAACGCCACTGCCAATCGACGAGGTCGGTGGTCCTTGACCAAGGTCATGAGCATCGAACAGAAGCCGTGCACCGCGTTGGTGACGACACCTTGCGACGTTGCCAAATCGGCAGGCAGCGCGAAGTAGGCCCGAAAGGCCAGACTCATCCCGTCGATCAGGAGGAGCGGGCCATCTTCTGGGGTCGTCACGGCTTCAACGAGCCGCTGATGACCTGTTCGGCGACGTCGCGCATGCGCTGCCGGGTCGTCATTGCGGTGCGCTGGATGAAGGAGAACGCGTCCTCCTCGCTCAGCCCGTGCTCTTCGAGTGCCACCTTGGCCTGGTCGACGATCCGGCGAGTCGCCAACTTGTCCTCTGCTGCAAGACCCAACTCCCCCACCTCCACGTCGAAGGCGTGGTCCTCGCGGACCTGTTGGAGCACGGTCGCCAACGCTGGGAGCAGCTCGTGGCGGCGGAAGGGCTTGACGAGGTAGGCAGCAACGTTGGCCGTCCGAGCCTCCTCGATCATCTCTCGCTGCGAGAACGCCGTGAGCAGCACCACGGCAGTGCCCCCACCCGTCACCTGCGCTGCGACTTCCAGACCCGTCATCTTCGGCATCTTCACGTCGAGGAGGGCGAGGTCAGGCTGGTGCTCCTCGATGAGCGCCAGCGCGTCGACCCCGTTGCCGGCCTCACCGACCACGGAGTAGCCCGCCTCGATGAGGATTTCCTTGAGGTCAAGGCGGATAATGGCTTCGTCATCGGCGAGAACAACAGTGGCGCTCATTGTGCGGCCTCCACGTGTGAGAGGAGTTCCTCGCGTGCAGCGAGGAGCTCGGTGAGTAAGGCTCGGACCGCATCTCGTGCCTTGCCGAGCACATCAGCGGCACGGCGCATTTCGCCGTAGTCGTGGCTCGACAGTGGCGTCTCGCTCACGAGGTTTCGGATGCGGAGTTCTTCAGCGGCGTCGTCGAGGGCGGCAAATTGCTCGTCGAGGACCACGAGTTCGTGGCGCGCTCGTTCCAAGCGCTCTTGGGTCTCTTCGAGTTTGCGGAGCACAACGGCTTGGCGCATCGCTTCAGCCTACCGCCGCTCGTTTCGTGCGCATTTCGTCCTCGTCACGCGTCGAGCGGGAACGCCGTCCACACCGGCACACGCGCCGCGAAGAACTCCTCGTCGGCACCACTCACCCCAACGCCGCTCGGTAGGAGGACACCGGCACCGCCAGTTCGGAGTGATCCATCGTCACTCAGCCCGTAGGTCGCCGGGGGCGTGCAGTCCGACGACAGCGTTGCCCCGTCGTGCGCAGCGAGCACGGCCAGCGTGGAGCGAGCCCATGAGGTTTCGTAGAACCCACCGACGAACGCGTCGATGCCGGCCCTCGCGGTCATCGTCAAGGCGCTCACAGTCGCCGCGAGGCCACCCAGACGAACCGGCTTCAAACAGGCCACGTCGAGGGCGCCATAGGCAATGGCGTGCTTCAACTGCTGGGGTGACGCCAAGCTCTCATCTAAGGCAATCGGGATGGAGAGCTGCTGACGCAGCACCGCGTGGTCAGCCACGAGGTTGGCCGCCAGTGGCTGCTCGATGCAGTCGACCCCAACGTCCATGAGCGCGGCGAGCGCACGAGGGCCATCTCGATCGTCGCCATCGAGTCGGTACGCAGCGTTGGCGTCGCCGTGGAGGCGGACGTGGGGCGCTGCTCGTCGAACCCAAGACAACGGTTCGACGTCGAATCCTGGGCGAATCTTCACGCGCAGTTGCGTACACCCGAGAGCGAGCAAGTGCTCCACCTGTGCGGCGATCTCGTCTGGACCTCCGTCAACGGAAGCGACGACGAGTCCCGACATCGGGGCACTCGACCGTGAGACCCCAGCCCACGCAGCGAGGGTTTCGCCACGCGAGCGCAGTTCGGCGTCGAGGACGGCCATCTCAATGACGTGCGACACCGCCCGATCGAGCGGGGAGGTGCCGAAGAGTTGTGCGATGACCGCTGACGGGGGCGCAGCTCCTCCTCGGGCTGCGCTCGCTGCGAGGAGTCGTCGGCCGTGGCCGCCATCGAGGGCTCGCAGCACCTCCTCGAGCGACGGATCACCGGGAAGCGGGTCTACCAAGGCGGCTGATTCTCCGTAGCCAACGGTATCGTGCGCAGCCACTGCAACGACGAGCACCGGTCGGTCACCGTGGTGGCCTTGCGAGGTTTCGACCCGCCGTTTGAGCGTTCCTGGGAGGATCCCCATCTGCCAGATCGACGTCACCATGACCCCCTTGCGGAACGGTAGGCTAGGCGCCCTGCCCGGATGGCGGAATAGGCAGACGCGAAGGTCTCAAACACCTTTGTTCGAAAGGACGTGCGGGTTCGAGTCCCGCTCCGGGCACACGTCACCAACATGAAGAATGCACCACCTCGTGGCTCGACGCGCGTCACCTCGGTACCACTTTGAAGCGACGATGTGCTCGAACCGGCAGCACTGAGCGGGCAGCATCCATGGCCGCGCGATCGAGGTCCGCCACGACCACGCCTTCCCCATCGTCGTTGAGGCTCGCTCGCACCACGCCTGCGTGGTCCACGATCATCGAGGAACCGCAGAAGATGGGCGCCGGCTGATCGGCGAGCGCAACCGCACAGACCCCTTCGATCGCTCGCGCCGTCGCCAAGGTCACGAGTTGCGCAACCTTGTTCGGACCGGCCCACCACCCAGCAGGGATGCACACGAGGTCGACCGGCTCCTCGGTGAGGGCCTGACTGAGCTCAGGGAACCGGAGGTCGTAGCAGGTCACCACCCCAATGGTGAGGCCAGCGACGTCGAACCGTGCCGGCACTGGCGGACCGTGGCTCGCCCAGGCGGACTCCCCGTTCCCGAATGCGTCGAAGAGGTGGATCTTGCGGTAGGAACCGATGAGGGCGCCGTGCTCAACCACGACCACCGTGTTGAAGACCCGGCCGTCATCGCTCAGCTCGAACATTCCGGCGACCACCGCTCCACCGCGACTCGTGGCACCGAGGAGCGCCGTCACGAACGGCCCCGTGAGGGGTTCGGCGACCGCGAGCGCACCAGTCACGGTGGCTGGGAACGGAGCAGCTGAACCCTCGGGCGCGACGAGGAGATCAACGCCAGACTCCCGGGCGTCTCGGAGTGCAGCCACGATGGCGTCACGATTCGCCGCGAGATCGGGGCTGGTCGCACGCTGTAGGACGCCGACGGTCGTCACGTCGCTGCGATGGTTGCAAGGAAAGCATCGACGAGCGCGAAGGCTCGCGCTCGATTGGCATCGACGTGGTGCCGCATCTGCCGGCGGAGCGCGTCGGGATCGAACCCGGCCTCGATCACTTCAGCCGTGCCAACGGGGTCAAGCCAGAGTTCTAAGAGTTCGGTCGTGGCTTCAGGATGGAACTGCACGCCGAGGTTCCTCCGAAGGCTGAACGCCTGGAGGGCGACCGGTGACGTGGCGAGCTCGGTCGCTGCCGCTGGCGGCGTGATGACGTCGAAGTGGTACTGAAACCACCAACCCGGTGCGATCAGTTCCGGGGCAACACTGTCGACCTCGTACCAACCAATCTCACACTGGGCTCCTCGGTGCACCTCGCCGCCATGGGCAACCGCCAGCGCCTGGGCACCGAAGCACACGCCAAGCACAGGAACTCCTGCAGCGTCCGCTGCTCGAAGCTCCGCGATCTCCTGGGTGAACCACGGTTCGAGTTGCGGGTCGTAGACCGACCACGGCGACCCCAGTGGGACGACAACCTCGAAGTCGCAGAACGACGGCAGCGTCACGTCGACCCCTGGGGTCGCAACGTTCGCCGCATCGACAATTTGGAACATCACGGGGTCGAACCCGTGCTCGGCGAATCGTGCAGCGAGCGGGCCCGGGGGCGACACGTGATCGTGTTGGAGGAAGAGCACTCGAGCCATTGGTCGATCAGGTCACGCCGCTACTGCTTGGCGCCTCAGCCTTGTGGGTCTCGCCACATGGGCCAGACGGTCGGTCCACCATGAGCCATGTGGATTTCGCCGGTCACCCGGAATCCGAACCGCTCGTAGTAGGGAACGTTGCGAACCTTGGAGGACTCGAGGTACGCCGGCAAACCCTCAGCGTCGCAGCGATCGAGGATTGGCTGGAGGAGTGCGCCACCAATTCCCTTCCCCTGTGCTGATGGATCCGTGCCCAAGACACCCAAGTACCAGTGAGGCTCTTTCGGGTGCACCTTCTCAACCGCCGAGAGCGCCCTGAGCGCCCGGGGAACGGCGACGCCGAATGCCCCGAGCATTCGATGACCCTGCCCGATGATCTCGAGCGGCGACAGGATCGCATGGCCCGGCGCCGCCCACATTGAGGCGCCAGCGTTGGCCGCATCGGTGAAGGTTGCGCCGCCCTTCAAGTAGTGCCCGTAGAGGAAGGCCGAGAACATCTTCTCGAGACGCCCGGTCCGCGACGTATCGTCACGGAGGAGGTAGGACATGACCGGGTCGTCGAAGAACGCCCGTCCGAGCGCAGCTGCCATCGCAGGCGCTTCACTCCGAGTTGCGACGTGGACGTCAATAGTCGTCATGCAGGTCCCTCATCAATGGCGCTTCGCAGTTGCGAGATGAACTCCACTGCACCGGCCACTCCTCCACCGTCGAGCAACCGTCGGACGAGCGCAGAGCCAACGATGGCTCCATCGGCGAACGCCGTCACGGTGGCAGCGTGGGCCGGCGTCGACACGCCGACGCCAACGCACACCGGCAGATCCGTCAAGGGGCGGATCTTGTCCACAACCTCGTGGACCGATGTTGCGAGCTCAGTGCGTTCGCCCGTCACCCCCATCGTGCCAACGGCGTAGACGAATCCATGACTGCGTTGGCAGATTGCCGCTGTGCGCTCCACGCCGGTGGCGGGAGCCACGAGGAGCACGGGATCGATACCGGCAGCGAGGGCCACCTCGCTCCATCCATCGAGTTCTTCCAGCGAGAGATCGGGGAGGATGGCGCCAGAGACCCCAGCCTCGACGAGCCGACCGGCGAAGCGTTCGTGTCCGGCTCGATAGGCCACGTTGTAGTACGTCATGGCCACGAGGGGAATCTCGAGGTTGAGCGCGCTGAGCTCAGCGAGTGCCCCCATGGGCGTCGTCCCGGCGTGCAACGCAGACACCGCTGCCGCTTGGATGACCGGTCCGTCCATGATGGGATCGGAGAACGGCAGGCCGATCTCAATGGCATCGGCACCAGCCGCGGCCAGACCCTCAACGACCTGGAGCCACTCTGGGCACTGCCCAGCCATGAGGTAGGGGATGAGTAACTTTCGCCCGTTGGCCACCTGGGCGCGAAGGTGGGTTTCGAGGCGAGGGCGGATCATCGGTAGAGCCCCTTGGCCTGGAGGACCTCACGCACCTGTGCCACGTCCTTGTCGCCTCGACCGGACATGTTGAGCAGCACCGTGGAGCCGAGCGGAATCTCCTTACCGGCAGCCCGGATGATCCACGCCAGTGCGTGCGCGGGCTCGAGAGCGGGAATGATGCCCTCCATCTTCGAGAGCATCTGGAGTGCATCGAGCACCTCATCATCACCAGCGCTCGCGTACGTGGCACGACCAATGTCTGCCAGGTGGGCGTGCTCGGGACCAATACCGGGGTAGTCGAGCCCGGCTGAGATCGAGTGCGCTTCGATGATCTGGCCATCGTCATCTTGGAGAATCTGGCTCTTCATACCGTGGAGAACCCCAGGGGTTCCCGTCGAAATCGCCGCGCCTCCAGCTGCCTCGACCCCGATGAGCGCTGAGCGCGCATCGGCGAAACCCGAGAAGATTCCCGCGGCGTTCGATCCCCCACCGACGCAGGCCACCACGAAGTCGGGAACGTCACCGAGCAGATCCGTCACTTGACCGCGTGCCTCGCGTCCGAGGATGGATTGGAACTCCCGCACCATCCATGGGAATGGATGGGGACCCATGACCGAACCGAGGCAGTAGTGGGTGTCGTGCACCTCTGAAACCCAGGTGCGCATCGCTTCGTTCACTGCGTCCTTGAGGGTCCGAGAACCTGAGGTCACGGGGTGCACCGTTGCGCCGAGGAGCTCCATGCGAAAGACGTTCAACGCTTGGCGTTGGGTGTCGACTTCTCCCATGTAGACCGTGCACTCAAGACCGAGGAGCGCTGCTGCGGTCGCAGAAGCCACGCCGTGTTGACCAGCGCCGGTCTCGGCGATCATCTTGGTCTTGCCCATTCGCTTGGTGAGGAGGGCTTGGCCAATGACGTTGTTGATCTTGTGGCTTCCGGTGTGGGCCAGATCCTCGCGCTTGAGCAACAGACGAATGCCGAGCTGGTTCGAGAGGCGCAGACATTCGGTGACTGGAGTTGGACGGCCACCGAAGTGGTGCAGCACGGACTCGAACTCCGCGTGGAACGCAGGGTCGGCCCACGCGTCACGGAAGGCGGCTTCGAGCTCCAAGCAGGCCGGCATCAACGACTCGGGGGCGTAGCGACCACCGAAGGATCCGAACCACCCCTCTGCGGTTGGCTCACCCATTGGCGTGTTGATGGTGGTCATTCACTCCCCCAGTCGAAGAACTCGGTGTCGTTGTCACTGTGGCGGGCTCCGAGCTCATCGAACGCCTCTCGGGCGTTGCGGATGAAGTCACGGAGTGCGAGTGGATCTTTGCGCCCAGGCTCAGCCTCAACGTGCGAGCACACGTCGACGCCGAAGGGTCGGAGTTGTCGGATTGCGAGACCCACGTTGTCGGGGCGCAGGCCACCGGAGACGATCATGGCGCTGTGCTCTGGAACGCCCTCGGTGATGGACCAATCGAAGAGCTCGCCAGACCCAGGCTCTGGTCCATCGAGGAGGAAGTAGGTCGCTCCGTAGGACCGGAAGTGGTTGACCTCGGGATCTCCGGCGACGAAGGCTTTGATCACGCACCCCATCTGATCGGCAACGAACTTGGCGTCGTCGCGCGATTCATCGCCGTGGAGCTGCACCGCGGTCAAGCCCAGTTCTGCTGCGATGTCGATCACGTCGAACAGCGGCTGGTTGCGGAAGACCCCAACGGTGGCAACCGAAGATGGAACACGACGGATGATGTCTCTGGCGTCTTCTCTCGAGATCAGTCGCTTGGACGTCGGCGCGAAGATGAAGCCCAGCGCGGTGGCGCCGAGTCCTGCAGCGAGCAGCGCATCGGCTTCATTGGTGATGCCGCAGATCTTGATGAACGGTTCCTCGATCACGCAGCCCCCCGACCAATGTCGTAGCCAATGAGCGTCGACGCCAGCGCCTGCGGATCGGCGGACTTGACGAGGAGTTCACCGACGAGGATCGCTGAGAACCCAGCACTGGCGAGGGCTGCGGCGTCCGCTGGCCCCCGAATCCCCGACTCCGCTACCGAGAAGACCGACGGCGGCATCGATGCCGCGAGTCGAACGGCTCGTTCTTGGTCGACTGCGAAGGTGACGAGATCGCGCTGGTTCACCCCAATGAGATCAGCGCCGAGAGTGAGCGCTCGATCGAGTTCGGCCTCGTCGTGCACCTCAACGAGGGCGTCGAGTGCGAGGTGCGACGCGAGCTCGAGGCATCGTGCGAGTTCTCCATCGCTCAACACGGCGGCGATGAGGAGTACGGCGTCGGCACCCATTGCCCGTGCGTCGGCCACATCGATGGGGTCAACGGTGAAGTCCTTCCGCAGAATCGGCAGGTCCACCGAACCCCGGACGGCGGCGAGATCTTCTGCAGAGCCCCCGAAGAACGCTTCGTCGGTGAGCACCGAGCAGCAGGCAGCACCACCTGCTGCGTAGGACGTGGCGAGCGAGGCAGGGTCGAGCGAGCCGACGAGCGCACCGAGCGAGGGCGAACGACGCTTCACTTCGGCGATGAGTGCGAGTCCCTCGGTCGCCGAGCGCTCGAGCGCTGCCCGGAACCCTCGTGGGCGTGGGCCGGCCTCAGCGCGCCGAATGGCGTCGTTGAGGTCTCTCGGAGTGGCCGCATGATCGGCCTTGTGCGCCGCAACGATTCCCGAGAGGTAGGTCTCCACGGCCCAAGCGTAGTTGGAGGCTCATCCACTCGGGGCGAGCCGTTCACGCACGTCTCGTGGTCACTCAGACGGGGAGGACATCGCAGCGAACGCCCGATGCCGTGTGGACAACCGGCATTTCGCTCACGCTCCGATGGAGGCGGCCCAGGGCGACCACTGCACCATCGAGCGTTGCCACTGAGGTCACGACACCTCGATCCGTGCCGTCGACGTCGAGGAGCGCCTCGCCGACCTCGACGGCACCGAGCGGTCGCAGGCGCTTGAGGCTAAAGGGAACGTTCGACCCTCGAGAGGACACTCGGGCAACGAGCTCTTGTCCGGTGTAGCACCCCTTGGTGAAGCTCGCCGATGCCTCGACGAAGTCGATGCCGAGCTCGGCAGCGACCATCCCGTCAACGATCTCTGCCCCGAACGCCGGGACGCCTCCTGCAATCTCTGCGGGGCGACCGTCGGCGCTCGTGCCGACGCCATCTGCCACGGAAGTGGCGAGCACCACCGAGAATCCTCGAATCCCGAGCGGTCGACTGCTCTTCGCCCACGGGGGCGCTGCCGCAGTCGTCGTGAGGACCTGCAGCGCATTATTTGCAGCGAAGGCAACCTTCACTCGGAAGCAGAATCGCTGGAGTCGAGCGACGACGAGGTCCACTGCAGCGCTCGACACGTCGAGCACGTAGGTGCCTTCGACACGGTGGACGCCAATGGCGTCGATCAGCTTGCCCTCCGGAGTCAGCAGGAGCGCCGGACGCCCACTGCCCTCTTCGACCAGCAGCACGTCTTGGCTCAGTTGTCCTTGCAGGAACGAGGCCGCATCGTCACCGTTGACCGAGATGACGGATCGATCGGCGTGCCAGATAGTCATCGCTGCGCTCACGTCGCATCACGCTGAGCAGCGAAGGAACGGGCGACCACCACAGCGGCACGGACGGCGGCCATCTTGTGGAGACACTCAGCATCTTCCGTTGCAGGGTCGGAGTCGGCAACGATTCCTGCTCCTGCTTGCACCGACGCTCGGCCATCGGGGGTCACCACCAGGGTCCGAATAGCAATGGCGGTGTCGAGGTTCCCCTGGAAGTCGAGGTAGCCAATAACCCCGCCGTAGACCCCGCGACGCGTGGGCTCGAGTTCGTCGATGATCTCCATAGCCCGAACCTTCGGGGCTCCCGACAAGGTTCCTGCGGGCAGGGTTGCCCGGAGGACGTCGATTGGCCCCCGGGAAGGGTCGAGACGTCCAGAGACCTGACTCGTCAGATGCATGATGTGGCTGTAGCGCTCGATCACCATGACCTCGTCGACGGTCTCGGTGCCGAACTGCACGACACGGCCGAGATCGTTTCTCGCTAGGTCGATGAGCATCACGTGCTCGGCGACCTCCTTCGGGTCTTCGCGCAGTTCTGCACCGAGGCGCGCATCATCCTCCTCGGTGGCCCCTCGAGGACGAGAACCGGCGATTGGTCGAGAGATCACGACCCCGTCACGGACTCGCACGAGCGGCTCAGGCGACGAACCAGCGACGGTCAACTCCTCGAGGCGGAGGAAGTAGAGGTAGGGGCTCGGATTGAGGAGTCGGAGCGCTCGGTAGACGTCGAAGGGCTCGGCGTCGAGCTCGAAGTCGATGCGCTGGGACAGGACGACCTGGAAGATGTCGCCGATGGTGATGTACTCCTTGGCCGCCAGCACGGCACGTTGGAACTCCGCCGACGACATCGTGCGCTCCACGAGGAGTGCACCGGGGTCAACCTTTGCCGGAACCTGCTCGGCCCGACGTGGCGCCGGGGTGAAGCAATCAACCACGAGAGCGTCGTGCCGTTCGATCGCCCGTGCCGTGGCCGAGGTATGCGCCACGTCGTCGCCCGGTGCGGCGAGTTCGTTCACGACCACGATGATCCGTTGGCGCCAGTGATCGAAAATAGCGACTTCGCCGAGCAGCATGATGACCGAGTCGGGGTGGCCGAGATCATTCGTTGGCGGGTGCGGGAGTCGTTCCACCTCTCGCACCACGTCGTAGCCGAGGTAGCCAACGAGGCCCCTCGCCAGTGGCGGCAGGTCATCGATGGCCTCACCCATGAACGCCGCCATGAGGTCATCAATGGCGGCCAGCATGCCGGCATCGGTTCGAATGGTGTCGGGGAGGGTCCCCGTCGCCGTCACCTGACCATTGCGAGAGACAAGCTTGGCCAGCGGGCGTCGACCGACGAAGGAGTAGCGACCCCAGCGCTCACCGCCTTCTACCGATTCGAACAGGAATCCGGGAGCGTCGCCAACGATGGAGGTGAACGCTGCCACCGGCGTGAGTCCGTCGGCCACGAATTCGGCAGCGACGGTCACCATGGCATCGGTCCGGTAGATCGTCCCCATTACGCCTCCTTTGGAGCAACGTCGAAGCAGCTCCGAGCTCCGGTGTGACAGGCTCCCCCGCCGTCTTGGTGGACGCGCACCAAGATGGTGTCGCCGTCGCAGTCGAGGGACAACTCGACGACGTGCTGGACCTCACCCGAGGTATCGCCCTTGGCCCACAGTTCGCGTCGTGATCTCGACCAGAACACCGTTCGACCCTCGGCGATGGTTCGCCCGAGCGACTCGGCGTTCATGTACGCGAGCATCAGCACCCGCCCATCATCGGCGTCTTGCACAATGGCGGGAACGAGCCCCCGGTCGTCAAAGTGAACGGCCAAGGGATCGACGGAGCGCACCCCACTCATAGGTAGAGCCCCGTCCCGCCATCGATTCTGGTGGACGCAACGGCGTGGATGTCGCGTTCGCGCAAGATGGCGAACTCTTCGCCCCCAACCTCCACCTCGAATCGGTCGTCAGGGTTGAACAGGACCGTGTCGTCGACCTTCACCGTTCGCACGTGGGGGCCAACGGCAACAGTGTCAGCCCACATGAGGCGCTTGGCGAGCTGCGCAGTCGCGGGAATCACGATCCCCGATCGCGATCGTCGCTCACCCTCGCCTTGCCCAACGCGGACGAGGACCCGGTCAGCGAGAACGGTGATGGGAAGGTGGTCAGCCACACCCCGACGGTAGCGCAGTGTCGCTCGCAGCCCGTCAGGGTTGGCGAGGATCCGGCCGCACCGTACAACCAGCTTCGGCGAGGGCTGCCTTCGCCTCGGAAATGGTGTGCGTGCCGAGGTGGAAAATGGACGCTGCGAGCACAGCGTCGGCATGTCCGAGCACCACCCCGTCGACGAGGTCGGCCAAGGAACCAACGCCACCCGAGGCGATGAGGGGAACGTTCACGGCATCGTTGGCCACGCGGAGCAACTCGAGGTCGTACCCGACCTTCGTTCCATCGCGGTCCATGGAGGTGAGCAAGATCTCTCCGGCGCCGAGCGCTTCGCCCTTCATCAACCACTCGCGAAGGTCGATGCCCGTCGGTCGACGTCCGCCATGGGTCACCACCTCGTAGTGATCCCCGTTACGCCGGGCGTCAATAGCGAGCACCACGCACTGACGTCCGAATTCTGTGGCCAGCCGGGAGAGGAGTTCGGGATCGGCTACGGCGGCTGAATTCACCGACACCTTGTCCGCGCCAGCGCGCAGCATCGTCCGAGCGTCGTCGATGGAACGAATGCCGCCACCGACGGTCAACGGAATGAACACCCGCTCCGCGGTAGCCGCCACGACTCGCTCCATCGTCGCTCGATCGTCCACCGTTGCGGTGATGTCTAAGAAGACCAGTTCATCTGCGCCCTCTGCGTCGTAGCGCGCAGCGAGTTCGACGGGATCACCAGCATCGAACAGGTCAACGAAGTTGACGCCTTTGACCACGCGTCCAGCGTGGACGTCGAGGCACGGGATTACGCGGATGCTCTGCATGCCGCCACCCCCTCCTCCACGCTGAAGCGGCCGTCGAGGACCGCTTTACCGGTGATCGCACCGAGGAGAGTCCGGCCGTGGCGTCCTATCTCGGCGAGCGCTCGCAGATCATCGAGACTGGCCACGCCACCAGAGGCGATGACCCCAAACGGGCTCGTCGCCACGAGGTGCGCGAGTGACTCGAGGTCTGGCCCACCCAACATGCCGTCTCGGGCGATTGCCGTGGCCACCACACCTCCAAAGGGCGCGTCGGCGTAGCGATGAAGGAGCTCGAAGACCGTCTGGTCGCCGAGGGTCAGCCAACCCCGGCCTGCCGGGAGCAGCCGACCATCACCATCGACTCGGTAGTCGAGCCCGAGGAGCACCTGATTCGGTGCTGCTGCAGCGATGGAGCACGCGAGCTCGGGCTGCTCAATGGCCACGGTGCCGAGGATCACCCGGTCCACGCCAGCGCCGAGGAGCCACTCCACATCCGCCGCACTTCGGATACCGCCGCCGGTTTGCACGGGGATTGTGACGGCGTCAGTGATTGCCCGGATCACCGGTCGGTTGATTGGATCGCCACTCTTGGCGGCGTCGAGGTCGACGAGGTGGATTCTGGTGGCACCACTGGCAGCGAAGCTGAGGGCCAACTCCACCGGGTCGCCGTAGGTGGTGACAGCGGCGTAGTCGCCTTGGGTCAAGCGCACCACGGTGCCGCCGATGAGATCGAGTGCTGGAATCAGCTCCACGACAAGGCCCCCTGCGCAGCGTCGACGAAGTTCTTGAGGAGCGCGAGTCCAATCGGACCGGACTTCTCTGGGTGGAACTGCATGCCGACGACTCGGTCTCGTTGGGCCATGGCGGCCACCGTGCCACCGTAGGAACACGTCGCCACGGTCTCAATGCCAACCGGTGGAGCGAAGGAGTGGACGAAGTAGACCCAGGGCGCCCGGCCGCTCAGTTCGAGCAGGGAAGTTTTGGCTACCGTTGGCGCAAGTTCGTTCCACTGCATCTGTGGCACCTTCACCGATGACGACAATTCGCCAACCTGGCCCGAGAAGACCCCCAGACCACGGGCACCTGGCGACTCGGCGGAGCCCTCGTAGAGGAGTTGGAAGCCCACGCAGATACCGAGGAACGGCACACCTGCGTCGATGATGGCCCCGAGCACGCTCCGCAGCCCCCGAGCGTCGAGTTCTTCGACGCATCGTCCAAAGGCGCCAACACCTGGCAGCACGACCGCGTCGGCTGCAGTCAACGTTGCGTGGTCACCCGTCAAGAGGGCGTCAACTCCTACGGCCTCGAACGCCTTTTCGGCCGAACGTAGGTTGCCAATGCCGTAGTCGACCACCGCCAGTTTCATCGGGCCAACCAGCGGCTCACAGGAGGCCCTTGGTCGACGGAAGCGTGTCGTCGACCTTGGTGAGCGCGTCACGGAGCGCCCGCGCGAATGCCTTGAACGTCGCCTCAACGATGTGGTGCGTGTTGCGGCCCTTGCGTTTCGTCACGTGCACGGTCAGACCCGAGGCCATGACGAACGCTCTGAAGAACTCTTCGGTCAGTTGGGGGTCAAATGGCGGCGTCCCGAGTCCTGGAGTGTCTTCAGCAAACTGGAGGTCAAAGTCCAAGAAGGGGCGACCGCTCACGTCGAGCACGACCTCGATGAGCGCCTCATCGAGGGGAATCGTCCGATCGGCGAATCGCCGAATGCCAACCTTGTCGCCCATGGCAGTCGCCAAGAGTTCGCCGAGAACGATGCCGACGTCTTCGACGCAGTGGTGGGCGTCAATGTGCAGGTCGCCAGTTGCCGCAACGGTCAGATCGATGCCGCCGTGGCGACCGAGCTGGTCGAGCATGTGGTCGAAGAAGGGCAAACCTGTGGACACCGAGGTCACACCGGCACCATCGAGGTTCATCGACGCGGTGATCTGCGTCTCCTTCGTGTTGCGAGTCAGGATCGCTGATCGGTCCGTCATTGAAGCGCACCTCCGAGGGCGTTGAGGAAAGCGGTGTTCTCATCCGAAGTCCCAATGGTGACCCGGAGACAATTCGACAGTCCGGGCCACGACGAGCAATTCCGAACCAAGACGCCGTGATCGACCAGGTCTTGCCACACCGCATCGGCGTTGGCGGACATCGGCTGGAACAGGATGAAGTTCGCGTTGGAGGGCCACACCGTCACGGGCATCTCGTCGAGCGCTGCAGCGACGCGCCCGCGCTCTTCAACAATGGCAGCCACTCGATGGTCCATGGCCGAAGCGAAGTCGAGCGCCAACGTTCCCGCCATCTGGGTGAGCGACGAGAGGTGGTAGGGCAAGAGGCCTTCGGTGACGCCGTCGATCACGGATGCTGCACTGATGGCGTAACCGAGGCGCACGCCGGCCAAGGCCCAGGTCTTCGAGAACGTCCGAACGATGAGCACCCGCTCGAGGATCGAGCGAGGCAGATCGAGTGCTGTCGTTGGTGCGAACTGGCAGTAGGCCTCGTCAACGACGACCATGGCCTCGGTTCGCTCAACGAGTGCGGTGATGGTGTCGAGCGGCTCCAACGTTCCCGTCGGGTTGTTCGGCGAGCAGAGGAAGATGAGCGCAGCGTCGCTGGCGTTGGCTGCAGTGATCATGGACTCGACATCGACGGTGAAGTCGCTTCGGCGGGCGGCCTGCACCACCGTGCACCCCACCAGATTGGCGATGTGGCTGTGGAGGGCGTAGGTCGGCTCAGCGACCACCACCGACCGACCGGCCCCCGCGAACGCCATGACGATGGCTTGGAGGATTTCATTGGACCCGTTCGCGCAGACCACCATCGACGAATCGACGCCTTCGGCCCGAGCAATCCCACTGCGCAGCGCGTTTGCCGAGCGGTCGGGGTAGCGGTGGAGATCCAGCGTCGCCACCGCGTGGCTCAGCGCGTCGAGGAAGCCAGCCGGAGGCGGGAACGGTGATTCATTGGTATTCAGTCGGACTGCGACGTCAACTTGAGGCGAGTGGTAGCCCGACCGAAGTGCGAGATCGGGTCGGAGGTGCGGATGTGACGTCATCGCCGCATCCGCACCGACGCTGCGTGGGCATCGAGGCCTTCCACGGTGGCCAGCACCTCGACCGCTCCGTTCAGTTCGGCGAACCCCGCTTCGGTGATCTCGATGATGTGGTGCCGCTTCACGAAGTCACTGGCTAGCAGCGCTGAGGCAAAACGCGCCGTGCGATTGGTCGGCAAGATGTGGCTGGGCCCGGCGACGTAGTCCCCGATGGCTGCCGCCCCAAACGCCCCTGTGAAGATCGCTCCGGCGTTGGACACCTGTCGAGCGAGGGCTGTGGCATTGGCGACGAGCAACTCGAGGTGCTCGGCGGCGACGACGTCAGCAACCGCAACCGCTTGATCCCGGTCACGAACGAGGACTGCGTAGCCACCGCTGTCGAACGTCGCGAGGATCTCCGCCGATCGTGGTGTGCCAGCAACGAGGGTGGCCAGCGCATCGTCGACGGCATCGAGCGCCTCGACGGAGGTGCCGATGAGCCATGCGATGCCGTCGGGACCGTGCTCTGCTTGGACCATGAGGTCAATGGCAGCGAACCGAGGATCCACCGATCCATCGACAACTACGGCGACTTCTGAGGGGCCGGCGAATCCTGAAGCCACCCCGACCGTGCCCATCACCTGCCGCTTCGCCTCCGCGACGTAGCTGTTACCCGGACCGGCGATGACCTGCACGGGGGCAATGGTCTCGGTGCCAAAGGCCATGGCGGCAATCGCTTGGGCCCCACCAATCATGTAGACCTCGTCAATACCGGCGAGGTGCGCCGCTGCGATCGTGGCGTCATCGAGCAGGCCATCGGGGCCCGCCGGGCTACACAGGACGAGGTCCTTCACCGAGGCCGCACGAGCTGCACCGGCGGCCATGAGGACCGAGGAGGGATACCGAGCTCGACCGCCGGGTGCGTAGATGCCGGCGCGATCAACGGGAACAGTCCGGTGCTCGACGATGACCCCACCGTCGCTCCAGGTCGCAGCGGTGTGGAGTTCGTGGGCGTGGAAGGACACGATGCGTCGGTAGGCGACCTCAAGTGCGTGACGGAGCTCCTCGCTGATCGCCGCTGCCCGCTCGGCGATGAGCGCTGGAGGAACGCGCAACGGGCCCCGCACTCCATCGAACTGAGCGGTCAATTCGGCAACGGCTGCATCGCCGTCACGTCGCACGCGTTCGATGATCTGCGCAACCACCGGTCCTACCGTTGACCCAGCGACAACCGGAGCCGGGAGTATCCCGGCGAGGTCTCCTCGTTGGTCGCGCACATCGATGCGGGTCAGCACCTCACCAATCCTACCGGTCCTCACCCATGCATCCCGATGGACACACCTTCCGGATCGGCCATCATGGAGGGGTGGCTGATCACTCTGAACTCTCGTCGCTCACCGCGACCTTAGAAGAACTCCTCCGACGAGTGTCCGCGATGACCGATGCGGCAACCTCGACCGACGATGAGGCCGCTCGAGAACTCGTGAGTCTCGAGCGCACGTTGTCCGGGGCGCTCCGTCGGATGCGCCGACTCCTCAAATAGCAGCGCTGTCGGAGGGCAGGTGCCGCTGCCCAGTCGGGCAGAGGTCGAGGAGGATGCACGACGAACAGTCTGTCCGTCGAGCGGTACAGGTCGACCGACCGTGGAGGATCAGTCGCAAGCTCATCGCTCCCCCGATGGCCTCTCCGAAGAGCGCGTTCAGGCGATGTTCGACCTTCACGGGATCGCTCGACCGGGCCAAGTCGAGACGTTTCGTGAGCCGCAAGACGTGGGTATCGACCGGGAGGCCGGGCAGATCGAAGGCAACGGACCGCACGACGTTGGCGGTTTTGCGACCGACTCCTGGCAGGGTGACGAGATCTTCTCGGCGACTCGGCACCACACCGTCGTAGACCGTGACCAGGCGGTGGGCAAGCCCGAGGAGGTGATCTGCCTTGGCTCGGTAGAACCCCGTCGGGAAGATCAGGTGCTCGAGCGTCGCTCGGTCAGCCCCCGCGAGCGCTTCTGGCGTCGGGTACGCCGCGAACAACGCAGGCGTGGTGGCATTGACCCGGACGTCAGTGCACTGCGCGGACAGCACCGTGGCGACGAGGAGTTGGAACGGTGTGTCGAAATCGAGCTCGCAGAGTTCAGCCGCTGAACCCGGGAAGCGTTCCTCGAGGCGATCAGCAATGGCTCGAGCGCGTTCTTTGGCGGGCGCACGTCCAGACATGGCCGCAGCGTACCGGGTGGCACCGAGAGGACAGTTGGTAGCCTTCCGCCGTGGAGCCCCTCACCGTCGATCGCTGCACCGCCCTTGGCGCCGACGCTGTCACCTCGGCGCTGGGTCTCGGTGGGCCGAAGCCCTGGAGTGAGCACAAGATGCTCGGACTCATGAACCTCGAACGCCGCGGCGATCGTGTCGTTCTCGTCCGAAGCGATGGCACCATCGTCGCTGCGGCGGTTGCAGCACGGCACGAGGACCTCTGGAACGTCGAGGTTGCCGGCGATCGCCAGGCCCGCGCCCGCGCGCTCGGGGAGCTCCTCGAGTGGCTCGCCGTCGATGCCCTCCAATTCTGGTTGCCACCTGACGGCGACGACCTTTGGCTCGAATCAGCCAGAGTGGGTTGTTCCGTCCTCCATGAGCGGACGATTCTCCACCTTGAGCGGTCCCTCGCCACACACCCCCCACAACCGGCTGACCTTCAGGTCACCTCGTGGAACGACGACGACCTCGACGCATGGATTGCCGCAAACAACGAGGCATTCGCTGGCCATTTGGAGCAAGGGGTGTGGACGCGGGCTACCTTCGCCGAGCGCTCGAGTGCTCCGTGGTTCGACCCCAGCCTCTTCGTGGTCCACCATGATGGCAACGTCGTCGACGCGTGGTGCTGGTGCAAGGTGGATACCGCCACCGATCCCGATCGCGGTGAGATCTACGTCATCGGCGTCACCCCAGACCACCAAGGACGTCGGCTTGGTTCGGGTCTCTTAGAGGCCGGGTGCGCAGCCATGGCATCCCGAGGCGTCCGCACGGTTGACCTCTTCGTGGAATCCACCAACAGCGCTGCGCTCGCCCTCTACGCCCGCCACGGATTCACAACCGTTGGAGCGGTGCGAGCGCTCCACCTCGACACTGCGCAGCACTCAGCCAGCGCCGACTAGCGCACCAATGCCCGTCGTCACCGCTGCGGCCACAGCAGTGACCCCGAATTGCCGGAATGCTCCTCGCCACATCGGCCGTCCCGAGAATTGGGCGACCGTGGCACCGAGGAGGCTGGCGGCACTGAGCCCGAGCACAATCGACCAGATGACCGCAGCGGTACCGCCACCAATCAACCACGGCAACAGTGGCAAGAATGCGCCGAGTGAGAACGCCACGAATGAGGCGATGGCCGCCTGCCACGGCGATCCGAGCGCTCGGGGATCGATGCCCAGTTCTTCACGGGCATGGGTTTCAAGGGCCAACTCAGGATTGGCCATGATCTCAACGCTCAGTTGCTGCGCCAACTCGAGCGACAACCCCTTCTCCACGTAGAGCTCGGTCAACTCCCGCTGCTCATCATCGGGGTGCTGGGTCAGCGCACGGCGCTCGACGCCGAGTTCGTACTCCAAGAGTTCCCGTTGGGACTGCATCGAGATCCACTCGCCCGAGGCCATCGATCCCGCACCAGCCACGAGACCGGCGAGTCCGGCGAGTCGCACGACCGATGGCGCAGGATGAGCGCCAGCAAACCCCAAGATCAGTGAGAGGTTCGTCAACAGGCCGTCGCTCATGCCGAACACCGCTGCCCGCACTCCACCACTCGCAACGTCTCGATGGTGCTCGGGGGGTTGGATGGCCATAGGTTCAGGCTAGTGACCCATGCAGGGGGCTGCTCCTGAGAGAATGAGGTCATGGCCCAGAAGCGCTTCTTTGACCCCATGCTCCCCTCGACGCTGCAGCTCGTGCTCTGGCTGAGCTACATCAACGGCTTCTACGGAGTCCTCGACATCCTCCGAGGCGGCCTCGGCCTCCTCGGCCTCGTCGCCCTGTTCGGGGCCGGCGGCGCCTACGGAATCGCCAACGAGCGCAAGATTGGCTACTACCTCGCAACCGCTGCCGGCATCGTGAACCTCATCGTGGCACTCCTGGCGTTCTATGCGTTCGGCGCTGCCTTCCTCCTCCAGGTGGCGTTCGCCGTGGCCCTCGTCGCCGGGGCGCTCCATCCCACGAGTCGTCGCTACGCCAAGATCTACCTCGACTGAACCTTGGTCAGTGGCCGTTCCCACGTGCCTCCCCCGCTACCGTGGATGCACGCACGCAAGGAGAAGCCCATGGCAACCACCGTCCACCTGAGTGAATTCGCCAACTTCGTTGGCCAGCACCTCGGCTACAGCGACAACTACGAGGTCACCCAGGAGCAAGTCAACTTGTTCGCTGATGCAACCGGTGACCACCAGTGGATCCACGTCGACCCCGAGCGTGCCAAGACCGGCCCATTCGGTGGACCCATCGCGCATGGGTACTTGACCCTCTCGCTCATTCCCACCCTCCTCGGCTCGCTCCTCCGCGTCGAGGGAACCTCGATGGGCGTGAACTACGGCACGAACAAGGTTCGGTTCGCTGCTCCGGTGCACGTGGGCACGAAGATTCGAGCAGGAGCCACGGTTGCTGAGGTCACCGAGATCGCCGGCGGTGTCCAAGTTGCCCTCGACGTGATCGTCGAGGTTGAAGGCGCAGCCAAGCCCAACTGCGTGGCTCAGGTCGTCTACCGCTACTACGCCTGATCGAATTGGCGAAGCCTGCGAAGGACCAGACCGCCCTCCCAGTCGGGGAGGCGAAGACCACTGCCGTTCGATCGATGTTCGACACGATCGCACCGCGCTACGAGCTGGTCAATCGACTCATCACGTTCGGACTCGACCATCGGTGGCGCACCGCGACGCTCGATCGCCTCGCCCTTCCGAGCGGTTCGCACCTCCTCGACCTCGCTGCCGGCACCGGCGATTTCACCCGCCTGGCAACCGACCGCGGGATGACGGTCGTGAGTGCCGATCTCTCCATTGGCATGCTCCAAGCCGGTCGTGGCACGACGCGAGCAGTAGAGGCCGACGCCGCGCATATGCCCTTTGCTGATGCAACCTTCGACGGCCTCGTCTGCGGGTACGCACTGCGCAACTTCACCGACCTCGCTGGGGCGATTGCCGAGATGGCTCGAGTGGTGCGACCTGGTGGTCGCCTCGCCATCTTGGAAGTTGCCGCTCCGTCCTCGCGCCTTCTGCGCAGCGGCTACTCCATGTGGTTCGACCACTGCGTCCCGAAGATTGGTGGCCTCCTGTCTGATCGCGATGCGTACGCGTACCTCCCACGATCGACGGCCTACCTCCCCGAAACGGACGATCTCTGTGCACTGTTCACCAACGCCGGGTTCTCCGGCGTCAACCACCATCTGATTCTCGGGGGGCTGAGCCAACGCATCACTGGGACGCGGCGCGGGGAATCGTGATGGACCTCTCGCACCTCGTCGCACGTTCGATCACCCTCGAGGGCGATATCGACCCGTTGGCGCTCGCTGGCGAGGAGGGTTGGCTCATCATGTCAACCACCCACGCCGTGGCAGCGATGGGTGTGGCTGCGACCATTGACCTCCCAAACGGCCTCGCAGGAGCGACCGATGCTGCGGTGGCAGCGAGCCTCGCGTCCATTGCCCACCACGACGGTGCTGACATCGGCGCAGCCGGGCTCCGGGCATTCGGGGCGCTCCCGTTCAACCCGAACGAACCCTGCGCGGTCGTGGTGCCGGCCTTGCTCGTCCAGCGACGCCTTGATGGCACCTGGGTTGCCACATCGATTGCCGAAGAAGACACCTGGCCCTCAGTGGTCGCCCCGAGCGAGTCCGTCGCCGCAGCAACTGCGTCGCCCACGGTTCGTTCTGCGATCGCCCGTCCAACGCCCAACGGCTACGAGGAGGCAGTGGCGGCGGCCACTAAGGCCATGGAGAACGGGGAGGTGTCCAAGGTGGTGCTCGGCCGTCGCCTCACCGTGCAGCTCGATCGACCGCTCCCCCTCGTCCCTGCACTCTCTCGGCTGCGGGCCCGAGAGCCGCTCTGCACCATCTACGCCGTGCCAACGAGCTCGGGTCGGTTCTTCGGTGCATCGCCAGAACTCATCGTCGACAAGCACGGAACAGCCGTTCGATCACACCCCCTCGCCGGATCCGTCGCCATTGATGGCACCGATGCCGACGAGCTCGCCGCCCGAGCGCTCGAGGCGTCAGAGAAGAATCAACGAGAGCACCAATTGGTCGTCGAGGACATTGTGTGGCGCCTCTCGCCGTTGTGTCAGTCCGTCGCTGCAGCGCCGCAGCCCTCACTGATGGTGCTCGCCTCCATTGCCCACCTCGGCACCACCATCGACGGCACCGTGGAGCGAGGACCGAACGCTCCCGATGCACTCGCCCTGGCTGCAGCGATCGCTCCGACACCTGCCGTTGGAGGCGTGCCCATCGATCGAGCCCTCGAGCTCATCGACGAACTCGAGCATTTCGATCGTGGTGTGTGGGCAGGAATCATCGGCACGGTAGACGCCGCTGGCGATGGAACCTTCGTTCTCGGCATTCGAGGTGCCCACGCCACGGGTTCGACGCTCACCTTGCACGCCGGATGCGGCATCGTCGCTGCCTCAGACCCCGCAGAGGAACTCGCCGAGACGACCGTCAAGCTCCGTGCGGTGCTCGATGTCATCGTGCCCGGCGCAGCCGAACACCTCCGAGGTGCGCTCAGCGGCCAAAGCGCTTGAGCCCTCGCTTGGCCACCATGGCGAATGCTTCGATCACGATCGACGTCGACATCTTCGATTCGCCAACTTCACGGTCGATGAAGCGAATCGGCACTTCGACGATCTGCACCCCAGCCTGACGGGCACGATCGGTCATTTCAACCTGAAAGCCGTAGCCATCTTGGGTGACGTCTTCGAACCCAATCGCAGCGAGTGCACTGTCGGCGTAGACGCGAAACCCTGCCGTTGCATCCTTGACCTTCAGGCCGAGCACGGCCGAGGCGTAGAGGTTGCCGCCCTTGGACAGCATGGTTCGATGCCATGACCACTTCGGGATCTCGCCCCCGGCGACGTAGCGAGACCCAATGACGAGATCGGCGCCCGAGGCCGCAGCCGAAAGGAGCGAGGGCAGCTGGCGAGGATCGTGACTGAAGTCCGCATCCATCTCCACGAAGTGGTCGTACCCACGATCGAGCCCCCAACGGAACCCGGCTCGATACGCACCGCCGAGACCCGATTTCGGCGGTCGAGACAGGAGGTGCACCGTCGAATGGGCACTCGCGTAGGCCTCGACCGCCGCTGCCGTGCCATCGGGACTCGAATCATCAACCACCAAGATGTCGGTGCCGGGCACGCTGTCGCCGAGTGCGTCGAGCATACGAATGATGTTGTCCAGCTCGTTATAGGTCGGGATGACCACCAAGGTGCGCACGGCATGAGATCCTAGACGCTGATCGCTTCGCTCTTGATGGTCACCCGTGCGGGTCCTCGTCTGAGAAGATAACGAGATGGCGACCGGGGAGCAACGTCCACGAGACGAGCGGGACGCGCACACGAGCGTCCAGAGTGGTCCTTCCCCCCTGGAGACGGCTCGAGCGTGGCTCCGACACCCAAGGGTACGTCGTTCCGTCGCGCAGACCATCACGGTCATCGTGCTCATCTTCTTGGGCGAGTACGTGGTGCTCCCGAACTTCGCCAAGGCCCGCCACTCCTTCTCGCTCCTCGGCAATCTGAACGTCGTGCTCGTGGCACTAGCAATTTGCGCTGAAGCAGGAGCCCTCGCCGCCTACGCAGAGCTCACGCGGAGCGTGCTCACGCCCGTCGCTCCATCTCGGTTCACGACCCTCAGGATCAACCTCTCGACCTTCGCCTTGAGCCACGTCTTGCCCACCGGGAGCGCGACTGGTGGAGCACTTGGTTACCGCCTGTTCTTGAGCGCTGGTGTTCCTGGAACGACCGCGGGGTTCGGCATGGGTGTCCAGGCGATTGGCTCGGCCGTCGTCCTCAACCTCATCTTCTGGGTGGCGCTGTTCATCTCCATTCCCATCAACGGCTTCAACCCTCTCTACGGCTACGCCGCTCTCGCGGGGGTCGTGCTCCTCGCAGCCTTCGCGTCCACGCTCGTCCTGCTGTCTCGAGGTGACCGCAACGCCGATAGTTGGCTCATGCGAGCCGCCGATCGACTCCCCTTCGTGAGCGCCGACAGCGTCGCAGCGCTCACGAGGAACCTCGCCGATCGCGTCGACGTGCTGCTCCGGCACCGCAACGTGCTCCGTCGTGCGCTGCTGTGGGCCAGCCTCAACTGGCTCCTCGACGCCGCCAGCCTCTGGGTCTTCCTCTGGGCCTTCGGCAAGGCGGTCAACCCTGTCGACCTGCTCGTAGCCTTCGGCCTGGCCAACATCTTGGCCGTCATCCCACTCACCCCGGGAGGCCTCGGCGTCATTGAGGGCGTCCTCATTCCGACCCTCGTGGGCTTCCACGTGCCTGCTGGCATTGCGTCGCTCGGCGTGCTCGCCTACCGCCTCGTGAACTTCTGGATACCCATCCCCGTTGGTGGCGCTGCCTACCTCTCCCTCAGAATGGGACCGTGGCAACTGCCCTCGAGAATCGAGCGACGAACCTCGTCGACCTCACACCCGGCGGCGCTCGACGAGTGAGGTCGTGGCCAAGTCCAGCCACCGCCGGGACTTGGTCAGTGCATCGCTCTTCAGCGTCTCTTGGAGCGAGATTGATCGATCGGCGGCACTTCGAGACCACGCGCCCTCTGGTGACAAGAACCACGACGACGCGGTGTCGGCGAACACGAGGTCGAGCAGTCCATGGATTTGCGCGGCGAGTCGCGGGTCGAGCACGGGGGTGAGGACTTCGATCCGCCGATCGAGGTTGCGCTCCATCAAGTCCGCAGAGCCAATGAAGGTCTCCTCAACGCCACCATCTCCTCCACCGAAGCTGTAGATGCGGCTGTGCTCTAAGAACTCCCCAACAATCGAGCGCACCGAAATCCGCTCCGACAGTCCAGGCACCTGAGGTCGGATGCAGCACAGCGAGCGCACACACAACTGCACGTCCACGCCCGCACCTGATGCTCGGTAGAGGGCATCGATGATCATGGGGTCGGTGAGCCCGTTCAACTTCATCCGGATTCGACCGGCCTCGCCCAGCGCTGCTTGGCGCTCGATCTTGTCCAAGATCGACGGACGGAGCGTGACTGGAGAGACGAGGAGTCGTCGGTAGTCCACGTGGTGGGAGAACCCGGTCAGGTAGTTGAACAGCAGTCCAATGTCCTCACCAATGATGGGGTCTGCCGTGAAGAGCCCGAGGTCTTCGTAGATGCGAGCGGTCTTTGAGTTGTAGTTCCCAGTGCCGATGTGGCAGTAGCGGCGAATGCCCTCGGCTTCACGGCGCAGCACCATGACGGTCTTTGAGTGCGTCTTCAGTCCGACGAGGCCGTAGACCACGTGCACGCCGGCATCTTCGAGCGTCTTGGCCCAACCAATGTTGGCCGCTTCGTCGAATCGAGCTTTGAGTTCCACGAAGGCGGCAACCTGCTTGCCCGCCTCTGCGGCACGGATGAGGGCGGCCACAATGGGACTATCGCCAGAGGTGCGGTAGAGCGTGAGCTTGATGCCGAGCACATCGGGGTCAGCGGCAGCTTGGGCGATGAACGCCTCCACCGACATCGCGAAGGATTCGTAGGGGTGATGCACGAGTACGTCACCATCGCGTAGGGCAGTGAAGAGGTCGACCGTTCCACCTTCTGGGGTGGCGATACCCGCCGGGGGCAACGGCGTCCACGGCTCAGATTTGAGCTCGGGGAGATCGAGTGCGGCAATCGCCCACAGCGACGAGAGTCCGAGGGGTGCTGAGGAGATGAAGACCTGGTCTTCTCGAAGGTCGAGCTCATCGAGCAGCGTCGACAGGAGGCCTCGCTCAGGGTGGCCAGCAACTTCAAGACGAACGGCGTGACCGAACCTCCGGCGACGGAGTTCTGCTTCGAGGGCGACGAGGAGGTCATCGGCCTCATCTTCTTCGACGACGAGGTCAGCGTTTCTCGTGATGCGGAAGACGAGGTGGTCGCCCACGCTCATGCCCGGGAAGAGTCGGTCGAGATGCGCTGCCAAGACATCTTCGAGACAGACGAATCGCTCACCGGCAACGACTGCGAAGAAGCGATCGAGGACATCGGGCACCTTCACCCGAGCGACTCGAACTTCACCGGAATTGCCATCGTGGACTCGCACGAGCAGGTTGATGGATCGGTCAGAGATATAGGGGAATGGGTGACCAACGTCGACCGAGAGCGGCGTGAGGACCGGGAAGATGTCGCGGTCGAAGGCGGCACTCACCGAGGCGCGTTCCTCTGCAGCGAGGTCCTCCCAGCGAACAATCGCCACACCTGCTGGAGCGAGCTCCTTCGTGACCTGGGCCACGAGGTCATCTTGGCGGCGGTAGAGGTCGTGCACCTTTGCCCGAACGGTCTTCAACTGCTCCTTCGGACGAAGGCCATCAGGAGAACGCGTCGTCACCCCGGCGGCAATTTGATCCTCGAGGTTAGCTACACGGACTTGGAAGAACTCATCGAGGAGGTCTGCCTCGATGGCCAAGAACTTGACGCGATCGAGGAGCGCCACCGACGCGTCGCACGCGAGATCGAGCAGGCGATCGGCGAAGTCGAGTCGTGAGACCTCACGGTTCGAGAACCGTGCTCGACCGAATGCCTCCTCGAGGTTCGTCGATGGATGCCCCCCGTGGCTGTGCTCCGAATGTCCAGTGTGCATCTCGCGTGACCCTCCTGCCGCAGGTTAGTTGACCCCACTACGCTCAGGTGTGTGACGACCACGCGAACGCCCATGGGATCGCCCCCGACGTTCGAGCGATCGAGCCTGCTGCCCCCGTGGCCCCGCGGGAAGAAGCCTCGGCGTCGCGCCGAGTTGGGAATGCTCGCGATGGTCGATGCGATCGTGCTGGCGCTGTGGTGGACCTTGCGGGTCAGCGTCACCAACCACGCACCGACGTCGTGGATGCCCATGGTTCTCTCGGTGGTCGGTGCGTCACTCATCCTCCACGGCGCCACCCGCTGGCTCGCACCCCGCGCCAACCCCGTGTTCCTCCCAGTCATTACCCTCCTCAACGGCATTGGCTTCATCGTGATCCTTCGATGGTGGCCGCTGTCGGGAGCGCTCGGGCACAACCGTGCCGTGCTGCAAGCGGTGTGGACCGCAGTCGGCATCGTGCTCTACGTCGCCACCTTGCTCTTCGTTCGCCGATCACGCGACCTCGACCGACTCCGATCGACGGCGCTCCTCCTCGCCATTGTCTTGATGCTCTCGCCCCTCATCCCGGGGATTGGGGAGAACGTGAACGGCGCTCGCCTGTGGCTCAACATTGGCGGTTTCTCGGTGCAGCCCATCGAGTTCGCCAAGATCCTGCTGTGCCTCTTCTTCGCGTCCTACTTCGCGGAGAACCGGGACATCTTGTCCATTCCCACAGCACGCATTGGCAATCGGTTGGTCCTCGACCCGAGGCCACTCCTCCCCATCGTGGCGGTGTGGGGACTCGCAATGGTCGTGATTGGTGGGGAGAACGACATTGGATTCGCCCTACTCGTCTTCTCTGTCTTCATCGCCCTGCTGTGGGTCACGACAGGTCGAGCCACCTACCTCGTCTTCGGCTTCGGCCTCTTCGCCGCTGGTGCCTACGTCGCCACCCACCTGTTCCCCCACGTGAGCGCTCGCGTCTCGGTCTGGCTCAACCCATGGTCGCCGAACCTCATCCAAGGCAGCGGTCGCCAACTCGTCCAAGGGTGGTTCTCGCTCTCGGCCGGTGGCGTCGCGGGCACCGGACTCGGCCAGGGACTCTCTGGCCGCTATGTCACCGACATCACCACCGACATGATCTTCTCCTCCATTGGTGAAGAACTCGGCCTCATCGGCGCATCGGTCATCGTGATCTGCTTCGTGCTCTACGTCGGCGCCGGCCTGCGCACCGCCCAGCGAGCTCGTTCTGCCTACAGTCGCTTGGCAGCAACCGCCATGACCTTGATCGTTGGCCTCCAAGCGTTCTTCATCATGGCCGGGGTGACCCGCTTGCTCCCCCTCACCGGTGTGGAGCTGCCCTTCGTCGCCTACGGCGGATCGACGCTCATGGCCAACTACATCTTGACCGGTATCTTGATGCGGATCTCCGATGAAGAACCTGGCGTGCCGCCGCTCACCGAACGCGAACGGCAAGCCGCCGGCACGGCGTTCACACCCCGAGCAACGACTCCTCGACGAGGATTGGGGCGCCGCCGGGGTGCCGCAGCGCCGCGTTGATTGCATCGGTTGGACGACACTCGAGGACGATACGTCCCTTCGGCCCGACGAGGTCGAGTTCAGCGAAGTAGATACCGCCCGCTTCGCTCGTGATCCGGGCCGCCACGACGTCGATCGTGTGGCGCTGGAGCACGGTGGCGAGGAGATCCTGACTCGATGGACGGGGCGCTGGACGTTCCGACACCACTGCCGTCATCGCTGCGGCATCGGCGATCGCCACCGGGATGGCCAATCCTCGAAACGGAAGGTCAGCCTCGTGGAGGTTGACGCGAGCGAAGGTCTCGGGGAGATCAACCGTGACCGACCCCACCGTGCAGACGATGAAGGTCGGGAACTGACCGTCGGTGGCTCCTGCCTCGTTCGATTCGTCCGTCATCGTCCCCGTCTCCTTGAAATCGATAACGCAATGCCACAGGCAGCGTAGAAGCAGATCATGGCCGAACCGCCGTAGCTAATGAACGGCAGCGGAATGCCCGCCACCGGCATGATCCCGAGCCCCATGCCGACGTTCTCGAAGGTCGAGAAGGCCATGAAGGCGAAGATTCCCGAGCACAGGACTCGTCCGAACACGTCACGGGCACCGAGACCGATCACGAGGACCCGCCAGGCAATGGATCCGAGGAGCACGAGCATGGCCACCGAGCCAATGAATCCGAGTTGCTCACCAATTGCCGAGAAGATGAAATCGGTGAGCTGGGAGGGCACGAAGCCCAGCGTGGTTTCTGCTCCATGACCAATACCCGCACCGAAGAGTCCGCCCGCACCAATGGCGGTCATGGAGTGGAGGGTGTTGTAGTTATCGGCCGAGTTCGGGTGCAAGAACGCGGTGATTCGGGCGACTTGGTAGGACTTGACGAGATGGAACTGGAAGGCGGCGACTACGGCGAGCACCGTGGCGAGCGCTAAGCCGAGGAGGACCCGCAAGGGCACTCCAGCACCGACGAGCATCACGAACAAGGTAACGAAGACAATGGCTGCGGTGCCGAAATCTGGCTGGATGAAGATGAGCCCCATGGGAATCCCCGTCATGAGGAGCACTCGAGACAGGTCCCGCCAGGTCAACCCATCGGGACGGCGAGCGCAGTAGGTCGATATCGCCAAGATGATGCCGAGGACGGCGAACTCACTCGGCTGGATGAGCAACGGTCCTACTGCGAACCACCGGGTTGCACCGAGCTGTGAGGAACCAACACCGGGGATCATGATGAGGACGAGACCGGCGAGGAGTGCCACGTAGGCAGGTGTCGCCGCCTGTTCCAAGCGGTGGTAGTCGACCGAGGCGAAGATCGCCATCGCTACCAAACCGAGCACGCTGAACAGCAGCTGTCGGCTGGCGTAGTGCATGGAGTTCTGGCCTGCGGTGTAGACCATGACGATGCCGATGGCCGAAGCCATAGCCGGAGCGACGAGGAGCCAGAGGTCGTAGCCGAGGATGCGCTGCTGGAACCGGTCGATACTGGCGGTTACCACGTCGCACCCTCTCGTTGGCGTCCTCCTACTGCCTCCCACAGTACTTCCACGTCGACGGGAGAGCCCAGCCACCCTTCGAGCTGGTGCCGGGCTTGATGGACCAACATGGAAAGGCCGCCAATGGTTTGGGCGCCGACTGCTGCGGCAGCGGCGAGCAGTGGCGTGCGGCGTGGATGGTAGATCGTGTCGAAGACCACTTGGCCTGCGTGCAGCACACTCGGGTCATCAATGGCGAGGTCGTGCGCAAACGCCGTACCCTCCATTCCGAGCGGCGTGGCGTTGACGATGAGCGCAGCACCAGCCACGTCCGCCATCGTTGCCAGCATGCTGTCGCCACCACTCAGCTGAACGAGATCCGCTGCCGCCCGCTGATTCCTCGCCACGATCTGCACGCTTGCCCCAGCATCGGCCAGCGCCACTGCGATCGCGACCGCCGCTCCCCCAGCACCGAGGACCACGCAGCGCTGGCCCTGTGGTTCGAATGCAGCGACGTCGAGGAGCGCGTCGAGGAACCCCCGTCCATCGGTGGAGGTTGCGTGGATCGCTCCTTCGGTGAAGGTCAGGCAGTTCGCTGCACCGAGCCGTTGCACGAGTGGATCAACCGAGGTTGCCAGTGCGGCAACTGCGTGCTTGTGAGGCATGGTGACCGAGACCCCGAGCGCATCCATTGCCGCCAGACTCGCGAGTGCCTGCGGCAGCGCGGGAGCTTCAACGGGTAGCGCAACCGACACCGCATCAAACCCAGCAGCGTCGAAGGCGGCTTGGTGGAGTGCGGGAGAGAGTGAGTGGGCGACCGGCCAACCGATCACCCCGGCCAACCGGGTGGCACCAGCGGCCACGTCAGATCCCGTTCCGTGCGCCGATGGCCTCGTTGCGGAGCTGCTCGGCGAAGGTCGTGGCGAAGGCCAAGTGGCCCGCCTTATCCACCAAGGTGAAGTACCGCCACGGGCCGGGAGGTGGGTCCACGGTGGCGACCAGCGCTGCGACCGAGAACGCACAGATCGGCGTCGGCGTGAGGCCAGCGTGGAGGTAGGTGTTGTAGGGCGTGGGGTTCTCCAACATCGCGTGCGTCACAACGCCACCGTCTTGCCCGAGGGCGTAGAGGACAGTGGAATCCATCTGGAGCACCGAGTGGACGGCCAGGCGGTTGTAGATCACCCGGGCAACCTTTGGCATGTTGACCGGGTAGTAGCCCTCCTTCTCCACAATGGAGGCGATGGTGACGAGGTCTCTGGCTGGGTGACCCTCGACAACGGTCGATGGCGTGAGGCCGTGGGCAGCGGCCTCGGCCGTGAAGGCATCGACCATTTCTTGGAGGAGCGTTCGCGCCGACATCGTTGGTGGGACAACGTAGGAACCCGGAGCGATCAGCCCTTCGAGTGATGCTCGAGGATGCGACTGGAACGGCGAGGTCACCGAACCGTCGAGCTCAGCCTTGACGAAGTCGGCGCTGAAAGTGGCGGGGAGTTGGTAATCGAGCGACGAGCCCAATTGCGTCGCGATCTCCTGCAGGGTATTTCCTGGTCGAACGAGCACTTCGGTCACGTTCGGGCCGCTCCGCAGGATTGCGGTGGCTGCAGCGAAGCTTGAGGATTGGTGGAACTGGTAGGCACCCGGCTGAATGAGTGGTGTCCCCTCAACGAGCAAGTCGAGTCGATACAGCGTCGGAGAACTGATGATGCCGGCCTTCGACATCGCTGCGATCACCGCACCGGTGGACTCGCCTTCGCTCACGACGATCACCCGGGGTGCACCTGGTCCGCCGAACGGATCGACGGCGTTCCAGAGGTAGAGCCCGGCGAGCACGAAGAGCCCGAGGATGCTCGACAGCACGATGCGTCGACGACGGATCTGCTGGCGACGACGAGCGGCTCGAACGGATCGTCGGGGAGGGTCGGGGTGCAGCGAGGACGCTGGGTCTTCCTGGCCACCGTGGTCGTCATGGAACGACGTGGTGTCACTCACGGCGTCCTCCCGTCGAGCACGCTCTGGAGGAGCACGGCTGCTGCCGCAGAATCGATCGCCCCTTTCTGCTGTTTCGCAGACGACCCCGCTGCTCGAAGTGCTGCCGATGCCTGGACGGTCGTGAAGCGCTCATCAACGAGCTCGACCGCAACCGCGCGGTGCTCCAACGCAGCACGGAGTTCGTCAGCGAGGCCACGAGCCATTGCCGCAGATGCACCCTCGCCACCCGTGAGGGTTCTCGGCAGCCCGATCACCACGGCCACCACCTCTTCCTCATCAACCATCGCCACCAGCCGCTGCAACGCGTCGCTGCCAGCGAGTACGACCGGACGGGGGAACGCCATGGTTTGGGCAGTGTTCGACACCGCTACCCCAATGCGCACGGCACCAGGGTCAATGGCGAGCACACGGCCTGCCATCTCGCCCACCATCGTCATGAACCGAGCAGCGTCGTCGCTCGAGTGAGCACGTCGGGAATGGCGGCGACGTTGCGCCCACCAGCGACTGCCAGGTCCTTCGACCCGCCACCGCCGCCACCCACGATGCCAGCGAGCTCCTTGCAGAGCGCTCCAGCGTCGACGCTTCCATCACTCGCCACTGCGAGCGCAACCTTGCCATCGCCCGTCTCGGCGACGATGACCGCAACAGCGACGCCGCGTTGGCGGAGTTCTTGAACGAGGGTCCGCAGGTCATCGTTGGCGTAGCCATCGCAGCGGGCGACCACTGCACCACCGTTGGCGGCTTGAGCGAGATCGGTAGCGAGCGCAGCGAGGCCAGCACGACGCAGGGCACCGAGTTCCTGCTCCAGCGCTTTGATGCGATCCGCTGAACGCTGCACTGCGGGGAGCAGTTGGTCAGGTTCGGCCTTGAGTACCGCTGCTGCCTGCTTGATGAGGTCGTCAGCGTGGCGAGCACGTTCAATGCTCACGAGGCCCGTCGTCGCCTCGATGCGGCGCACACCGGCGCCGATGGAGGCTTCACTGAGCAGTGCGATCGTGCCAATCGACCCGAGCGAGTCGACGTGGGTGCCACCGCAGAACTCGAGGCTGTGGGCCCCAGCACGGACGACCCGAACTCGTTCGCCGTACTTCTCCCCGAAGAAGGCAACGGCGCCCATCTGCTCCGCCTCAGCCTTGGTGGCCTCGACGGTGTCGACGGACGCATCGGCGAGGACATCGCCGTTCACGATGGCGAGGACGGCATCGACCTGCTCGGGCGTCAGCGCAGCGTCGTGGGTGAAGTCGAAACGAAGGCGATCGGGGGCGACGAGCGAACCTTGCTGGCGGACGTGATCCCCGAGGACCGAGCGCAGCGCGGCGTGGAGGAGGTGGGTGGCGGTGTGGTTCCGTCGAATCGCATCGCGACGTGCGGCCTCGATGGTGGCCATTGCCTCTTCGCCGACGAGCAGTTGCCCTTCGATGGTCACCCGATGTGCAGTGAGGCCAGGGAGCGCTGCCACCGTGTCGAGCACCTTGGCGGTCCCAGACGCCGTGACGATGGTGCCGGTATCGCCCACCTGTCCACCACCTTCAGCGTAGAAGGGGGTCTGGTCCAAGAACACCTCAGCGACGCCGTGTTCGTCAGCCTCGAACACCGCCACCACTCGGGCCGCAGTTTGGTAGCGATCAGCGGAACGACCGATGAAGATGGTCTGACCTTCGCTGGCCAGCAACTCTCGGTAGGCCGACTCATCAGCACGCCGAGGCTGACGAGCTGCAGCCCTCGCCCGCTCGCGCTGTGCAGCCATTTCTGCGCTGAATCCCTCGAGGTCAACGGCGACATCGGCTTCTTTGGCGAGCTCAACGGTCAACTCCACGGGGAACCCGTGGGTGTCGTGCAGGCGGAACGCTGCCCCACCGTCCAAGGTCCCACCCGATCCAACCCGGGCGAGGTCGTCCTGGAGCATGGTGAGCCCTGAGCGAATGGTGCGGTTGAATCCCTCTTCTTCGCGTCCAAGGACGGTGACAATGCGATCGATCTCTCGGTTGAGCAACGGGTGGGCGTCACCCATCGTGGCTGCGGTCACCCGAGCGAGGCGCTCGGTCACCGCGACTTCAGCACCGGTGCGACGAGCCGCCAGCATCGCTCGACGGATGAGGCGGCGAAGGACGTAGCCCCTGCCCTCATTGGAGGGCGTCACGCCGTCGCCGACCAGCATGGTCATAGCTCGACCGTGGTCGGCGAGAATCCGCAGCGCAACGTCGTCTCGCTCGGAAGCCCCGTAGGTCGCACCCGTCATCGACTGCGCCTCAGCCATCACGGGAGCGAAGAGATCGGTGTCGAAGACCGAGTCCACGCCCTGGAGGATGGCGAGCACCCGCTCGAGTCCGGATCCGGTGTCGATGTTCTTCCTCGGGAGATCGGCGAAGGCGCCGTTGGCCTCTGCGATGTACTGCATGAACACGAGGTTCCAGATCTCGACGAAACGGTCCTCACCACCGAAGGCAGGACCTCCGTCGGCACCATAGGCAGGTCCCTTGTCGACGTAGATCTCTGAACACGGACCACATGGCCCCGTGTCGCCCATGCGCCAGAAGTTGTCCTCGCCCATGACCTGAATCCGGTCCCGCGAAACACCGCAGCGGTCCACCCACAGGTCAGCGGCGTCGGTGTCGCTCTCGTGCACGGTGACCCAGAGGCGATCAGGGTCGAGACCCATGACCTCGGTCAGGAGTTCCCACGCCATTGAGATGGCCTCTGGCTTGAAGTAGTCACCGAAGGAGAAGTTCCCCAGCATCTCGAAGAAGGTGCCGTGGCGCTGGGTGGTGCCGATGATGTCGATATCTGAGGTGCGAATGCACCGTTGCACCGAGGTTGCCCGAGGGAACGGAGCGACCTCGTCGCCGGTGAAGTACGGCTTGAACGGCACCATGCCGGCAATGGTGAACAGCAGCGACGGATCATGGGGAATGAGGCTCGCCGAAGGCACCTCCACGTGGCCCTTGGCGACGAAGTAGTCAGTGAATGCCCGTCGGAGCTCGTGCGCATGCATACCCACAGCCTACCGGCCACTCACTGCTCGTTCGGTGGTGTTCCCTCACGTTCTGCTCGCCACCGCTGGCGTTGCGGCTCAGCCCCATGAGGGCTCGGTTCGTAGTAGCGACGACCAGCGAGACCTGCGGGGAGGTAGGCGACCGGCACCCACCCACGTGGGTCGTCGTGGGGGTAGCGGTAGCCCACACCGTGGCCGAGTTCAGCTGCACCTCGGTAGTGGGCGTCACGGAGTTCAGCAGGCACCTCGTGGCCAGGGAGGTCTGCATCGGCGAGCGCTCGACCAATCGCCACCGTTACCGAGTTGGACTTCGGCGCCAGGGCGAGGTGCACCACCGCCTGGGCCAAGGTGAGCTGCGCCTCGGGCAGTCCAATGAAGCGCACGGCGTCGACGGCTGCGGTGGCCACCACGAGGCTCATGGGATCTGCCATACCGACGTCCTCTGAGGCCAAGATCACGAGGCGGCGAGCGATGAAGACGGGGTCTTCTCCCGACCGCAGGAGCCGGGCCATCCAGTACAGCCCGGCATCGACATCAGAGCCTCGGATGGACTTGATCATCGCTGACACCTGGTCGTAGTGGGTATCGGCGGACCTCAAGTGGAGTACGCCACTGCGCGCCGCTTGGAGATCCTCCATGGTGACCTCGGCACCGTCGCCCGAGCGACCATGGGCCAAGGCTGCAGCGACTTCGAAGGTGGTGAGCATGGCTCGAGCGTCACCATCGACGAGCGAGATCACGGCGTCGCGGACCGCAGCAGACACCACCACACCTTCAGTCGCTGCACCTCGCTCCAACAAGGTGGCAAGCGCCGCGGTCCCGAGTGGGCGGAGTTGCCAGAGCGTCGCCCTGCTGAGGAGCGGGGCGTTGATCGAGAAGAACGGATTCTCGGTGGTTGCCCCAATGAAGGTAATCGTCCCATCTTCAACCGCAGGGAGGAGCGCATCTTGCTGAGACCGAGAGAACCGGTGCACTTCGTCGAGGAACACAATGGTTCCGGTGCCGTGCTCGCCGAGGCGGCGTTCTGCCTCGTCAATCGCCGAACGGACGTCCTTCACCCCTGCGGTGACCGCAGAGAGGGGAACGAAGTGTTGCCCTGATCCACTGGCGACGAGGCGGGCCAGCGTGGTCTTCCCCGTCCCTGGGGGACCCCAGAGAATTCCTGAGGTCACGCGACCACTTTCGACGAGCACACGAAGCGGCGCACCCGGTGCGACGAGGTGCTCTTGCCCAACGACGTCGTCGAGGCTCGTTGGGCGGAGTCGTGCAGCGAGTGGACCTCGTGCGGCTCGAGCAGCTGCGCCGCGGGCCGAGAAGAGGTCGTTCGTCACACTGGCTTCGGAACAGTCCGAATGCCGAGCTCGGTCATCTGCTTCGCTGGCAACTCGAGTGGAGCACCGGTCAACAGGTCGGCGCCCGACTGAGTCTTCGGGAAAGCAATGACCTCTCGGATGTTGTTCTCCCCGGCGAAGATCGCGACGAGACGGTCGATGCCGAACGCGAACCCTCCATGGGGCGGCGCACCGTACTTGAAGGCGCCGAGCAGGAAGCCGAACCGCTCTTCTGCTTCTTCGGCGTCGATCCCCATGGCGGCGAACACCCGGTTCTGGATGTCGGCACGGTGGATTCGAATAGAACCCGAACCGAGTTCCCAACCGTTGAGCACGAGGTCGTAGGACTGGGCACGCACCGACAGCGGATCGGTCTCTAAGCGGTCCAAGTCTTCTGGGTGCGGCATCGTGAAGGCGTGGTGGGCTGCCTCAGGGCGTCCATCGCTGTCGACGCCGTCGTAGAGGGGGAAGTCAATGATCCACACGTAGCGGTAGGGACCTTCTGAGACAGGCTTGCCACCGAGGTCGACCCGAAGTGTCCCGAGCACTGAGCAGGTCAAGCGGTACTCATCAGCAACGACCACGATGAGGTCTCCGGCGGCTGCACCCGTCGTCGTCAGGAACTGCGAGCGTTCGGCATCTGACAAGAACCGATCGAGCGGCGACTCGAGGCCCAGCGCCCCGTCGTTGCTCGTGACCTTGAACCACGCCAGTCCCTTCGCACCGAGGGACTTGGCACGGTCGACGAGGTTGTCGAGTTGGCTGCGAGACATCGTCGCCCCGCCCTCGACGCGCAGCGCCTTCACGCAGGGAGCGGCGAACGCCTTCACCTCGGTGCCAGCGAAGACCTCGCTCAGGTCGATCAGGCGCATCTCAAACCGGAGGTCGGGCTTGTCGGTGCCGTACTGGTCGATGGCCTCCTTCCAGGTCATGGTCTGCACGCTGTCGGGTCGAATGCCGGTCGCTGCCTCCGCGGCGTCGAGCACCGCTTCGGTCACCGATGCCCGGATCTCCTGCTCGGTGGCGAACGCACACTCGAGGTCGAGCTGGGTGAACTCGAACTGGCGATCAGCCCGCAGGTCCTCATCGCGCAGGCAGCGGGCGATTTGGTAGTAGCGGTCGAACCCGGCCACCATCAGCAGTTGCTTGGCCAACTGGGGGCTCTGCGGCAAGGCGTAGAACTTGCCCTGATGGAGGCGCGACGGCACCGCGAACTCACGGGATCCTTCTGGCGTTGGGGCCCACAAGAGTGGGGTCTCTACTTCGCAGAAACCCTGGGTATCCATCGAACGACGGATCGCACTGTTGACGGCGGCACGCAGGCGCAGGTTGCGCTGCATCTTCGGGCGGCGCAGGTCGACGTAGCGGTGGCGCAGGCGTGCTGGCTCATCGACATCTGCTCGGTCATCCACGGCGAACGGCGGAGGCTCGGCGGCGTTGAGGACGCTGACGACGCAGTCCTGGAGCTCGACCGCACCGGTGGCGATCTGTGGGTTCACCGTTCCCTCGGGACGAGGCGCAACCGTGCCCTCGATCTGGAGCACGTACTCAGAGCGGACGTCAACGGTCCCCTCCACCACGCACTGCATGATGCCGGTGTGATCGCGCAGGTCGATGAAGGCCAGGTGCTCACCGTGCTCACGGCGCTTGGCAACCCACCCACACAAGGTGATGCGTCGACCGACGTCGGCGGTGGTCACCGCCCCACAGTGCATGGTTCGCATGGTTGCTGGTGCGGTGGCGTCGTTGCTCACGAGTGGAGGTCCTTAGGTGTTGTGGTCAGTGCGGCGAGTGATGCCACGAGCGTCGACGCGTCGACCTCGTGCTGGGTGCCATCGCCCCGCAAGTCTCGAATCGTAATCGTTCCAGCGGCGGCTTCTTTGGAGCCAACGATGAGCGCGAACTTCGCACCAGAGCGATCCGCGCTCTTCATCTGGCTCTTCATGGAGCGTCCCCCGTACCCCCGATCAGCGGCAATGCCGGCCCGACGCAGCTTTGCGACGACGTCTCGAGCAATCGTGCCGTCGGTGGTATCGATGATGAAGACCTCTGGCACCGACGGAGCGACGGCGAATGCCCCTTGGCCGTCACAGGCGAGCAGTACGCGTTCAATCCCCGACCCGAAGCCAATCCCTGGAGTGTCCTCACCGCCGAGCGCAGCAACGAGGCCGTCGTAGCGTCCACCACCGAGGATGGTGAGTTCGGACCCTTCGATGGGAATGGTGATCTCGAAGGTGGTCCGGGTGTAGTAATCGAGTCCTCGAACGAGTGCAGCGTCGTTCAGGTAGGCAACGCCGTGGGCGTCGAGACCAGCCCGCACCCGATCGTGGTGCGTAGCACACTCAGCGCACAGTGCGTCAGCCATCGACGGTGCCGCAGCGCTCACCGACCGGCAGGTCTCCCGCTTACAGTCGAGAATTCGGAGTGGATTGGCGTCGATCTTTCCGGCGTGCTCGTCGCAGAGCTCGCCGACGTGTGCGGTGAGGTAGCACTGCAACTCGTCGAGGTAGGCCGGACGACAGGCGGGGTCACCGAGGGAGTTCAACCGAAGCGTGAACCCACTGAGGCCGAGCGCGTGCAGGTAGTCCACTGCGAGTTCGAGCACCTCAACGTCGAGGTCGGGGTCGGAGATACCGAGGACTTCAACACCGACCTGGTGGTGCTGGCGGTAGCGGCCGGCTTGCGGGCGCTCGTACCGGAACGTCGGCGTTGCGTACCATGCCTTGAACGGCATCGTCGGGTGGTGCTGGATGACGGCACGCACCACCGAGGCCGTACCTTCGGGGCGCAATGCCATCGCTCGCCCACCTTTGTCCTCGAACTCGTACATCTCTTTGCCGACGACCTCAGTCTCGGTGCCCACGCCTCGCCGGAACAGGCGCACGTCTTCAAACAGCGGCGTGTGGATGAGGCCGAATCCCGCCTTCTCCACGAGCGACGCGAAGACTCCGAGCAGAGCAATCCATCGCTCAGACTCCCCCGGCATGACGTCGTGGGTCCCCGTCGGGGCGCGCAGCGCTTCAGCGTGGGTGCTGGTGGTCATCAGCCAACCTTTCCAGGAAGGAGTCGGAATGCATCGAAGACGCCGTCGAGGGACTTGATCGCACCGAGCACCGACGCGAGGTGTCCCGGGTCGACGAGCTCGATATCGAACGTCATCCGACATGTTCGGTCAGCAGCGGTAGCCGTTCTGGCGGCCACGATATTCAAGTGGTGCTCGGAGACCACCCTGGTCACGTCGGAGAGGAGACGCGATCGGTCGAACGCTCGCACTTCCACGGTGGCAATGAACGTGGCGTGAGCTCGGCCATCCCACTCCACCTCAATGAGACGGTCCCCCGAACCTGCAGTCAGCGCAGCGGCGTTGGCGCAATCGGTCCGGTGGACCGACACTCCCCGACCTTGGGTGATGAACCCCATGATCTGATCACCAGGAACCGGCGTGCAGCACCGAGCGAGGTGGACCATGACGTCGTCGAGGCCTTCGACGTAGACACCGGCGCCACGAGGGCGATGCGTCGGGCTCCGAAGTCCCCGGTTGACCGTCGTCGGAAGTTGCTCCTCTTCCCCACCGGACAACTCACGTTGGAGCCGTTGGATGATCGACTGCACCGACGCTTGATGCTCACCAATGGCCAAGAACAGCGCGTCGAGATCGGCCAAGTTGAGCGACTTCGCCACGGCGAGAAGTGACGCCGAAGCCATGATGCGCTGGAGGGGTAGTCCCTCTCGTCGGAGCGCCTTGGTGAGGTCATCGCGCCCCTGCTCGATGGCATCTTCTCGTCGCTCCTTGGAGAACCACTGACGGATCTTGTTGCGAGCCCTCGAGGAGGCCACCGAGTTGAGCCAGTCTCTGCTCGGACCGTGGCTCTCGTCCTTTGAGGTGATGATCTCCACCGTGTCGGCAGAGCTGAGTACCGTCGTGAGCGGCACGAGGCGACCGTTGACCCGGGCGCCAACGCAGTGGTGACCGACGTCAGTGTGGACCGAGTAGGCGAAGTCGACCGGCGTGGCGTTGGCGGGAAGGGCGATCACGCGGCCCTTCGGCGTGAAGACATAGACCTCGTCTTGTTCCAAATCGAGTTTCAGTGCGGCGAGGAAGGCCACCGGGTCGTCGGACTCTTGGTCGACATCGGCGATCCGCTGCATCCACGCCAGCTCCTTCGCCGACGCATCCTCCTTGTAGCCCCAGTGTGCAGCGATGCCGTACTCCGCACGGCGGTGCATCTCATGGGTGCGGACCTGGACCTCGATGGGCTTGCCTTCTGGCCCAATGACGGTGGTGTGCAGCGACTGGTAGAGGTTGAACTTCGGACTATTGATGTAGTCCTTGAAGCGCCCTTGCACCGGAGCCCACATGGCGTGGATCATGCCGAGGGCGGCCCAGCAGTCCTTCTCGGCGTCGACGATGACTCGAATGCCCACGAGGTCGTAGATGGAGTCGAACTCGTGGCCTCGCACCACCATCTTCTCGTAGATCGACCACAGGTGCTTCGGTCGACCGGTGACCTCAGCGACGATTCCCGCTCCAGCGAACTGCTCTCGGAGCACGGCCAAGACCTTGGTGATCTGCTCTTCTCGTTGCGGGGCACGGGAACGCACCATCTGTGCGATCTCTGCGTAGCGCTTGGGGTGCAGTGCCTTGAAGGACAGGTCTTCGAGTTCCCACTTGATCTGCTGAATACCGAGGCGGTGCGCGAGGGGTGCGTAGATGTCGAGGGTCTCTTGCGCCGTGCGCCGCTGCTTCCACTCCTCCATGGACCCGAGGGTTCGCATGTTGTGGAGTCGATCGGCGAGTTTGATGAGGAGCACGCGCCAATCCGACGCCATGGCGATCAGCATCTTGCGAATCGTGGCGGCTTGCTGCGCTTCTTTCGAGTCGAAGTGGAGGCGATCGAGTTTGGTGACGCCATCGACGACCCGAGCAACCTGCTCGCCGAACTGGGCCGCAACAGCGTCGAGGGACAGCATGGTGTCCTCGACGGCATCGTGGAGGAGCGCTGCGGTGACCGTGGTGGCATCGAGTCCGAGATCAGCCACGATGAGGGCTACGGCGATGGGGTGGGTGATGTAGGCCTCACCGGACCGTCGCATCTGTCCGTCATGGGCAGTCGCAGCGACCTTGGCAGCGAGGTTGATGAGCGCGACGTCACCGTCGGCGTGGTGGGCGATGAACGCTGCGAGCGTTGGCGCCAAGGTGGCACCGATGTCGATCGGACGGTCGTCCGTTCCGTCTCCATCAGGTAGCGCCATGTCTTCAGGCTACCGTCGCCTGACGGCGTGAGGGTCGCTCAACGACGCTTCTTGCCGCGCTGGGTGCGGCCCTTCGGGGCGCGGTTGAGCGACGCTGCAGTCGTTCCATCGCCCGTCGGTCGCAGGATGCCGTCACTGCCGACAGCACTGGCGGTTGCTGCGGTGATCGCCTCACGCTCGGCAGTCGCCCCCCGCTCACGGGCCATCTCGGCAGGCGTCATGCGGTGCTCGCGCTCACGACGATGGGCCAAGCGCTCGCGGAGGTTGATGTACTTCTGCTCCCGCTCTTTGAGCATCGCCAAGATTGGCGAGGCGATGAAGATCGACGAGTACGCACCGGACACGAGACCCACGAACAGCGCCACTCCGTAGTTGAGCAGCGTGGTGGCCCCGAGGAGGATGGCGCCAACGAAGAGCACCGACAACACCGGGAGAATGGCCACGAGCGAGGTGTTGAGCGATCGTGCCAAGGTCTGGTTCATCGACAGGTCCACCATCTCGGTGTAGGTCAACGAGCCCGTCGAGCCCATTTGGCGGACGTTGTCGGTCACCCGGTCGAACACCACGACGGTGTCGTAGAGGGAGTAACCAAGGATGGTGAGGACTGCCACCACCGTGTCCGGGGTGATCTGGAAGTTGAAGATCGAGTAGATCCCAACGGTCACCAAGAGGTCGTGCAGCATGGCCAAGAACGCGGCGAGCGCCATCTTGGGCTCGAAGCGGAAGGAGATGTAGATCCCGACGACGATGAAGAACGCGAGCAGTGCCCACAGCGCCCGTTTGGTCACGTCGCCACCCCAGGTTGGGCCCACTTGGCTCACCGACACCTGGTTGTACTGCGTGTGCGTCGCGGTTGCCATTGCTGAGATGACCTTGTTGTTCAACTCCTTCTGCGACGGGGTCGCCAGCGAGTTGATATCGGCCTGGACCTGAATGGTGATGTTCTTGCCCGACCCGAGCTGGACGACGGAGGGGTTCGTCAGCCCTGCGTTTTCCACCGCGGTCTGCACCTCGGCCACCGTTGCACCGTTGGCCAAGGTGGTCCACGACGAACCACCCTTGAAGTCGATACCGAAGTTGAACCCGCGCACGCCAAGGGAGACGATGCCGAGCACGATGATGACCGCAGAGATTGAGAACCAAATTTTGTAGCGGTCGACGAACCGGGCGTTGGTCTCGCCACGGTAGATCCTGCGGAACAGGCCGTTCTTCGTGGACGCGCTCACTTGGCACCGCCTTCGACGGCGAGGCCTCGTGCCACGCCGAATCGGCCACCGGTCTGGGCTCCTTCGGATCGACCGAGGAGGTAGACGAGTGGTCGTGTGTAGAACCAGGTCACCGCGATGTCGAGCAAGGTCGACAGACCCAAGAAGAAGGCGAATCCACGGACGTCACCGAGGGCCAGTTCGTAGAGGAGCACCGCTGCGATGAGCGAGACGAGGTCGGCGGCCAGCACGGTGCGCCACGCGCTCTTGAACCCACGGTCCACCGAGGTGCGCACCGTCCGCCCAGAACGCGTCTCATCCTTCAACCGTTCGAAGTAGACGATGTAGGAGTCCACGGTGATACCAATCGAGACGATCAGACCGGTGACACCAGCCAGCGTGAAACTCGGCGCCAGCGACGTGTGGCCGAGCGCAGAGATGATGGCGTACAGCAGCGCACCCGTGAGGGCTAGGCCGCTCACGATGACGAGGCCGAGGGCCCGGTAGTAGGCGATCACGTAGAGCAACACGATGATGAGCCCCGCAATACCCGCACCGAGACCAGCCACCAGCGAGGAGTGACCGAGCGTCGGCGACACCGTCTGCGCTTGGAGTTCGTTGAGGGCAACCGGAAGCGAACCGTAGGTCAACACCGTTGCCAGTGCGGTGGCCTGCGTCTGGGTGAACCCACCGGAGATCTGGAGCGTCCCACCGAATGAGCTGAACGTCGCTTGTCCGGGAAGGATGATCGGCGCAGACTGCACCACGCCGTCGAGCTCAATGGCGACGGGCTTGTGGAAGTTCTGCTGCGCCATGACGTCCCAGCCAGCCGATCCAACCGGGGTGAGGTTGCAGCTCACCACCCACTGATTGGTCTGATCGACCTGGGCGGTGGCATTGGCGATGATGCGCCCCGTCAGCGGTGCCGGTCCGAGCACGTAGCGGATCTGGGAGCCAATGCCCGGAAGGATGACCGTGCTCGATTGGACGTCGTTCGCCGGCTCGGTCGAGTGGTAGTAGCCAAAGAGCGGATCGATCGAGGCGTTGGGGGTCTGGGCGTTCGCCGTCGTCACCGCGTACTGGCTCCGACACGGCAGCACCTTGGTGCCAGCAGGCACCTGCTTCTTCGGGTCAGTGTTGAGGGGCGGTGCGTAGCAGAGCACGGGGCGGAGGAACAGTTGTGCGGTGGACCCAAGCGTCTGGAGGATCGCTTGGGCATCCTTGGCGCCAGGAACCGTCACGGCGATGTTCTGCCCTTGCTGCTGCACGGTGGCCCCGGAGACACCGGATGCATTCACTCGATTGGTCAAGATGGCGATTTCTTCGGCCATCTGGCCAGCGTTGATGGCGTGGGCTGGTTGGTAGACCACCGAGAGACCGCCGGCGAGGTCGAGACCCAGCTTCGGACTCCAGCTTGCGAACATGGTCGCAGCGAAGGTACCAACCGAGATGACCACCACGGCGAGGAGGCTGACGATGAGGCCCCGTCGTTCGCGGGTCCCTGCCCGCCGCTCCGACTTCACTGCCCGCCCTCGACGTCTCCAGCAGCAGCGTCGCCTTCGGGAGCGTCGCTTGCGACGGTTGCCTCGGGAATCGCCGGGGCCATGGACTTAAACGCCGCCTTGGTGAAGACAAGCTCCGTGCCGTGCTCGGCACCACCGGTGCGAATCGTGAAGCGGTCGGACTGGACGTCGACGACCACGCCGATCACGCCACCAATCGTCATGATCTCGTCACCAACCGAGAAGGTCTTCGCCTGGAGTTGCTGATCACGCATGGCCTTGCGGCGCGGACGGATGAAGAAGTACCAGACCACGCCGAAGAGGGCGATCATGATCAGTGGAGCGAGGGACGAGCCTTGCTTCTTCGTCGACGCCACTAGTAGGAGATGGTGGAAAACAGCGTGCATTGATGCTCCTCACGGCAGGACATTCCGCCTGAACACGACAACCCTAGCCGAGGTGCCCGAAACTCCTCGGCACTGTTGGCGGCGTCCTGCCTAGAACAACGCGTCCACTGGTGGCGTCAGGCCGAGGTGGTGGTACGCCGCTCTGGTCGCCACGCGACCGCGAGGGGTGCGCTGGAGGAGGCCTCGCTGCAGCAAGAAGGGTTCGTAGGCCTCCTCAATGGTGTCGGTCTCTTCACCGACGACCTGGGCCAACGTCGTGAGCCCCACCGGTGCTCCGTTGAACCGCACGCAGAGCACGTCGAGGATCATTCGGTCGACCTTGTCGAGCCCAATCGCATCGACACCGAACTGGGTGAGACCATCGCTCGCTGCCGCTGCTGAGATCACGCCATCTCGGCGTGTCTCGACGAAGTCCCGCACTCGACGGAGCAGTCGGTTGGCGATGCGTGGTGTTCCTCGGGAGCGACTGGCGATCTCTCGAGCTCCAGCAGCATCGATCGCCACACCGAGGATCCCGGCTGAGCGGAGCACCACCTCGGTGAGATCGTCGTCGTCGTAGAGGTCGAGTCGACCGACGAACCCGAACCGATCTCGAAGCGGCGCAGCCACGAGGCCGATGCGGGTCGTCGCTCCAACGAGGGTGAAGCGCGGGAGCTCCAGACGAATGGAGCGCGCCTGTGGCCCCTTCCCCACCATCAAGTCGAGCTTGCCGTCCTCCATTGCTGGGTAGAGCACCTCTTCAATGGACCGAGCGAGACGGTGAATCTCATCAATGAACAAGACGTCGCCGTCTTGGAGGTCGGTGAGCAGGGCGGCGAGATCACCAACTCGCTGCAGGACTGGTCCGGCGGTGACCCGGAAGCCAACCCCCATCTCGGCCGCGACGATCCCTGCGAGTGAGGTCTTCCCGAGTCCTGGAGGGCCTGCGAAGAGCAGGTGGTCGACGCTCTGGTGGCGAGCTCGAGCGGCGTCGAGGACGATGGAGAGGTGCTCGCGTAGTTCTCGTTGCCCGACGAACTCATCGAGCGTCCGAGGCCGGAGGTTGACCTCCTCAGACTGCTCCTCAGCGCTCGCCGTCGGGGCAACAGGGCGAGTTGACGCCCCATCGAGTGCCCCAAGCACTTCCCGGCGGCCGGTCATGACCGGCTCGCAATGCGCTTGAGGGCAGAGCGAATCTGCGCGTCGAGCGAAAGTTCAGGGTCGGCGTCCTCGATGCCACGCGCCACCTCGGCGGCAGTGAATCCAAGACTCTCGAGGGCGTCTCTCAGCTCAGCACTGTCCGATCGGGGCTCGAGCGGGCGAGGTGTCGGCAGTCCACCGAACCCACTGAACTTCTCGCGCAGATCAACGACGAGTCGCTCGGCAGTCTTCTTCCCCACGCCGGGAACGGTGCAGAGCGTCGTCACTGCTGCAGTGGAGACGGCGTCGGCGAGTGCCTCCACCGAGAGTTGCGACAGGATCGCCATGGCGAGGTTCGGACCAACGCCGTGCGCACCGAGCAGCAGATCGAACGCTCTGCGCTGGTTCGCATTCATGAAACCGAAGAGCACGATGGCGTCTTCACGGACCTGCGTCGAAATCGAGAGTGCGGCTTCTCCTGCGGCAGCAATATCACTCGCAGTCTGGGGGGTGACGGTGACGCGGTAGCCCACACCAGCGACGTCGAGGACGATGACGGTCTCGGTCTCCACCTCAAGCAGGGTTCCTCGGAGCGCTCCGATCATGCACCCGCCCCCGATCGTGCAATCGCTGCGCTCAGTACCGAGGTGCCGAGGTGCGTAATGGCGAGTGCCAACGCATCGGCGACGTCAGCCGGTTTCAAGGGTTGGTCGAGCCCGAGGCGTTGGCCAACCATCGCCTGCACCTGCTCCTTCGTTGCGGCTCCGTAGCCGGTCAACGCCAACTTCACCTCGTTCGCCGTCATCTGCACGACCGGAATCTCCCGGAGGGCAGCAGCAGCGATCGCCAGGCCGCTGGCCTGTGCCACCGACATCGCGGTCTTCACGTTGGTCTGGAAGAAGACCTTCTCAACGACCACCACATCGGGGCGAAGCTCGTCGAGCAGTGCAGCGAGCTCAACGGCCAGCTGTCCGAGCCGGAGGGGAAGCTCCACCGATGGGCTGGTTTCGAGTACTCCGGCAGCCCGAGCGACGAAGGGCTGTCCGGGACCGCTGCGCTCGACGGCGCCATACCCACATCGGGTCAAGCCAGGATCGATACCAAGTGCGAACACGTGTTCGATCCTACTCCATGACTCCCTTCGGTGCGCGGCACTCAGCCCTCGTAGGACTCCAAGATGGCATCAGGAATATCGGCGTTGGCATGGACGAACTGCACGTCATCGTGATCGTCGATCGCATCGAGGAGACGGAGCAGCTTGGTCGCTTCAGCTTCGTCCTCAACCGGGACGGTCGAGGTAGGCACGAGGGACGGCTCCGCCGAGGTGACGGTGAACCCCGCTTCTTCGAGCCCGGTCTTGACCGCATGGGTGGACGCTGCCTCGCAGGTTACGGTCCATTGGCTCCCGTCATCGGCGAGGTCATCACCGCCGACCTCCATCACGGCCTCCATCAGGGAGTCTTCGTCAGCAGTCCGGTCAACGACGACCACACCACGACGCTCGAACTGCCATGACACCGCTCCAGGCTCGGCCATGGATCCGCCGTTCTTCGAGAACAGGTGTCGGACTTCGGCAGAGGTGCGGTTCCGATTGTCGGTCAAGGTTTCGACGATCACGGCCACGCCACCGGGGGCGTAGCCCTCGTAGCTAATCGCTTCGTAGCGAACGCCTTCGAGTTCGCCGGTTCCACGCTTGATGGCACGCTCAATGGTGTCGAGTGGAACCGACGCGTCACGTGCCTTGGCGTACATCGTGCGCAGCGTGGCGTTGGCGTTGATGTCGCCGCCGCCTTCGCGAGCTGCCACTTCAACCTGGCGAATCAACTTGGCGAAGGACTTGGCACGGGCGGCGTCCTTGGCCCCCTTCTTGTGCTTAGTCGTTGCCCACTTCGAGTGTCCAGACATGGATTCCTCTCGTCTTCTCCGGGAGCAATCCTACAAGGTCACTTCGTGGCGGCTTCGACCATGTCGCAGAACAGGTGGTGGATGCGATCGTCGCTCGTCAGCTCCGGATGGAACGACGAGGCGAGCACCGATCCGTGGCGCACGAGGGTTGGCGTCTCGATGCCAGCGTGGTCGATCGTCCCGAGGACCTCCACGTCGGCACCGACGGATTCAATGATGGGGGCACGGATGAAGACCGCCGGAAGTGCTGCGCCATCCAAGGGACCATGGCCAGCAACGTGGCCCTCGAACGATGCCAATTGCCGCCCATAGCCATTGCGCCGCACGACGACGTCGAGTCCCTTGAGCTGGACCTGATCGGGGCGCCCGTCGAGGATCGAGCGGGCGAGGAGGACGAGGCCGGCACAGGTCCCAAACGTCGGAAGGCCGCCAGCGATGGCGTTGGTGAGGGGCTCGGTCAATCCACTGGAGTTGAGCAGCAAGCTGATCGCGGTCGACTCTCCCCCGGGCAGGACGATCCCGGCAACCCTCTGGAGATCTGCTGGCGTCTTGACCTCGACGACCTCTCGACCGATTCGCTCGAGGCTTCGACGGTGCTCGCGGACGTCGCCTTGGAGGGCGAGCACCCCAATGGGTGCACCCACCGCTACCAGCCGCGCTCGGCGTAGCGACTCTCGAGGGTAGCCGTCTCGAGGCCGGCCATCGCTGCGCCGAGGCCACGGGAGACCTTGGCGACGACGGCAGCATCTTGGTAGTGCGTCGTCGCCTCGACGATCGCACGGGCGAAGAGCTGTGGGTTCGAGCTCTTGAAGATGCCAGAGCCCACGAAGACTGCTTCAGCGCCGAGTTGGAGCACGAGTGCAGCGTCGGCCGGTGTGGAGATGCCACCGGCGCAGAACAGTGGGACCGGCAACTTGCCGGTCTCGGCGATCTCTTGGATCAGGTTCACCGGGGCCTGGTGGTTCTTGGCAATGGTGAAGAGTTCCGACGCATCTGCTTGGGTGATCTCCCGAATCGCAGCGTTGATCGAGCGCAGGTGGCGGACTGCTTCGACGATGTTGCCAGTGCCAGCTTCACCCTTGGAGCGGATGAGGGCAGCACCTTCGGCGATGCGGCGGAGCGCCTCACCGAGGTTCGTCGCGCCGCACACGAACGGCACGTCAAAGGACCACTTGTCGATGTGGTTGGCCTCATCTGCTGGGGTGAGGACTTCGGACTCGTCGATGTAGTCCACCCCGAGGGACTGCAGGATCTGCGCCTCAGCGAAGTGCCCAATACGTGCCTTGGCCATCACGGGGATCGACACCGCAGCTTGGATCTCTTCGATCAACTGCGGGTCGCTCATCCGCGCAACGCCACCATCTCGGCGAATGTCGGAGGGAACGCGCTCGAGCGCCATCACCGACACCGCACCTGCGTCTTCTGCGATGCGGGCCTGCTCGGCGTTGACCACATCCATGATCACGCCGCCACGCAGCATGTCGGCCAGTCCGCGCTTGACGGTGAAGGTGGCAGTGGAACGAGTGTGCTCAGTCATGCCTGCATCCTACCGACCGAGCCGAGGGGGCTATCCGCCCTACCACTCCTCGAGCACGGCAATACGCAGCGACGTGGCGTCGTGGTTCCCAACGGCAGCGTCGTCGGAGCGATCGTGCACCATGGGGTCGAACCAGAGCCAGCGGGTGCGACTGAACGACTTGGCCGAGAACGTCGAGTCAGGGGTCGGTGCTGGCGCGTTCGTGCACCGCTCCAATGCGTCGGCAATGCCGATGGGGTAGCGCACCGATGCCGCACCGATTTGGTCGGCCCGGAGCTCACGACCGAGTCCGAGCGAGCGGTGCAGCCGGTCGCTGTTCCATCCGCCGATCGTGAACGGAGCGCAGCGGTAGACGACCACTGCTCGTTGGCCGTCACCTCGCCGAAGGTGCGCGAGTTCATGAGCGATGACGCCTTCGAGTTGGACCAGGTCCACTGAATCGAGGAGTCCTCGAGTGACGACCACTCGCGCCCCATCACCGCTGCCGTAGGCGCAGGCATTCGGGACGGGATCGTCGAGCACCACGAGGGTGGGCACGCTCAGGCCAACGGTTGCCACCATCGCGTCAACCAAGTTGGCCAGCCGAGGCTCCTCGTTCGCCGTGACGACACGACCGCCGACGAGGGCGCCGAGCCCGCCGTCACCAGGACGCTCCAAGAGGAAGTACCAAGCCGCCGCCACGCCGAGAAGGGCGACGGCAACGGCGATGAAGGGGTTGATGATGGCAGCGATGACGACCAGGACGACGAGCGGCGGGAGTGCAGCCTGAAGGACGGCACGCACCGCACCTCGGCGATTGGCAGCGAGTTCACTGGGGTCCACCTCGAAGCCGAAGAGGCTGTTCTCGGCCGACGGCGGGAGGACAACGGGGGCTTCCACGCCCTGACGACCGCGCTGGCGATCTCCACCTCGGCGACCTCGATTGCGTTGTCCCTTACGTTGTGCCACGACCCCAACCTACCGGCTGGCGCCGGGCCAATTAGACCGATGGCGCCCCAGTTGCAGCGATGACTGTTCGATAGACCTCGAGGTACCGAGCACTCAGGGCGTCCATTGACCAGTTCGCCGCATGGGCGCGCGCAGCACCTCGAGCGGTTGGCGATGCGTGGCCGGTGCCAGACACTGTCATTGCCACGGCTTCGGCCAGAACCTCTCGAAGTCCGTCAGGATCGCCTGGCGGAGCGAGAAGTGCATGGCCGTTCGCTGCTTGGGTGTACCCGTCGATTGCACTGGCGACCGTCACTGCTCCCGCAGCGAGCGCTTCGAGGACGACCACGCCGAAGGACTCCCCGCCGAGCGAGGGCAGGCAGACCACATCGGCCGTCGACATGAGGATCCGCTTCTGGTCATCGTCGACGACCCCCAACCAGCGTCGATGCTGCGTTTCGGGGAACTGCGCCCGCAACGCCTCGGTCTCTGGACCGGCCCCGGCGATGACGAGGTCGACGTCTGAGAGTGCATCGTGGGCTCGGAGCAGAACCTCGAGGCCCTTGCGGTGCTCGTGGCGACCGATGAAGGCAATCGTTGGGAGCGGAGCATGGCGCGGTCCACGCGCAGGGGGGAGCTCGATGCCGTTGAAGAGCACCTCAGCCGTCGCCGTCGTCACCAAGCGGGCGAAGGTCGCAGCAGACGGCGACACGGCGAAGGATGCATCGAAGGCGCGACCAGCGAGGGGGCGAACCGGCGCGAGCAGACGGAGCCACCCTCCCCCGCCGGATCGGTGGAAGGTTGCGACCATCGGCGCCACCGGCGCGAAGAGGAATCCCCACCCAGCAACCGGCGCCAAGGGCTCATGGACGTGGACCACCTCAACGCCAGCGGCCACCAAACCTCGCCTCACCCGCGCGGCAGCGTTCGGGTTGATCGCAATCGGCGCCACGGACCCGTTGGCACGGACGCCGACCGTTGGTCCAGCATCGATGACCCTCACACCACGACGCCGAAGTGCATCGACCACCGGTCCGGTCGCTGCCGGTGCGGCAACGGTGACCTCATGGCCTGCATCGGCGTAGGCGGAGGCCAGGCCTGCCACCTGGCCCTGCACGCCCCCGTAGAGACTGAGCGCGTACGGGCAGACCAAGCCGATCTTCACCGGGCGTCACCCTCGCTCGTGAAGATTGGCTGGAAGACGTGCCACTGCTCGGGGGCACGCCCGATGAGACCATCGAGGTGGGCAACGATGTCCGACGTCACCCGTTCGACGTCCTTGCGGAGTCCGTCGGCTCGATGGGTGTTCAACGGACCCTCGATGATGGCGTAGTGCGCGCTCCCCGGTCCGGAGTACACGACGCCCACGAACAGCGCCGCTCCACTGCGGAGCGCCAAGGTGGCTGGACCCTTCGGAATGGTGACGGGCTCGCCGAAGAGCTGGGCTGGCTGCCCGCCACCCATGAGGTCGCGGTCGCACAAGAGCCCCACGAGGCCACCGCTGCGCAGAATCCGGCTGAGCTCACCGGTCGCTCCTTCGTCGAGCGGGACAACGCCGAGTCCCATGGCGTTGCGCTTCGTCACGAAGAACTGGAAGAGCTCTTCGGGTTCGAGCCGCTCTGCCACTGCCGTCATCGGCAGTCCGAGCGCGGCGAGGTAGGCACCGCCCCACTCCCAGCTCCCAATGTGCGGGAGGGCCAAGATCACGCCGTTGCCAGCTGCCATCGCCGCTCGGAGCGCTGGTTCGCCCTCGATGATGGAGATCTGCGAGAGGAGCTCGTGGCGGTCGATACGCGGCAGAGTCGCACCTTCTGCCCAGTACCGGGCGTAACTTGCGAAGTTACGGCGCACGTAGCGTCGCACGAGTGCTGCGTCGGGAGCCCGACCATGCGAACGCTCCGTCAGAATCGTGGTGACGTTGCGCTCCACCGTGCGACGGGCTGCTGAATCCCGCAACGACAGCACCGATCCAACGACGCTGGCGATGCGAACTGCGAGACCGACGGGAATTCGCTCGAGGAGGCTCGCGAGGGTCGTGAACAGGCGGGTCCGGTTGATCCGAGCCACCGCTAGTTCGTGGTCGGGCCGCCGTGGCGGTCGTGCGCTGCTCGAGCCTGGCGAGCGGCACGTCGCGCTCCGAGCGCCTTGGCTGTCTGCGTCGCCTTCTCCCGCGGTGGTCGTCGACTACCCGAAGCGTGGGCTTCTCGCCACGCCGTCGTCGCTTGCGTCATCTTGACGGCGAACCGCGTCGCTTCATCTTTGCCCGATGCCGCACGCCACACCCGGAGGAAGCGGCCCATTGCCGTCATGGTCGTGAGGGCGAACATCACCCAGAGCACGGGAATGAAGAAGGTATGGCTGAGGAGGGCAACGCCGAGGATGATGGTGCGCTCAGCTCGCTCCATGAGGCCGCCCTTGGCAGGAATCCCGAGTGATTCCGCCTTGGCCCGCTCGTAGGAGATGAGGTAGGCAACGGTCAAAATCGCGAACGGCAGGAGCACGATTCGCCCCCCGTTGTGCACCGACAGGTACCACGCCACGCCACCGAGGAAGATGGCGTCGGTTAGGCGATCGGTCACCGAATCGAAGAACGCGCCACGAATTGACGCCGTTCCTGCGACCTTGGCGACTGCACCGTCTAAGGCATCGTGGAAACCGGTCAAGGTCAACAGCACGATGGCGAGTGGGAACCATCCATTGGCGATCACCACCGCAGTTGCCACGGCGAAGACCAGACCCGAGAAGGTCATGAGATCAGCGGATGCTCCCGCTCGCACGAGGAACACTCCAACTGGTCGGGCTGCACGATCGACGCCTGTGCGCCACCGTCCATCGAACATCGCTACCTCCACTGGCGTCGTGGTCGGATCGACCACCGACCTCTGCAGCGCAGACGCCGTTCGCACGTTGGCCCAGCCTACACCGAGCCCCATTCGAGCCCGAGGCTTACGAGAGCTGGGCGTGCAGCTTCTCCCAAGAGGTCTCCAAGGACTCGGGGATCACTCGAGTTTCGGCAATGGCGGTCATGAAGTTGGTGTCGCCACTCCACCGTGGGAGTGCATGGAGGTGGAGGTGGGCAGGGATTCCCGCCCCGGCTGCTCTGCCGAGATTGGCGCCGACGTTGATCCCATCGGGGTGATACGCCGACTCGATCGCCTGGGTGACGTCGAAGCACAGTTCGAAGAGCTCGGCTCGCTCCTCGGCGCTCAGGTCGCTGAGGCTGGCGACGTGGCGCTTGGGCAAGATGAGGGAGTGTCCTGAACCGTAGGGGTAGGCGTTGAGCACCGCGAACGTCGACGTCGACGTGGCCAGCACGCCGTTGCTCGCCGCTGGCTCGAGGTCGCTCAGCGCACAGAACACGCAGCCGCCGCCAACGCCCTCTCGCTCATCGGCCGTTGCCTTGACGACGTAGGCGTTGCGCCACGCAGCCCACAGGTGGTCCAGACCCATCAGTTGGCGCCGTACTGCACGGTCGATCGCTCGTCGATCTCCTGGGTCAGGTAGGCACTGAAGTCCTGCACGGTGACTCCACGGAATGGATCGGCGGCGCCGCGAGTGTTGATGCCGACAGTGCCATGGGCAACGTCATCATCGCCGACGACCAAAATGTAGGGAACCTTCTCGAGCTTGGCCCGTCGAATGCGTGCCCCGAGCGGTTCATCAGCGGCTTCGACTCGGGTCCGGCGCTCCCCGACGGCCCCGAGCGTCGACGCCACCTCGTGGGCGTAGTCCTCGTGGTCATCGCGAACGGGGAGAATGCGAACCTGCTCCGGGCTCAGCCAGGTCGGCAACGCTCCGGCGTAGTGCTCGATGAGGATGGCCATGAAACGCTCCACAGAACCGAAGAGCGCACGGTGGATCATGATGGGGCGCTGCTTGGTGCCGTCACGACCGACGAACTCTGCCTCGAAGCGCTGCGGGGTTTGGAAGTCGAGCTGGATGGTCGACATCTGGTGCGTTCGACCAATGGCGTCACGAGCTTGCACGGAGATCTTCGGACCGTAGAAGGCGCCGCCGCCTTCGTCGAGCACGAGCTCCAAGCCCGCCCCCTCGGCAACGGTGCGCAGGGTCTCGGTGGCCACGTTCCAGTCCTCGTCCGATCCCACCGACTTGAGCGGGGGTCGCGTCGAGAGTTCCAAGTAGAAGTCCGACAGGCCGAACTCTCGCAGGAGGTCCAGCACGAAGGTCAGCAGTCGGGTGAGCTCCTCCCCCATCTGCTCTTGCGTGCAGAAGATGTGGGCGTCGTCTTGGGTCATGCCACGAACGCGCGTGAGGCCGTGGACCGCACCGGAGAGCTCGTAGCGGTACACGCTGCCGAACTCGAAGAACCGCAGTGGCAGCTCACGGTAGGAGCGCTGCTGGGACTTGTAGATGAGCGTGTGGAACGGGCAGTTCATGGGCTTTAAGTAGTACTGCTGACCGTCGTCGAGCTCCATGGGTGGGTACATGCCATCCGCGTACCACTCGAGGTGCCCTGAGGTCATGAACAACTCAGCCTTGGTCACGTGCGGCGAGTTCACGAAGCTGTAGTGCTCCTCGACGTGACGCTTGCGGGAGTAGTCCTCCATCACGCGCCGAATCGTTCCACCCTTTGGGTGGAACACGGCGAGACCTGGCCCAATCTCATCGGGGAAGCTGAAGAGGTCGAGTTCGTGGCCGAGCACTCGGTGGTCTCGACGCTTGGCCTCTTCGAGGAAGAACAGGTGCTGCTCGAGCGCTTCTTTGGTCTCGAACGCCGTGCCGTAGATGCGCTGGAGTTGCGGACGGTGGACGTCACCACGCCAGTAGGCGCCAGCGACGCGCATCAACTTGAAGTGGCCGAGCTTGGACGTCGACGGCACGTGGGGGCCCCGGCAGAGGTCGACGAAGGACTCGCTGTTTCGGTAGGTGGAGACCACGACCGCACCACCAACTTCTTCAGGAGCGGCGTCGACCTCACCGGCATCGGGGCCGACCGAGGTGATGATCTCGCACTTGTAGGGCTGATCGGCGAAGAGGGCGAGGCCGTCGTCGACCGAGAGCTCGCTGCGGATGAAGGGCTGGTTCTCCTTGATGATCTCGCGCATGGTGGCCTCAATGCGCTCGAGATCGCTGTCGCTGAAGCGCGCACCATCGGGGAGATCGAAGTCGTAGTAGAAGCCGTTTTCGATGACCGGACCAATGGCGTAGCGAGCACCCGGCCAGAGGCGGGTTACCGCCTGTGCGAGCACGTGTGAGGTCGAGTGCCGCAGGACCTCTCGACCCTCGTCGGAGTTCGGCGTGATGATGGCGACGGCGTCACCATCGTGCAACGGCGCCCCGAGGTCAACCAACTTGCCGTTCACCGATCCTGCGACCGCAGCCTTCGCCAAACGAGGGCCAATGCTCTGGGCGAGATCAGCAACGGTGGTGCCCTCATCGAGCTCCCGTTGACTGCCATCGGGAAGCGTCACCGTGAGGTGGGGGGACATACCGGACTCCTTCGTTGTTCAGGTCGACTACAGGCTAACGCCGAGCAGGTCGGCGGCTTCTCGAACGGACGCCCCCGCTCGAGCAGCGGCATCCACGGCGACGAGTGCGTCCGGAGTTGCGAGATCGTCGTCGAGGGCGGCACGAACGTCATCGAGCACCGACGATGGCGAGCCATCCACACTCGCCCGCCACAGCGCCAAGCGCTCGACACCGGCATCGAGGAGGGGGTCGGTCCACTCCCAGTCGGTGCGGTAGTGGTGGTCGAGGAGGGCGAGGCGCACCGCAGCCGGTTCGCTGCGATCGACCAGGGTGTCGACGAACACCAAGTTGCCGAGCGACTTACTCATCTTGATGCCATCGAGGCCCACGAGGCCCACGTGGAGCCAGTGGCTGACGAATGGCTTCCCCGTCACCGATTCCGACTGGGCGGTCTCGCACTCGTGGTGCGGGAAGACGAGGTCTCGACCGCCACCGTGGACGTCCAAGCTCTCACCGAGTTCTCGCAGGGCGAGCGCGGAACACTCGATGTGCCACCCTGGGCGCCCCGGTCCCCACAGGGACTCCCACGCTGGCTCGTCGGGAAGCGAAGGTTGCCAGAGCACGAAGTCGAGCGGGTCGCGCTTGTGCGGGTCATCGGGATTGCCGCCGTGGACGCTCGCGAGTTCGAGCATCGTGGCTCGGTCGTAGTGGCTCACCGCGCCGAAGCTCGCAAAGCTCGAGACGTCGAAGTACACCGAACCACCAGCGAGGTACGCGTGCCCGTTGGTGATTGCAGCGTCGATGAGCGAGAGAATCTCCGGGATGGCAGAAGTGGCACGGGGCTCGGCGTAGACCGGTCGCAGGTTGAGGAGCGCCATGTCTCGATCGAACTTGGCAATTTCCTTCGCCGCCAGGTCGAGGTAGTGCACGCCGAGTTCTCGGGCCTTGCGAAGGAGATCGTCGTCGACATCGGTGACGTTGCGCACCACCCGAGCGTCGTGGCCGAGGTCGTCGAGGCGGCGAGCGAGCACGTCGAAGACCAAGTAGACGTAGGCGTGGCCAAGGTGGGCCGAGTCGTACGGGGTGATGCCGCAGGAGTAGAGCTTGGCAATCGGGCCCGGCGCCAACGGGAGCACTGCCCGCCGAGCGGTGTCGTAGAGCTGGATACTCAAGGCCTAGAGCCCGGCCATCTTGATGGTCGAGTGCGTCTTGTAGCGAATGTTGAGGGTGATGGCGACCGCAGTGAAGGCTTCGATCGCAGCGGCTTGGCTGAGCGACCCGGCATCGAGCCCGCGAAGCCCGTCGATGGGCTCCAAGAGGCCAATCACCACGTCAGTCGCCGACCGGTCGTCACAGCAGACCAAGACGTCGGCCTCGAGGCCAGAGTCGAGGTCCTCCATCTTGCCGGCAGGCAGGTGGTGGAAGGAGGCTGCGACGGTGGAGTTGGGCAACGCCGCCTGCACCATGGCCGCCACCGAGCCGCGCGGGGTGTACATGCCGAGCATCTCGCGGCCGTTCTTCGTCAGCGCGTTGACCATGGACACCACGACCTTGTCGGCGAGGTCAGCCCGAAGGGCGGTCACTGTGGCCAGCGCACTCTCGAATGGCGTGGCCAAGATCACGAGTTCGGCACCAGCAGCGACGTCGTTCGTCGACCCGGTCACCATCTCGGCTCGACCGCCAGCGTCGCGCCGTACCTCCGCAGCCACCTCCGCGGCCCGATCAGCGTCACGTGAGCCCAAGACGACTTCGTGACCAACGCTTGCGAGCCGAACTGCGAGGCCGCGTCCTGCAGGACCTGTTCCACCGAGAATGCCGATCTTCATGCCTTCATTCTCGCGCAACATGGCCGTCCACCATTCGGCCAACTACCCTCAAGGTGTGGGTCTCCTCGATGGCGCGACCATCCTCATCACCGGCATCTTGACGAAGCGCTCGATCGCCTTCGCCGCTGCCGAGCGCGCCATTGCTGAAGGCGCCACGGTGATCGCCACCAGTTTCGGCCGGGCGATGGAGGTCACGCAGCGGGCCGTTTCGAGCCTCGACGCACCCATTCAGCTCGTCGAACTCGACGTCACGAACGACGACCACCTCGCTTCGATCCCCGAACGACTGGGGGTAGCCCACCTCGATGGCGTTGTCCACGCCATCGCTGGCGGATCGCCATCAACACTGGGCGACGATCTCTCGATCGCCTCTGTGTCCGAGGTCCTCCAGACGCTCCAGATCTCGGCCACCTCCCTCGCTGCGCTGACCTTCGCCCTCAAGCCCCTGCTCGCACAGGCCCCTGGCGGCGCTTCGGTGGTCGCCCTCTCCTTCGCCCCCGATCGGGTGTGGCCCGGCTACGGCTGGATGGGTGTCGCCAAGGGAACCCTGGGGTCGATCGTTCGGTCGCTCGCCGTCCAACTCGGACCAGAGAACATCCGCATCAACGTCGTCGACGCCGGACCACTCCGCACCCCAGCGGCACGTGCCATTCCTGGAGCCGGTGCTGGGGTTGCGCAGTGGAGCCACCACGCGCCGCTCGGGTGGGATGTCGACGACCGTGCACCGGTGGCTGCTGCCATCATCGCCTTGCTCTCGGACCTGTTCAGCGCCACCACCGGCGCGTCGATCGTCGTAGACGGTGGCCTCCACGCCGTGGGAAGGTAGGACGTGACCACTCCACTCAACCTCCACGATCTCGTGCAGCGCTACGCCACCGTCGCTACCTCCATGGACGTCGACGCCTACGCCAACCTCTTCGCCGAGGACTGCACGCGCATTGACCCCATTGGCCAGCCTGGGCAGTACACCCGAGATGAGGTCCGGGCCTCGTGGGCAGGGGTCGTGCGTGGAGCGGAGACGATCACCTTCACCGCCACCGATATCCACACCGTGCTCGACACCGCCGCATTCCACTTCGACGTGGTCGTCGGACTCGGAGAGAGCACCGCCCACATCTCGGGCATTGAGGTCATGGTGTTCAACGACGATGGACTCATCACGTCAATGCACGCCTACTGGGGGGACAACGACTTCTCCCTTGGCTAACCTGCTGGGGCTGCAGGGTGCCGTTGTGCCGATCGGAGTGGTGAGCAATGACCATCGAAGGATCGAAGAATCCACGAACGAGTGACGCGGTAGCACCGTTCGAACCCTTTGGCGACCCCACCCCGGGACCGCATTCGACCGTCGGGTCGGTGTGGCACACCGTGCAACTCGTCCTCTTAGACCTCGTCCTCGGCTCAGTGTCGGCGATGCTCGGACTCGTGATCGTCGCATCGCTGTCCACCGTGGCGGGAAACCAGTTGAGCAACTACTGGCACAACATCGTCCACGAAGTGTGGTTTCCCGTTGGCCTCGTCTTAGGGATGGCAGCGTCGGGGAACTACCGCAGCTCTCGGCGAACCGGGAACCAGAGCACCTTCACCCATATGAGCAGCTACTTCTTCGCCATCAGCGGCGGGGGGTTGCTGTCGATTCTGTTGACCTCAGTCGTGCACCGCGTCTTCAACATCTACGAGGCCAACTCCACCCACGTCATCGGCTCCATTGTCTTCGCCATCTTCCTCGTGCCCGTTGGTCGCTCGATCCACCGCCACGAGGTGCTCCGTCGGCACCCCATTCGCGTCCTCATCCTCGACTCGGGCGAAGCCCTGCGCCGCTACCGAACCCACCTCGACCTCCAAGGCGGCTTCCAGATCGTCGGTTGGGTCCCCGGCACGCCATTGCAACGGGGCGAGGGCCTCGGCACCATTGATCACCTGCGAGACATCTGCGTCTCCAACAACATCGATCAGGTGATGGTCGGCCAGGTGGATTACCCAACGCCGGTCTTCATCGACCTGCTCCGAGACATCCAAGGTGTCGCCCAGTTGACCATCGTCCCGCGCGCCTTTGAGCTGCTCAGTTGGCGGAGCACCTTCACCGAACTCTCCGGCCTCCCCCTCATTGAGGCTGCACCCCTCCAAATGTCGATGCTCGACCGCTTCGTGAAGCGAACCTTCGACCTCACCGTCTCCGGCATTGCCTTGGTGCTCGCCTCCCCCATCCTCCTCCTCATCGGCCTCGCCGTTGCCCTCACCTCGAGAGGACCGATCCTCTACCGCCAACAGCGACTGGGTCGGGGCGGACGGCCCTTCACGATCCTCAAGTTCCGCACCATGCGTGTCGAGCAGTTCTCGCCACCGGCGCCTTCGGTTCCCGCAGCAGCGGACAACGCTCCCCTCTTCGCCACTCGGAACAAGTTGAGTGAAGAGGAGCGCATCACTCGAGTCGGAAAACTCCTGCGCAAGACTGGTCTCGACGAACTCCCCCAGTTGTGGAACGTCCTGACGGGTGCCATGTCCATCGTCGGCCCCCGTCCCTTCATCTCTGAAGAGTCCACCGTGGCCGTTGGGTGGCAGGCCCGACGCTACGAAGTGCGCCCCGGGATCACGGGCCTCTGGCAGGTCTCTGGACGCAACAACCTCTCGGGCGAGGACTTGGCGGAGCTCGACTACCTCTACGTCGCGTCGTGGTCGATGTGGTGGGACGTGAAGATCATGTGGGATACCCCCCGGACGATGCTCCGAGGGCTCGGTGCCTACTGATCGACCACCGGTGGCGCTCGCCCACGATTACCTGACCCAGCGTGGCGGAGCGGAACGAGTGGTCCTCGATCTCGTTCGTGCCTTCCCCAACGCACCGCTCTTCACCTCGCTCTACGACCCCATGAGCACCTACGAGGAATTCGCTCAGGTCGACCTTCGCACCACACCCCTCAACCGCGTGGGGCTCCTCCGCCGACACCATCGCCTCGGTCTCCCGTTGTACGCGTCTGCCATGGAGCGTCTCGTCATCGATGCAGAGGTCACCGTGTGCTCGTCGTCGGGTTGGGCGCACGGGGTGACGACGACGGGCGCCAAGATCGTCTACTGCCACGCGCCTGCTCGATGGATCTACCAAGCCAACCGCTACCTCGGCGGACGACGCGTGAGTCTGAGTGCTCTCGCCGATCGGGTCCTCAAGCCGGCCCTTCGGGCCTGGGACGTGCGAGCAGCAGCCACGGCGACGCAGTACCTCTGCAACTCCAGCGCGACGGCAGCGATGATCGCCGAGGCCTACGGCATCACGGCGACCGTCGTCCCTCCCCCACCCGCGCTCACACCCGGCGGCGAGGAGCGACCAGTCCCCGGCATTGAGCCGGGATTCTTGTTGAGCGTTGCACGCCTCTTGCCCTACAAGAACATCGACCTCGCCATGGCTGCTGCGAGCGCAGCTGGGCAACGCCTCGTCGTCGTTGGCTCTGGTCCAGAGCGACAGCGGCTCGAAGCACTGGCCGGGCCGGACGTCACCTTCCTCGGCGTCGCCGACGACGCCACCCTTCGGTGGTGCTACCGCAACGCCAGAGCACTGCTCGCCCTCAGCTACGAGGACTACGGGCTCACGCCGCTCGAAGCGGCCAGCTTCGCCACGCCGACCATCGCGCTCAGTGCCGGTGGCTACCTCGACACGATCGACCACGGTCGGACCGGGATCCTCATCGATGCGCTCTCGGTCGACGCCGTGGTCAATGCCATGACCTCCGGGGCGCTTGCCGATCTCGACGACGCCACAATTGCCCGTCACGCGGCATCCTTCAGCGCCGAACGCTTCACCGCCACCTTGCACGAGGTCGTGGCGTCGGTCATCCGCCAGCGCTAATCGAGGTCGCCGAGTCCCGCCACCTGAGCCAGCCCACGGGCAGCGACCGGAACCGAGAAGACTCCGAGGACTGCGGTTCGCCCGAGGCTCCCGAGGACGCGTCGTCGTTCTGGGTCATCGCGCAGCGCCGTGAGTGCGTCGATGAGACCTTCGAGGTCATCCACGTCGACAACGATGCCGCCTCCAGTGCGCTCGATGACCCAGGGGATCTCGCCGCACCGGCTGCCGATCACCGGGGTTTCTTGGACGAGGGCTTCAACGAGGACCCGACCGAACTGCTCAGCCCAGGTGGGCGTTGGATGAGAGGCGAGGCACACCACGTCGCAGCCGGCGAAGAACGATGCCATTTCGTCATGGGTGAAGTCGGTCCGAACCTCGACCTTCGGGCGCTCCTCCAACGCCGTGCGCAGTGGTCCATCGCCGGCCACGACCAGCACCGCTCCGTCAATGGCGGCGACGGCGTCGGCCACCAAGAGCGGGTTCTTCTCGGGAACGAGGCGTCCTGCGACGCCCACCACAAACCCGTCGTGATGGACTCGGGGAGCGAGGTCAGTGCTCGGCACAGGGCTCCCGATGACCTCGACTCGAGCCGACGTGCCCCACTGTTCAACCATGGCCTTCGCTGCCGGCGTCCGGGCCACGATGAAGGATGCTCGAGATAGGACGAAGCGGCGAATCCATCGAGCCGGCGCTGGCAGCGGTCGATCCAGGTTCTCCCACGCTTGGATGCCGAAGGGGATCCGGAGTCGATGGGCGACGAGCGCCCACTGCAGGGCAGGGATCGAGAAGCACTCCTCTTCCACGTAGCAGACGTCGGGTGCAGTTACCCGAAGGAATTTGACGATGCGGCCGAGGTAGAGGTGGCGTTGGGGTGCACCCCGGCCGAGAACTCGAAAGGTCGTGTGGCGTCCTGCGAGGGCAGGGTCGGTCGCCGCCTCGAAGGGTGCGTCGTCGTAGGCGTGCTCCCAGGTTGCTGGCGTCACGAGGTGGAGATCGATGCCGGAGCGTGCGAGGTGGGCGAAGACCGATTGGTTGGCCGCAACGACTGCGGGATGACTCACGACGAGCAGCCGACGATGGGCAGGTGTGGCCATAGGTCAACGCTACCGGGCGAATCCTCGTCCGAGCGGTCCGCCGTCTGGGAGAATGACGGCCATGGCTGCTGCCGGCGACAACGCTGAACCATCACCAGCACCAGAACTCGGGAGGTCTGTCGCGCTCAACTCGAGTGCAGTCGCCGCCAGTCAGGTGGCCATCGTCGCCATTGGCCTCATTCTCACCCCGTTCATCGTCAATCGGTTGGGCCTCGTCCTGTTCGGCCTCTGGGGGTTCGTCACGACGACCGTGGCCTTCCTCTCGGTCCTCGACCCCGGCCTCGGTTCCATCGTCATCCGCTACGGCGCCCAGGCAGCGCACCGTGACGACTCCCGCTTCGCGGCCCGCCTCACCACCCTCGGCCTCATCGTGTGGCTCGGCCTCGGCGTCGTGCTCTCCCCGCTCCTACTCGTCGTCGTCCCGCCGCTCATCTCGAGCCTCCACGTCGTGAGCGGCGAGGTGCTCCCAGCGCACCTCGTCCACACCGCAGAATGGTTCTTCGCCTGGGGCTACGCCTACCTCTTCGTCACTGCGGCGAGTTCCATCCTCGGGTGTCGACTGATCGCTGCTGGCGAACAGTGGATCGTGACCATCATCGGCCTCGCATCGAGGTTCATCTACGCCGGGGCCATGGTCGGATTCCTCGCCAGCGGCGCTGGACTGTGGGGCGTGGCGCTCGCCTCAACAATCCAGACGCTGTCGGTGATCCTCGCCACCGTGGTCGTCACTGCTCGTCGGCATCGCACCGTGGTGGCAAATCCCATCATCCTCGGTCGGGCCACAATGGCTGAGATGCTGCGGTTCGGTGGCCTCGTGCAACTCTCCGGCATCCTCGACGCGCTCAACTACGACACCGACCCGATCGTCCTCGGTCGTTTCGTCTCGGTGACCGCGGCCGGGCTCTACCAGCTCGGATCTCGAGCAGCCAGCCAAATTGCCTACCTCGTCGCAATCCCGCAACAGTCCCTCCTCCAGACCTTCAGCCGCCGAGCCGGAGGTGCCGCGACGCCCGATGACGTGCGAGCCCCTGCCATCCAAGCATCGCGGTACATGGGCCTCGCAGCGCTGGCGACCGCCGGCGCCGTGGCCGCTGGTGCCCCGTGGCTCCTCCGCATCTGGTTGGGGCGCCCCTACGACGGACTCGAGTCGGTCCTCCTCCTTCTCCTCGCCCTCCAAGTGGTGAACGCGGCACGGTCCAACTGCGCCATTGTGATCGTGGCGCTCGGCAAGGCAGGACTCGGAGCCCGAGCCAAGGCGATCGCGGTCGTGGTGAACGCGCTGGCCACTGTTGCCCTCGTCATCCCGTTCGGGATCACTGGCGTCCTCGTCGGCACCATTGCCGCCTCTGCGGTGCAGAACGCGTTCCTCATCCGCCGCTACGCCGCAATGCTCGAGACCTCGGTGCGGACCGTGCTGTGGCAGTGGTACGGCCCACTCCTCGCTGTCACCGGCGTGGCACTCCTCTGCGCTCGGGTCATCGGTCTGGCCCTGCCGCATGGACCCCACCTGTCCCTCGTCCTCGCTTCGGGTGGCGCCGCGGCCACGGTGGCCACCTTCGGTCTGGTCTTCGCTGCCGGACTCCGACGGATCGGCTACCTCCACCACGACGACTTGGCCTACCTGAGCGAGATCCTTCCTGGACCCCTCGGCAGAATTCCTCGATGGTCCATCGTCCACATGGTCACCCGAGGTGAGCGATGAGGATTCTGCTGTCCATCCACCACCGCATGCGGTCAGGCGCTGGGGCGCCTGGGGCCACCGCTGCGCTGGCAGGTGCGCTGCGTGAGCGTGGCCACGACGTCGATGTGATCGACTTCTCCCTCGTCCCTGGAGGAACCGAGTCGACGCTGACTGCCATGCGGTACCCCCATGCCGTCCGGGCATTCCTCGCAAGCCCCGCTTCGCAGGGGTACGACGTCGTCGATGCGTCAAGTGGCGACCTCGCGTACCGCAGCACTCGCCACGACCAGCAGTCCTCCACCCTCTACGTCACCCGGAGCCACGGCCTCGAGCACCTCGTGGTCGCCGCTCGACGACGAGGAGCCGCTGCCGGCGAACTCGAGCTGCGCAAGCGCTACGCCCTCTACCACGCAGGGCTGCGCCTGCGAGAAGTGGCGGCGTCACTGCGCCGGTCGAGTGGCGTGTGGTGCCTGAGCGCCGCAGAGGTTGACCTCGCTGTCTCGCTCGGTGTTCCTCGATCCTCCACCACCATTGGCACCAACGGCCTCGACCTCGACCGCTTCCCGACCATCGACCGACCAGTGGTGTCCCCTCCCCTCGTGACCATCCTCGGCGACGCCAGTTGGCGAAAGGGCACGACCATCAGCCTGGCCGCCTGCGCCCTCGTGGCAGCTACCCATCCCGACGTGGCCTTCGCATGGCTCGGTGCCGGGTCGGTCGATCCGTCCACCATCCCCGAGATCCTCCGACCTCGCCTCACCATCACCGCGACCTACCAGCCCGACGAGCTCTCCGCCCTACTCCGACCGAGCAGCGTTGCGATCCTCGGCTCTCGGGTCGAGGGCATGCCCATCTCCCTGCTCGAGGCAGCAGCCTGCAGCGTTCCCGTGGTCGCCACGGCCATCCCAGGGGTGACCGATCTCCTCGCCGCGAGCGGTGGCGGCGTGACCGTGCCCGTCAACGACCCCGTGGCGCTCGCCCACGAAGTGGGCGCGCTGCTCGGTAACCCTGATCGACGACTGGAACTCGGGCGAGCGGCTCGTCGAGACGTCGAAGGGCGCACCTGGGCCGCGGTGGCCGACGCGTCCCTCGAGTTCTACGCAACGCTCAGCGCAACGACGAGACCACGATGACCACGCCCTGGCTCACCGTCATCGTGCCGTCCTTCGGACGACCCGACCAGCTCCACCAGTGCGTCACCGCCCTGCTGTGTCAGGTCGAGCCCCCTGCGGCCATCATGGCGGTGGTGCGACCCGATGACCAATCGACGCGCCAGTGCGTGGCGTCCTTCGGTGCCGCCGTGACCGAAGTCCTCGTGACCACCCACGGGGTGCTGGCGGCCATGACGGTTGGACTACAAGCCACTGCCACCGAGTGGGTGGCCTTCACCGACGACGACGCCACACCGCCGCCATCGTGGACCGCTGCGCTCCGTGAAGCTGCAGCGGAGCCCAGCGTGGTTGGCGTTGGCGGGCGTGATGTGCTCTACGACGGTGAGCAGCCTCGTACCACCACCCTCACCGCCGAAGTCGGCCGCATCACGACCATGGGTCGCATCGTTGGCAACCACCACCGAGGTACCGGTCCCCCGCGAGATGTCATGGTGCTGAAGGGGGTGAACTGCGCCTACCGCGCCGATCTCCTCGGCCTCCCGACGAACCTGCACGGCAGCGGTGCGCAGGTGCACTTCGAGGTCGCCGTTGGCCTCAACCTCCTCGTCCACGGTCGACTCCGCTACGACCCGGCCATCACGGTGCTCCACCGCCCTGGGGCTCGTCGCGATGACGACACGCGCACCGCACCTTCTGCCCAGGCCACTGCCGACACGGCCTACAACGCCACCTTCGTCATGACGGCACGGAGTCGCCACCACGCCCTCCTGCGCGGCCTGCGCACCGTGCTCGTCGGTGACCGCACGAGCCCTGGACTTCTTCGCGGTCTGGTCGCCCTCATGCGCCGCGACCACGCACTCGTGGCCAAAATCCGGCCCAGTCTTCGTGGGACCTTCGGTGCCATCCGAGCGATACTCGGTGGAGCAAGGGTGACCTTCGCCTACCGAGCGACGAGGTCCTCGTAGAGCGCGAGATGCGCTGCCACCATGGCCGCACTGCTGTAGGTGGCTGCCGTCGCTCGGCCGCCGGCGACGAGGTGGGCTGCGAGTACGCCGTCATTGAGCACCGAACGCAGGTTGGTGGCCAGCGCTTCGGCATCGCCGACGGGGCTCAGGAGGCAATCTTCCCCAGAGGTCGCCCAATCGGCAATCCCCACGCAGGCCGTCGCCACGAAGGGAACCCCCGCCGCCATCGCCTCGAGCCCAGCGAGAACATGCCCCTCGTACTGCGACCCGAGGACCACCGCATGAGCGCCACCGAGGAGACCCGCCACGTTGGGCACGAATCCGGCGAACCGCACCCGATCGGTGAGACCTCGGACTGCAACCTCATCGGCCAGGGATGCCTCGAGCGGGCCATCGCCGAAGAAGATCGCCTGCACGTGCGCACACCGCTCGAGCGCAGCGAGGACGAGGTGGGGGTCCTTCTGGGGCGTGAGGCGTGCCGGTACGACGATGAGGGGTTGGGTGGGCTCGAGGTCGTAGCGAGCAGCGAGCTCGTCCTTGGTTGCCACCTGAGGCACCGGGTCAACCCCGACCGGTATGACCGTGGCGCTGACGCCAACTGCGGCGAGTGCTGCTTGAGGACCGACGCCGCAGGCGATGGTTTGGATCGGGAGGAGGCGGAGGGCGAACGCTGCACTGCGGTAGGACGACTTCGGGCCGCCGTGACTCGTGAGGGCGACGGGCCGCCGTACTCCGAATCGCCCGAGCGCGAGCGCGAGCCTGAGCCCATGGCCGTGGACGACGTCGGGACGCAACCGGACAATGGCGCGGCGGAGATCTCGGTGGAACGCCAGGCCACCCGTGCGACCGTTGAAGGCGTGCATGCGCAGAACCTCGACGTCGGCGTCGAGGGGTGCAGCACCACCCACGGCGATGACCGCTTCGTGCCCGGCGGCGACGAGGCCGTGTGCCACCGCGGTCACGACGCGCTGCATGCCCCCACGGCCACCGTTGGCCAGCACGAAGAGGACCTTCACTGAACGCTCCGACCAGCAGCGGCACTGAGGGCGTTCACGAGGACTGGCCCAACCGCAGCAGCCGACGCTGTTCGCAGCGCTTCAGCTCGAGCGAGCGCGGGAAGCGCACTTCGCCCGGCATCTCGGTTGCCAACTCGTGCCCGAAGCGCCGCCACGATCGCCGCCACATCACCAACGGGGACGATCTCGGCGACGTGAGGGTTGATACCTTGCGCCGCACCAACTTCGGTCGTGGCCACCACGGGGACGCCACAGGCCAGCGCTTCGGCAACCGTGAGTCCGAACGGCTCGTAGTGCGAGAGCTGGAGGAGGAGATCGTAGGTGGGCAGCATCGCTGCGACCTCCGCTCGAGAGCGGTGACCGCAGTAGGTGGCAACGCCAGGATCGAGGTCATGGAGGAGCGGTCGGTAGTCCGACCACAACGAGTGGTCGCCGATAACGTCGATGGAGAGCTGGCCTGCGAGGTCGCCGAGTTGTCTCGTGGCTGCGATGAGGTCGTCGAGTCCTTTGCGGACCGTGATGCGACCGAGGACGAGGACGCGCAGCGGTGCGCCCGCTGCCCGGACGTGATCAGCCATGGGCGCGAAGAGGTGGTGGTCGATCACGTTGCGCACGACGGTCACCCGGTTGGGATCGACGTCGTAGTCGGCGACGAGGTGTTCCCCAAAGACCGGGGAGATTGCGAGCACTGCCGTTGCCCGGTGAATGTCTCGTCGCTGGCGGATCGTTCTCGACCCCACCCACGCCATCACGAGCAGTGGTCGGAGCATCCCCTGGGACCGACGAGCGAGTGGCCACTCCCGACGGAGCCACCTGAGCTCACCGGCAGCATGCACGCTCGGATGGGTGACGATGGGGGGAAGGTTCGCCCGTCGGGGAAGACCGAAGACCTCGACGGTGGAGAATTGGTAGAGCACGTCGAATGGTTGCGCCCCGTGGTGCTCGAGGAAGGTCCTGGCAGCGAGCGACCGCCCACGAGCCGTGGCGATCTGCGCGGAGAGCATCTTGGTGATGGGGTGGCTGGAGTACCACTTGCCGAACGCGAACCCACTGCGCACCGTGTGCACGGTGATGCCCGGCACGTGAGCGAACGCGTCGGGTGCGTCAGACTCGACCGAGACCGGCACGAAGCAGTCAATGGTGACGCCCCGGGCAACGAGGTCCTCGAAGAGCAGACCGGCAACGCCGGGGGCACCCCCGACGCTCGGGTTGGGCACCGGTCCCATGTAGGCGATCCGCAACGGTCGGTCGACGTCCATCGGTGGCGGTGGCGTCGCACTGATGATGCGTCGACGACGGGTGGTGCAGGTCACCACCAGCCCCACTGCGGCCTGCGCCACACCGAGCTCGAGCACTCGGAGGAGTCGCCGCGGGGAACGGCGGATGACCGAGGAGTTCCGCCCGAATCCCACCCAGCGCCGAACGATGCCTTCGAGTGGCTTCCATCGATCCGGGAGGAGACCGCGTGCCTGACTTGGGTATCGAGCGTAGAGGAGCCAGTCGTCGGTGACGAATCGACCGCGCCGTGCCCACTCTCGGACCGTGAAGGACCGTGGCGGGTGCGTGACGACGAGATCGGCGGCGTGACCCACCGTGCCGAGTTGCTCGATGCGGTATCCGAGGTCGCGATCTTCGTGGGCGAAGGAGAACGCTGGGTCGAAGCCTCCGACTGCCCGAAGCGCATCAGTGCGATATGCGACGTTGCAGGTGAGGTATCCCCCGCCGGTCAGGTCGTCAACCGAGTGCTCGTAGAGCGGATCGAACGCCACCGACTGCACCACACCGCGAACGCCCACCCACTCGGGATGAGCCGTCAAGACGCTGAGCGCCGCCTCGAGCCATCCGTCGTCGGGGATGGCGTCGTCGTCGGTGAAGGCGACGATCGCACCGCACGCGTGGCGAACGGCACCGTTGCGCGCTCGACCAGGGCCTCCGCCACCGGTTGGCACCACCGAGATGCGCGGGTCGAGCTCGGTGGCCCAGCCGGCATCACCCCCATCGTCGCCCAAGATGATCTCTGCACCGCCATCTACGGCATCGAGCTGTGGGAGGAGGACCTCCAGGCATCGCCGGAGCAGCTCTGGGCGGTGGAAGGTCGGGATGACGACGCTGACGGCGAGGCTCACGCCCACCCTTTCGGGTCCCTGAGCGCCGTGTAGCAATCGAGGTAGCGCTGCGCTAAGCGCTCAGGGCGGTACTTCGCCACATCGAGTTGCGCGGCGGTACTCAGCCGACTTCGAAGGGCTTGGTCACCGGCCAAGACTTCGAGGGCTTCGGCCAAGGCGTGGACATCATCGGGCGGGACGAGAACCCCGGTCTCACCGTTGACGAGGAGTTCCGCTGGACCGCCGGCATCAGGTGCCACGACGGCCACGCCGCAGGCCATCCCCTCGAGCACGACGTTGCCGAAGGGTTCGGGGATGCGGGAGGCCACCACCTGCACGTCGCTCGTCTGGAGCAGCTCGGCGATGTCGCGACGAAACCCGAGGAACTCCACTCGGTCGGCAATACCAAGGGCCTCGGCGAGGCCGTGGAGCGCCTCGGCGTACTCCTCTTCGCCAAAGAGCGCCTCACCCACGATCCGTGCTCGGGCGTCACCGTAGGGGAAGGCCTCGGCGAATGCTTCGAGGAAGAGGTCCTGACCCTTCCACGGCGATAGCCGTCCGACCATGGTCACGGTGAACGGGCCAGACCCACGCGGACCGGGCCCAGCCTGAGGGTCGAGTGGACTCGGGACGACCGCTCGATAGCGCCCGCCAGGAACGGTGGCCAAGGTCGACGTTGAGTTCCCGAGCACCGCGGTTGGGAGGAGACGAGACAAGAAGCGCACGAGGGCGACGGCAGAGCTTGGAAGGTAGTCCGACGCGATTCGATCCCGCACCTGCCAGACCACCGGCGTCCTCGTGAGGCGACCGACTACCCCACCAATGAGTGCCGCCTTCAAGGTATTGGTGTGGATGATGTCGGGTTGGAGCCGCTTCACCGTTGCTCGAAGCTCGACCACATACGCCACGAGGTCGCGCATTCTCCCGAGTCCGAGCGTGCGGAGAGTCACCTCAGCACGACGCGTCTCTCGCAATCGTGGGCTCATGGCCACGACTTCGACAGGGACGCCACGGATCGTCAGCTCATCGACGAGGGGACCGTCTTCTGCGAGCACCACCGTTGGGGCAACGCCATGGAGGGTTGGCAGTTGTCGCAGCAACGCCAGCTCACCCCCGCTGAGGCGGGCACCATGGCCGAGGTAGAGCACCTTGTGGCGGGCGGGAGCGATGAGGCGAAGGTGCTGGGCGACCACCGCATCCCAGCTGCGTTCCAAGGAGAAGCGTCGACAGGCTTCCCTCGATGGTCCATGTCCGGAGAGAACGGAGGTGAGCACCCGAGCCAAATCGGTGGCATCACCAGGCGCACACAGGACGTCGTCGTCGAAGCGCTCGAGCAACTCGGCGATGCCGCCCACTCGACTCGCGACCACTGGCGTCGCACAGGCCAGAGATTCGAGGGCCACCAAACCGAATCCCTCAAAGGAGGTGGATGGGACGACCGAGCAGTCCGCCGCCCGATAGGCGTCGGGGAGTCGATCGTCGGGAAGGCTCCCGAGGAGGTGCACGCGGTGCTCAAGTCCAGCGCTGCGGATCGTTGCCGCGAGCTTGCTGCGGCCCGGACCGTCGCCGACGATGAGAACCGATGGCATGATGCCGATCGACGCCAAGATGCCGAGTGCCTCGATGAGGATCTCGTGACCCATGCGATTGACCAAGCGGCGCACCATCACGAGTACCGGACCATCACCGTCGAGGTTGAACGATGCACGAGCGGCCGCTCGATCCCCGGGGGAGAAGTGCGCGGTGTCGACGCCACCTCCAATCACGGTGATGCGATGTGGGGCAACCCCGTAGTCCTCCACGAGGAGGTCTTTGAAGGCGTCGGAGAGCACCACGACGACGGTGGCACGACGGTAGACGAACCGCTCGACGGCATGCTTGGCCCGTTGCACGAGCGGCGATGCCCCCTCAACCCCGCTCTCTTTTGCCCAGGGACCATGGAAGTGGACGATGCGATGCGTCCCCCTCGGAGCCATCACCATCGGGATCGCTCCGTAGAGCGCGAAGTGGACGTCGAGGACGGGAGTTGCCCGCAACGAACGCGCCCGTCTCGCCACCCACCCGACTCGTCGGAGTACCGACGCCGAAGGCGACGGGCTGCCAGACGCACCGATTTCGAGGCAGGTGACCGAAACGCCGTGACGACGCAACCCAGCAACGTAGTTCTCGACGTATCGATTGAGACCCCCGGCGCGCACCGCACTCGTCTCGAGACCAATCACCACCATCTGTTTCACGATCGTGGACCCTCCCCCGCGGCATGGTAGGCAGCGCGGACTGCGCTCACGAGTCGATCGACGGTAAACCGTTGGCTGCGCTCGAATGCCCGCTCGGCCCGAGCCACGCTGGCGACCGGGTCGGCCAAGACGTCAGCGATTCCCGCTGCAAGAGCCTCGGGGGTCCGCTCCGCGAGGAGCAGTCCTGGACCATCAGCTCCATCGTGCAATGTCGAGGCAACCCCGACATTCGTCGTGACGATGGGCAGGTGCGAACGGGCGGCCTCAACGAGAACGAGTGAGAACGTCTCGTAGGCGCTGGCAACGACGAAGACATCGGCTGCGCCGTAGAGGTCAGCGAGGTCACTGCGCTGACCGAGGAGCACCACTCGGTTGGCCAGCCCTCGTTCGCCAGCCGCTCGGCGGAGCGACGCAGCGTCCCCCCGCCCGACCACGACGAGGACGACGTCGTCGTCGAGCATGGTCAATGCCTCGAGGACGAGCCCAACGCCGCGCAACGCCCAATCACCGCCCACCATGAGGATGACTCGGCGGTCCTCGACCCCGAGCGCCTGTCGCATCGCTGCTCGGGCAACCGTCGGTGCCGGGAGATCGGGCACGGCGTTCTCCGTGAGGATGACCGGTGTGTTGGGGTAGAACCGGGAAATTTCAGCCCGGCCACGTTCGGCCACAACCATGGCCGACGCTCCATGGGTGAAGGCACGTCGTTCCATCGCTCGCGCCATGATCTTCAACACGGCGGTGTTCACCGACCGAACTCTCGATGCACCACGGGGAGCGAGCCTGCCCCCATTGGCGGCGATCACGCCGGCCTGACACAGGTGCACTGAGATGAAGTCCACCTGGGGGAGGACAATTGCCCCGCAGGTGTGGACGAGGGACGCACCTCGTCGGCGCCACAGGGCGAACGATGCGGTGAGCGCGAACACGGCGAATCGAAGGGGAATCGGACGACGAGGAATGCGGACCTTGACGATCTCGTCGGCCCATGCCGCCGTTGCGGCGTCGATCGACCCGGTGATCACCACGAAGCGAAACTCCTCCGACAACTCTTCGATGAGTCGGGCGTGGAGGCGCTCCATCCCCTGACCTGACCGATCAATGGCGTGGGCGACGACCGTCACCGTCGGACGATACGCACCATTCGCTCCTCGGCCATGCATCACGACCAGCGCGAGCGCCGCACCGGAATGGTTGGTGCGGTGAACGCCGGAGGAAGCGCTGGCGTCGTCGCGGGGTGCACGCGGACCGGTTCGTCGACCACCTCGTCGACCACTGGCCTGCGGGCGCGGTGCTCCGCCCAACCAATGAACAGCCAGGTGAGCCAGGTCACCGAGTAGAGGTCGCCGTTCAGCCACTGCAGCAGGTCGACGCTGGCAATACCGAGGGCGAAGAGCCCCACGGCATCGCCCGACAAGATCGCTGATCGGTAGCAGTACCGAAAGACCAAGTACACCATGACGATGTAGAGCAGGAGCCCCACGATGCCGAGCGAGGTGCCAGCGTTTCCAGGGTCGAATTCCGTCCCACGCCCTGCTCGTGCGGTATTGAACCGAGATGCAGCCAGCGTGGTGGAGCCAACACCGCTGCCGAGGGGGCGTGTGAACGCCGCCGCCACCCCCTTCCTCGTCTCTGCGACGTGGCCCGAGAACGTCGTGTTCGAGCCTGTGGGATTGGCGATGGTGTTCGACCGCTGCGAGAGCTGACACGCCGCCTGACCCTGTTGACAGTTCGACGAGGAACCACCGAGCGTTGACGCCACCGACGGCAGCGCCATGATGGCTAAGGCCCCGAAGACCATGACGCCGGTGGGGCGGACCCTGAACCGAGCAGCGACGACGACTGCAGCCGCGAAGACCGACATGAACAGGAGGGTCCGCTGGGCCTCGTAGTACAGCGCGTCAGCGATCACCCCAACGGGGACGATTTGTGCCAACCTCCATCGACTCGCCGAGGTCAGCAGCATCGACAGCCATGCCACGATGCCCACGCCGAGGAACGCTGCGTACTCCTGGGCACTCGCCGAACTCCCGAATGCTCGAACGACGCCGTTGCCGACGTTGAGCGCCGAGTACCCCGAGGTCTGGATCCAGCGGGAATCCCACGAAGGAAAGTGCCGGAACTCTTGGTAGAGGCCGTAGAACGCGGAGAAGAGTGCGAGCCAGGCCACGATCTTGACGATGGTCTTGGCTTCGAAGTCTTCGAGGAAGCTCCGCCCAATCCAGAACGCCATCATGGGCACGAGCACGAAGAGCAGGCCACCGAGTCCAACGGTGATGCCGCCTTGCTTCGGATTCAACGCTTCGAGGACACACACGACGTTGAAGGCCATCACCGACTTCGCCAACGCACTCCGCTCGCGAAACGCTCCGCCGTTGGCGGCAACCACGATGAGGAAGAAGATCACTGCCGGTCCGACGATCAGCAGCGGGTCTCCCGAGAATGAGCTCGACGAGCCGCCCGGAATGACTCGACGGATGAGGCCGAGTTCGGCCATCCACACGGTGAGGAGAATGAGCAAACTCTTCGGTGACAGCATCGCCACGGTGAGCAGCATGGGCACGAGTGCCAGCATCACCGCGATGTGGGTTCCAGCAGCCGCAGCGAAGAGCGCGCCAACGCCTCCGGTGGCGATGAGAATCACCCACATCTGACCATTCGAACGCCGCGGCGCCTCTTCCGTGGTGGCAACGTCCCACTTCGTCTGAGCCATAGCTCCATTCTCGCACAGGTGCCCCCGAGCAGTACCGCCAGAAGACCTGGTCGCTCCATACCTTCAGGGAAACCTCACCACCGATCTGGATTTGCCGCAATTGCGAACTAGGATGTGCTCCGTGGCTGAGAACCAGACCCTTCAAGACGTCTCCATCGGCAGTTACTTCGCCATCGTTTGGCGTCGCAAGATTGCGGTCGTCCTCGCCATCTTGGTCGCCATTGGGCTCATGATTGCCTACGACTCAACGATCTCACCGACCTACAAAGCCCAGAGCACGTTCCAGTTGAATGCGAAGCCCCAGAACGTCAACCAACAGGTGACGACGGCGATGTACACGATGCACTCTCCCGCGGTCACCACCATTGTCCGAACGCAGTTGGGTTTCGCCTGCCCGAACCCCACCATCACGCAGCAGGGCAACTCGCCGGTGATGACGATCTCCATCGTCGCCACCGATCCCGTCGAAGCCCAACAGTGCGCCAACGCCATCCCCCGGGCATTCAATAAGTTCCACCAGCAGCAAGGCATCATCGGGGCCTTCGCCACCGCGAGCATTCTCCAGAATGAAATTGCGAGCGCCCAAGCGCAGCAGAGGGCCTTGGCCATCGCCATCGTGAAGTTGCCGAAAGGCTCTCCGCTGCGGATTGCTGCGGTGAGCCAGCTCCAATCGGTGCAGACTCGCATCAACAAGTGGGAAGGCCTGCTCGCCAGCCTCAACCTCAACGTCAGCCAGCAAGCGGGCGTGCTGCTCTCCCCCGCTGGGACGCCGAAGGCACCCATCGCTCCGAAACCAACGTCTGATGCCATGCTCGCAGCCGTCGTTGGGCTCGCCATTGGCGTGGCCCTCGCGCTCCTCCGAGAGTTCATGGACGACAAGGTCCGCAACAAGGCCGACCTCGAGCGCGTCTTCCCGGGATTCGCCACCATTGGACTCATTCCGCAGATTCGTGAATGGCAGGACCGATCAACGTCGTTCCTCGTCGCCGCCGAGCAGCCGAAATCACCGACTGCTGAAGCCTTCCGTGGACTGCGCACGTCACTGCAGTTCCTGAGCCTCGATGAACCAGTCAAGACCCTGCTCGTGACCTCTGCTGCGGCAACAGACGGCAAGACCACGGTGGCGGCCAACCTCGCCTACACCATTGCCTCAGCTGGACAGCGGGTCATCGTCGTCGGTTGCGACCTCCGCAAGCCTCGCGTCCACAACTTCTTCGGCGCCTCGAACGAGCAGGGCCTCACGAGCGTCCTGATTGGTGACTGCGAGCTCGACCAAGCCGTCAGCGAGGTGGAGGGTATCCCCACGCTGAGCGTGCTTCCCTCTGGACCCATTCCTCCGAATCCCGCAGAGCTCCTCGCTGGCCCCAAGGCGCGAGCGATCATTCGGAAGTTGTCCGAGGACTACGACCTCGTCATCTTGGACTCCGCCCCAATCCTCCCAGTCACCGACGCCCTGGTGCTCGCTGGAACCGCCGATGCAACGATCTTCATTGCCACCGCCGACATCTCCACGCGACGCAACACGGGTCGGGCCTATGAGATGCTCCGACAGGTCGACGCCAACGTGGTGGGCCTCGTCCTCAACCGGGCTCCCGAGTCCGACTCGTACATCTACTACCGCTACGGATATGGCTACGGCTACGGCTACGGCTACGGCTACGGCTACGGCTACGGCTATGGCTATGGCTATGGCTATGGCTCGGGTTACGGCACCTCGAGCGCTCCCGCCGGCCCATCCCTGCCGCCAGTCGTCGTCGCCGATGCAGCCGACACCACCAGCGATTTCTGAGGGAACGCCCATGGTGCTCCTCGGTAGCTCCCGCCGGAGCGCATTGCGGGTTCGTTGACCATGGCGACCTACAAGCACCACCGCCAGCATCGGTTCCACTCACTCAGGTATGGGTACCGCCACTGGGCCTGGCACCAAGACGGCATTCGCCATCCGCATAAGAACCGGAAGAAGAAGCGCAAGAAGCGCTCCTCGGTTCTCCAAATCCCCGAGAAGCGGTTCGTGCTGACCGTCACGGGTATCGCGGCTGGGATCTTGCTCCTGCTCGCTGCCCAAGCCGCCTACGCCATCTACAACGCGTATAGCCAAATGAGCCATGCACAGGCCAAAATCCACGCGGTGCTCAACGCCAAGAACGAGCTCTTGACTCCTAACGGTCGATCTCAGGCTGCCCAGGACCTCTTGGAGATTGCCCAATCTGCCCAGAGTGCATCGCAGTCCCTCGATTCGTCGATTGGTCTCCGGGTGTTCAGTATCTTGCCGTTCGTCGGCACCCAAATCGACGGCGCGCAACAACTCGTGAACGACGTCGCCAATTTCGGCCACGTTGGTGGCGGACTCGTTGTCGCCGCTGATCAACTCGCCCAAGCGTCGAGAGGTACTACCGTCAACCTCGCGCTCCTCGCCAACCTCCGGCACCAGGTCACGCTCGCTGCGCTCTACTTCAAGCACCTCAACCGGCCCACCAGCACGCTCATCGGACCGCTCGGTGATGCACGAGCGAAGTTCAACCACGTCGATGCCCAGGTCACGAGCCTCCTCACGAAGGGCTCTGCAGGACTCCGATATGCCGAGCAGTTCCTCGGCGCGTCAGGACCTCGGTCCTACCTCCTCGCTGGCGAGAACCAAGCCGAGATGCGCGACCAGGGCGCGGTGCTCTCCTTCGCCATCCTCTCGACCAACAAGGGACACTTCTCGGTGAGTTTGGCCCAGTCTGTTGGTCGCCTCCAACTCTCCCAACCCGCGCCCATTCCCATTCCACCCGGAACGAACCAGGTGTTCGGCAACCTCTTCCCCACCATGGTCTGGCAGTCAACCAATGCCACTGGGGACTTCGGCACCTCAGGCGCGTTCATGACGTCGATGTTCCATGCAGCCACCGGCTACCGCGTCGACGGCGTGATCGGCCTCGACGTTCGGACCCTCCAGAGCTTGCTGCGACTCACCGGTGCCGTCCACGTGGCCGGGATCCATGGATCCGTCGATGCTGGCAACGTCATCAACGTGCTCCTCTACCGGCTCTACAAGGACAACGCCACCTCGAGCCAGGTGCTCCGCCACGACCAAATCGCAGCTGTCGCGCAGGCTGCGGTGAACAAGATGAACACCACCCACGTCGACGTCGCTCGCCTCGCCAAGGAACTCGCCGGTGACGCCCAACGTCGAGACCTCCTCCTCTACGACGTCCGCCCGACCAATGAGCGGCTCATCGCCCGTTTCGGCGGGTCGGGACAACTCGCTGCCACCCATCCCAACTCCACGTTCCACTTGGCGATTGAGAGCGCGGTTGCCGCCAAGCTCGATTACTTCGTCCACGGCCATGCCGTGATGCATATCCACGTGGACACCGCTGGCGATGCCTTCATCTCAACAACAGTCACCATCACGAACGATGCCCCGGCGGGTCAAGCTCCGAGCTACCAACTCGGCCCTGACCACGTCAATAGCTTCCACGCAGGTGACTACGTCACCCGCACCTACCTCTGGTCACCGAGGGGGTCGGTCGTCCCGGGTGGTGTGAACGAGAGCGGCCTCGTTCTCGACGGCCCTCGAGTCGCCACCATTGCACCGCAGCAGAAGGGTGAGGTGTCGTTCCAGACCGTGCTCTACGGCGCAGTGCACCACGGCGCGTTGACGCTGCACTTCGTGCCGCAGTCGAACCTCCACGCCACCACCCTCACCGTCATCGTCGACGGGGGATCCAGAGGACGCCAGCAGGTGTCGACAGTGCTCAACCGAGACCGATCGATCACACTCAACCCCTAGAAGAGCGCAGCGATCTCCCGAGCCAGCCGGTCGAGTTGGCGGAGCACCACCCGGTACTCCTCGGCCGTTCCGCCAACGGGGTCCGCGACGTCGTCGGCGTCGAGGTCCCCGAGAACCTGGGCACGGGTTCGAGGAGCTGCAATTGCGTCGATCCACCGATCGAGGCTCTCGGTGGGCTTCCTCGCTCCGTGGTTCGAGGCTCGACGCAGGAACTCTCGCATCGTGAACGCTCGAGGCCAAATCGACGGCTCGAGGACCACGACCTCACGGAGGAGCTCTCTCGTCATGGTGAGCACCAGGTCCTGACCAATGAGGTCGAGCGGAGAGATGGTGTGGCTGACGTGACTCGACAGATCGAGGCCTGATTCGAGGGCAATAGCGACGTAGGCGGGCGCGATACTCGCACCGCCCTCCAAGATTCCTCCAGAGGTCACCACGGCTTCAATACCTGCTGCGCCGAAGGCGTCGGCGAGGAAGACCCGAGCGGCGGGGGACCGAAACAAATTCGCTTTGCAGATGACCGCGACCGTCAACATGGCGACTCCGATGCTCGACTCCCGATGCTAGAGGGTCGCCGGACTCCCCCGGCACCCCTACGCTTGGAGTCTCGTGTGAGAGGGGTTGGCATGGCGGGTGGAATGCATCGGGCGGGCATGATGTCACTGCGCCGTGACCGATCGGTGCTCGGCCACAAGGTCAAGAAGGGCACAACCAAGCGCATGCTGTCCTTCTCGACGCCGTATCGTCGAGCGCTCACGGTCTTCATGGTCGCCGTCATCGCCGAGTCGCTCATTGGTGCGGTCAACCCCCTGTTGCTCCGAGGGATCATCGATCGAGCGATCCCTGAGAAGAACACCCGCCTCGTCGTGGTCTTGGCGCTCGCGGCGGCGGGTCTCGCTCTGGCTGATGGCGCAGTCAGCCTCACGAATCGCTTCATCTCGTCCAAGATCGGCGAGGGACTCATCTTCGACATGCGGTCGAAGGTCTTCAGTCACATCCAGCAGATGCCGATCGCGTTCTTCACCCGAACCCAAACCGGAGCCCTCGTCTCTCGACTCAACAACGACATCATCGGGGCCCAGCAAGCCTTCACGGATTTGCTGTCGAACATGGTGGGCAACGTCATCGCCGTGGGGGTCACCTTGGGGCTCATGTTCTGGTTGAGCTGGCAGATCACCCTCGCTGGGCTCATCTTGCTGCCGTGTTTCCTCATCCCCGCTCGAACGGTTGGCGCGAAGCTCGGCACCTTGATGCGGGAGGGCTTCTCGCTCAACGCCGAGATGAATAACCAGATGCAGGAGCGGTTCAACGTCGCCGGGGCACTCCTCGTCAAGCTCTTCGGCAACACCCACACCGAAGCCTCCGCCTTCGACGCGAGAGCGGGACGAGTGCGAGACATCGGCATCAAGACCGCGATGTACTCCCGCACGTTCTTCATCGCACTCGGACTCTCGGCATCACTGGCGACGGCCTTCGCCTACGGATTCGGCGGACTGGGTGTCATCCACGGCACCTTGCAGCTCGGCACGGTCGTCGCGCTCACCGCGTACTTGGGACAGCTCTTTGGACCACTTACCCAGTTGTCCAACTTGAACCTCGACATCATGACCGCCCTCGTCTCCTTCGAGCGGGTCTTCGAGATCTTGGACCTCGAACCGATGATCCAAGAAGCCCCCGATGCGGTCGACCTCCCCGACGGGCCACTGTCAGTGCGGTTCGACCACGTCGCCTTCACCTACCCGAGTGCCGCTGAGGTCTCCTTGGCATCGCTCGAATCGGTCGCTGTCCTCGAAGCGTCGGCGCCGGTGCAGGTCCTCCACGGCATCGATCTCGAGGTGAAGCCCGGAACGCTCCTCGCCCTCGTTGGACCCTCTGGAGCCGGAAAGACCACGATCTCCCAGCTCATCCCCCGCCTCTACGACGCCACGTCGGGAACGGTCTCCATTGGCGGCGTCGACGTTCGCAGGGCGACGCGTGCGTCAATGACCGCAGCCATTGGCGTCGTCAGCCAAGACGCGCATCTCTTCCACGACACCTTGCGGGCCAACCTCGTCTACGTCCGACCAGAAGCCACCGAAACTGATCTCCGCAGCGCCCTCGAGCAGGCCCAGATCCTCCCCCTGATCGACGCCTTGCCCGATGGGCTCGACACCTTGGTCGGCGAGCGTGGCTACCGCCTCTCCGGTGGCGAGAAGCAGCGCATCGCGCTCGCTCGCCTCCTCCTCAAGGCACCGCGGATCGTCGTGCTCGACGAGGCGACCGCACACCTCGACTCTGAATCCGAAGCAGCAGTCCAGCGGGCCCTCGCCACCACGCTGCACGGTCGCACCTCAATCGTGATCGCCCACCGACTCTCGACCGTGCGTGACGCCGACGAAATCGCCGTCATCGACGCCGGACGAGTGGTCGAGCGTGGCACCCACGACCAACTCCTCGCCGCTGGTGGTCTCTACGCCGACCTCTACCGCACCCAATTCGCCGGTCAAGAAGGCTGACGACGAATCAGCGAGGCCGGAGCACCCCACGCAACTGCTCAGCAATCGGGGTGAACTCCGGCATGACGAAGTCTCGTCGCAGCGAATTGGCCCCGTCGACGACCAGGGTGTGGCCGGTGATGAAGGCGGCGTAAGGGGAACAGAGGTAGGTCACGGCCCAGGCCAGCTCTCGGAGATCGCCTGGGCGATAGGCCGGAGCCCGACGAGCGTCGACCTCGGGGCCAGTCATGCGCAGCGCCTTTAAGTCCTCCCGCATGTCGTCGTGGGGGAACAGCCCTGGGGCAACGGCGTTCACCCGAATCCCGACCCCGGCCCACTCGACCGCCAGAGACTTGGTCAGATTCTCGACCCCTGCCTTTGCAGCTGCGGCTGGTGCCATTCCAGGGCCTCCCGTTGTCGCCTGGGTAGCGACGATGTTGCAGATCGCCCCGGGGATTCCCGCACCGGTGGCGTGAGCGTAGAGGGCTTGACTGGCGAAGAAGGTGCCGTCGAGCACGGTTCGCTGGATGGCTCGCCAACCATTCGGCGAGACCGCCTCTGCGAGGACGGGGAAGTTCGCTGCTGCGTTGTTCACGAGGATCGACGGTGGACCAACGAGGTCGGCCACGGCGGCGAAGGCCTCGTGCACCTGATCGGACTCTCGAAGGTCACAGGCGGCCTCGACGGCACGACCACCGATGCCGACAATCGCCTCGACCCCACGCTGGCGGTGCTCAGCACTGCGAGAGAGGATCGCGATCGTGGCTCCTGCCCGGGAGAGTTCCTTGGCGATGCCGAGCCCGAGACCGGTGCCACCGCCCGTCACGATGGCCACTCGGCCGTCCAAGGTGGTTGCGGGGAGGAAGGGTGTTCCGAGCGGTGGTGGCAACTCAAGCGGCATGGCTACTTCCCTTCGAAGCGAACGGGCTGCTTGGCCGCCTTGGCGGCGTAGCCAGCGGGCATGTCCTCGGAGACGAACTCCACCGACGCGGAGAGGGCTTCGAACTTCATCGCCTCTTGGAAGCCTCGGTAGGCGAAGGCATCGACGGTGCGCTTAATCGACTGCACGGCGAGCGGCGCGTTGGCGGCGATCTCTTTGGCGATCCCCACCGCCACCTCGTCGAGGTGGTCACGGGTGGTGACCTGCTGGAAGATCCCGAGCCGGTGCGCCTCGGCGGCGTCGATGCGGCGGCCGGTGAGGGCCAAGAGCTTGGCGTAGCCTGCGCCGACTTCGTGGGCGAGGCGGAGATCGCCACCGGCGTCGATGGAGACACCAATGGTGGCTTCGGGGAGTGCGAACGTGGCGTCGTCGCTGCACACTCGGATGTCGCACATGAGCGCCAGTTCGAAGCCGAAGCCGAGGCAGTAGCCCTGCACGGCTGCCACGACCGGTTGGGGCAGCTCAGCGAAGACCCGGAACCGCTCGTGCACCCAGCGGATGCCCTCGTAGTAGTTACGAACCTTCTCCGCCGGTGAGCGTCCCGTCACCCGGTCCTCAGGCATCCCGAGATCGATTCCGGCGCAGAACGCCCGACCCTGCGCTCGGAGCACCACGACTCGAATGTCATCGTTGAACCGGATGCGGTCGGCCTGGACGCCGAGTTGCCGCGTCGCCTCCCAACTCCACACGTTCAACTTCTCAGGGTTCGACAACGTGAGATAGCCAATACCCCCCTCACCGACCTCAAGCTGGACGAGCCACTCGTCTTCGGGAAGTACTGGTTGCGTGCGAATTGGCATCGATCCCCACCTCTCTCTCACGCGAAGTCTCGCGCACCGGCACCACGCGGAGCAGGAGGGCGAATCGCCGCCTGTCCTATGCTCATGCCGTCTGCAGGACGCACCGACTCCGGCGGTGCTGCGTTGCAGGTGCAGCGCGTGAACGAGGGGGAACCATGGACATCTACGAGGCGCTCTACACCACTCGAGCGATGCGGCGAGTGAAGCCCGATCCGGTTCCACTCGACGTGCAAGCCAAAATCATGGATGCCGCGGTCCGAGCACCCTCGGGTGGGAATCAGCAGAACTGGCGATTCCTCCTCGTCGATGACCCAGCGATCAAGGCCAAGATTGGCCCGCTCTACCGCGATGCCGTCGACAAGCTCTGGACCACGTTCTACGCCAGTCAGCTCGAACAGGCCCACGCAACCCCCGAAGACCCTGCGTCGATTTCCTTCCTCAAGGTGCAGAAGTCTGCCCAGTGGCTGGCCGATCACTACGAGGAGGTGCCGCTCTACCTCTTCCCCTTCATCCAACATGACCCGACTGGCGGGTCAATTTTCCCGGCGGTGTGGTCAGCAATGCTGGCGGCGCGCGCCGAAGGGGTCGGCAGCTGCATCACGGCCATCTTGTCGTTCTTCTACGGCGAGGAGACCTTCGAGATCTTGGGTGTGCCGAAGGACGAAGGATGGGTCATGGCCGCCATGGTGTCAATGGGGTACCCAACAGGCACCTGGGGAGTCGCCCAGCGATCGCCCGCCCATGAGGTGACGGCTCGAAACCAGTGGGGAACGCCTCCGGGGTTCTCCACGCCCGAGCCACTGTGGAGGCCGCAGCCGTGACCGGTGAACTCGGCGAGCAGTACCAGACCCCCGAAGAGCGACGCCTCATCGGCAAAGCGGCGCGAAAGCGAGTGCGTCGACGCGACCACGACCAGATCCCGAGTCCCGACCATCGCGCCGATCCGCTCGCACTCCTCGCCGAGCAGGCGACGACGCGTCTCGCTGAACTCGTGCCCCTGCGCTACGGCCGCATGGCTCGCTCCCCGTTCGCGTTCTTCCGGGGCGCCGCACTGCCGATGGCGGCCGACCTCGCCCTCGTGCCGAATTCGGGAATCACGGTGCAGCTCTGCGGTGATGCGCATCTCTCGAATTTCGGCCTCTTCGCGTCTCCCGAGCGCAAGATGCTCTTCGACCTGAACGACTTCGACGAGACCCATCCCGGGCCGTTCGAGTGGGATCTGAAGCGCCTCGTTGCGAGCTTTTCTGTGCTCGGCAACGACCGAGCGTTCAGCCGTTCTGATACCGAAGCCGCCGTGCGTCGGGTGGTGTGGACCTACCAGAGCGAAATGCACCGCTACGCCGAAGCTGGCTACTTAGAGCAGTGGTACGACCACATTCCCGTCAGCCTCGCCTGGGAGACGCTCTCACCCGAACTGTCCCCAGACGCTCGGGAGCGAACCGAGAAGATGCTGACCAAGGCGAAGACCTCGGATTCTCGGAAAGCGGTGGCGAAGCTCACCGAGTGGCGCAATGGCGAGCGCGTCTTCAAGAGCGACCCCCCAACGCTCGTCCCCATTGAGGAGATCCTCGGCGAGGAGGCTGCTGCTGCGGTGCTCGCCGACTTCACCGGCCTCCTCGGCCAGTACCTGACCACGTTGCAGAGCGACCGACGGCGCCTGCTCGAGCGATACCGACTCACCCACATCGCCCGCAAGGTGGTCGGGGTGGGTTCGGTTGGCACTCGAGCATGGGTGTTGCTCCTCACCGGTCGAGACGACAACGACCCGTTGCTCCTCCAGGCCAAGGAGGCGCAGCGGTCCGTCCTCGAGGCCTACACCGAGCCGTGCCCATTCCCAAGCTCAGGAGAGCGCGTCGTCGCCGGCCAGCACCTCCTCCAGGCAGTCAGCGATATCTTCCTCGGCTGGCAGCAGCTCGTCGGCATCGACGGCACGACGGTGGACTACTACCTCCGACAACTCCGCGACTGGAAGGGCAACGTCGACGTCGACACGGTGGCGGCATCGTCGCTCCACGTCTACGCAGGCCTGTGTGGCTGGGCGCTGGCCCGTGCCCATGCTCGTTCCGGCAAGGCGCTGGAGATCGCTGGCTACCTCGGCCAGAGCGAGGTCTTCGAAGACGCCCTCTGGCGCTTCGCCGAGCGCTACGCAGCGTTGACGTTCGTGGATCACGCGGCGCTGGTCGCCGCCATAGAGGACGGCTCGATCACTGCTCTCGACGAGTGACGGCGACGAAGTAGCCTCGTCCCTATGGCCAACCGCACGTCCTCGCGACCTTCCACCGCCCTGCTCGCCGCGATCATCACGACCGCCGTCGTCCTCGTCGTCGGCGTGATCTTGTTCGCCACCACTCGGGGAACCACCTCGTCGGGATCCTCTGGAGGCAATGACTGGGTCAGCGCCGTGAGCACCGACGTGAAGGTGGCACCCGTCGCCCACGGGTCGAGCGCGCCGCTCGGCACGCAGGTCGTCACCCACGACGTCGTGGTGGGCACGGGAACGCCAGCGAAGGCTGGCGACACCGTCACCGTGCAGTACGTCGGCGCCTCCTACACCTCAGGCGCAGTCTTCGACTCGTCGTGGTCCCGTGGTCAGGCGGCGCAGTTCTCCTTGAGCGGCGTGATTCCAGGATTCGCGCAAGGCATCATCGGCATGCAGCCCGGTGGTCGCCGAGTGATCGAGATCCCCGCCGCCCTCGGCTACGGCGCTGCTGGCAGTCCTCCTGCAGTTGCCCCCAACGAAAACCTCGTCTTCATCGTCGACCTCGTCTCGATTCCCTAGCCACGACCGCCACGTCGTGCTCGGTAGCATGAGCGCGTCATCTAACCCATAACCAGTGGAGCTTCCATGGTTGATCCCCTTGAGACGTATCCATCCGGCGACACGCTCACGGCGGTGGCGCTCGACCTCCCGTTCGACGTGGTCGTCTGGGATGACCCGGTGACCTTGATGGTCGTCGTGACCCGCATCTTGATGAAGGTCTTCGGCTACCAGAAAACCAAGGCCCACCGACTCATGATGACCGTCCACCAAGAGGGCCGGGCAGTGGTGTGGACCGGCGAACTGAACAAGGCTGAACAGTTCTGCGTGCGCCTCCACGCCCAAGGCCTCCTCGCCACCGTGGAGCCTTCAGCATGAGCGAAGTCTTCACCCGCAGAGGAGACGACATCATCGTCGACCTCAACCAGCAGATTCGAAAATTCCTCCACGGGCTCGCTGAAGCGATCCTCCTCGGCACCCGAGACGGCACCCACCCCTTCGCTCATCGACTGACCCAACCCATCACGGTGACCAAGGACGAAGATGATCCATTCCTCGTCCTCGCCCGACACGACGTCATTGCAACGTCTGCTCAAGTCCTCGAGGCAACGGCCTGGTCGACGACGTTGCGCCTCGATGAGGCTGAATCGTGGTTCGAGACCCTCCAGGTGGGCTCCCAGGTGCTCGCCGGTTCGTTCCACGTCGCCATCGAGAGCGACCTCGACCGACTGGATCCCGACGACCGAGAGCGCCTTCGGATCATCCAAGGACTCCTCGGTCTCCTCGTCGAAGTCCTCGACGAACCCGAGGTCACCGACGAGGACTAATCCTCTGGTCCGGGGACACTCGGACCATCCAGAATGAAGGCAATCCGCGGTCGATGCCACTCGGGATGGCGGAGCGCACCCTCGGTCAGTGCTTCGTCTGCGTCCCAAGCCGTGACCTCGCAGCGCCGGAGCGTCGCCTTGTTGATCTCCCCCCACAGCACCATCCAGGTCCACGGACCGGCGGTCTTCAGCGGTCGGTAGGCAGAGGACACGTTCCCATTCTGGCAAAGAAGACCGAGCCACCACGCTCCGCCCTCTATCGTGGTGCCGTGAGCGACCACCACGACAACGACACTCCTGACGTCTCCGCCGAGAACCCCATCAGCGATTCCTGGGTCTGGGTCGGCACCCATCGACCGCCAATTCCTCGTGCCCTCGTCGACTACATGACCGGTCAATGGGAAGAGATCGTGATTGACCGAGGGATCCACCCCGCAGCTGCAGCGTGCGCCGTTCGCCGCTCGACCCTCGCCGAGGCGTTCCCCGGAGCGACGATCGTCGTGCCAACGGGATCGTTCAAAGTGCGTGCCAACGACACGGACTTTCGATTCCGTCCTGGTTCGGACTTCTTCTGGCTGACCGCCAGTCACGAGCCCGACGGTGTCCTCGTCCTCACGCCTGAGCCGTCGGGCGTTTCAGCCGTCCTCTACGTCGAAGTTGGCGGGGACCACTCGACGCACCGTTTCTTCACCGATGCGCAGTACGGCGAACTGTGGACTGGTCGCCGCCCCACCCTCGAGGAGACGAGTCACCACCTGGGAATTACCGCACAGTCCAAGGACGACTTGGCCAAGGTCTTGGCTGACGCCACCGGCGAGGTCCTCGTCCTCCGCGGCTACGACGCAGCGGTCGACGCTGCCGTTGCGCCGGCAGAGGACGACGCCCTCCTCGCCTCCACCCTCTCTGAGCTCCGTCTCGTGAAGGACGCCTACGAAGTTGCCCGCCTCCAAGACGCGGTGGACGCCACGGTGCTCGGCTTTGAAGACGTGGTCCGCGCCCTGCCGGCGGCTGAAGGCCGAGGCGAGCGAGTCATCGAAGGCATCTTCAACCTCCGCGCTCGCGTGGATGGGAACGACGTCGGCTACTCGACCATTGCCGCATCGGGGAGCCACGCCACGATTCTGCACTGGACCCACAACGACGGTGCGGTTCGTAGCGGCGATCTCCTCCTCCTCGACGCCGGGGTTGAGTGCGCCGATCTCTACACCGCAGACGTCACCCGGACGCTCCCCATCTCCGGTCGCTTCTCCCCCGCTCAGCGTCGCCTCTACGAGCTCGTCCTCGCCGCCCAAGAGGCAGGAATCGCAGCGGTTCAGCCTGGAGCGAAGTTCATCGACCCCCACAACGCCGCCATGGAGGTCTTGGCCAAGGGGCTCATCGAGCTCGGCATCTTGGAGGACGTGGGCGAGGAGGCAACGCTGCCGACGACCCAGTTGCACCGCCGCTACACGCTCCACGGCACGAGCCACATGCTCGGCATCGACGTCCACGACTGTGCGCATGCCCGCAACGAGTTCTACGGCGGCGAACTGAAGTCCGGCTACGTGCTGACCGTCGAGCCCGGCCTCTACTTCCAGCCCAATGACCTGACGGTCCCAGAGGAGTTCCGAGGTATCGGCATCCGCATCGAAGATGACGTGCTCGTCACCGAGGACGGCAACGTCGTGCTGTCAGCTGCCCTGCCCCGTGACCCCGATGCCATTGAGGCGTGGATGCACGACCTCTTCGCCAAGCCCCAGCCCAACCTCGGCCTCTAGGACCGAGGTTGGTTGGCACTTTGGCGATCTAGGCCCGCTCGAGAATGCGAATGGGCAGGTTGCGCGGTCCGCGCACCTGTCCCTGACTGAACGTCACCGCCTGAGGATCGGCCAGTTCGAATTTCGGGAACCGGGCGATGAACTCCTGCAACGCAATCGTCATCTCCATGCGGGCCAGGTTCGATCCGAGGCACCGGTGGATCCCGAGACCGAAGGCTGCGTGACGGTTCTCCTCCCGGTCGATCAGCACCTCGTCGGCACGGTCGAAGAAGGCAGGGTCCCGGTTGGCCGCGGGGAAGCCGAGCAGAACCCAGTCGTCCTTCTTCATCGGGCAGCCCTCAAATTCGAAGTCCTCCTTCACCAGGCGAGCCATGGTGACCGGAGCGTAGGCCCGGAGGAACTCCTCAATGGCCGTCGGCAAGAGTTCTGGCTCAGCGACGAGCCGGGCGAGGTCGTCTGGGTGCTGAGCCAAGTGCCAGATGGAGGAGCCAATGGCCGACCACGTGGTGTCGATGCCGGCCACCACGAGGAGCACCATGGTGCCGAAGACGTGGTGGGGTTCCAACTTGTTCCCAAGGATTTCTGCTTCGAGGAGGAAACTCGTCAGGTCCTCACGAGGGTTCTCCATGTGGTCTTCGATCACCCTGGTCAGGTACGCATCCACTGGCTGGAACCGCTCCATACGCTGCTCGATCGGCAGGTCGACAGCTTCCAAGATGTCGTGCACGAACCCGCGGAAGAGGTCGCCGTCTTCTGGGGGGAGGCCTACCATCTTGGCGATGAGGCCAACGGGGATGTGCTGGGCGTAGTCGAAGCTGGCGTTGATGACGTCGGCGTCGCCCATGGCATCGAGGAGGGATCGACAAAACTCCTGCGAGAATCCTTCCAAATTCTGCACGGGCTTGGGCGCGAACGCAGGCAGCAGCAGGCGGCGGGCGATGGAGTGGAACGGTGGATCCGACGAGATGGGCGGTGCCACACCGATCGGAGCAGGAGGCGCATCTACACCTGGGCGTCCAGGTCCGACGACCACGCTTCGTGACGTGAAGTGCTCGGTGTCGTTGGCGATTGCCTGGACGTCCTCGTGGAGCACGGGCACCCACATGCCGCCGTAGCGGTCGGAGTGGGCGATCGGACACCGCTCACGCAGGTCGGCCATGATCGGGTACGGATCAGCCACCCACGCTGGGTCGGTGTGGTCGAAGTCGGTGGCGAAGTCGGTGACGGGTGCCTTATCCATCTCAGGCTCCAATCTCGATGGCGTACTCCGGGCAGTTCTTGGCAGCCAAGGTCGCTCGTTCGAGCTGGTCGGCGTCGAGGTCGCCGGTCACGAGGACCACGGCGTTGCCGAGGTCATCTGCGTCGAACAGATCTGGCGCCAAGCTGTAGCACCGGCCATGACCTTGACACTTCTCGGATGTGAGCACAATTTTCATCGTGGATTCCCCCCCAGCGACGGTTGTGAGATAGAACGACACTTCGTGTCTCACTATACCGGGCACAAAGTGAGGTGCACGGTCATCGCACGTAGATGGAGCCCTTCGACACGGTGACGGTGAACGGGCTCAGCCCACGTTGCGCTGGTCCGTGGATGAGGGCACCGGTTTGCGTGAACGCCGAACCGTGGCAGGGGCAGAGAAATTCCTTCTGCGCCTGGCTGAAACTGACCGGGCACCCCTGGTGCGGGCATGCCTGAACCACAGCGCGGTAGACGCCCGCACTCGGATGGATGAGGAGGCCTTGCACCGCCCCGCTCCCGCTTCCTGCGTGTGGTGCGGCGAACTGCACCTGTCCGCCCACCTTGAGACCAGCAACCGTCGCCACCTTGGTCCCGAGCGATACCTCGGGTCGTCGACGCTGGCCGAAGGAACCTTCGATGCGACGAGCGGCGCTCGATCCAGTGACGAGGCCGAGGGCAGCGGCGGTGAAGGATTTCAGAAAGGGGCGACGTTCCATGCCGCCAATGTAGCGACCCCTCCTCCACTGCGCTGACCGGGGCGTGGCAGGCTAGGAGTGCACGAGCACCTCGTGCGCTCACCTTGGAGGATCCATGCCCCATCTCCTGCTCGACAGCCTTCGCCGTCGGATGCGAGCCATGCACTCGCTCTACGAAGACGCTGTAGCCACAATGACCCTGGAACACGTCAACCACTTCGAACGCGAGGGTGTCCTCCCGATTGCCTTCAGCCTCTTCCACTACATCAACATGGAGGACAGCTCCTACTTCCTCATCACCGGCGAAGCGCCGATCTTCAACGACGAGTGGGCGGCTCGGATCAACCCGGCAATTCCCGACCACGGCAAGCACCGCACGGTGGACGAGATGATCCACCAGCGCATCGGCGACCTCGAGGCGTTCACCGAGTACCAGCGTGCCGTGTTTGCTCGCACCGAGCACTGGCTCTCGACCTTGCACCGGTCCGACCTCGACCGCGTGGTCATCGCTCGCCCGCTGCCCCCACAGGTGGCCTCCACCTACTCAGCTCGAGTGGCAGGGCCCGAAGGGATCACCGTGCTCGACGCCACCGAGTGCTGGATGTACCAGCACGGACTGCGCCACATGGGTGAGATCGAACTCGGACGCGGCCTCGTCGGCCTCCAGGGGATGACCTCATGAGCACCCGCCCCGTCGCCATCGTGGCCAACGGGTCCTTCTACGTCGGCCCCGCCCTCGCCCGCATCCTCGCTGCCCGAGGCTTCGACCTCGTTGTCGGGAGCCCGAGCGATGCCCTCGTGGCCGAGCTCGAAGCCGCAGGCGCGTCCGTGGAACGAGTGGCAGATGTCGTCACCTTGGAAGAGGACCACGCCTCCGAGCGTCTCGTCGACGCGGCGATGTCTCGGTTCGGTCGCCTCGACTCTGCCTGTGCGTTCTCCGGACTGATCGTCACGGGTCGCTTCATGGACTCGAGCGAAGATGACCTCGAGCGAGTCGTCGCTGGTTGCCTGACGACGCCCTACCGATTCTTGAAGGCGGTCACGGTGCCGATGGTCTCGGCCAAGTCGGGGCAGATCTTGGTCCTCACCTCAGCAGCCGGGACCAAGCCGGTGCCCGGCGCTCCGCTCTACTCCTCAGTTCGAGCGGGCGCCACGATGCTCGTGAAGAACGTCGCAGCTGAAGTCGCCCGCCACGGTGTCCAGGTCAACGCGCTCGGCACCAACTTCATGGACTTCCCCGAGTTCCTCCGAGCCAATCGGATCAGGGACGAAGAGAGCCGAGCCAAGGTTGAGGCCATGGTGCCCATGAAGCGCCTCGGCACCATGCAAGAGTGCGCAGCGATGTGCGCCGCGTTCTTGGACGGCACCAGTCGCTTCCAGACTGGGCAGTTCCTCTCCTACGCCGGCGGCTGGTAGGCGCTACTGACGACCCATTTCGGCTGCGAGTTCTGCTCCCGCTTGGGCAGCTTCGCGCTTGGAAGCGGCGACGTCGACGTCGATGGCGTGGATGAATCCCGTGAACGGATTCGGCGACACGTACATCGGCGACACAGGAGAGCCTGCGTCTTCGCCGACTGATGACCCAACCGAGGAGATCACCCGCATGACGAGGGCGAGTGCTCCACTGGCCACTTCCTCGCCGTCGATGAGGAGCGACAACGATCCCGTCATCCCCGCGCCTCTGGTCACGCGCATCGCCAATCGACGCTCTCCGTCGGCAATAGCGGGTGAGGTGACGACCGTGTGGTCGCCGAAGGCGTTGTAGTCGGCGACGAGGCAGCCGTCGTGGACGAAGAGTGAGAATCCAGCGTTCTGGGTTCCGGTGGCGTAGAGGACACCTCGATCGCCGGAGCGGTAGGTGACGCTGCCGGTGAGCTCGAAGTTCCGGCCACCGACCGCAGCACCGACCTGCGCTGGCATGGCGGCCATCGGCGGGTAGTAGCGGTACTGCCGATCCACAGGGTGCGGTGATCGATCAGCGAACCGAGCCCCGAAGAGCTCGATCCCTCGGTCGTCGAGCGGCAAGACGCCGAAGGCATCGGCCTCGGCGAACCACGCGTCAATCATCTGCTGCAGGCGTTCGGGTTCCTCGGCAGCGCGGTCGAAGGACTCGGAGAAATCGGTGGTCGTGTCGTAGAGCTCCCAGACGTCATCGGCGAACGGCGTGCCTGGGGTGTGGCGGGTGACTGCCTTCCAGCCGTCGACGTAGATGCCGCGGTGGCCGACCATCTCGAAGTACTGCCGGTTCCTGACCGCTGGAGCATCAGCGGCATCGAAGGTGGGTGTGAGCGAGGCTCCCGCCATCGGCAGTTGATCGATCCCGCGGTAGACCGACGGTGGGGTCACCCCAATGAGGTCGTAGACAGTGGCGGCGATGTCGACCGCGTGGCAGAACTGGTGGCGCACGCCTCCGGCGTCAGCAATGCCGGCTGGCCAGTGCACGATGAGGGGGACGTGGACCCCACCTTCGTGGGTGTTCTGCTTGTACCACTTGAAGGGTGTGTTGCCCGCTTGGGCCCAACCCCATGGGTAGTTGGCATGGCTGCTCGGTCCACCAATGTCACCGACACGCGAAATGGCCTCGTCGGGGGTCTCCAAGATCCCGTTGAAGAACTTCATCTCGTGGAGCACGCCGAAGGGTCCGCCTTCTTGGCTGGCGCCGTTGTCGGACATGATCAAGATCACGGTGTTGTCGAGTCGGCCGAGTCGATCCAACTCGTCGACGAGGCGACCGAGTTGGGCGTCGGTGTGGTCGAGGAACGCCGCGAAGGCTTCCTGCATGGCAATGGAGAGGCGACGTTGGTTCTCCGAGAGCGAGTCCCAGGGCTCGACGCCAGGATTTCTCGGAGCGAGCGCGGTGCCTTCGGGGACGAGGCCGAGTTCAATTTGCCGGGCGAAGGCAAGCTCTCGAGCGACGTCCCATCCATCATCGAACCGTCCTCGGTACTTCGCGAGGTAGGCCTCAGGGGCTTGGTGCGGGGCGTGGGTTGCTCCGAACGCTAGGTAGCAGAAGAAGGGTCGGTCGGGACGAATCGACACGGTGTCGTGGATGAACTCCATGGCGTGATCGATGAGATCCTCGGAGAGGTGGTACCCCTCTTCCGGGGTCTTCGGCGGCTCGATCCGGTGGTTGTCGTAGGTGAGTTCCGGGTTGAACTGGTCGGTCTCGCCGTCGAGGAAGCCGTAGTAGCGGTCGAAGCCTCGAGCGAGTGGCCATTGGTCGAAGGGTCCTGCTGCGGAGGCGTCGGCCATTTGGCAGAGGTGCCACTTGCCAATGGCGAAGGTGGCATACCCCTCGTCGCGGAGCACTTCGGCCATGGTGGCGGCGGCACTCGAGATGTGGCCCCGCATGTGGGGGAACCCCGTGTTGAAGTTCGAAATTGCCCGCATCCCAACGGTGTGGTGGTTGCGCCCCGTCAGGATTGAGGCGCGCGTCGGTGAGCACAGCGGCGTGACGTGGAAGTTGGCGTAGCGGAGCCCTCCAGCAGCGAGGCGGTCGAAGTTCGGCGTCTCAATGGCCGATCCGTAGCAGCCGAGGTGGGCGAATCCCATGTCGTCGAGGACGACGACGACCACGTTGGGGGCGTCCTCACCTGGATGCGCGAGCACCTCGAACGACGGCGTCGACTCGGGGACTGTTGTGCCGATGGTTCCCGTGAAGGTTTCGTCTCGCAGCACAGCATCCCTCGTTCGTCCTCGGCCTACCCGGGAGAGCCTAGACAGGGTTCAACGGTCGGCTGGGACATCAACGTCGGCGCAGGCGCCTCCGTCCGAGACCGAGACCGAGACCGAGCAGCGAGAGGCTACCGAGGATCCACACGAGCCCAGTGTGGTTGCGCTCAAGTGGCGCCACGCCAATGACCGAAGGGGCTGGCACCTTGTGTGTGGCCGATCGTTGAGCGGCGAACACACGGGCAACAGTCGCCCACCGCTCAGGCGCTCGGGTCATCGCGTCGAGCACGGCTGTTGGGCCCGCCTTCTCAGTGAAGGGGCTCGGTGCGCCCCCTCCCATGGTTGGGCCATCTGCGCAGATCACGGACCCACCAACCAATGCCCCGCAACCGCTGGACGCGATGGGGCCGACCACCGCCACGGAAACTCCCGATGGCTGGGCTGAGCTGTCAGGGGCGAGGACGCAGCTCGCAAGCGCTCCGGCTGTGGTCACTGGAACCGTGCAGGTGTCTCCAGCGTCGTCGGTCACCACGTAGGAGCCACCATCAGTGATGGTGCTCGGCTCGATCCACGACACCACCCAGGAGCCACCAGTGTCGTTGACCTGGATCGTCGTTGGATCGACGATCGGCGGCGTTTCGATGGGTGCGTCAGCGGTCACCACAATCCCCGTGGGCACGGTCGATGGATCGGTCGACAACACACAGGTCGCCGTTGCGCCCGGGTCTGACGTCCCGCTCTGACACGAGTCACCTTGGTCGTCGCTCACGCTGTAGCCAGCGATGCCGACGAGCGAGGCTGGCTCGACCCACTGGACCACCCAGACACCGTTGACGAGCTGCACCGTCACCGTCGACGGGTCCACCGTTCCTGGGTCGCTCGCTGCAACGCCGACAACGCTTCCGGGCAGGTCCGTCGTCGTCGATCCCCCGTCACTCGTCACGGTGACGGCAATGGTGACGGGGACGCCGTTGGTGACCGACAGCGCACAACTGGGGTCGGTCGCCAGAGCGGCGCAGGTATCTCCCGAACTGTCGGTCACCACAATCGCCGTCACCCCTGCAGCGACGAGTGGGTCAAGTGCATCCCACGACACGAGAACCTCGCCGTCGCCAGCGTTAGCGGCGAGGTTGGTGAGCAGGGGTGGAAGCGGTGCGGTGGACGTCGTCGTGACTGGGTCGCTCGTCGTTCCCGCAGTGCCGTTGGCGTCGACCGTTGCAACGACGACGGTGTACGTCGCACCCGCCACGAGCGCGTCCGAGTGGAAGCTCGCAGCCGTGGCATCGAGCGAGACCGACGCCACCACCGTGCTGTGGTCGTCGAGGATCGTGAGTTCTTGCGTGGCGCCATCGCTCGCCGAAGAGTCCCCGGGAGTCCAAGCGGCCACGATGGACGATCCGTCGGCGGCGACTTGGAGATCCGTGGGTGGGGTTGGCGGCGCGAGGACATCTGCGAGCGGCGCGCTCGACGAGGTGTCGTCGTGTGGGGAGCGGAGCTCGTGGGCGCTCAGCCGGTGCTGGGTTGGCCGAACGCCAACCAGCGAACCATGGGCTGGAGCGACCGACGACGGTGCGATGCTCGCTCCCGCTCCGGACGGCATCGCCAGACTCACGGCTCCAGCCACGGCAACTCCAACGGTCCTCAACAATGAACGGTGCATCACGACCTCCACACGGTAGTTACCTCACTCCTGTCGTGACTGGACGAGTTCTTTCACTGGAGTTCACTTCCTGCCTAGGCTAGGGGCATGGAAAAGCCCTTCGTTGAACCACCCATGGGCGATGCGCCCGCCGACCTCGTCATCACCGACCTCGTAGAGGGAACGGGTACTGAGGCAACTTCCGGATCCACGGTTGAGGTGCACTACGTCGGTGTCTCGTGGTCGACCGGCGAGCAGTTCGACGCCAGTTGGGATCGCGGCGACACGTTCCGGTTCCGCCTTGGCGCTGGCATGGTCATCGCCGGCTGGGACCGCGGCGTTGCCGGCATGAAGGTCGGTGGCCAGCGTCGACTCGAGATTCCCGCACACCTCGGTTACGGCGACCGGGGAGCACCTCCGGTCATCAAGGGTGGCGAGACCCTCATCTTCGTGGTCGACCTGATCGGCGTGGCGTAAGCCCTGCGCATCCTCGTCGCCGCCGACAAATTTCGCGGCACGCTCTCGGCCACCGCATTCAACGACGCAGTACATGGCGCGCTCAGCCCACTCGGGTATGAGGTCATCTCGGCACCGATGAGCGACGGCGGAGAGGGATTCCTCGACGCCTGGTCGGGGACACTCCACGAGATCACCTTGCCAGACCCATGGGGCACGCCCCACCGCGTTCCCTATCGGCTGCGACCACTTCGAGATGGAGGTGTTGCAGCCTTCGTCGAATCCGCCACGGTCATTGGCTATCGACCCAACCACCCTCGGTCGGCAGCAATCGCGCTCGAGGGGAGTTCGGCGCCACTCGGCATGCTCCTCGCTCACCTCGCAGCGAACGGTGCTCGCCGGATCACCTGCGGGGTTGGGGGAACGGCGACCAGTGACGGTGGCATCGGATGTTTCGATGCCGCGGGCGACCTCGGTGACGTCGAGTTGGTCGCCGCCGTCGACGTCCTCCTCCCCTACCGCGGCGCCCTCGACTTCGCCCCGCAGAAGGGCATTGACGCGAGCGACCTCGACGAGATCGCGCGCCGCCTCGACGTCGCTGCTCACCACTTCGCCACCGTCGCCCACCTCGTCGTTGACGAGGTGGCCGGCGCGGGGTCTGGAGGCGGCGTCGGCGGAGCGCTCATTGCCCTCGGCGCGAGCGTGGAATCCGGCTTCTCGGTGGTCGCTCGAGAGCACCGCCTGGACGAGGCCTTGGCGCACGCAGCGGTGGTCGTCACCGGGGAGGGACGGCTCGACGCATCGAGTTTTCAGGGCAAGGTCGTCGGCAGCATCCTCGACGCCACACCCGCCACCACGCCAGTCGTCATCGTCTGCGGAAGCGCCGATCGACGAGCCCTGGAGGTCGTGCGCAACCTCAGCCGCCCCATCGTGGTTGCCGACTGCACCGAGTCCTTCGGTGCGTCCGCTGCCTACGGCCGCACCGGTGCGTGCGTGAGTGCCCTCATCGTGCGTGCGCTCGCCGAGCTCGAAACGGGAGCAGCCACCGGCTGAGGTTGCCGAGTGGTGCCGTCGTGGGCAATGCTCTAGCGCCGTGCCACTTCGGGCACCAAGCGTTGAACACGAGGAGTTGCAGATGGGTTTGCTCGACGGAAAGGTCGCAGTCGTCACCGGCGCTGGCCGTGGCATCGGACGTGAAGAGGCCATCACCCTGGCCAAGAACGGCGCCAAGGTCGTCGTCAACGACGTCGGTGCTGGCCTCCACGGCGAGGCGGGGGACTTGACGCCCGCGCAAGAGGTCGTGAACACCATCACCGCTGCTGGCGGCGAAGCCGTCATCAACGGCGACGACATCTCCACTTGGGCCGGCGGCAAGAACGTCATCGACCAGGCCATCGACACCTTTGGCTCAATGGACATCCTCGTGAACAACGCGGGAATTCTCCGCGACAAGATGAGCTTCAACATGGAAGAGTCCGACTGGGACGACGTCATTCGCGTCCACTTGAAGGGACACTTCGCCACCGCACAGCACGCTGCGGTCTACTGGCGTGGCCGGGCCAAGGCTGGCGAGGCCGTGACTGGTCGCATCATCAACACCTCATCTGAGGCAGGCCTCTTCGGTTCGGCTGGGCAGGCGAACTACGCCGCCGCCAAGGGCGGCATCGTCTCGCTGACCTGGGTGCTCGCTCGCGAGCTCGAGCGATTCGGCGTCACCGTGAACGCCATCGCCCCTCGTGCCCGCACCCGCATGACCGACGCCGTTTTCCCCGAGATGGCCAAGTCCGACGACGGATTCGACAAGTTCGACCCCGTCCACATCGCACAGCTCATCGCATTCCTCGCGTCGCCTGAGGCACACGATGTGTCGGGTCAGATCTTCGTGGTCTTCGGTGGCGACGTCTGGGCGATGTCCGCTTTCCGTCCCGTTGGCGAGCTCCACAGTGCAACCGGTTGGACGCCTGAGGACCTCGTGGCCCACAAAGGTGAGCTGTTCAAGGACCACCCGTCGACGGTTCCACCGTTCAGCTTCTTCTAGACCACCACTCAGCAGGATGCACAACGGCCCACCCACTCGGGTGGGCCGTTGTTCGTCACATCTAACATCCACCCGTCAACGAGAAAACTTGGCTACGGTGCGTGAGTTCCATCCTCAACCGAAAGGCCGACTATGACCGGTGCATCATTCCCCCTGCTCAGTGTGTTCTTGGAGATGCTGTTCTTCTTCATCTTCATCATGTGGCTCGTCATCTTGTTCCAGGTCGTCGTTGACCTCTTCCGCAGCCACGACTTGAGCGGCGGCATGAAGGCACTCTGGTTCTTGTTCCTCGTGCTCCTCCCCTACCTCGGCGTCTTCATCTACTTGATCGCCCGCGGCTCGAAGATGCATGAGCGTCAGGTTGGCGCTGCCAAGCAGCAAGAGCAGCAGATGGCGAACTACATCCGCGAGGTCGCCATGACCCCTGCCGACGAAGTCGCCAAGCTCCACGACCTCCTCACCAAGGGCGCCATCACCGAGGCAGAGTTCGCCGCGGCGAAGGCCAAGATCATCGGGCAGTAGCCACCGCAATGCCACTCTGCTCGCCGACCGCTCCCCACACCGTTCTCAAACCGGTCCGGGGAGCGGTGGAGCAGCCGGTTGTGAGGCATCCTCACCGTTCTTCCACTGCCCACCGTGAACGCGGTGGGCAGTGACGCGTCGACGGGAGCCACGCCGGAGCTCTGACGAGATCCGCCAGATCATGATCGACGGGGGGATTGCCTACCTCATCGACCATGGCCTCGGCGTTGGCACCGAACGCGCCACCTTCAAGTCCGTCTTCGACTACATCCTCGACACGCGAGACATCAAGCTCCACTACGCCTCAGTGCTCGGTCGCATCTGGGCCGATCAAGCGGAGTACCAAGCAGATCTCGCTGCGGCCATTGGCGCCATTGATGCGAGTGCCAATGAATACGAACGAACGCTCGGGCAATTGATCGCCGTCATTCGAGACTCGGATCGATCAACGCCACAGGGTCGGTGGGATGCGGTCACCCAGCTCTGTCGTGTCGTTGGTGAAGCCAACCTCAGTGACCTCACCAATTCACCGGAGTGGCCAATCTGGGTGGGGATTTGGGCGGTTGCGGCCTCGAGCCACAACGTATCGCCGAACGACCCGATTCGAACGGCGCTCCGTGCCAGCTACGACAGCCTGACTGAGAACTTCAGCCTCGCCTACGCGTGGTGCGTCGAGATCCTCGGCCTCCGGTTCAAGGCGCCCCTCACGGTTCGACACTTCACCATCTCGGCCACCGCCTTGGCCGAGGGCTGCGTCCTGCGGAACACCGTGGCCAGTGAGGAGATGCACGACATCTCCCGACCAACCGGGCCCGAAGGTACTGATGAGGCGTGGACGATGTTCAGCATTGGTCTCCATGCGCTCTGCAGGCACTTCCTCGAGGAAATTCCAGGCTGGGAACCGCAGCCGATCGAGTTCTAGCGAAGCGTCACCCCCGCTCGCCCTCAGGGCAGCGTTGGCTCTCCTCCACCGGCGAGGAGTGAGTGCGTCAGTTCTGCGACTTCCTCCACCAATTTCTGTAGCCGACGGAGGCGACGACCGGGGTCATCGGTCTCTAGGAGTTTCTGGGCGTCGTAGAGGCCGAGCGGGCTGAGCGCACATAAGAGCCACGACGCTTCAGCTGCGGTGCGGCCGTCGAGCACGTCCCTCTCGAGCGGCGGAGCATCTCGCACCTCCGACAGGAGTGCTCGCGCTTGGCGCACGACCTTGAACGTCTCGGCCAGGGTCTCGTCGCAGTTCACGCACGGTGGCTCGACCAGCGTCTGGACGGCAGCCCTCGGATACGGGTCGTCGGGCAACCACCGCTCCACGAGAATGCGATCGATGCCGGCCGCAACCACCAAACTCCGCCCATCGCCGAGGGCCTCGACGTGCTCGAGACGCACGCGCGTACCAACCGTCACTCGCTCGTCGCCCCCGCCCACTTCGGACCCCCGTGCGATCAAACAAATCCCGAAGGTGCCGTCACCGGCTTGGACGTCACGCAAGAGCTGCTGGTAGCGGAGTTCGAAGACGTGCAGGGGGAACCGAGCGTGGGGGAAGACCACCGCAGACAGCGGGAACATGGGGAGTGCAGCGGTGGTTTCCACGCCCTCACCCTAGGAGTCGACGCTATTTCGCCGACCGGTGCTCAGCCCTTCAGCATCTCTGGCCGACGAGCAGCGACCATGGCCGCCATCCCCTCGCGCCAGTCCACCGTGGTCGGCCCGACGAGCGTGTGGAGCTTCGTGAGGTCTACCATCACCGAGTCGATCGTCTGGGTGGTGGGTGCGAAGGTGAGCTCACGTCCACAGAGCTCCGCGAGGTAGCCCACCCACTCCTCCACCGACACCGGGTCCTTGCCGCCCCAGTTGATAGTCGTTGCTCCGATGCTGGCCGCGGCCACCAGGCCGGGGATCATGGCGAAGATGTCGTCGTCGTGAATGGGGTGGTAGACGCTCGGGGCGTCAACGTGCACCGGAATCGCTGACCCGTTGCGGAGCATCTCCAAGTGGATGGCGGGCCATCCCCCACCGTTGCCGTAAGGGACCGAGAGGCGGGCGATCGTGGTCGGGAGGTTGTAGCGACGCGATCCGTAGCGAGCGGCGGCCTCGGCAGCGATCTTGGCCGTTGAGTAGGTGCGGAGGAACTCCCACACCCCGTGGTTGTCCCCGAGCGGACCATCTTCAGCGAAGACGTGGTGCCCCATGGGCTTGTAGACCGCAGTCGACGAACAGTGGAGTACTGCACCGGTGCCTTGCACCTGCTCCATGAGGGCCGAGGTGCCCCCAACCGCTGCGTCCATATCGAGGATCCAATCGTTGGACTTCGCCACGGCGAAGTTGAGGACGACGTCGGATTCACGGGGCAACTGCGAGAGGTCTCCGGAGGCGAGGTCGATCTCCACGCAGCGAACCCCTGCGGCTTCCAATGCCGCGCGCTTGGCTGCATCCTTGAAGCGTGCCGCTCCGATGACGGTGTTGTGCTCTGCCAACTTGGTGGCGATGGGCTGGGCCACTTGACCCGTTGCCCCCACGACGACGATGGTCTTACCTTGGTAACTCATGGATTCCCCCTCAGTGTGGAACTGCAGTGTGGACTAGAACGCTCGATAGGTAGTGACGACGTCGGAAATGGCCTCGAGGCACTGGAGATCCCAGGTGCCCGGCACCACGATGAACTCGTCGCACCCAGCATCTGCAGCGGCGTCGAAGGCGGCGACCAAGTTGGCGGCCGTGCTCACCTGACACCCCGAGGCGATCGCACCGGCGAGATCCTCACCGAGGAACGAGAGGTAGGTGCGCGCGAAGTGCTCGAGGGTTACTTGGGCATGATCGACACCGAGGACGACGAAGGTCCCACTCACGAGCCTCGGACGACCTCGCCCTGCGGCGTCCCAGGCCGAGGTGGCGAGCGAGGCCATCTGGCGAGCTTCTCGGCCAACGTCGCCGAGCGCGAACCCGGTCACTCCATCAGCCCAGGTGGCCGCTCGAGCCATGGCCTTCGGGCCCATGGCGCCAGCGAGGAGCATCGGACCCCCTGGTCGCACGGTTGCCGGTCCAACCGGGTCAGCGCCCTCGAACGGCGGCATCCCGGACCACAGGGCCCGGAGCTCTGCCACGTAGGCGTCGAGGCGCTCGTGGCGCGCTCGGAAGGGAGCGTTGGCGGCTTCGTAGTCATGGGGTCGACCCCCAACGCCGAGGCCAACGGTGAGGCGACCGCCAGAGAGCACATCGAGCGTGGCGATCTGTTTGGCGAGGACGGCAGGCTGGTGCAGGAGGGCAACCCATAAGTTGCCGAACACCTCAACCCGCTCCGTGAGCGCAGCAGCCGCCGACAAGGTCACGAGCATCTCTGGATTGACGAAGGTAATGCGCTCCCCCGCCGAGATCGACGAGTAGGGACCCTCATCGACGATGCGGCACCAGTCCTTCAAGAGACTCCCCGTCACCCCCGCTGCCATGGTGGGCAGCGAGATGCCGATGTCCATGATCAGGCAGCTCCGAGGAGGGCGGTGGCCTGACCCACGACCTTCTCTTCGCCGTCACCGTTGCGCAGCTTGACCTCGAGCGTGGCGACGTTGCCGTCGATGGCGGTCACCGTGATCTCGGTCGAGAGCTCTTCGCCGGGCCAGGTCTGTCGGGCGAAGCGCACGGAGAAGGTCTGCAGCGCGCCGACGCCGACGTAGTGGGTGAGGGCGGTGCCAACGATGCCCATCGACAACATGCCGTGGCCGAACACCGATGGCTGGCGAGCAGCCACCGCCTTCGGCTCGTCGTGGTGCATGGGGTTGTAGTCCCCTGAAGCTCCGGCGTAGCGAACGAGGTCCGTGCGGCTGAGCGTGTGGGTGAGCACGGGCGCCTGGTCGCCAACGGCGACGGTTGCAGTGGTGAGGTTGAGCGGCATGGTGCCTCCTATCGCTTCGGACTCTGGGGTTCAGGATCTCTCGGGAGCCCAAGCAGGCGCTCTCCAATGACGTTGCGCTGCACCTCGCTCGTCCCACCGGCGATGGTGAGGCAGAGGGTGTGCAAGATGTTGCGACCAGCGGCTTTGGCATCGCCGTCGGTGTAGAGGGCGTCGAGCCCGAGGGCGGCCACGGCGACGTCGGCCACGCGCTGCTCGTGCTCAGCACCGAGCAACTTGGCCAGGCTCGCTTCGGAGCCCGGCGCCAGACCCGACAGACTGCGAATGGTCTGACGCTGGCGCATGAGGGCCAAGGCCTGTGCCTCGACGAGGAGTTCGCCGATGGCACCGCTCAGCGGCACGGTCCCATTCGCTCGCTGTTCGGCAGCGGCGATGGTGACCACCTGCTCCAAGAGCCCAGAGAACGCCGATGACGACGCCAGAGCCACCCGCTCATTCGCCAGCGTGGTCCGAGCCAGCGTCCACCCCTCATCCACCTCTCCGACCACGCAGTCATCGGGGATGAACACGCCGTCCAAGAAGACTTCGTTGAAGAGCGAATCTCCGGTGATCTCCCGGAGCGGTCGGATGTCGAGACCAGGAGCCTTCATGTCGAGCACGAAGTAGGTGATGCCGCCGTGCTTGGGTGCATCGGGGTTGGATCGAGCGAGCAAGATACCGAACTGCGCCCACTGGGCGGTGGAGGTCCAAACCTTCTGTCCGTCGATCCGCCATCCGCCGTCGACCTTGGTCGCCTTGGTCGTAAGGGCGGCGAGATCAGATCCGGCACCAGGCTCAGAGAAGAGTTGGCACCACAGAATCTCACCCCGCAGCGTCGGCATGACGAAGCGCTCCTGCTGGGCAACGGTTCCGTGAGCGATGAGCGTCGGCAGGGCCCAAGACGCCACGTGCGCTGGTGGCCGACGAACGCCGAGGTCGGCCATGACCTGGTCGATGACGAGCTGCTCAATTGCCGAGGCAGCACGGCCGTAGGGCTCGGGGAAGTGCGGGAACATGAGGCCCGACTCTCCAAGGACTGCCCGACGCTCGTCATCGGTTGCTGCAGCGGCGACCTTCTGCACGATGGGCGTGATCTCGGCCCGGATCGCAGCGGCATTCTCGGGCAACTCGACGCCGAGCGTCCGTCGGGTACCTCCGATGGCTGCATCGCAGACCTCGCTCAAGAGTGCGGCTTCACCACCGAGGATCTGGCGAGTGGAGATCGCTCGGCGGAGGTAGAGGTGGGCATCGTGCTCCCAGGTGAACCCCATGCCCCCAAGAACCTGGATCGCGTCTCGAGCGGCACGAGGTCCAACAGTGGCGGCGAGCGCAGCGGCCACTGCTGCAGCGAGGGATCGCTCTGCGGGTACTGCACCATCCATGGCGAGCGCCGCATCCCAGACGGCTGCGGTCAACTCTTCAACGGCGATCAGGCAACTGGCGAGGCGGTGCTTGACGCCTTGGAACTGCCCAATCGGTCGGCCGAACTGAATACGGTTCTTGGCGTGGTCGACCGCCGCGTCGAGCGCAGCTCGAGCAGCACCGCAGACCTCAGCGGCCAAGAGGGTGCGTGCGAGATCTGCCACGTAGCCCGAGTCAAGACCGGAGAGGACTCGACTGGCGGGAATCGCGACCCCATCGACGGTGACGGCACCCGCTCGTCGGATGAGATCGAGACTCGGTCGGCTGCCATCCACCGTGACGGCTGCATCGTGCAGATCGAGGAACGCCCAGCTCTCCCCATCTGGCGCTCCGAGGTGCACGAGAGCGAGGTCGCAGACCCCAACAGACGGCACACCGGCGAGACTCCCCCGCACGATGAACGAACCATCGGGCATGGCGTCAGCACGCAAGGATTGGCCGAGCGCCACGGTTGCAGTGAGCGCACCGCTGGCCAGTGCTGCTCCGAGTTCTCGGTCGACGTCTGGAGTGGCTCCCGCGGCCAGCGCTGCAATGAGCGTGGGCACGAGGGGCCCAGGGGTCAGTTGGGCACCGAGGACCTCAGCGACGATGACCGCCTCGGCAACGGTGCCGCCTTGTCCACCGAGTGCCTCATCGATGCCGAGGCCGAGCCAGCCTTCGGCTGCGAAGGCTCTGACCGCTTCAGGCACCGTCTCAATTGGTGCGTCGAGCACCTCGCGACAGAGCGCCGTCCCGCCCAAGCGTTCGAGCGTTCCCGTGATCGACCGATGGAGCTCGACGTGTTCGTCAGACAGGCCAATTCCCATGGATCAGATCCGGTGGATGATGTTGAAGGTGGTCGTGCACACCGCTTCGCCGGTCGTCGCGTCGCTCCACGTGGTCTCTGCGACCACGAAGGTCATCGTGGATCCCTTGGACTCTTTGACGTAGATGTCCTTGATGACGCCCACTGCGTTGAGGACCTGCCCGGTCACGACCGGGGCGTGGTAGGTGAAGGCCTGCTCACCGTGGAGGATGAGGCCGCCACCTGCCATGAGCGCGCCGAGCACGATACCGAGGCCCGGACCTGGTGCACCCTCTGGCTGCAGTTCGGCGAACGCCCCCCAGTTCCCCATGACGAAGGGGAACGTCGGCGGAACGGGAAGACCGTCGAAGCCTGCCGCAGCAGCAACCGTGGCGTCACGGTAGATGGGGTCGGTGTCGAGGACGGCATCAGCGAAGAACGCCACGGCACTGCGCTCAACCACCACCGTCTGCCGGGTGATCTCGGTGCCAATGAATCCCTTGAGCGTGGCGTCGTCCACAGCAGTCCCTCTCGTCGGTCAACTCCGGTGCAATCTAGTGGGGATGCACCCATCCGCGCATATCCGGGTTGATCAGGGAATCGTCGTCTCGGGTGGCAGTGACGTCGTCGTCGTTGGAACAGTGGTGGTGGTTGTGGACGTAGTGGTCGATTCGGTGGGCTGGGTCGTCGTCGACGGCCCATGTCGGTGGAGACCGAGGAGGAAGGTCTCGATTCCTGCCGTGAGGCCCTGAGCGAGCGTGGCACGCCAGGTCGGCGACGTTGCGAGCAGCGCATCACTGGCGTTGCGGAGATTCAGGCACTCGATGAGCACCTTGGGCACCGCCGACCGGTTGAGGCCGCCGAGGTCATCACGGGTGCCGATGCCAGCGACGCCGAGGTAGGTCGAGGGCTCGAGTCCCCGAACGTGATCGAGCGCACGCCGCAGATCACTGGCGAGATGCCTCGACGCCTGGAGGATGGGGGCGGTGTTGCTCACCGAACTCACCACGAGACCGGGTCCGATCACCTCGAATCCTCGTCCATACGGTGGGCCACCGTCGCCGTGGAGCGACACCGCCACCGTGGCGTGGAGTCGGTTCGCAATCGCCGCCCGTTCGGTGATGCAGGGTCCGACGCCACGATCATTTGGCCGGGTCAGCACGACACGTGCCCCGAGTGCTCGGAGATCACGCTGGAGAAGTTTTGCGACAGCGAAGGTGAAGACGTGTTCTGGGTAGCCGCTGTTCGTTGTTGCTCCAGCGGTGTCGCAGGCCTTCCAGAATCCACCAGCGTTGACCAGGTGATCAATGAACGCCGGGTCTGCACCGTTGCCACCGTTATGGCCGGGATCGATGACCACGATCGCTCCCGTAAGTGGGAGCGAGGTCGCTCCGAGGTGTGCCGCCTGGGTCGCGAAGAGCACCGTGCTCACCAGCGTGAGCACGAGCGCGCATCGCTTCAGCATCGCCCCTGGTGTTCGAGGGCTGCCACCAGGTCCTCGAGCGCCCGACGCCGATGTGAGATCTCGTGCTTCTCGTGAGCGGTCATCTCGGCGAAGGTCCGCCCGCCTGCTCCATCGGGGAGAAAGAGCGGGTCGTAGCCGAACCCACCTGCCCCGTGTTCTTCAGTGGCGACGGTTCCGGTCACGACCCCTTCGGCGACAATGGCCGTGCCGTCGGGGAACGCCACGGCCACCGCTGCCACGAACTGCGCCGTTCGGTCTGAGACACCATCGAGGGCCCGGAGCAGTGCCGTGCGGTTCTCCTCGTCGGTCGCATCCTCGCCGCTGTAGCGAGCAGAGCGCACCCCAGGCGCACCGTTCAGCGCATCGACGCAGATCCCTGAGTCATCGGCGAGCGCCGGCTTCCCCGTCGCTTCACAGATGGCGAAGGCTTTGATGAGCGCGTTGTCGACGAAGGTCTCGCCATCTTCGACGATGTCGCCAACGCTCGATGGTCGAGGTGTGAGTCGGAAGGAGCCGAGCGCTGCGAGGATTGCCTCCATCTCACCGAGCTTGTGGGCATTGGCCGTCGCCGCAACGAACTCCACCACGACTACCGCTCCGGGAGCGCTTCTGCGAGGGCACCACGCTGGTGCGTGGCAATCGTGGTGATCGCCTCTTCGGCCAAGTGCAGCATGGCGTCGAGTTCAGCTCGGCTGAAGGCTTGCTGCTCGGCGGTGCCTTGGACTTCAACGAATCGACCAGAACCGGTCATGACGACGTTCATGTCGACCTCTGCCCGGGAGTCTTCCTCGTAAGGGAGGTCGACCACTGCTCGACCGTCAACGATCCCAACGGAAATTGCTGCTACCGAATCAGTCAGCGGGTTGCTCGCCAGCACGCCCTTGGCGATCAACCGAGTGATCGCATCGCAGAGCGCGACGTAGGCACCACAGATCGACGCCGTCCGGGTGCCGCCATCGGCCTGGAGCACATCGCAGTCCACGGTGATCTGGACTTCACCGAGGGCGACGAGGTCCACCACACTGCGCAGGCTGCGGGCGATCAGGCGCTGGATCTCCTGGGTTCGACCCGACTGCTTGCCCTTGGCTGCCTCGCGGCTGATCCGCTCGGCAGACGCCCCGGGGAGCATCGAGTACTCGGCGGTGACCCAGCCCTTGCCACTGCCACGCATCCAGCCGGGAACCTTCTCCTCAACCGACGCCGTGCACAGCACGGTTGTCTTGCCGAAGGTCACGAGCACCGAACCGAGGGGCATCGTCGTGTAGTCCCGCTGGAATCGAATGGGCCGCAGTTCGTTCACGGCGCGTCCATCGGCGCGAGGAGTAGTGGCGTCGCTCATTGCTCGTGTCCTTTGTGGGTTAGAAGTAGATGATCCGCTTGGCGCGCTCAACCACCTCATCGAGGTCGTCGGTCCACGCACCAGTGGAGAGGTACTTCCATCCATCATCGCAGGCAATCGTCACAATGGTGGCGGTCTGGTCATCGGGGATCTGCTGAGCGCAGCGCACGGCCCCAGCCATGATCGCCCCAGAGCTAATGCCAACGAAGAGACCGACCTCGGTCATC
>CAIQEU010000037.1 GCA_903870905.1 uncultured Actinomycetes bacterium | reverse complement strand
CTGCGCAGATAGCAATCGTGTTTATTGGCATTCTCTGGACGCTGGTCGTGACCAGTGTTTCGTTCTTCACCCTGCTCGTTGAAATGCTCCAGCGCGACTAAGACTCAAGTGTCAACGCGCATCCAGTCCAAGGAGAGAAAGAGTGACCCCTTTGGTGCTTGAATCCCACTGCCATCGGGCTTGACCGAGCTCAACTTCGCAGAAGTCACCACCAACACATCAGAAATGGTGATGTTCGTCGCTGGGTTCGCAATCGGGATGGCATACGACAGCGAGATTGGGTCAGTGGCCGAGAGAATGGGCTGACCAGCACCAGCGCTTCCAGGCACGGCAAGACCAAGCACCGTGGCCACAAGTGCCACGTGAACCGCCCGAAGTCGACGATGCGTCCTCATTGCCAAATGACGGTAGATCGGAGGACAAGAGAAGTCTCGTCACCAGATAAGTGGCTTACCTGCAGTTCGCAAGATTGAAGCCAGAGCTATCAACCTGGCTGAAGAACTGAATGCAGCAGGTTTGGAATGTCTAACTGCGTCCAATTCGGATTAATCGATGCCAACTTCTTGGAAAGCACTTTCACCTGTTCCGAATTCGGATTTTCTGTCAAGACGTGAGGGTTTGCGAGCAGTGCCATTACGACCACACATGCAGCGACACTGTTTTCATGTTGGTGGTTGATCCAAGAAGAGTGTGCCCAAACCCCCCGGTTGATTGCTTCGAATGGCCATGAGGCGAGTCCGGCTTCCTCAACCATCTTCCACGATCGTTGGCGGGAGCGAAGGCCTCGAAGGCCTTCCTCTCATCAATCCCGATGGTCTCAAACCGGCACTTCGGAATTGAGCAGGGTCTGAGGTCCACCTGAGTTGGAGCGGGGGCTTCCAGAATCAAGGGATCTGACACCACAAGATCCTGGAGAGCCCCCGTGAAGCAAAACCCTACGCGCACCTGCGCGGTCCTCGTCGACCTGCCCGACATCGTGGTGCTGCGCGCCGATCGTGACGGTCCGATGCTTCAAGTCCACGTCGAGACGGGGGCCACCTCGGCGGGGTGCCCGGACTGCGGGGTGGTTGCCCAGGTGAAGGAGCGCGTCGTCGTCAAGTACTGCGACCTGCCTGTCTACGGTGTCGCCTCCACACTGTTCTGGCACAAGCGCAGGTGGCGCTGCAGCGACCGCGACTGTTCGAAGAAGACCTGGACCGAAGAGGATCGCCGGATCGCTGCTCCTCGCATGGCCATCACCGATCGGGCCGGGCGCTGGGCCACCAGGGCGGTCGGCGAAGCCGGCCGCAGCGTGAACGATGTGGCCGGCACCTTGGGCTGCGACTGGCACACCGTCAACGACGCGGTTCTGGCCTACGGCACAGCCCTCATCGAGCACCCTGAGCGCTTCGGCACCGTCACCGCGCTGGGCCTCGACGAGACCGGCTTCGTCCGTCTCGCCCCCTACTACCGCACGAGCTTCATCACCTCCATCGTCGACGTCGGCCAGGGACAGCTCTTGGACATCGTCGAGGGACGAGGCGGTCAGGGCTCGAAGGAGTGGCTCAAGAACCGCGACCCGGCCTGGAAGGCCGCCATCACCCACGGCACCCTCGACCTGTCCTCCGCCTACAAGGCGGTCTTCACCGCCGAGCTCCCCGATGCCACCCTCGTTGCCGATCCCTTCCACGTGGTCAAGCTGGCGACGTCCAAGCTCGACGAGACGAGGCGCCGGGTCCAGAACGAGACGCTCGGACACCGCGGCCACAAAGACGACCCCCTCTATCGATGCCGACGCCTCCTCACCAAGGCCGAGGAGCGCTTGAGTGAAGACGGCAGAAGCAAGCTGCTGAACCTGCTCGAGGCCGGTGACCCGAAGGGCGATGTGGCCACCGCCTGGCACGCGAAGGAAGCCGTTCGAGAGCTCTACAGCCACCAAGACCAAGAGCTCGCGATCACCTGGCTCGATGAGCTGGCCGCCGATCTCTCGGACAAGATCCGACCACCGGAGGTCCGTTCGTTGGGTCGCACGCTCAAGCGCTGGCGACTGGAGATCACGGCCTGGCACGCCTGTCACTTCACCAACGGCCCGACCGAGGCGATGAACAACCTGATCAAGCGGATCAAGAGAGTGGCCTTCGGCTTCACCAGCTTTCGGAACTACCGAACCAGGTCGCTCCTTTACGCCGGCAAGCCCAACTGGTCATTGCTCGAAACGATCAGACCCCGCTGAGATCCGAGGAGCCTGTTTGTCAGCCGTCGTGACACCGCCGACGAGGCCATCATCAATGTCGGCTTGGCGAACCCAGGCCTTGACGCTCTCAACGCCATAGCCGAGTTGATTCGCCACGCGCTGAACCGTTCCTCGAGAGGTGCCGAGCTCATCTCGGAGCGTTCGCACCAAGCGGACCGCTTGTGCCTTCTCCTCAGGTGAGTAGCGCCTCGACTGCGGGCTTCTTCGTTGGTTGTTGTTTCCCATGGCTCCATCCTTGTTTCCAAAGTCTGGAGCCTCCAACTTTCCCAGTGCGATTCAAAGACCCGGTTGCGCTTCTTGAGCACGCGGAGTTCTTGAGCATCGGCTTCGGTGAGCCCGGGTCGAACCCCGTCTTCAACATCGG
>CAIQEU010000036.1 GCA_903870905.1 uncultured Actinomycetes bacterium | reverse complement strand
GTTCTCCTCGTCGTGACGCCACATGGCGGTCCTGTAGTCGAGGCCGTAGAGGTGCTGGGTGCCGTTGTCCACGGGCCCGAAGGGCTTCATGGTGACCTTCTCCACGTAGTCGGTGGTGCCGACTTGTCCTTCTGCGTGGTGGTAGGAGAAGTCTTGACCGATCTTCTCGCTCTCCCACTCACCGATCAATCCCTCGAGGGGACCCCATTCACTTGCCATGTTCTGCTCCTTGTCGTTGTTCGGTTCTCACTGCGAGATTTGGTTGGAGGCCACGAGTGGTGGCCTCAAGACCTTGCGGTTGCGAGGTCCTGACACGTGGGGCAGGTGCCCCAGTAAATGACTTCGGCTTCGTCAATGGTGAAACCGTCTGCTGCTGATGGTTCGAGGCATGGTGCACTGCCCACCGCACAGTCGACGTCAGCAACCGCTGCGCAACTCCTGCACACGACGTGGTGGTGGTTGTCCGCCACCCGTGCCTCAAAGAGCGCCGGGCTCTTGGCCGGCTGAATCCGACGGGCGAGCCCTGCAGCGCACAGGGTCGCCAGTGCGTCGTAGACCGCTTGGGTCGATACCGTCCCGAGATGGGCTTGAACCTCGTCGAAGACCTGATCGGCGGTCAGGTGCACTCGTCCGACCCGGAGCGCCTCGAGAGCGGCCAGGCGTTGCGCGGTGACCCGCAGCCCTGCGGCTTCTAAGTCGTGGCGTTCGGATGAGGGTGCAGCGCAATGCATTGGTTCTATTCTAACAATGGAATTGTTCTAGTCAACAGAACCGCTCCTGCGCCAACAGGTCGGCGTGGATCGCAGCGAGGAGTACGAGATCCCCGTCGATGGCGAGCACCTTGTGGCGGGTGCGCTGGCCACGGACACAGGTGACGGCTCGATGGCGAACACCGAAGGCGTCGGCGACGACCCGTTCGACATCGTCGGTCGCGGCACCGTCAACCGCCCGAGCTCGGACTGCCACCTGGAGCACGCCGTCGGAGGAGCCACCCACCCGGGCCACCTTCGCCCCGGGCTGGACGTGGACGGCGATGTGGAGCACCACCGCATTCTGCTCTAGACGCCTTCGCAGACTGCTGCATGCAATCGCAGCCTGCGTGTTCCGCCTCGGCCACGGCATACCCCGGCTAGGTTGGAGCCGTTCGCTGGAACCCCTGCAAGGAGAAATCACATGGCTGTCTACACCCTGCCCGACCTGCCCTACGACCCCGCCGCCCTCGAGCCCCACTACTCGGGCCAGATCGTGGAGCTCCACCACGGCAAGCACCACGCTGCCTACGTGGCTGGTGCCAACACCACCTTGGAGAAGTTGGAAGAAGCTCGGGCCAAGGGTGACTACGCCGCCATCGTCGGCCTCGAGAAGACCCTGGCCTTCAACATCTCCGGCCACGTCCTCCACTCGATCTTCTGGACCAACCTCTCCCCAGAAGGTGGCGACCGCCCGACCGGTGACTTGGCCGCCAAGATCGACGCCGACTTCGGTTCCTTCGACGCCTTCCAGGCCCACATGACCCAGGCCTCCACCACGGTGCAGGGTTCGGGTTGGGGTGCACTCGCCTACGAGCCCCTCGGTGACCGCCTCGTCGTGACCCAGGTCTACGACCACCAGAGCAACCTGACCAACGGTTCCGTGCCGATCTTCGTGATCGACGCCTGGGAGCACGCCTGGTACCTCCAGTACAAGAACGTGAAGGCCGACTACGTCACCGCCCTGTGGAACATCATCAACTGGGATGACGTTGCCCGTCGCTTCGCTGCTGCCAAGGCCACCTCGCTCGCCTAAGCAGTCCGCACCACGAAACGCAACGAGCCCCCGGCACTCGCCGGTGGCTCGTTCACTTCTCGGATGCGGTGCGTCCTACTGCGGCTGGTTCCATTCGATCCAGCCGAGACCCGCCACGCCGTCGGCTCGCTGACAGCGCACCATCGCCCGGGGGAACCGGCTGACTCGGCCGTCATCAGCCACGAGGAGGAGCGGTCCATAGCCCGTCGGCGTCACCGTGACGTCGAAACCACCGGGTTCTGCTGTGACGTGAGCCACCGATGCCAAACCCCCGCCGTCAGTTACCTCGGTGACGTCCAAACTCGTGAGCGCTCGCACGTCGCCGTCACCTTGGACGTAGCCGAGGGCGGGGACACCGTCGACCCGGATGTGGGCGAGGTGGAGTTCTTGGCCGTCGTCGAAGTGCAGCGCTGCCCAACACCAGCCATACGTCCACCAGTCCCGAACCCCCCAGGAGTGGTCGCGCTGGGCCGGCCCTGAAAGCGTGAAGACCTCACCGTCGATGGTGACCGTGCCCGATGCTGTGCAGGGGATCTCGTAGCGGGTGGTCACCGCGTAGTGGAAGGGTGTTCCTGCCGTTTCCCACGTCAGGTCGATCTCCAAAAAGACCTCTCTGCCTGCTGAGGGGTCGTAGGCGTCGGCTGCAGTGTCGTAGGCCTTGGCCGAGGTAGCGGAGAGGACCTGGACGCGTTCCAAGGGTTCGTGGACGAGGTAGCGCACCTGGTCGCTGCCTCGGTCACAGGAGAACTCTGAGCCGGGCTCGACGGCAAAGTCGTAGATCCCCGAGACGACCGGACCACGGTCCTCGAAGGTCACCGCAGCGGTCCACCAGGCCCGCTGCTCATTGGGGTAGAGCCCGAGGCGGACGTAGCCGCCAATGGTTCCCGACGCATCGATGAGGTCCAAGTAGATCGATTCGTTCCAGAACCGCTCGTCGGTCTTGTCGTGCCGGAACTCGTCTTCGCCGCGCACGGCGTGTGCCTGATCCATGGTTCCCCCTCGGTCGAGTTGAGCGTAGCCACAGATACCGAGTCGATTTGTGGTTCACTGCGGAGGTGACCAACGCACTCGAATTCTCGTGGTTCGCCGCTCTCTGCGACGACGACACCACGGACTTGGCCGACGATGGCGCTCGCCTGTTGTCGAGCTACGACCACTGCAGATCCATCGTGGCTGAGGCCGCACGCCAGGGGTTCGACGCCATCCTCCTCCCCTCTGGCTACCAGCTCGGCATTGACAGCACCGCCTTCGCAGCAGCGGTCGCCCGAGACGTCCCCGACATTGATCTCCTCCTCGCGGTGCGCTGCGGAGAACTGTGGCCGCCACAGCTCGTCCGCCAACTCGCCACCATTGACCAGTTGAGCGGGGGCCGCCTCCGCGTCAACATCATCTCGAGCGATCTCCCCGGCATGGCCGAATCAGGTGCCGTTCGCTACGGCCGCACGGCGACCACCATGGCCACGCTCAACGCCGGCCTCACCGGACACGACCTCGCCGTCAACGGTGAACCGCTCAGTGTGCCTCGTATTGCCGCAACCGTTGGTCGTCGCCTCCCCCTCTACTTCGGTGGCCTGTCCGAAGAGGCTCGGGCAGTAGCTGCCGAATTCGCCGACGTCTACCTCATGTGGCCCGACACCGAAGCAGAGGTGGCGAACATCGTCGGCGATCTCTCCCGCCGAGCAGATGCCCATGGGCGCACGCTGACCTTTGGGTATCGGGTTCACGTCGTCGTACGTGAGACCGAGCGAGCAGCCCGAGCCGCTGCGGCTGCTCTCGTGGACGGACTCGACGACGCACACGGAACCGCAATTCGCCAACGCTCCCTCGATGCCACCTCTCGAGGGGTTGCCCGACAGGGGGAACTGCGGGACCACGCCGATGGTGACGGATACGTCGAGCCGAATCTGTGGACGGGGATCGGCCGCGCCCGGTCAGGATGTGGTGCGGCGATCGTCGGGACACCCGAGCAGGCGGCCGAGAAGCTCCAGCGCTACGTCGACCTCGGGATCTCGAGCTTCATCCTCTCGGGATACCCCCACGAGGAGGAGTGCCAGCGATTCGGCGAACTCGTCCTGCCCAAGTTCGCCCATCGCGGCTTGCAATTTCCGACGGATTGACCGTGCTCCTGGCGGATTGTTTCCTGTGAACGAACGATTCCGCCCCATTCGGATCGAGCGACGGTCTGCGTGAGCTCGGACTTCTCGGCGGAGGTTTTCGCTACTCGTCAAATGTCTACAAATCATCTACAATATGAACATGCCGCTTTCGCCAACAACAACAGTCCGCCTTCGTCGCAACGATTCCGAGCGCCTCACTGCTCTGGCGAAGCTCCGAGAAACCACTGTTGTCGACGTTCTCCATCAGGCGATCGCTGCACTCGAGCGAGAGGAATTTCTCACCGGCCTGGATGAGGACTACCTCCGCTTGAGCCCTGCCCAACGAGAGGAACTCGCTGCAGAACGCCAGCTGTGGGATGAGATGGTGTGATCTTCAGAGGAGAGATCTACTGGGTCGATCTTGGACGCCCGATCGGTCATGAACCAGGAAAGACTCGACCGGGTGTTGTTGTCTCCGCAAATCTTCTGAGCAATGGTCCAGGCAGAATCGTCGGAATTGTTCCGATTACTTCCTCAGACTTTGGGCTCCGGAGTCACGTTGCACTCGACTCGGAAGAAACGGGACTACTACAACCATCCTTTGCTCGTTGTGACCAACTCAGAATGCTCTCAATCGAGCGGTTATCAGGACGACTTGGCTTCGTGCCCATTGATCGCATGAACACCATCGATGACTGCCTTCGATTCGTCCTGAACCTCTAAGACAATGTGCCGACTTCGCTGAGCTCGACCACCCGGTGCTCCGCAAGGGCGATCTGCGCTGCCTCACCAATCGCCACCGCCCGCAGGCCATCGAGGAGCGTGACCTCAGGTGCGGTTCCGCCTCGAATCGCTTCGATGAATCGTCGGTGCTCGACGAAGCTCGCTCCGTGGTGGAAGCCTTCGTGGCCGATGGAGTCATCCACCACGTGTCGGGTGATGACCCCGCCGCGACCCGTCGACCGTTGCCCGACGCGCACCGTGGAACTCGGGAGGAACGCCTCGACTTTGCCGAGAGTGCCTACCACCGAGAGCTCCTCTTGTTCCTCGGAGCCTTCAGCGAACATGCACAGATCGAGTGCGCAGCGCATCCCGTTGTCGTAGTCGACGATGACGAAGGCGTTGTCCAAGATGTCGGGCACCCTGCCGTCGTAGCGCTCGTCGAGGTGGTTCACGTCTTGGGCTCCCGAGGCCATGACCCGAACCGGATTGGCCCCGGTCAGCAGGTTCATGAGGTCGAAGAAGTGGCAGCACTTCTCGACGAGGGTCCCCCCGGTGTTCTCGTTGAAGCGGTTCCAGTCGCCAACCTTCATGAGGAAGGGGAAGCGGTGCTCGGTGATCGACACCATCTTCGGCTCCCCAACCGCGCCACCACGAACGAGGGAGATGAGCTCGGCAACTGGCGGCATGTACCGGTACTCGAGCCCGACAGCCACCACTTGACCGGGGGCAGTTGGAATCTCAAGGAGCTCGCGGCACTCTGCGGTCGTGAGCGCCAGTGGCTTCTCGATCAGCACGTGGAGACCCGACGCGATCACGTCGGCGGCAATGGTTCGGTGCGTCATGTTGGGACTGGCGATGACCACCGCGTCGACGAGCCCTGAGGTCAAGAGGTCTCGGTGGTCGCTGAAACAGGTGACGCCCTCGCCACCGACTTCTGCCCGGGCCCACTCAAGCGAGGTGGGTGTTGGATCGCTGAACGCGGTCACGACCGCTCCGGGGAGTGCGGCGAGGTTCCGCTGGTGCTCGAGGCCCATCATGCCGGTGCCGATGATGCCGAAGCGAAGGGGTTGGGTCTCCATGCACCGAACGCTAGCCAACGGAGTCGATCCGCCATCGTGACTACGCTTCGGGCAACAACTCTGAGGGGGGATCCATGTCCGACGTTCCAACGACTCGCGTCTCGAACTTGCTCGCTGGCAAAGTGGCCATCGTGTCGGGGATTGGCCCCGGTCTCGGCCGCCAAGCCGCCCTCGCCCTCGCCGCTCACGGTGCCGATCTCGCCCTCGGTGCCCGCAAGCAGAGGAGCCTCGACGCGGTCGCTGAAGAGGTGGCCGCCATTGGCAGTCGGGTGGTCACCCTCTCCACCGACATCACCGACCAAGCCCAGTGCGATGCCCTCGCCGCCAAGGCTGCGAGTGAACTCGGCCGGGTCGACGTGCTCGTGAACAACGCGTTCCGCTTCGACGTCTTCCAGTCCTTCGCCGATGTCGACATCGACGCCTGGGCGGCGATCACTCAGACCAACGTCTTCGGCACCCTGCGCATGGTGAAGGCCGTCGTTCCCCACTTGAAGGCTTCTGGCGGTGGCTCGGTCATCAACGTGGCCTCCATGGCCGCCCGCAAGCCCCCGATCCTCCAAGGTGGCTACGCCACCTCCAAGGGCGGTCTGCTCACTGCCACCAAGGTGCTCGCCGGGGAGCTCGGACCCGACCACATCCGCGTGAACGCCGTGGTTCCTGGGTGGATGGCCGGTCCTTCGGTCGACATCTACCTCCAGATGACGGCGCAGGCTCGCGGAATTTCTGAAGACGAAGTCCTCGCCGAACTCGCCGCCCCCGTCCCGCTCGGCCACATTCCCTCTGACCGCGAGGTTGCTGGGACCATCGTGTTCTTGGCGTCAGAGCTCTCCGCCGCAATCACCGGTCAGGCCATCGATACCAACGGTGGAGAGTTGATGGTCTAGTCGAGGTGCTCGGCGACGAGGATCGCCACCTCAGCCAACGAGGTCGGTCTTCGGATACAGCGGCTGCGGCCACGGTGGCCGAGGGCTCGAGAAGTTGAAGTTGAATTCGGGCAAGAGGTCGTTGGTCCACGACGCTGCTTCACGCACATTGGGTCTCGGGTCGGGACGACCATCGGTGGTCGGGTCGAGGCGACTGCCTCCCATGTAGAGGTCCTCGATGAACTTGAGGAACGAGTCATCCGACAACGTGCGGTGGTCGATGTAGCCAATGCGGGCCCAGGGGCTGATGAGGAGCATCGGCACTCGAATGCCGTAGCTGTTGCCGTCGTACTTCGGTGGGTGCACGTGGTCGTAGTAGCCGCCCCAGTCATCCCAGGACAAGAAGATCGCCGTGGAGTTCCAGTCTGGGCCGCGCATCACCGCGTTGATCAAACTGGTGACGTAGGCCATCCCCTGTTTGATCTGGCCGCCGGGGTGCTCGCTCACGCCCCGAGACGGCACGATCCAGCTGACCGCGGGCAACGTCCCGTTCTGGGCATCTTGGTAGTAGTTGTCGACGGGCTGGATGTTGCCGAGTTGGCCGTCCTGCTTCACGTCGGTGAAGCTCGGCAGGGGATTCCAAATGCCGGGCGTCTTCGAGTTCTGGTCAATGGGACTGCAACTCATGGCGTGGGAGTTCTCGCAGTCGGGCTGATACCCGGGGACGACGTAGTACTTCCACGACACCGAGTGCTTGTAGAGCAGGTAGGTGATGTCAGTCCACGCGAAGTTGTGGTTCCTCGGCAGATCCGACGTGAATGAGTTACCGAGGGCGATGTCGTTCTTGCAACTGAACGGGTCCGATGACGAGGTGCACAGCGCCGACCATGCCGACAGCTGCCACAGGTGCGACGGCAGGGACCACGAGTCGATCGGTTCGAAGAAGTGGTCGGCGAGCACTTCGTAGGTCGCGTACTTCCAGTAGTTCGGGATCGATTTGCCGTCGTAGTAGGCCATGTTGTCGACGAGGGCTTCGCCGTTACACCGCGGCGCCGGATTCGTGCACAGGAGCGAGATCTCGGCTTGCTTGATGAAACCATCCATCTTCCCGCGATCGATATCTGCCGCGGCGTCGAGGGCGCCGTGGGGACCACCGACCGAGACATCTCGCGTCGACTTGAAGGGCTTGATGCAGGTTCGGTGCAGCGGGTCGGGCACGCACACGGTCGGCACCCCATTCACCATGGGGATCCCGTCGGCACCGGGGTAGGTGCCGAAGTAGTTGTCGAAGGAGCGGTTCTCCTGGGTGATGAAGATGACGTGCTTGATCTTGGCCTGGGCCTGGGCGAGCGGCGTCACGTCTGCCGATGCCCGAACGGTGAGTGCCGGTACGGCACCGATGACGAGGGCCAGAACGATGAGCACCATGGATCGTCGAACGGCGCTGGTGTGGTTCGTCACGGGGAGTTACCTCATCGACAGGAGTCGCCGAATCGTACTCCGCCCCACCGGGCGAGCAATCGTCATGGACGAACTTCTCGTGAGCCACTACTGTTCCACCATGGACCAGACCACTGCACTCACCGCCGCCATCGACGCTGTCCTCGCCGACCGCCTCCTGCTCAGCCACCCCTTCTACCAACGGTGGACTGCTGGCACCCTCACCCGCGAAGAACTGACCGCCTACGCCGGCCAGTACCGCTCGGTTGAGGCCACGCTGCCAACCGCGCTCGGTGCCATCATTGCCGACCTCAACGGCCCCGCCAAGGTCCTCGTGCAGGCCAACCTCGACGACGAACTGTCGAACCCTGCACCGCACCTCGACCTCTTCGACCAATTCGCCGCCGCGCTCGGTGCCGACCTCGTCGAGCCCACGCCCGCCACGGCACACCTCATCGACACCTACGCAACCGCTGCCGAGCGCAGCGGCGCCTTCGGCCTCGGCGTGCTCGCCGCCTATGAAGTCCAAGCCGCCGAGGTGGCGACCTCCAAGGCTGATGGCCTGCGCACCAACTACGGCGTCGACGACCACGGCACCGCCTTCTGGGACGTGCACGCCTCCTTGGAAGTCGAGCACGGCAACTGGGTCGTTGAGGCGCTGGCGCACCTGGACGCCGACGACCTCGCCGAGGCACTGGCTGGCGTTGAGGCTTCTGCTGCCGCTTGGTGGTCGTTCCTCGACGAGCGCGAGGCCGCGGCCGCACCACTCATCGCCATCTAACCTCCACTCCGGACCACGGAGGACGAGAGGACCCACGATGGAACACGTTGATGTCGTGATCGTCGGCGCTGGACTCGCCGGACTCGCCTGCGCCCAGATGCTCGATGGTCGCGGCTACGAAGTCGTCGTGCTCGACCGTGCCGACCGGGTCGGCGGGCGAGTGGCCACCGACAAGGTCGACGGCTTCACCATCGATCGCGGGTTTCAGCTCCTCAATCCTGCCTACCCCGCACTCCCGAACGTCGTCGACCTGAAGGAGCTCAAGTTGCGGGCCCTCCCCGCCGGCGTCCGCATCGCACGGACCTCAACCACGACGGAACTGCTCGATCCGAGGCGGAATCCCTTCTCGACCATCGCTACCCTCCGCGGGCTCCCGGGAACTCGACGCGAGCAACTCCGCCTGGCCACCTACCTCGCCAGCGTGGCGCTCACCCCGAACCCACAGGTCCACAGCGACCGCACCATTGCCGAGCAGTTCGCCGCTCGAGGCATCAGTGGACCGCTGCTCGATCGACTGCTCGGCCCCTTCCTCGCTGGGGTCACCCTCGATCCCGACCTCGAGACCTCGTCTCGGTTCGTCGAACTCGTCCTGCGATCAATGCTCCGAGGAACCCCCGCCGTGCCGGCGAACGGCATGGGTGCGCTCCCCGCAGCAATGGCTCATCGCTTGACCACCGCCGAGGTCCGCCTCGGCACCAGCGTTGCGCAGGTGACGCCCGCAACCGTGGCGACGAGCGATGGCTCGATCAGTGCGGACATCGTGGTCCTCGCCGTCGATGGACCAGGAGCGGCAACACTCTTGCCCGGCATCGTGGCGCCAACCATGCGATCGGTGACGACCTGGTGGCACGCCACGGCGCACCCAGTCGAGACCGGCCCGCTGTGGCTGGACGTGAGCCCGAGTCCCATCACCAATGTGGCAGCCATGTCAGGGGCCGCCCCCTCCTACGCTCCTCCTGGACGGGGTCTCGTGGCGTCGTCGACACCCGGGCTCCACCCTTCACTCGAGACCGAACACCTCGTCCGTCAGCGCGTGGCTGCACTGGTGGGCTGCCGAGTGGGCGAGGTCGATCTCGTCACCACCTCGCTCGTCGAGCACGCGCTGCCAGCCATGGTGGCGCCGCTCGACCTCCAACCACCCCTCAGCGTGGACGGATGCATTCTGGCCGGCGACTACCGTGCAACGGCCTCCATTCAGGGTGCTCTGGCATCAGGCAGGCGAGCAGGTCGGGCCGTCGTGCGCCGGTTGGAACGCGAGCGATCGGCCTAGAGCGACGACGTGGTGGGGCATTCGTAGAATTTGAGAGCCCTTGGGGTTATTGGCTTTTGATACACGTGATTTCTTTGCTCACCACGAAACTTGGTAGTGGTCACCAACACTATCCGGTGGCTTCACCAATCTTGGCGGAGTTCTTCACCACGGCACCATGCTGCGGAGATCCCCTTGAAATGAGCCACGGTTGATGAGAGTCCCGATGCTCCCTCGTGGAGCGAGAGGATGTCACCGTGAAAAGAAGGCACCACACCCCCGAACAAGTCGTTCGCAAGCTCGCCGAAGGCGACAAGTTGCTCAATTGCGGCAGCGACATCGCCGAGGTCTGTCGTCAGCTCGAGATCACCGAGTCGACCTGGCACCGCTGGAAGAACCAATACGGCGGCATGAAGGCGTCAGACGCCAAGCGGCTGAAGGAGCTCGAGATTGAGAACGGCCGACTGAAGCGCATCGTCGCGGACCAGGCCCTCGACATCGACATGTTGAAGCACATCGCCGAGGGAAAATTCTGACCCCGAACGCCCGGCGGAGAGCGGTGGTCGAGCTCGAAGCGACGTTCGGGGTGTCTGAAAGAAGAGCCTGCCGGGTCGTCGGCCAAGCCCGCTCCACGCAGCGATTCGCACCGAGCGAGCCCGATGACGACGAGGTGGAGTTGCGTCGCTGGTTGGTGGCGTTCACGCGCGAGCACCCACGCTGGGGCTGGAAGCGCGCCTATCACCAGCTCCGACGCGAGGGCAGGCGTGTCAACAAGAAGCGTGTCCAGCGACTCTGGCGGCTCGAAGGCTTGAAGGTCCCCTACGCCAAGCGCAAGAAGCCGCTGCGCGGCATCGGCTCCCAGGTTGGCGCCATGGTGCCGATCCGACCCAACGTGGTGTGGTCCCTCGACTTCCAGTTCGACCAGACGAGAGACGGACGAACCCTGAAACTGCTCAACGTCGTTGACGAGTTCACCCGCGAGTGCCTCGCTATCGAAGTTGCGCGCTCGATCACCGCTGACGACGTGACGAACCTGCTCGACCGGCTCGTCGCCGAACGGGGTGTGCCGTGCTATCTGAGGTCGGACAACGGTCCCGAGTTCGCCGCCTACGCGATCCGCGACTGGTGCACCTTCAACGGTTCGGCCACCGTGTTCATCGATCCGGGATCGCCTTGGCAGAACGCCTGGATCGAGTCATTCAACTCACGGCTGCGCGACGAGTTTCTCAACAGTCAGCTCTTCGATTCGCTGCTCGAGGCTCAGGTCCTGCTCGCCGATTGGCGCTATGAATACAATCACCTACGTCTCCACAGCTCGCTTGGCTACCTCACGCCGGTCGAATTCAACGAGGCATGGAATCACCAACACCAACAACGACTCCTATTGGCAATGGCTCACTAAGAGGGGTCCCCGCAGAGCCATCACTTGCAGTCCAAATCACCCACCACAATTATCATCAATCTTGATCAGTTAAATTGACGGAGTTCAATTGGAAACCACAACTCTCGATTCTTGCTTCCTAGTGTGCATAAGTGGGTGTGGGTTTAGTGATTGGGGAAGGAGCGTTTGGCATTGGAATTGAGTTTGTGGAGCCAAGGGCGAGTCAAGCCACTGCCGATTTGGGCTCGCTGGTTTGTCGATCTTGGTGCGGAGATTTGCTCCTCGCACCATGAGCAAGAGAGTCTCACGGTCGCGGTTTCTGTGCCCCATCGCGGATTCGCCGCCCTTCTGACTGGACTTGGCATCGTGCACAAGTTGTTCGAAGAGGAGGTCGCTGTCCCTGACAACCCCGCCATCCGACTTGACGCTCTCAAACCTGGTATGCCGATTACACTTATTGACTCGCATAACAAAATTCGTTTCGCACGAGTACTCGAGATCAATCGCGACGAATCAGGGCGTCTAGTTTCGATCAAATATGACCGCAATGGACATG
>CAIQEU010000035.1 GCA_903870905.1 uncultured Actinomycetes bacterium | reverse complement strand
TTCGCTGGTGCGCACACCGTGGGAGCGCTTGCCGAGCGTGACGGGGACCCGCTCTGTGAGGGACTCCCCGAATCCCGCCACCAGATCGACCTCGGGGAGTGCCTCGGCGAGCTCTTCGCCGTAGCGCTCTGCCATGCACCCCGTGACGACGAGACGACTCTGGTCGGTCTTTCGATCAGCCAGATCCAAGATCACATCGATGGACTCTTGGCGCGCCTCATCAATGAAGGCACAGGTATTGACGACGACGAGGTCTGCTGCCTCCGGCGACGATGCCTCTTCGTAGCCGTCGCGTTGCAACTGCCCAGTCACCTTGTCGGAGTCGACGTGGTTCTTCGGACAGCCGAGGGTCTCCACCCAGTAGGTCTTGGTCACAGCACTCGTCCCATCTCACGTCCCTCGGTGCGCGCTCCTCGAGGACTACGACTTGCCAACCTACCCGCTCGTACCTGCCGAACTAGCCTCGCCTGCGATGCAGATTGACGCTCCCGTCGTGCCCCACGTTCCCGACGAGGCTGGCGACCACCGAACACCTCATCGATCCTCGTTCCACCTCGTCGCGCTCGGCGTCATCGTGCTCTTCGGAGCGATCCTTCGTTCGACAGCTCTCCAGGGGCACGACCTCTGGTACGACGACGCTTGGATTGCCCTTCCCGCGCATCACTCATTCGCAGATGCGATCGGCCTGACCATTTCGAGCCCTGGGTTCGGCGCGCTCGCTCGCACCTGGATCCTGCTCGATCCTCACTCCACCATGTGGGCACTCCTCTTGCCGTTCAGTGTTGGTTGTGCTGCCCCACTCGCGTTCTACTGGCTTGGTCGAGAAGTGCACCTCTCCCGGGCGTGGGCGTTGGGCATGGCCCTGTTCATCGCCATTTCACCTGATCCCATTCAGTACTCGGTGCGCTTCAAGTCCTACAGTTGCGAACTGCTCTTCGGCGCAGTGATCTTGGCTCTTGCGCAGCGAAGTCGGCGGACACGGTCGACGAGCGATGTCGTGATATTCGGCATCGTCGCCGCACTCGGCGTCGTGACCGCTGCCTCGATCATGATCGTGGTCATGGGCTGCGGTGTCGCTCTCATCGTTGAGCAGATCCGCCACCGACGACTCGATCGCTCCACCCTCGCGGTCGGCGGGGGCCTCGGCGTCCTCTGCCTCACCGTCGCCCTCATCATCCATCGGGCGGTGCCGCTCCAGCTGCACCAGTCCTGGTCCGCAACCCACAACATGATGACCGTCCCCCCGACACTCGGTGACGTCGCCGCCACGGTCGCCACCTCGACGATCACCTATCTCCACGGCGCGGTTGGGCTCCCAATTGGCGTTGCCAACCTCGCGAGTTCGACGCTCACCACCAGTGGCGTGTGGTGGCACACCGAGGTGACCCTCGCCGTGGTGGTCGTCGCCCTGATGGTGACGGTGCCCTTCCTGCAGCTCATCGCTGGCCGGAGCGACCTCCGACTCCTCCCCTCAGCAATGATCGTGCTCGCAGCCACCTCGGCCTGGGCGCTTGGGGTCTACCCACTGGGCACAGGCCGAACGGACTCCTTCACCTACGGCGCCGCCACCGTTCTCGTATGGACGGGCATGCGGGCACTCGTTGATCGCCGTCCACTGCCCCTCATCGCCCGACGAGCGGCGACCGTCGTCGTCGGCTGTGGCGCAGTGCTCCTCGGCATCCACTTCCACGCGTGGTACCCACGACAAGACCTCCGGGCAATCGTGCACGAGGTTCGTGCCGAAGCATCGCCGCAGGATCGCATCATCGTTTCCCACCGCAACGCCTACACCTGGGCACTCGACGACCTGACGCGAACCTCCATCGTGGTGGCCAAAGACGCTCCAGAATCGGCGTCTGTTGGTTACTACGTGGCGTCCCGCGATCCGGAGGTCTCCATTGAAGGCCCAACCGAACCCGACGAGTGGGCAGTTGCACCACCACGCGGAGCGACACGGATCTGGGTGATCACGACGACGAACCTCAATCTCTCGCCATCACTCCAGCGATTCACTGGGCCCAAGGCAACACGGTCGAGTGGCGATGAGGCAGTCGTTGCCCTCGGCCTCAACGGTTGGAGCGTGCGCTCGGTCCTCCATGCTCCGGGAGAGATCGCCTACCTCTTCACTCCACGGACATCGGAGTAATCGGCGCGATGTCATCGGACGCGGCGACGCTCAGGTGAACGTCGCAATGTGCGGAGAGACAGGGATTTGAACCCTGGGTCCGTCTTTCAACAGACAACTCATTAGCAGTGAGTCCGATTCGGCCGCTCTCGCACCTCTCCGGGCCTGATCCCCATCAACGCCATTCCTGGGGCAGGCGTTGTGGTGAACCGACGAGGTCATGGTAGCGGATGGAGTGCGTCGTGCTTCGAGCCACACCTCAGCAGGCGGCAGTCGCCGATCAATGGGGACCCGCCCATCGCCTGACCAATCCACCACTCCGCCCGGTGGCGGGGCCGCTCGGTACACTCCAGCCGCAGCCAACATCAGTGGGAAGAACGAAATCAGGAGGCGGAGATGCGCTACTTCATTGGGGTCATCGACCATGAATTTGGCGGGGCCGACGAGGGGGAACACGAAGCGATTGATGCGTTCAACGAACGGCTCGTCGCTGAAGACCACTTCATCGTGGCGCTCGGTCTGAGCAGCCCATCGCGTGCGGTTGTGCTCGACAATCGAGGTGGTGCAGGTATTACGACCCCAGGGCCACTCCTCGAGACCGAGGAATTCATCAGCGGATTCTGGCTCGTGGAGGTTGACGATGAAGCGACCGCCCTCGCACTCGCGGCTGCGGGCTCCAAAGCGTGCAATCGCCGAGTCGAGGTGCGCCCCATCGCCTGAGCGGACGGAGCGGACTGAGCGGACGGAGCGGCGATGCGCCTCCATCCAGGGTGGCCAGTGGTCCAGCGGTCGTGTCCGAACGGCTGATCCTCCCTACTACGATTATCCCGCCGTGACTGCATCCCAACCTCGCCTCGTCTTCGATGCTGTCTCCGTCGAGTTCGGTGGACTGCGCGCCCTTTCGGAGATCTCCTTTGAGGTCAACTCCGGAGAGATCGTGGGTCTCATTGGCCCGAACGGAGCGGGCAAGACAACTGCATTCAACGTTGCCTGCGGATTCGTCACCCCAACGAGTGGGTCCGTTCAATTCCCAGCCGTTGGCAAAGGGGCACTCAAGCCGCACCAGCTCGCAAGCGCCGGTGTTGCTCGCACCCTCCAAGGCGTCGGACTCTTCCCCCACTTGAGCGTCCTCGAGAACGTGATTGCCGGTGGCCAGAGTCGCCCCGGCGGCCGTGCACTTCCATCGATTCTCGGCCTCCCGAGCGGCGCTCGCACCGAGCGAGACCTTCGGACTGCGGCAATGGACATCTTGGAACGCTTGGGTGTCGATGACGTCGCCAACCAAGTCCCTGGAGCGATCCCCTACGGGACGGCCAAGAAGGTAGCTGTTGCCCGAGCGCTCATGGCTGACCCCAAACTCCTCCTCCTCGACGAACCGGCATCAGGGCTCGACGAGCGTGAACTCGAGGAGTTCGCCGCGCTCATCTCCTCCCTCCGACAAGTCATGGGTGTCCTCCTTGTCGAGCACAACATGGACTTCGTGATGCCACTCGTCGATCGTCTCGTCGTCCTCAACTTCGGCAAGGTCATCGCCACGGGAACCCCGAGCGAAGTTCGCCAAAATCCCGAAGTGCTCGCTGCCTACCTTGGAGTCGACGAATGATCAGCGTCCACGGCCTCTGCGTCTCCTACGGAGCGGTTCGAGCGTTAGAGGACGTCTCGTTCGATGCAGCGCCGGGAAAGATCACGGCAATCCTTGGAGCGAACGGCGCTGGGAAGACCACGCTGCTCCGGACCATTTCAGGTCTGGTCGCCCCACAATCGGGAACGATCACCATGGGTGAGCGCACGTTGGTTGGCATGAAGACCGAAGACATCGCCCGGGCCGGTCTCGGTCACGTCCCTGAAGGGCGCGGCGTCATCGCAGAGTTCACCGTCGAGGAGAACCTCCGCCTCGGTGCCATGGCCGCCAAGGTTGATGTGAAGGCTGGCCTTGCTGTCCAGTACGAGCAGTTCCCCGTGCTCGGCGAGCGCCGGAGCCAACACGCTGCCACCCTCTCTGGAGGCGAGCGCCAAATGCTGGCGATGGCCCGAGCGCTCATTGCTCAGCCCAAGGTGCTCCTCCTCGACGAGCCATCCCT
>CAIQEU010000034.1 GCA_903870905.1 uncultured Actinomycetes bacterium | reverse complement strand
TTGGCCAGAGCAGGCGATTTGTAATCGTCAGGTCGTGGGTTCGAATCCCACCGTCGGCTCTCTGTGATCTGTCGAGACATCGGCAACATCACGAACCCTCAACTCGGTCCTTTTGGGGCCGAGTTGGTCCCTTTGGGGCACCGGTTCCGTGGTAGTTCCTCGTTGGATCGATCGTGAGTTCTCGGAGGAGCTCGCCGGTTGCGGCGTGAACGACTCGAACCTCGAGGTCGTGGACCAACACGAGGACGTGGGTTCGCCAGTGGGTTCGTCCGACCCCAATGTGGTGCAGTTGACCGTTGAGCCGAAGGCTCACCTTGCCGAACTCGTCAATGCGATCGCGTCGCACTCGAGAGAGCACGTCGTCGTCCCTGTTGCCAGGACTCGCTCCTGGTCGAGCTGCATAGGCAACAGCCGGGGTTGAACGGTGCTCGAGGGAGGCGTGCGGTCGCCGCTCGTTGTAGAGGTCTCGAAACTCGTCGAGCCGAACGCTTCACTCGGGACACTCCGCAAACTGGTGTGGGCTGGCTCGAGAGAAGTTCTCGGTGTGAATTCCAAGGGCAATCTCCTCGTCCTGCTGTTGCCTTCACAAGTGACCGCATCGCAAACCCAACCTTCTATGGCGCTCTTCGGGGCAGCGGTGAGTACGTCCTCCGTGAAGAGCCTCACGGGAGGGGCATTCTTCGCGGTGTCGGGCTCCACCATCGCCTGGGGTACTCCAAGCGGAACGGTGGAGACGGTCGGGACAATTCAATCTCTGGGTTGAGCAGGTTGTGTACCTCGTCCGAAGGCGGTTGCGCTCGGAGAATGTCACATCCCAAACGCATCTTCTTTCCATGCTGATTGGAGTCAAGGGCCGATTGGGCCGTCATCTTAGAACCTTCACCTTCGTCACGCACTGCGCAGTCTGTGCGGTTGATGACGCCCTCCGGCTCGCCAAGTACTACGGCGATCACGGCCAAGGAACCTATGGGCCAATGGTGTGGAAGTTCGGGGAGCTGTCCATCACCGACGATGCCGGCGAACTGACCACGGTGATCCGCAAGGAGCGCCCGGTGCTGCGCGTCGTGCGGTGATCGCTGCTCGGTGAAGGTTGCTGGCACACTTGACGACAGAGGAGGACGCCATGCCGAAGTCGATTTCCCACCACGCTCGTCGTCAACTGGGCATCTTGCGGGAATTCCAAGGGTTCGTGCTCCGCGGCAACCTCGTCGACCTCGCGGTTGCGGTCGTCATCGGCGCTGCGTTCTCCAAGATCATCACGTCCCTCGTCTCGGTGTTCATCACGCCGCTCTTCGGCCTGATCTTCGGTTCGAAGGCACCGTTCGACTCGCTCTCCTTCACCGTCCACGGACAAGTCTTCGCCTATGGGATCTTCATCACCGACCTCATCACGTTCTTCCTCACCGCGGCGATCTTGTTCTTCTTCGTCGTCAAGCCCTCGAGTGCGCTGTTCCGCCGGCTCGGCACTGCGGTGGTGAAGGCCCCCTGTCCGGCCTGTCGGACGGAAATCCCGGTGGCGGCGACGCGGTGCGCAGCGTGCACGTCTGACCTCGGCGTGGACTGGTCGAACGCCTGAGGAACTCCCTCCGACCGTTGTGACAGCGGGCCGGTACGGTGGGTACCCCCCCATGAGTACGTCGAGAGGAGCGCGGTGATCACCAAGGAGGACCGAGAGCGACTTCGACAACTCGTCGATGGCGGGTCCTACTCCCGTGGGGTTGCCTACGCGCTGGCTGGTCGCGTCGCCAAGCGGATGGAGTCGGCCAACGGACTGAACGTCGTTGGGGAAGTCACGGGCTCGGCCATTCGTCCCTACGTCGTCTCCGCCACGATCACCCGTGGCCCAACGGGACACATCATGTCGCTTGAGTCCACGTGTACGTGTCCGATGCGCTTCGACTGCAAGCATGTCATCGCGCTCCTGCTCGCACCAGGTTCGGCTCCTCCTGCGCCACTCGGTTCGGTGGCCACCGTGGACGCTGCTGCGGTGACGGACTCCTGGCAGGACTCAGTCGCCTCCTTGCTCGGTGGAGCGCAAACGGCAGAGGTTCCGACGACGGAGCTCGGCCTCCTGTTCACCCTCGTGCTGTCCGGGCCGTCCGCGGCGTCGGGGCCGGGCATCAGCGTGTCTCCGGTGCAGATGACTGAGCAGGGGACGTGGACCCGCAAGGGCGTGTCGTGGGCCGAGATCGACGAGCTCTACCGCCGCCTCGACGGCGATGCGGTCGCCAGCGAGCCCTACCTGATCGTGAAGGAGCTCCGGGCCCTCGGCCAGGTCTCCGGCGCCTACCTCCCGACGACCGATGAGATCCGTCTGGAGCACATCGCCACCCGTGGCCTGTGGAACCTGCTCGAAGACGCAGCGGCCTCAGGGGTGCACCTCCTCCAGCAGGTGAAGCCGCCGACCCTGTTGCCGGTTGCGTCAGAAGAGGCCTACCTCACCTTGGACATCACCCGACGGGGAACCGGACTCCACGTTGAGCCCCGTGTGGAGATCCACGGGCGCCCGATCGCCATTGAGCGGTCGCTGCTCATTGGCAACCCCGCGCATGGCATCGCCTGGTGGGGGGCAGGGTCGAGTGGCGCTCCTGCGCTCCAGATGGCCCCCTTGGCCGCCAGCATCGACGAGCGGCTTCGCAACTTCCTGCGCCGCGCCAAGTTCGACGTTCCCGAAGCCGACGTCAAGAAGTTCCTGTCGATTTCCGTCAGCGATCTGGCCCGAAAGGTCAACCTCGGCTCGAGTGATGGGTCCGTCGACCTCCCTGAATCTGGCCCCCCGGTCGTCGTGCTCACCGTCACGGTGACTGAGGACCACGTCGTCCGCTTCACGTGGTCACGAGGGACGGTTGGAACCTCGTGGACCGAACCGCTCTGGCACACACCGTTTCGCCTCCTGCACCGAGAGGAGCGTGAAGTCCTCGAGCGGGCCACGGAAGTCTGCGTGGCGGTTCCCGAGCTCATCGACTCCTCGTCGGTGCCGCGGGTGCGCCCGGTTGCGCAGCTCCAGGGCATGGCGGCAATCACCGCCATGACCGAGATCCTCCCGCTGCTCCGGATGATCCCCGATCTCCGGGTTGACCTCGAGGGAGCGGTTCCGGACTACCGGGAGGCGCAAGAGGCGCCGATCGTGGTCGTCGATGGGTCGACGTCTCCCAACGGTGACTGGCTCGATCTCGGAATTTCGGTCACCGTTGGCGGCGAACCTGTCCCCTACGTCGACCTCTTCACCGCACTCGCTGAAGGCCAGTCGTTCTTGGTCTTGCCGTCGGGGACCTACTTCTCGCTCGACACACCAGAGCTCATCGCCCTCGGTGAGCTCATTACCGAGGCCCGGGCCTTGAGCGACGTTCGCTCGGCAACCCTCCAGGTCAACCGCTACCAGACGGGGATCTTCGATGACCTCGTGGCCCTCGGTGTCCTCCAGGGTCAAGCAGCCGCCTGGGAGCAGTCGCTCCGCCAGTTAGCCGAGGTTGGCACCGGTGACCCTGTTCTGGTGCCGAGCGGAATTGCTGCCACGCTGCGGTCCTACCAAGCCGAAGGCTTCACGTGGCTGGCACACCTCTACGAGCACCGCCTCGGTGGTGTCTTGGGCGACGACATGGGTCTCGGCAAAACCCTCCAGGCCCTTGCGCTCATGGTCCATGCCAAGGATTGTGACCCAACTGCCGGTCCCTTCCTCGTCGTCGCGCCGACGAGCGTGGTTGGGAACTGGGCGCTTGAAGCGAAGAAGTTCGCCCCCAGCTTGGCGCTCGCCACGATCACTGAAGCCAAGGGTCGCCGGGGGACGACCATCGCCGACGTTGCAGAGGGCTGTGACCTCGTCATCACCTCCTACGCCCTCTTCCGCATCGAGGCTGATCAGTACGGCGAGGTGGCGTGGTCGGGGGCGTTCTTCGACGAGGCCCAGTTCGTGAAGAACCGTTCCTCCAAGGGCTACGCCTGCGCCAAGGCACTCCCCGTGGCGTTCAAGGTGGCGATGTCGGGAACCCCCATTGAGAACAACTTGATGGAGCTGTGGAGCCTGCTGTCGATCTCCTCGCCCGGACTCTTCCCCTCACCCGAACGCTTCACTGAGTACTACCGAACCCCGATTGAGAAGCACCGAGACCGTGAGCGCTTGGAGCAACTCCAGGCCCGCATGCGGCCGTTCCTGCTGCGTCGTACCAAGGAGCAGGTCGCTGACGACTTGCCCGACAAGCAGGAGCAGGTCATGGAGATCGAGCTCTCCCCGAAGCACCGTCGCCTCTACGACCAGTACCTTCACCGCGAGCGCCAGAAGGTCCTCGGCCTCTTGGACGACTTCTCGGCGAATCGGTTCGAGATCTTCCAGTCGCTCACTCTCCTCCGCCAAGCGGCCCTCGACATCTCGCTCATCGACCCCGACGTTGAGGGAGTGCCCTCCTCCAAGCTCGATGCCCTCATGGACATGCTGAGCGAGATCGTGGCCGATGGCCACCGAGTTCTCGTCTTCAGCCAGTTCACGCGCTTTCTTGGACTCGCGCGCAGTCGCCTGACGGCCGAGGGCATCTCGTCGTGCTACCTCGACGGCTCGACTAAGAACCGCCCTGCGGTCATTGAGGAGTTCCGCTCTGGGGCGGCCCCGGCGTTCCTCATCAGCTTGAAGGCTGGTGGGTTCGGGCTCAACCTCACCGAAGCCGACTACTGCATCTTGCTCGACCCGTGGTGGAACCCGGCCACAGAGGCTCAAGCGGTGGACCGAATCCACCGCATTGGCCAGACCCGGAAGGTCATGGTCTACCGCCTCGTGGCCAAGGGCACCTTGGAGGACAAGGTCATGGCCCTCAAGGCGAAGAAGGCTGAGCTCTTCAACGACGTCTTCGGTGATGGCGAGTTCACGTCGAGCGCCATCAGCGCTGCCGATATCGCTGCCCTCCTCGGGTAGGCACGATCCGACCAGTCGGAGATGTTCGTCGTCGGACGACGCTTCTCGGCTCCACTGCCGTGGTTCGTAGTGTCGCCGTTCGGTTCCACGACGGGGAATAAATTGTGTAGTTGTTGCACATTTCGCTGAATTACGGCAGTATTTGTTGCATATCCGGTCGATCGAGGGGAATTTCGGCGATGAATGTTGCAGAAGCCAACCCCTACGGCATGCTGCGGATCGTGAACGCCTCGAATCGTTCTGCACTCAGTCGACGGGCGGCATCTGGTGCAGCGATCCGCTTGGCACCGGGAATCTACGTTGAGGGGTCCTCTGCCCGCCTCACTGACGTCGCGAACCACCACCTCTACGCCATCGTCGCAGCGATCTGGCCGGGGGCAGTGTTGTGTGGGAGCACCGCCCTCTGCGGGGGTCAACCCGAGAACGGGATGCTCTTCATCAGTAGAGGGGGCTCTGGGAGAAGGGCCCGACTCTCACTCCCTGGAGTCTCCATCGTCGCCGTTGACGGACCGGGAAGGCTCCCCGGCGATATGGAGATGCCAGAGCGCCTCTTCCTCTCGGGACCTGCGCGCTGTCTCGTGGAGAACATCACGCTTCGCGGGAGGCCGTCGGTCGAGCGCGCAGGGACCCGCGCCGTCGAGGATCGAATTGATGCGCTGGCACGGCAAGGTGGACCTGGTGCGCTGCGTCGGGTACTCGAACAACTCGACGATCTTGGGTCCGAGTTCGATCCGCGAGCCGTTGACCTCGTCCGCCACCAGCTCGTTGCCCTGCTCGGCTCCTTCAGTGTCGGACGCCCCGATCCCCAGTCCCGCCGGCTCCTCGCTCGCCTCGACGGTGCTCCCTACGACCACCAGCGGATCAGCCTCCTCGAGGGTCTGGTTGCAGTGCTCCGAGATCGGGCTCCGCAGCCACGACCACTCCATGAGGTCGGGAGCCACTTCGCGTGGCAACCCTTCTTCGAGGCCTACTTCTCGAACTTCATCGAAGGCACAGAGTTCGGCGTTGATGAGGCACGGCGCATTGCCATCGACGAGGTGGTTCCCGTTGAACGACCTCAGGATGCTCATGACGTTTCGGCGACGTTCCGTCTCGCTGCAGACCCCGTTGATCGGAGCCTTCGTCCTCGATCTGGACGAGCGCTCATCGACGTGCTGATGAGTCGCCACCGCACGTTGATGGCAGCACGCCCAGAACTTCGACCGGGACGCCTCAAGGACCGTCGGAATTTCGCCGGAGGCTACGAGTTCGTGACGCCGGAACTCGTCGAGGGCACCTTGATCACGGGATTCGACGTCGTTGACCAGTTGACCGACGCTTTCGCCCGTGCGGTAGCGATGATGGCGCTCATCACGGAGTGTCATCCCTTCGACGACGGCAATGGACGCATTGCCCGGCTCACGGCGAACGCTGAGCTCTCCGGTGCTGGAGAGGCTCGCATCACGATCCCTACCATCTACCGCAACGACTACTTGGCAGCACTGGCCGGATTCTCACGAGGGGTTGGTCGAGGTGAGTCCCTCATCTCCGTGCTTGAATTCGCCCAGCGGTGGACGCTGGCCGTTGATTGGACCACGTTTGAGCGGGCCAACGAAGAACTCCAACTGGTCAACGCCTACCTCGATCCAGGCATCGCTGAGGCCAGTGGACGGCGACTCCAACTCCCGCACCAGTGGTGAGGTGCATCGAGCGCCAACCACCACGTTGAGCGTGGCGTGGTGCTGTCCTCAGCGGTTCGCCGCGATCCGCTGGCGGGTCACCTCGTACATCGCCACCGCACCAGCAACCGAGACGTTGAGCGACTCGACCTCGCCGAACTGGGGGATGGAGACCAACTCGTCGCAGCGTCGACGCACGAGCGGGGCGAGGCCACGCTCTTCTTCGCCGAGCACGAGCGCGATTGGCGCGTTCCCGAGGTCGAGGTCGAAGAGGCTTCGCTTGGCTTCTCCGGCCATGCCAATGGTCATGACCCCGAGCTTCGATAAGCGCTCGAGGCCTGCGGGAATACCCGGCACCGTGGCGAACCTGAGGTGCTCAATGGCGCCAGCCGCGGTCTTGGCCACGGTCGGCGACAGGCGAGCAGAGCGGTGGCGGGGCAGCACGATGCCGTTCACCCCGGCGCACTCGGCACTGCGGAGCAGGGCCCCTAGGTTCCGAGGGTCGGTGATGCCGGCCCCGACGAGGAGGAACGGTGCCAGCCCTCCGGGGACGTCGTAGACGAGGTCGTCGAGATCCACCGGGTCGATGGGTCGGGTGAGGGCCAACACGCCCTGGCTGGAGTCGGTGCGGGCCAAGGACTCGAGGCGGGCCCGTGAGACGAGTTCCAGCGGCACCCGGGCGCCCTGGCAGAGGATCTCGATTTCGTCGAGTTGCTCCGAGGGGTCTTGTCCTGAGGCGATGAGGACCCGCTGGACGGTCCGGGACCCAGCGGCGAGTAACTCGCGCACCGCACGACGGCCTTCAACTTGGTCGCCGCCGAGACCATCGTCGCGACTGCGAGCCGGACGGCGCTCGCCCCGGGCTGCGGCCGCTTGACGAGCGCGCACGGCTTGGCCACCGCGCTTGGACGAGCTCGTGGGCTTCGGGGTCCTCGGTCCTCGTTGTGGTGGACGGCTCATGACGGATCTCCTTCGAGCAGGGCGACGGCTTCGGCAGCGAGGGCGAGTCCTTCGCCAATGGGGCCGAGTCGTTCCATGGTGGTGGCTTTGACGCTGATGGGTGCACGGGTGACCGCACGAAGGCGCTCCTGCATGGCCAGGCGATGCGGGGCGAGTTTGGGCGCTTCGGCAATCACGGTGATGTCACCGTTGGCAATCGTCCACCCTTCGGCGTGGACGAGCGAGACCACGTGGGCGAGGAGGGCGAGTGAGTCGGCTCCGGCCCATGTCGGGTCGGTGTCGGGAAAGTGCACGCCGATGTCGCCGAGACCCGCAGCGCCGAGGAGGGCGTCGCAGAGGGCATGGGTGACCACGTCCGCATCGCTGTGACCGATGAGCCCGGGGGCTCCCGCAATCGTCACGCCGCCGAGCACGAGCTGGCGCTCCGGGTCATCGCTCACCCGATGGAGATCGAAACCGTGGCCGATGCGCATCACGACAGGCTCGCACGAATCAGGTCGAGGTCGCTCGCATCGGTGATCTTCACGTTGGTCGGTGCGCCGGGCACCACGACGACGGTCTCCCCGAGTGCTTCGACGAGACCGGCGTCGTCGGTGGCGTCGCCACCACTGGCGTGCGCGGCACGCAGCACGTCGGGTGCGAAGGCCTGTGGGGTCTGCACGGCGACCAAGCTCGAGCGATCGAGCGTGTCCACCACGATGGAACGGCCATCGCGTTGGGCAACCACCTTGACGGTGTCGGTGACTGGGGTGGCGCAGATCGCGGCCGCCGCCCCTTGAGCGATGGCTTCGGTCACGGCGTGGAAGAGCGCGGCACCGGCCACGGGGCGTGCTGCGTCGTGGACGATGATGCAGGTTGCATGAGGATGAATGCTGGCGAGGCCGGCACGGACCGAATCGGCTCGGGTGGCTCCTCCCACCACCACGACGTCGGCTTGGAGGTCGGCGGGGAGGTCTTCTGGGGTGATGTCTGCGGGCACGACCACGACGACTTGGGAAGCGACCGAACGACAGGCGGCGATCGACCAGGCGACGACGGAGCGTCCTGCGACCTCAATGAACTGTTTCCGGCCGCCAAATCGCGTGCCGCTGCCGGCAGCGACGACGATGGCGCAGATCATGGGACTACGGCAACGCCTCGGTCAGCCGCTCTTCAGCGGTGGCCTCATCGACGTTCAACGCGAAGGTCAACTCCGACACGAGGATCTGGCGAGCACGGCTCAGCATGCGCTTCTCACCAGCAGACAGGCCCTTGTCCTTGTCGCGAATGGAGAGGTTGCGGACCACTTCGGCCACTTGGTAGATGTCGCCGGAGCGGAGCTTCTCAGAGTGGTTCTTGTAGCGGCGGGACCAGTTGGTCGGCATGCGCGCTTCTTTCTTGCGCAGCACAGCGAAGACCTCTTCGACTTCTTCGTCGTTGATGACTTCCCGCAGACCAACCGTCTCGGTGTTATCCGCGGGGATCATGAGCGTGAGATCGTCGTAGGCGAGGCGGAGGACGAGGTACTCCTTCTTCTCACCGGTTGGGGTGAGGCGCTTCTCTCGACGCTCGACGGTCGCTGCTCCGTGGTGGGGGTAAACCACTTTGTCGCCAACTTTGAACACAGCACTCCTCGAGACGTCGTTCCCGCGGACCATGACAGGGTCGCTACACGGGGAAGGGGGGACCCCAATTGTACCAGCCCCCTCTCGGGCGACTTCCGTCAGGGCTGGGGGTCACCGAACAGCGTGGTCAACCTCATCTAAGAATCCGAGGACGGCAGCGTCGTAGGCCTCGGGCTCTTCGACGAAGGGCATGTGGCTCGACTCGGGGAACACGGTCCAGCGAACGTCGGGGATGTTCTCGGCGAAGGGACGGTTGGTCAACTCGGTGGCCTCGTCGTAGGCACCGGTGAGGAGCAGGGTCGGCACCGAAATCGCGTGGACGCGGTCTTCAATGGTCCAGTCCTTGATGGTGCCAATGCAGTGGAACTCGGTGGGACCGTTCATGGTCAGGTAGACCGTCGGGTCTTGGGTGAACTGCTCGGTGGAGCGCTGCACCTCTTCAGGATTCGGCACCACTCGGCAGACGTGGCGGTCGTAGAAGACCTGGGCTGCCGCCAAGTACTCCGGATCATCGATGGTGCCAGCAGCCTCGTGGCGATCGAGGGTGTCGCGCACCTCGTCTGGCAGGTCGAGGCGCAGGCGTCGGGCTTCGGCAGTCCAGGTGGGGATGGATGCCGGCGAGTTGCTCAAGATGAGCGAGCGCAGCCCGCCAGGTTGGAGCACGGCGAACTCGGCGGCGAGCATGCCGCCCCAGCTCTGACCCAAGAGGTGGTAGCCGGATTGGTCGATACCGAGCGTTGCGAGCAGCCGGGTGAGCTCCTCGACGAAGAGCTCGACGGTCCACATCGACGGATCAGCGTCTGGGTGGTGGCTGGAGTTGCCGCAGCCCACTTGGTCGTAGTGGATGACGGCACGGCCAGAGTCTGCGAGTCGGGTCAGCGAGTCGAGGTAGTCATGCGCCATTCCCGGTCCACCGTGGAGGATGACCAGTGGGGTCGCGGCCTCAAGGTCGCCCGTCACGCGATACCAGGTGGCGTAGTCACCCCACTCCATGACGGCTTCTGTGCTCGTGACCATGGTGGAACTCCTCTCCTCGCCCAATAGGACGCTACCGGCGGCTGGGTTCGGTGGTGTTCGGGGTGAAGGTTCGGGCCAGGTTGATCGCCTCATCGAGGGTGGCGGCACGCAGCACTGGAATCGAACAGGAGATCTCTGGCGTCGAACTCGGCACGATGACCCCCGAGAGGCCGAGGCGAGCAGCTTCGCTGATGCGGCGATCGGCCCCTCGCACCCTGCGGAGTTCGCCTGCCAGACCAACTTCGCCGAAGGAGGCCAGCCCACGAGGAATCGCTCGTTCGGTGACCGCAGCCGTCAGCGCCAGCGCGAGGGGGAGGTCGGCCGCTGGTTCGGTGGCTTTGAGGCCACCAGTCACCGATGCGAAGACGTCGAGACCGGCCAGGTTGATGCCACAGCGTGCTTCGAGCACGGCGAGGAGCAACGTGATGCGTGCGTTGTCGACCCCTGAAGCTGTCCGTCGAGCGTTGCCGCCGTGGGAATCAACGACCAGGGTCTGCAACTCGGTGACGAGTGGTCGATGCCCTTCCAGCACGATGGCCAGTGCAGAGCCAGCAACCTCGTGGACGTGCTCGTCGAGGAGGAGTCGACCGGGGTCTTCAACCGCAGCGAGTCCATTCGAACCCATCTCGAAGAGCCCGACCTCTCCGGTGGTGCCGAAGCGGTGCTTGATCGCCCGTGCGACCCGAAGCGACTGGTGGCGATCGCCTTCGAAGGCCACCACGGTGTCCACCATGTGCTCGAGGCTGCGAGGTCCGGCGACTTCACCGTCTTTGGTGACGTGCCCAACGACGATGACCGCCGGTCCTCGGTGCTTGGCCAAGGCCACGAGACGCTCCGCCGCGGTGCGGAGCTGGTTGATCGATCCCGAGGGTCCAGCAATGTCGCTGGCACGGACCGCTTGGATGGAATCGACGATCACGAGATCTGCGTTGCGGTCTTCAGCGGCGTGCAGCGCCTCATCGAGCGAGGTGGTGGCGATGATGAGCAGTTGGTCGGGGAGGGTGCCGAGGCGCTCGGTGCGGAGACGGACCTGTGCCGCGGATTCCTCTGCGGCCACGAGCAGGACGGTCGTGCCCCGACTGGCAGCCGCGATGGCGACTTGGGAGAGCAGCGTGGACTTTCCAGCTCCTGGTTCGCCGTAGAGGAGGGTGACGGATCCAGGGAGGAGCCCGCCACCGAAGAGGCGGTCGAATTCATCGACGCCGGTTGGCCGTGCGACGCCATCGGCCAAGGAGACCGACGCCAAGGTGGTGACCTCTGTGGCGGTCTGGCTGGAGGTTGCGGTGAGTTCCACGAGCGTGTTCCACGCCCCGCAACTCCCGCACTGTCCCGACCACTTCGCCGCCGGACTCTGGCACTCCGTGCAGGTGAACGGTGGTGGGGTCTTCGCCATAGGAGCAGCCTACGGACTCGCCGTGACGCGACAACACCCCAGGCAGCGCCTGGGGTGTTGTGCGCTTGGCTTTGTTGGCCTACTCGCCCGAGGAGGCTCCAGAACCGGCAACTTCAAGCTCTGGCGGCTCAAAGCCGTCAATGGCTTCGAAGCGAAGCCGCTGATCGCCCGGCTCGCCGTCAGGATCGTCCTCGACGTCGATGACGATGGTCTGACCGACGCGGAATTCCTTCCACAGCAGCTTCTCGGACAACTGGTCCTCGACCATTTGCTGGATGGCACGACGGAGCGGTCGAGCACCGAGTTCTGGGTCGTAGCCCTTGTCGGCGATGAGCGCCTTGGCCGCAGGCGTGAGCTCCAACCCGAGACCCTGCAGCGACAGCTGCACGGAGGTCCGGTCGAGGAGGAAGTCGGTGATGTGGATGACCTCGTCCTTGGAGAGCTCGTGGAAGACAATGATGTCGTCGATGCGGTTCAAGAACTCGGGGCGGAAGTGCGCCTTCAAGGCCTCGTGGACCTTCACCTTCATCCGCTCATACGAGACGGCTTGGGTAGAGGTGGAGAATCCGAGGCTCGCCTTGCGGAGATCTGCCGTACCGAGGTTGGACGTCATGATGAGCACGGTGTTCTTGAAGTCCACCATCCGACCCTGGGAGTCGGTCAGACGACCATCTTCCAAGATCTGGAGCAAGGTGTTGAAGACGTCAGGGTGCGCCTTCTCCACTTCGTCGAACAGCACCACGGAGAAGGGCTTGCGGCGCACCGCTTCGGTCAACTGGCCACCCTCTTCGTAGCCAACGTACCCAGGGGGCGAACCCACCAGGCGGCTGACCGTGTGCTTCTCCATGTACTCGCTCATGTCGAGTTGGATGAGTGCCGACTCGTCGTCGAACAAGAACTCTGCCAGTGCCTTGGCCAGCTCCGTCTTTCCGACACCGGTAGGGCCGAGGAAGATGAACGAACCCGAGGGGCGCTTCGGGTCCTTGAGACCAGCGCGAGTCCGGCGAATGGCACGAGAGAGCGCCTTGACGGCATCGTCTTGACCGACGATGCGCTTGTGGAGTTCGTCCTCCATGCGCAAGAGCTTTGAGGTCTCTTCCTCGGTCAAGCGGTAGACGGGGATACCCGTCCAGGTGGCGAGGACCTCGGCGATGGTCTCTTCGTCGACCACGTCGAACAACTCGACGCCTTCGGCCTTCCACTCCGCTTCGAGTGCGGCCTTCTGCTCGAGCTTCTCCTGCTCTTGGTCGGCCAGGCGCTTGGCCTGCTCGAAGGCACTCTTCTCGAGGGCGACTTCCTTGTCGGCTCGGAGACGGGTGATCTCCTCTTCGAGCTTCTTGTAGGCCGGAGGGGTGGCCATCCGACGGATCCGGAGTCGTGCACCGGCTTCATCGATCAGGTCAATCGCCTTGTCGGGCAGGAAGCGATCGGCGATGTAGCGATCGGCCATGTTGGCTGCCGCCACGAGGGCTTGATCGGTGATGGTGACGGAGTGGTGGGCTTCGTAGCGGTCACGCAGACCCTTCAGGATCTCAATCGTGTGGGCAACGGTCGGCTGTTCAACCTTGACTGGCTGGAAGCGACGCTCGAGTGCGGCGTCCTTCTCCACGTACTTGCGGTACTCGTCGAGCGTGGTGGCACCAATGGTCTGGAGTTCACCTCGCGCCAGCATCGGCTTCAAGATCGACGCTGCATCGATCGCACCTTCGGCCGCACCGGCACCGACGAGCGTGTGGATCTCATCGATGAACAAGATGATGTCGCCGCGGGTGCGGATTTCCTTGAGCACCTTCTTCAGGCGCTCTTCGAAGTCACCGCGGTAGCGAGAGCCTGCGACCAAGGAACCGAGGTCCAAGGTGTAGAGCTGCTTGTTGGCCAGGGTCTCGGGGACTTCTCCAGCCACGATCTTGATGGCGAGACCTTCGACGATGGCGGTCTTGCCAACACCAGGCTCGCCAATGAGGACCGGGTTGTTCTTCGTCCGGCGCGACAGGACCTGCATGACGCGCTCAATTTCCTTCTCGCGTCCAACGAGCGGGTCGATCTTCTTGTCACGGGCCAGCTGCGTGAGGTTGCGGCCGAACTGATCGAGGACGGCAGAGCCACCAGTGGCATCGCTCGGGGCTGACGGGGTGCCCTGTGCGGGGGCGTCCTTGCCCTGGTAGCCCGACATCATGTCGATGACCTGCTTGCGAACAGCTGCGAGGTCAGCACCTAAGGACACGAGCACCTGTGCGGCAACGCCTTCACCTTCACGGACCAAGCCGAGCAGCATGTGCTCGGTGCCGATGTAGGAGTGGCCGAGCTGCAGTGCTTCGCGGAGCGACAGCTCGAGGACCTTCTTAGCCCGCGGGGTGAACGGCGGCGACCCACTCGGTGGGTTGCTCGACATTCCAATGGTCTCTTCGACCTTCTCGCGCACGGCTTCTAAGGTGATGCCGAGCGACTCGAGCGCCTTGGCGGCAACGCCCTCTCCTTCGTGGATCAAGCCGAGCAGGATGTGCTCGGTCCCGATGAAGGAGTGGTTGAGCAGGCGCGCTTCTTCCTGTGCCAACACGAGAACTCTGCGTGCACGGTCGGTGAATCGTTCAAACACGATCACGCCTCCTTTTTCTGTTTCGCCAGCATACCGGGAGGCTGTTCGGAACATCCCTCGCGATTTCTCGCACCGATGAATCTGCTGAGAATTGTTCGTCGGTGCGCCTCCACCCCTATCGTGGACTACGTGAATCCGATTGATGCCCTCGGCCTCTCCCAAGTAGCAGCGGACCTCGCCCGGCTCGAGCCATTGCTGTCGACGTCGGTCGAAACCGGCGAAGGATTCCTCGACGATGTCACGACGCACCTCATCAAAGCTGGTGGCAAGCGCCTGCGTCCGCTCCTCGGCATCGCTGCGGCGACTGCTGGTGAGCGCCCAGCAACCATGGATGACCTCATGGGTGCGGTGTCGGTGGAACTCGTGCACCTCGCCTCGCTCTACCACGACGACGTGATGGATGAAGCGGAGATCCGCCGCAACGTGGAATCGGTCAACGCCCGCTACGGCAACCTCATTGCGATCGTGGCTGGCGACTACCTCCTCGCTCGCTCCGCGGCGATCGCCGCTGACCTCGGCACGGAGATCGCCAGCGTGATCGCCAACACCTTGGCGCTGCTCACCCAGGGTCAGGTGTCTGAAGTGCGCACGGCGTTCTCAACGGCTCGGACCCGCGCGGACTACAACACCGCAATCGGTGGCAAGACCGCTGCGCTGATGGCGACGGCATGTCGCGTTGGTGCACTCACTGCAGGTCGGTCCCGTGAGGAGATCGAGGCGCTCACCACCTTCGGCTACTCCTTCGGGATGATGTACCAACTTCGTGACGACGTACTCGACGTGACGGCGACCGATGGCAAGTTGGGCAAGCCCGCAGGCCAAGACCTCGCTGAAGGCATCTACACCCTCCCCGTCCTCGTCGCCTTGGAAGAAGATGGCCTCGGCGCTGATCTGGCAGACATCTTGGGGAAGCCGCTCAGTGACGTCGAACGCGAGGAGGCACGACTCCTCGTCGAGCAGTCGAGCGGCATCGCCGCGACGGTCGCCGAAGCGCACCGCTATCTCAATGAAGCCCGGGCGGTCGTCGCGGGACTTCCGAATGCTGAGTTGGCGAAGGGATTCGTGAACCTCGGGTCTCTGCTCCTCTCGGATTTGCCTGCGCTCGTCTAGCCGCAGAACCCGTGCTCGAGCCCCTGACATGAGCTGACTCGCAGCCTCTTCGAGCAAGTGGATGATCAGTGAGAATGACCGCTGGGGAGCGTGAACGACCACTCATGAGGTGCGACGACGTCAACACCTCCGCAAATTAGGGTGATGGCAATGCAGAGCAGTTCCGTTCAGATGGAAAATTCCCAGTGGTAGCGAAGGCACCGACCTCACGAGGCCCACGACGATCTCCCGAAGAGATCCGCAGACTCATGATTTCCTCGGCAGTACAAATACTCATGGATGAAGGTCTTGGAGTTGGTGCGGAGAGCATCACCTTGAAGAGGGTGTTTGGCTACCTTGAGACCAACAGAGGAATCCGTCTCCACTACGCCTCGGCACTTGGTCGCATTTGGGCTGACCTCCATGAATTTCATCATGACGTGGCACTCGCTATTGCATCACTGGATATGAGTGTTGCCGAGTCGGAAGCGACCATGGCGGGCTTTCTGAACATTTTGCGAAAAGCCGACCGCACGACTCCAGAAGGCCGGTGGCGAGCGGTCAATCGCTTCTGCCTTTTCGTAGGGGAATCCAGCTTCAACGATCTCGTCGAATCACCTGCTTGGCCAATTTGGGTCAGCGTCTGGGCAGTTTCCGCGGCGAATCCCAATCAGTCCGAACCTGACTTGATTCGTGAGGCCCTCACGAAGAGCTACGACAGTCTTACGTCCAACTTGGAATTCGCACTCAACTGGGCAATGGGCCTGCTGGGTCTGCGAGCAAAGGCCCCTCTCACCACGAGCCAACTGTCCACTGCCGTCTCGGCATTGGCAGAAGGCTGTGGCCTGCGCGATCGACTCCGACGAGGCGACATTCGCGACATCAAGCTCCCGACTGGCACCAAGGGCCGACGTGAGTATTGGACATTGTTTGGTGTTGAGCTTGAGGCCCTATGCACGCACTTCCTTGAAGAGATTCCCGGATGGGAGCCAAGCCCTCTCGGGTTCTAAGGAAACGTGAGGGGCGATGGTTCCGCTGAGGACGGGCGAGGAATGCGCCTCAATCTACCGATGCCTGAAAACCCTGGGCGACGAGAAGTGCTGAAGCCCGCTTGGCGTAAATACGGATCTTGCCTCGGCCATAATCTCCAAATTTCATGGAGGGTTCGCCTCCGCACAGCATGGCCAACACCGGCTCTTCGGAAATGAGTGGGGGGTAGTTCAGCCAGGGGTCCACTGAGAAAGCACGGGGGCCGCCAATCTGAAGGTGTCTAACGCCATCAGAACTGGAGAGCCCCCGTGGAATCGAACCCTACGCGTATGTGCGAGCTCTTGGTGGGCTTGCCCGCCGTCACCGTCCTCGGCATCGACGACGTGGAGGACGGTCCGATCCG
>CAIQEU010000033.1 GCA_903870905.1 uncultured Actinomycetes bacterium | reverse complement strand
CTCACACGTTAAGTGGAAACCAAACCCTCAGCAGTCCCCCTGCCATCAGATTCTTGTCCGGAATGAGTCTTTGGAGAGAGTGACTGACTGGATGAATCTCCTGTAAGACGAGCAAGGCTTAAAGGCCATTCAAAGGGAAGGATGCAAATTTGAACAGTTGTTAGCCTGTGGGGACAGCGAGCACTGGCGGTAGGACCTCTCCTCCTCAAACGAGGAAGTGGAACTCTGCCCGGTACCACGGCCACGCCAGCTGATACTTCCTCTCAATGGCCCTCGCTTCTGCTCTCGCCTGAAATCGCAGAGCAGGGTCCGGGGACAACATCGTGCGGATTCTCAACGTGCTGGCCATGAGCACGGCGGTTCGATCCTCCGCAGCGTTCGGATAGGACCAAGAGAACTGCGTCAACCTGAGTGCGCTCGTGAGCGATCGGCCAACAATGCGTCGTTCGAAGTGTGCCCACTCCACCTCTTGGAGTGAGTTGTAGGTGTAGGCACCCTTCTCCAAAATTTCGTCGATCCACCCGTCTGCGGTCTTCCCCGTCGAGAGGGGGAGATTGTTGCGCTCTTCGTACGCGGCGATGAAGGCGTTGAGCGTCCGGACCGCATTGGTGCGTTCCCGACGCTCCAACCACCCTCGGGCGCTCTCCGCCTTGCGGCACGCCTCGTCGTAGCGACCGAGAGCAAGAAGGGCCTCGACCTCAGTGACCCGGAGCTTGGCCAAGGACCGATCCAGGATCCAGTCGTTGCTCTCGCCAACTTCCTCCAAGGCTTGGTCCTCCATGATCAATGCCTCATCGGCGAGTTGGAGCGCAGTCGTGGCGTCCCCTTGTCGGAGCGCGAAGGCCGCCAGTCCATGGCGCAGCCAGTACTGGGGGACGACTTGGCGCACCTCTTCGAGGAGCAGACGCTCTTGGTGGGCAACGGAGAACGCCTTCTCGCGTTGGTTGACCTCTTCGTAGGCACGTCGGAGCCGATGGAGATCGAGCAGGCGCATCTCGTCGGTTCTCGACGGGTCGCTCATCTTCTGCGCGAGGTAGAGCTCCACCTCGTTGGTTTGATACTGCGAGAGCGCCTTGATGACCTCGGTCTCCAAGAAGACGTCATCGTTGGCCTCGCCCCGTTGTTTCGGGATCTGTTGGAACGTCACGAGAACCTCCCCTGCGCTTGAGCCGGCCCCATCTCACTCGAGAGACTCAGGTCGACGAGATCGAAGAGGAGCCGGTAGGACCGCTTCGCTGACGGAGCGAGGGCGTCGCCCCCGTTGAGCACCCGGACGAGCCACCGTCGAATGAGCGAGAACTCCTCTCTCGAGAACGAGGAGGCGCCATCTCGGCCTGCCAAGGAGTGGCACACCCGCTGCAGTCGCTGGAGGGCTGCGAATTCCGAATCGTCCACAGGAAAGGCTCCCGAGAGGGCAGCGCCCACCAATTGCTGGACGGTCGCGACACCAGAGTCGTAGAGCTGGTACGCCGGCGAAGTTGAGCGGCGATCGAGGGCTCCTGCTCCCCCAGTGCTCAGTCCTGCGCGCTCCTTCCGGAGCGCGCGTTCGTGCTGGAGATACTTGACGCCCAGCCAGATGAGCCCAGCGTCGACGAGGATCTTGAAGGCCGATTGTCGAACCGTCCTCGTGAATGAGCCGTCACCGAGCATGGGGCCCTGCGGCGCGGGCACCCATCCGTAGGGGGTGGGAGGAGGCATGACCCAGGGCTCCATGCCGTAGGGGTTCGGTGGTTGCGGTTGTTGGTACACCATGGTTCGAGGGTAGGAGTGGGGTGTGATGTGGTCACTGCTGACGAGTCGACCCATGCCGTGAGCAGGTCAAACGAGGAACAGCACCTCGTCTCGATACCACGGCCAACAGACCCCAATGCGGTCTTCGATGGCCGTCGCTTCCTCGATCACGCGCAGGTCTGATGGGTTGACCATGGAGAGGAGCCGGAGCGTCGCTGCGGTCGCCAACTCGTTGCGCACGGCATGGGTGTCTCGGAACGACCACTCGGTTCCCGACAAGTGGATCGCAGCCTCCGCTGAGCGTCCGAAACACCAGGTCCCACTCCCGGGAAGATGGGGACCGAGATCCACTTTACTGCTGCGCAAGGACTCGAGACGGGGAATGAGGGAGGGCGTGACGTCCTCGACCAGGTCCGCAGAACCATGTTCCCGACACCACACCGTTGCTGCGACCAGTGCTCGAAGCGCGAGGTCGAGGTCACCGAACTGCTTTCCGTGTTCGACCACGTCGTGGAGAGCGGTCAGTGCTTCGCTCATTCGATCGAGAGCGAACAGTGCCTCCACTCGGTAGGCGAGGCACTTTCGATAGGCCGAAGTGAGGACCGTTGCCTCGTAGTCCGCCATGTTCGCCGGAGCGGTGAGGACGAGGTAGGAGACGTCGTCGATGAGCTCGAGCGCCTGGGTCACACTCCCGAGTCGGAGGCACGTGGCTGCAATGCTCTGGCGGATGTTGACCTGGTAGGTGAGGACCTCGGTCTCCTCAGCGAGGAGGCGTTCTTCGTCGATGCTCCTGAGCGCAGCACTCGGTTCACCGGCTTGTTCGTAGATTCGACGGAGGAGCCGGAGGTCCATGGCTCGATCGAGGGGCAACTTGTTCCCGAAGAGTCCACTCAGCTCCACACTCGCGACTGCGTCTTGGTAGCGGCGTTGGGCGAGAGCGTGCATGGCCTCGCTGGCGAAGGATCGGGCGAGATCTGCGTCGCTCGTACCGGTGGCACTGACTGGGACTCCATTGACCGAGGTCGTGACGGAAACCGAGACCTTCGCAGTCGCCGCCGGAGCGGCACTCGGCGGTGGTGGCGAAGCCTGTTCTGCACCGAGGGCCGATTGTTGGCGATTCGCCCAGCGCTTGAAGAGGCCCTTCCGTTTCTTCTCCTCGTCTGTCATCGCTCCTCCTGTTCCGTTGCTGTCTCGGAGGGTGTGCCGAACCTGCCCACCCCCGGGGACTGCACCATACGAACTGGATGCGACAGAAGGAAGTGGGAGTTGCAAAGTGTCGCAACCCACTGGTGGACTACAGCAATGCATGATTTCGAGCACCCAGGCGCCCCAACGGTCGAGATGGATGACGTCGCACCGCCTCCAGCAACCGATGCGTTCGTGGACGATGGTGCTTCGGAGGAAGAAGAGCTCTCGTTCCTCTTCGACAATGGAGACAACGGGATTGATCTCGCGAAGCGAAAGTTTCGAGCAGAACGGAAGTTCCGATGGCTATCACTTACTGCCTTCGCCATCTGGTTGGACTTCGTCAACGAACTCTGGAGGTGGGCATGGCCGTTTGAAGAAGTCTCCACTCGGGCAGCGCTCCGAGGGCTGAACCTCGGATACACCTCTCTCTCGACGCCGCAGTTCAAGTAGTAGGCGACCTTCGAACCACTGCACCTCACTCCACACTTCTTGCTCTGGAGGCACCTGCCATCGGGGCGCTTCGTCCCCACCTCCGGGCTCCTCTACCCCTACATCGTCCTTCCCTTCTGGAGGCTCCACATCGCCCACGTCGTCATCGTGCTCGCCGCAGCGCTGGCGTGCTGGTCGCTTACGATCGCCATGGAACGGTGGGTCGGACCTCGAGGAGCGGCGGCGACCGTTGTCCTCTACCTGTTCTCGTCTGGTTTCTTCATCGCCAGTTCGCACACGATGCTGCCCTTCTCGGTGGCCACCTCACTCTTCACGACCGGCGTTGCCCTATTCGCCTGGTTGGTGCAGAGAGGTCAGGGGATCACCTGGGGCAGGGTCATCGCAGCAGCCACCGCCGCAGTGGCGCTCGTCGTCGCAGCCGGCTTGCAGCTCTCCTTGGTGTTCGCTGCCATCGTGGTGACCTGTGGGGTGATGGTTGCGGTGCACCGGCGGTTCGTGCCGTTCCTCACCGGCGTCGTTTTCGTCGGAGCAGCAGTCGCGACACTCCTCGCCCTCATCGGTGTGAACGACGGGCATCACCACGCGCTGTTTCGAGGGATGGCGATGGATGGGGGGACGTCGCTCTCGGCGATCTGGCACAACGTCGCCGTCTTCGGTGCCGCCCTCCCGTTCGGGCTCCCCATCATCTTCTTGGCCGGCGCAGCACTGGTGGGCGCCTGGCGATCACCGGCGAGAGGGACTGGGGTCTCCTCGGTCGATCGCTACCTCATCACGTTCTTAGTGCTCGTCTGGCTCGTCGGCTGGTGCACAGCACTGACCGAGACCACCTGGTTGGGTGCTCCGATCTCCCTCCAACCCTTCAGCGACCTCGAGTTCGCGTCGATTGGCGTCGTCGGACCGCTCGCCCTCTGCGCTGGCTTCACCCTGGATCGTCTGAGGTCGAAGCCCTACTGGATCCTGATATGGATCACGACGAGCCTGTTCGTGATCTAGCAGCAGCTCAACGTGAGCGAGTGGCTGCTACTCCTCCGAGGAAGAGCAGTCTGGACACCCACACGTCGGCTCCTCCGCTGGCGGGGCATCGAAGATCCCAGCCTCGACCGTCACCCGACTCATGATGTCGTTGACCTTGGAGAAGCTCTTGGCCTTCACGGCCACACGGGTTCCCTTCACCTTGTCGTCGTCCCAGAGGATGGCCACGTCGTGGCTGCGGAACAAGCCGGTGAACTCACCGGCGAAGTTGACGAACGTGAGCGACAGGGTGAACCGAGGGTCGTTCATCAAGAAGGCCCGGGCATCGCAGCCCTTGGGAAGGTAGGTGTAGCTCGAGTGGGCGTAGCGGATCTTGGAGAAGGTCTTCAAGATGCGGTGGTAGTCGTCGGCGGTCGGTGAAGTGGGCTTGGACACAGGTCCTCCAATCGATGGCGTCAGTTGCGGGTCGTCGTGGTGGAGATGAGGGCACCAACGAGCACGAGGGCCAGGGACGTGAGCACGCCGAGGCCGAACGCAGCACCGGTGGCTGCTGGTTGGGAGAGGGTCATCCCGTCCTTCGATGGAACAGTTGCCTTGGCCGGAGCGTTGAAGCCCTTGAGCGAAGCGAAGGGGTTGGTCCCCCACTTCTCGAAGGGGTTGGTGGGATCTGATGGGGAGCTGCTCACTTGACACCTACTGACTGAGCGGTGGACAGGGACGAGACTTCACGACGGAGCATGGCGTTGAGGCGCTTCAAGTCCTCGGGGCCGTAGCGGAGCTCGACGGAGTAGAAGCGACGACCGGTGCGCTCCTCGTGACCAGCCACGTAGACCGCGGCGAAGTGCGGGCAGGCGTCGTCGTTCCACCCTGGGCCGTCGTCGAAGACTTCGGTCGCTGCGAGGTTCTCGGCCAAGCGCTCGTCAGAGAACGAGGCGAGGTAGGCCAGCTCATCGACGAGGTTGGCCAAGACCTGCCGAGGACCGGTGACGAAGACGTAGCCCCGTGCCGGCGGACGCCGACGGCGCCCCCGAACCACGACGGTGCGGCCAGTTGGACCACAGCTGCTGTGCTCGAGCACGTCGAGGGCTCGTCCCATCAGCCACTTGATGAGGTACTGGGATCCAACGTCGACGCGGCCATACCCTCGGACGTAGACCTGGTCGAAGTGCCGGGTCCGTCCGCCACGCACCTTCTTGGCGAGGCTGACGACTGCGTGGTAGATCCCGAATGCCACGGCGTAGGCAATGCCGATTTCAACGCCGAACTCGAGAATGCTGATGATGGTGCTCACTGCCGGACTCCTCTTCGCTAAGGGTGCTGGTGGTTGTACTTCAGGGTTGCAACATCGGGGCGCTCAACCTAGAAGGTCGCTGCGACATCGACAAGGGGGGTCAGGCCACCTCGATGAGCTGAGTACCGCGTTCTCGTCAGATCTCCCGCTTGAGCAGGATCGCTGGCCCACCTGCGGTCTGGTTGAGGCCGACTGCTTCCCAGCCCTCAGCACCGAGGGCGTTCAGGGTCTCGTCACTCGGGTTGACCTCAGTGCGGTAGGTGAAGCGCCGAGGTCCCCCACCAGCGACCAGAGCAGCTGGAGGCAGAGGGGCGATGGGCGGCGCTGTCGCCACACCGGCCCAGAGGTTGGCCACTGCTGCGTGGCCCTTCAACGCTTGGTCGACGACGAAGGCTCGGTAGGCATCGCCCGAGAGCAGCTCGCCGTTGACCGTGGTTGGGACGTAGGCCCACACCGACCAGAACTGGTCACGCGGCCTCCACAGGAGGGAGTTGTCGGTCGCTCGCTGCAGGCGATCGATCGAGGTATCGAAGATCTCGCGGTGGAGGTACTTGTTGATCGTCTGCGCCCCACGGTGGACCCTGATGCCGATGTACACCGGCGTTGCGCACTCCTCACCGAGCACGAAGTTCCCCCGCTCGACGTCGAGTCCCACAGCGAAGTGGACCCGGTCGAATCCTTCTGCCGTTCGGGCGATGCGAGCTCGGAGATCGGGCAAGTCGATCCCAACAGCGCGGTACTTCTCCCCGCGCTGCACACCGACCCACCGAGCATCCATTCCCCGAAGGGATGCCTCACGGTTGAGGTCGTCGGCGGCGAGACACGTGCGGTCCGGGAGATCGAGGCGGAGCCAGTCAGCGGCGTTCATCATGGCTCGAGCCTACACGCGAATCGGCCACGGTGTAGCATTCGGTAGCGATGCGCACGGCATCTATCACTCTCAATTCATGTATTTCTGGATTTCTTCAGCATGCTTCAGAAAAAAACAGAAGTTCTCCTTGATTTTCTTCGAGAGGTGTGGTAAGGTCCTCCTCCCCCCAATCGGGTGGGTCGCTCATCAGTGAGCGGTCGAGCATGACGAGGAGCTGCCGATCAACGCCTTCACCACCAAGAACCAACGCCGACGGTTGGGTCGGACCCAAGCAACGCCAGGCGAACGGGCCTACGCCCGAAAACTCAGGAAGGTCTACGGGGCCTTCGGCCCCGAGGGATCTCCCAGGGTCCCGGATCACCTCCAAGCCACGCTCCGAATTGGGACGACGTACGGCATGACGACAGGAACGAAGACAACGACGACACAGAGGGGGAAGTGATGGCAGGAGCCAAGAAGAAGGAACGCGACCGGTTGGCACCGTGGCCGGCGAGTGTGCTCGAGGGGGTAGAGCGGGTCCGGGGGGTCCCGCCTCTCAAGCGAAGGAGTCCGAGCCGGAAGGGTTGGATCGACACCGCGAGCGAAACTGGCCTCCGGGTCGGTGACCCAGTGGTGATCGCCATCGACCCGGCGAAGCAGCAGCCGAGGTGGAATGCAACGCCTGGCGTGGTGACTGCGGTGAGCGAGACGGGGGTGATGATCGACATCACGTTCACGATCCTCGGTGGCGCAGGCAATGGATCGGGGGTCCACCGCCGGTTCGTGCAGCGGGTCCCGGCGTGGAAGGTGGAGCGGTCAGCTGCAGCGGCCGAAGCGCTCGGCCTCATCGCCGACTTCGATGCGGTCCCAGCCAGCGTTCCGGCCGCAGCGATTGCGAAGTCGGCGTCGGTCCTCGACGAGGCCCTCGCAGACCTCCCGCCAGCGGTGGTGGTCGCAGGCATCGACCACGAGGGAGTGGTCCAGCTCCGCCACTTGGTGGTCGATGGGCTGCACGTGCTCTTAACCCACAACGCCGACGGGACCGTGCACGTGACGGTGAAGGGAGACGAGGAAGCGCGCGCTGCGGACCTCGCAGCGACCCTCACGCCCGACCCTCGACTTCGCGCAGCCACGCAGTCGAATGCAGCAACATCCACCCCGAACGAAGAGAGGGCAGCATGACGATGACCAACGAGACCACGACCACCGAAGGGGGAGCGCTCGCTCCCCTGCCGATGGCCAAGGCGCCCAATTCCACCATCGCGATCTCCCAGCCGGTGGAGTACGACTCGGCAGCAGCTCGGGTCTTCCGCTACTTGGACGCCAACCACTACGTCAGCCACTGGGAAGGGCCAGTGCGTGGGGCATGGGATGCGCCCGTGACCTTCCGCCAGCTCGCAGGCCTCCTCCCTGACGGCTTCACGTTCGCCCGCACTGAGGATGAGCCGCAGGGTGTCCGTCGGACGGTCGTCGCCACGAGGGGTGAGGGAGACGGCAGCGACGCTGCAGTCCTGCTCAACTCCTACGGCGGAGGCTCCCACCTGTTCGTTGAGGTCGCGGCCATGGACCCTGATGACGCGGCGGCGATCGGCGAGGCCATTCTGGCCAAGGTGCCAGAGCCCGCACCCGAAGACCAGAACGTCCAGTGGCTCCGCACCTGGTACTTCGGTGGCGGTGATATCGACTCCACGTCCAAGCGCATCGTCACCGAGGACTGGAACGAGATCCGCTCCAACTACCCCGGCGCCGTGCAGCCTGACCTCGACACCTTGATGCAGTACCGCCCGAGCGACACTGACGACCGTTCGGGGCGGATCATCTTGCTCCACGGTGCACCGGGGACGGGCAAGACCTCGGTGGTCCGTGCGCTGTGCAACGCGTGGTTCGAGTGGTGCCAGCCGGAGCTGCTGGTGGACGCCGAAGTGGTGTTCAGCGAAGCCAAGTACCTCATGCAGGTCTTGGGTCGTTCGGCTCGTCGCGGCGGTGAGGACCGTGGCGACCTCTGGCGCCTCCTCATCGCTGAAGACGCTGACCTCTACGTCGGCGACGCGAGCTCAACGAAGGAGAACCCGGCACTCGATCGCCTGCTCAACGTTGGCGATGGGCTCTTGGCCCAGGGTCAGCGGGTCCTCGTCCTGCTCTCGACCAACAACAAGGTGAGCTCGCTGCCTCCGGCGCTCACCCGTCCGGGCCGGTGCTTGTCGGTGCACGAGTTCCTGCCCTTCGAGCCCAAGGAGGCCCGGGTTTGGCTCGGCGATGGAGCGAAGGGGGTTACCCGGTCGATGACCTTGGCCGAGCTCTACGAGAAGCGGGGCAACGCCACCCGTATCGGAGCACCGACGGAGACCACCCGGTCAGGGATCTACCTCTAGGCCGGTCCACCAGTTCTCCCCAGTGCCAACTGTGGGCACTGGGGATTCCCATGCAACACCTATAGAGAAAGGCACAACCAATGCACTCCATGTGGAGTTTCACCGAGACCACCCACGAGGTCGCCGAGTCCGACCTCGAGCGAGTCGTTGCCGCTATCACGGCGATCATCCCTCCCGACTTCTGTTCGGAGGAGCTGTTCCACCCTGATGGCTACGACGACCTCGTCTCCTGCGTCCTCGATGCCGTTGGTTCAGTCGGCGTTCGCTACGCCGCCGTCGAGAACGGGATCGCCCGATTCCGCACCTATTGCGCCGTCAACGGTGTACCCCAGCCAACGACGCCAGCCCAGTTCCTGAGCACGTTCAGCGATCACCTCGACGACGAAGGGGCGTGGTTCGCTGCGAACCTCTGGAACTACCTGCGGACCTCGACCCAAGGCGGGGTCCTCAAGACCTTCGCCATGCAGCAGTTCTTCGAGATCCTCGCCGCGGCGGAGATCGAGACCGCGCAGGATCTCCTCGACAACATCACCAACGCAGCGCTCCGCGAGGTGCTCCGGTCCGTGAAGGGGCAGAGCGACTCGGTCAGCATCATCTACCTGTTCATGTTGGCCGGCTACCGCGACGGCGTGAAGGACGACCGCATGATCGGCCGCTACTTCGAGCGTCTCCTCGGCAAGGTGCTCACAACTCCAGAGAAGGCAGTTCTCTTGATGGCCGTGGCCGACCAGCTGCGGCCGCAGTATCCGTGCGTCGACGCCAACATGCTCGACCACTTGTTGTGGCTGGTGGAGTCAGGACGATGGAGCCCCGACGGTCGCTGACCACTGGTTCGGAGTCGTGCAGTGGGGGTTGCGCATGCAGCTCCCACTGGCGGAACCCTTCAATGTCACACCCTCGTGCTAAGAACTCCCTCCCTTCGAGGCCATGTGGCCTCGTTGGCCTTGGCACGTGTGGGCCTTGGCCCACCGAACCGAGGAGGAACCCTAAAGAGAAAGAGCCCAATGCGCTTCAGAAAACAATCCAGCCCCGTCAGTCCACTCCTCACCTTCTTCGCTACCGAGTGCAGTGAGAGGTTCCCGAATGAGCGGAACTTCTTGGTGAAGGCTCCTGGCAATGCTCGCACCCACCTGGCGCAAGCAATTACGTGTCTCCCAGATGGGTTCACCAGCGTTGCCAAGGCTGAAGATGAGCACCGAGTGGTCGAGCTCTTCGAGTCAGCTACCTGCCTCGTGAAGATCGTGGTGCTCCGTGGTGGGTCAGTGTGGACTGACCTCGGGTCATCGAACCCCGATCATGCAGACCTCTTCATGCACATGATCTCAGGCAACATGCACGCCATGGACTGGTAGCGATTCCCACCCCGTCGGCAGCCCAGCGACAGCGATTACCGCTTCGCTGTGGCTGTCATCGGTGGGAGCGAGCCCGACCATTCCCCGGCGTGACCCCCTGATGATCGAGTCGGTTCGAGCACCAAGCGTGATCTCGTTCCCGAGAGGCAGCCGCACCAAGGCTGCTCAGCTGACCTGCCCCGTCATCAGGAGATGGAGACGAGCGCGTCGCCGTTCCGATGCGCAGTGGAGCGATACCTCAATCTCGGGACGAAGCGCTACGCGTTGAGGGTGACGGGGACGACGCCGTACTCCTCACGCACTTCGCTGAGATCCCAACCGGCAATTGCGAAGTGATCGATAGTCGTGAAGTCCGCCCGGCACTTGGCTCCACGTTCAAAGGCTTCTCCGAGCATCTCAATGGCACCCGGGCGAAGCAGCGACGCAGACTTCGGTACGAATCCACCCGGGTCGAGAACACCCGCCTCGTGGATGAGCAAGTTCCCGAGGAATTGCACGAGGTGGTCCTCGGAGTCCGACAGTGCCATCTGAAATGCCCCGAGAGCGATTTCGCCTTGGCCGGTTGGCTCGTATCCAGCGATCACGTGGTGCATATCGTGGCTAATGGCAACGCGTTGGAGCGCTCCACTCTGTGCCACACCGGGCAAGGTGATGGCGTTTCGTTCGTAGAAGGCCAAGTACTCACGTCCGAGGGAACCACTCGGGAGTTCACGGAACTCGAGGAGGCGTTCGAGTATGGCGGCGTCAGAACCTTCTTGATCCCAGAGTTCTTCTTCGGAGAGTTCCTCCGAGGAACGAAGAGAGGCTTCGCTGAGGTTTTCCGCCATCGAACCAAAGCAGCGCTTCCAGTCCTGCATGGCGCGCTCCACACCTGAATCAATCCAGTCGCGCATGATGAGGAGATCGGCACCCTCAACACCCAGGGCGTGCGCGTAGGCCTCGGCCGAGTTGACCTGCGCTTGGCTCAACGGGTGCCGACAGAGCTCAAGGGTGACGGCGATCACATGGAAACGACGACGTGCTCGTTCATCACCCAACGTGACGGCGAGTTCGTCAGGGGAAAGCGGTGACAAGCGAGCCGAGGCTAAGTCCGGTCGACGCCAGAGGTGGCTCGTGATCGACCAGAGAACGTCTAACTGCTCGGTTGTCGGTCCACCATCGACATCAATGAGACCGAGGAGTCCACGGACAACCGGTTCTACCTCGTCTTCTGCCACCGCGTACGCCATCTGCGAATTATAGGTTGTGCTTCCTCAGTGCTGCATTGGCCTGAGGGGTCACCACGGGCTCCTCAAAGCGTCTTCAGTTTCGCCATGAACCGTGGTGTCAGAACTGCCCATGTCGAGGGGCGAACACTCGGTGAGCACGGCCCCTGATCGCACGACCAACCAGCCCACTGCCCATCCGAGCGCGCCGTGGTGTTGCGCTCGACCTACTGCGTGCTGTCGAGGCAGACCGTCGACCCGCTCGAGGAGTCGATGAAGTCG
>CAIQEU010000032.1 GCA_903870905.1 uncultured Actinomycetes bacterium | reverse complement strand
GCCTGAGTGCCGCGAGCCGACGAGTGGTCGCCGACCTGCTCGCCGCAGGGGTGACGGTCACGTTGGACGATTTCGGCGGGGTGACTCCACTCGCTCCCGACCTCCTCGACGAAGACTTCCACGATCTCGAACGCTCCTCAGATTCCTACCTCCACATCTGGACGCAGAACACCGTCGAGTTCCACCTCATTGACGACGAGGACTTCCATCCGCGAGATGCCGACCGCTACAACATTGGTACCTGGTGGTGGGAGACACCGTCGATGCCAGATCATCTCGCCGCTCAAGCACGGCGAGTCGATGAGCTCTGGGTCGCGAGTCCCACCATTCGCTCCGCACTCTTCGGGGCGACGGACGCACCGGTTCAGGTCTTCCAGCAATCGCTTCGACCCTTCAGCCCGAATCGTTCTCGTGCTGAGGTCCTCAGTGACCTCGGCCTGAGCGAGGATCGCCCGACTTTTCTGTGCACCTTCGACGCCAGGTCTGTCCCCGCCCGGAAGAACCCCGATGGCGTGGTTGAAGCCTTCCGTCGGGCATTCGGAGGGCGAACGGACGACGCCCAGCTCATCATCAAGACCCACAGCCTCGACGTCATCGGTGCGTACCGGGATTGGTTCGAGCCGGTTGTCGAGAGCGTCGGTGGCATCCTCGTTGACGCCACCTACTCCGACCAAGAGTTCACCAACTTGATGGCAGCAGCAGACGTCTACGTCTCACTCCACCGAGCCGAGGGGCTCGGCCTCGGAATGGCAGAGGCCATGAGCCTCGGCATCCCCGTCATCGCCACGGGGTTCTCCGGCAACCGAGTGTTCCTCGACCACGCCTCTGCCTGCCTCGTTGGGTTCACGGTCCGAGAGATCACCCGAGAAGATGTCTTCTACAACCCGGAGCTCTTGACGATCTACACGAATGGCCTCCTCTGGGCCGACCCAGACCTCAACCAGGCTGCGGAGTGGATGCGCCTCCTCGCCAGCGACCATGCACTGCGAGCAGCAATGGGGGCGGCAGGGAAGCGGACAGTGGACTACCGCTTCGATCAGCAGCGCACAGGCGGCGAGATGGTGAAGCGCCTCTGGGAGATCATGGACGCCAAGAACCGAAGCCGAGTGGCGCAAGACTCAGACGCCGAAGAAGGGCCAGTTGAGTCGACGGATGGGCACGAGGGCTGACCACTGCGTGGTGGTGGCGTTGTAGATACACCCTTGCCCCTTGAGGTGTCGGGCCGCTGCCCACGTCGCGATGGCGTGGCGATACGACGGCGACGTCGTGACGAAGAGGTTCCACCCCTTTGGGAACGACCCGGAGTAGCCGTTCACCGTCGGGAGCCCGAGTCTGAGCGAGAGCATCATGGCTTCGGTCTGGACGTCGACTAAGCGCTTCGTTTGGCCGAACGACTCCAGGGCGAAGTAGCGACAAGTTGGTGGAGCCTGCGGGACCGCGGCCAGGACGGACAGCTCAGTCGGTCGCGAGAGGTACACCGGCTCGCTGGTGTGGATCTGTTCCATGACTAACAGCGTGCAGATCGCCACGGCGCAGGCGATGAGCGGTCGGCGGCGGGGCATGGTCAACCACGACCACCGGTTCGGTGCACACGCAGCGCAGCAGGCGAGGAGGAGGACGGCGTTGGCCACCAGGCCTGTGCGCCCAACCGCTCGAATCGCACTCGCTCCCGGCAGCCACCGAACGAGGTCCCAGGCAAAGAAGGTTCCGAACCGCACGGCGACGACCGCGCCACCGAGGGAGACAGCGAGGAGGCAGAGCGGGGTTGCCACCTCCCGCACCGATCGCCGCGCCAGCCACACGAGGGCGATCAGTGCCACGGTGACAGCGAGCAGGATGGGGCTCGATCCGTAGGAGACCTCGCCACCATTGGACGCCGCAGCACCAGCGACCCACGTCGACACCTTGCCCCAGAGGAGGTCGGTCGAGCTGAGGTTCACGAGGTCGACGGGGGTCGGTGCGTACGACAGCACCATGGCTCGCGAGTACCCACCCACAGCTCGGAAGGTCGGGAGGTAGATGGAGGCGAAGAGCGCTCCTCCGAGCACGGTACCGACAACCGCGCCTAGAGCCGCCATCGGCACGCTCAACAGGCGGAGACGCGCCGCAGCCCACACACCTCGTGGGTCGAGTGCCACCCGGAGTAGGGCGAACGCCACGGCAGCGAGCACCGCGAAGTACCAGACGTAGAAGGTGCTGGCAGCCTCGACCAAAGCGAGCAGTCCCGCTGCTCCCCCGAGGGCGAACTGCCCCTTCTTGGTCGGTGCAGCCCACGAGGCGCACAGGGCGACCACGATCCACGGGATGACCTCGATACCGAAGAGCTGGGGGTGCTCACCGTGGAGCGCGAGTCCACCGCTGAAGGCGAACAGCGTCGATGAGAGCAGCCGGACCGGGAGCCGGACGTCGAACAACCGCTGCACCATGAGCGACCACCCAGCGAATCCAACAGCGGTGAGGGCAATGGCGGTCACTTGGTAGGCGAGGAAGGGATCAGCACCGAGGAGTCGGAGCGGTGCGTAGGCCACCTGATCGATGAGATAGGTATCAGTGAGGCCGAGGGTATTCGACACCGGGGTGAAGAACGGGGGCGTGCGCCACGGTCCACGACCGTGCAGGACGGAGAACCACCACTCGTCGAGGTAGACCGTCAATCGGGCGTCACCTTGATCCCCGACGAGGCGGGTGAACCCCGATGCCAAGACCTGCGAGAAGAACACCGACGCCCCGATGAGCCACACGGCCACGTGCGCAACTGCAGTGCGGAGTCGCTCAGCGCTGCGAACCCCATCGGTCGTCGGCGTCAGGCGTTGCTCGGACACGGCGGTCACGGTACTGCGACCTCCACGGTCCCCGCACAGCGATCGTGGCGACGCTCGAGGAAGCGTCGCCACGAAGGCACTGCAGTCAAGGAACGACGCTCAGCCAGCGTGTGGCATACAGAGGTCGTCGTACTCGGCGATCACGATCGGACCGGCGTTGGGCCCACAGGCTGGGCAGTCCGGGTCGCGTCGGACCTTGAAGGAGCGGAAGGACTCCTCCAAGGCATCGAATGCCAAGAGACGACCGACGAGGGGTTCGCCGAGACCGAGGATCATCTTGATGGCCTCGAGGGCCTGGATGGAGCCCACGATGCCCGGGAGCACGCCGAGCACTCCGGCTTCTGCGCAACTCGGCGCCAGCTCGGCCGGAGGTGGCTCAGGGATGAGGCAGCGGTAGCAGGGACCGTTGTAGGGATCGAAGACCGTCACCTGGCCCTCGAACCGGAAGATCGAACCATGGACTACGGGGATCTTCTTGAGCAAGGTGGCGTCGTTCACGAGGTAGCGGGTCGGGAAGTTGTCGGTCCCGTCGACGATGACGTCGTAGCCATCGATGATGTCCAAGATGTTGTCCGCACCGAGACGAGTGTCGTAGGTGGTGACGGTCAGGTCGGGGTTGATGGAGGTGAGCGCCACCTTGGCGGACTCCACCTTCCGCATACCCACCCGGTCGAGGTTGTGCAGGATTTGGCGCTGCAGGTTGGACTCGTCGACGACGTCCATGTCGATGATGCCGATGTTGCCCACGCCAGCAGCTGCCAAGTAGAGGGCAGACGGTGACCCGAGGCCACCAGCGCCGAGCATGAGCACCTTGGCGTCGAGCAGCTTCTGCTGACCCTTCTCCCCCACTTCAGGGAGCAAGAGGTGGCGCTGGTAGCGGTTGCGCTGGGCCGGGGTCAGGGTTCGCGGCGTCGTCCAGGGGAGCCCATCGTCCTTCCACTTGTTGAAGCCACCGATGACGGAGGTGACGTCGGTGTAGCCGAGGTCTTGGAGCGTCTTGGCCGCGAAGGCTGAACGAACGCCACCAGCGCAGTAGACCACGATCGGCGCGGTCTTGTTCGGGATCTTGCCTTCAACCTGGAATTCGAGGTGGCCTCGGGGAAGGTGCACGGCGCCAGGAACCGCACCTTGCTCGTACTCGTCGGGCTCACGGACGTCGAGGAACGTGACCGTTCCGACGAGGGGCGCAACGGCGGCACCTTCGGCTTCGACGATCTCTGCTTTCGCTGCGTTCAGTAGTTCACGGGGAGTAGACATCTGAGCTCCTCACTCGGTGGTGGTGAAAACCCTACCAGTTAGGTCAACATTCCAAATCGCGCCAAACTGCACCAGTGGACCTCCATCAACTCCTCGCTCGACGGTCGATGACTCGGAGCTTCGCTGATCGCCCCATCGACGACGCGTTGCTCACAGAACTGTGTGACGACGCCCTGCGGGCGCCAACGGCCGGCAACACTCAAGGCACCGCACTCGTCGTCCTGACCGATGACCCTGACCGAGCGGCCTACTGGGAGGCGTCGACCGATGCGGCGTGGCGAGCGCGCAGTGCCCGTTTCGCGGGGCTGCGGCGAGCTCCGGTCATCGTGCTCGTCCTGTGCGAGCCGGCTGCCTACGTCGAGCGCTACGCCGCCTCGGACAAGGCGAACTCGGGATTGGGCGAAGGTGTCGAGGTGTGGCCAGTTCCCTACTGGTTCGGCGACGCAGCCTTCGTTGCCATGGGACTCCTCCTCGGTGCTGCAGCCCACGACCTCGGCGCAGCGTTCCTCGGCGCGTTCCGTGGCGTGGATGCCATCAAGGAGGCCTTCGCCATTCCGCCAACCTGGGAGCTCTTCGCCACCGTGCTCCTCGGCCACCCCGACGGTGGCGACCACCGCTCAGCGTCGCTCGATCGAACAGTTCCCCGATCGTCTCGACTCCATTTCGGCGGCTTCAGCGCTCGGTCGGCTTAGCGGAGCGTGCGGAGGTAGGTGAGGAGGGTGCGCAGGCTGAAGGCCGTCGCCCCCCGGGTCTTGTAGCCAGACTCCACCTCAGAGCGTCCCGGACCGGCGATGTCCAAGTGGGCCCAGGTGGTCTCACCGACGAACTCCTGCAGGAAGAGCGCCGCAGAGACCGACCCCGCTTCGCCGGTCTTGCCGATGTTCTTCATGTCGGCCACTTCGGAGTCGATGTGGCTGCGGTAGTAGGCAGGCAACGGCATGGGCCAGTTGTGCTCACCTTCGGCCTCACCGGCATCGAAGAGGGCGTTCGACAGGGCCTGATCGGTGGCGTAGCTCGCAGCGATGTCAGAACCCAGCGCCACAACCTGTGCACCGGTCAACGTCGCCACGTCGATCATGACCGTGGGCTCCATCTCCGCACCGATGCAGAGCGCGTCAGCCAAGATGAGGCGACCTTCGGCATCGGTGTTCAAGATCTCCATGGTCTTGCCGTTGCGGGCGGTCAGCACATCGCCAGGGCGCACCGCAGAGCCCGACGGCATGTTCTCGGTCATCGGAGCAATGGCGGTTACCTTGACCTTGACGCCGAGGTCATCGCAGGCGCCGAGGGCGGCCACGACAATCGCAGCACCGGACATGTCGGTCTTCATGGTCATCATGCCGGCGCCAGTCTTGAGCGACAGACCACCAGAGTCGAAGGTCACGCCCTTCCCCACGAGGACGATGTGCGGGGTCTTGGCCGTGGCCTTCTCCGGCACGTAGCGACCGATCACCAGACGAGGAGGCTCAAGGGAGCCTTGGGCCACGCCGAGGAGCCCACCGAGCTTCTCCTTCTCGATCCGAGCCTTCTCCCAGACCTCAACCGTCGTGTGCTTGGCGGCCTTCAGACGAGTGGCGGCGCGCTTGGCCATCTCGCTGGGCGAGAGGTGACCAGCCGGTTCGTTGATCAGGTCCTTGGCGAAGGCGACGGCATCGGCCGTGGTCGCAGCACTCGCTACTGCCTTGTCGAGGCCCACGATGGACGACGAGGCGACCGCAATCGAGCCGACCCCCTCACGCTGCGTGGAGCGGTGGCGGTCGAAGCGGTAGGTGGCGAGCAGGGCACCGAGGGCGGCAGCTTCTTGGGCAGCAGCATCCTTCGGCGGCACCACGAGTGCCACGTGCTGACCCGGTCGGCCAGCTCTCGACGCCGCAGCACCGAACCTGCGCCATCCTTCGAGGTCTCCGCTCCCAATGCCGACGAGCAGCAGGGTGGGCCCACCGAATCCACGGATCGCGGTCGACTCACCAGCTCCGGTTCCGGTGCTGCGAGCGAAGTCCTCGTCGAAGACCTGTGGCACTGAGAAACCAGCGACGTTCTCTGGAACGGCAACGGCGAGCACGGCTCCGTCATCGTCTCGAACCGGGAGCACGAGGAGGTCGACCTCACCGAGATCGGCGACCTTGGACGGTGCAACGGGAATCGTGGTCATGGTGCTCCTTTGCGCTGGGCAACCAGCTAGTTCGCTGCGGGTCCGACCGATCGTGTCCGCAGTTGGTGGTCTCCATCTTGCCACCGAGCCAAGGTCCACACGAGGTCCGAGAGCCGGTTGAGGTAGGGGGCGACGAGGCTGTCGGTCTCGGGCAGTGCCACCGTGGCCCGCTCTGCTCGCCGAACCACGGTCCGCGCCACATCGAGCGCTGCCGAGAGGGAGTTGCCCCCGGGAACGACGAACTCCTTCAGCGGCTCGAACTTCGCCGTGTAGGTGTCGATCAACCCTTCGAGGCGGTCCACCATTGCCGGGCTGACCTTGGTAGCTCCGTCGGTCAACTTGTCCCGATTCGCATCGTCGGTCGCCACTTCAGCCATGAGCACCCAGAGGTCCCGCTCCAGCGAGATGAGCAGTGCGTCGAGCTCGGAACCTTCACCGGTGGCCGCCCGAGCGAGGCCGAGGAAGGCCTGCGCTTCATCGACCGCTCCGAGGAGCTCAATGGCGGGATCGTTCTTCGCCACCCGGCCGCCGTAGAAGAGTCCAGTCGTTCCGTCGTCGCCTTTTCGGGTGTAGATCGTCATCGTCGAATGCTAGCGGTCGAGCGACGCTTGTAGCCTAGGAGTCCCATGGCTTCCTCCCCCTTCCTCGCCGGTCGACTCTCGCTCGACGACTCTGCCTATCTGACCGCACTCAGCGAACGCGTCCTCGTCTTCGACGGTGCAACCGGCACGAACCTCCAGCTCATGGACTTGAGCCCCGAGGACTTCGGTGGCGAGCACTTGGCTGGGTGCAACGAGGTCCTCGTCGCCACCAAGCCCGACGCCATCGACCGCCTCCACCGCTCGTTCTTGGAGGTCGGCTGCGACGTCGTCGAGACCGACACCTTCGGATCCTTCTCCATCGTGCTCGCTGAGTACGGCCTCGAACACCGAGCGACCGAGCTCAGCCGCACCGCTACCGACATTGCCCGCCGAGCGGCTGACGCGTACTCGACGCCGGGGAAGCCTCGATTCGTGGCCGGGTCGATTGGACCAGGAACGAAGTTCCCAACCCTCGGCCAAATCCCCTACGCCGATCTCCGAGCCAGCTACGTCGACCAAGCCCGGGCCATCTTGGAAGGCGGGGCAGACCTGTTCATCATCGAGACGATGTTCGACCTCCTCGGGGCGAAGGCGGCCATCAACGCCTGTCGCCTCGCCATGGCCGAGGTTGGTCGCCGGATTCCCCTCCAAGTCCAGGTCACCATTGAACTCACCGGTCGTATGCTGCCGGGCACCGAAATCGGAGCGGCGTTGACCGCCCTCGAGGCCATGCAGATCGACGTCATCGGCCTCAACTGCGCGACCGGCCCCCAAGAGATGGGTGAGCCGCTGCGCTACCTCGCCGAGCACGCGCAGATCCCGATCTCCTGCCTGCCCAACGCCGGACTCCCCTCCGTCGTGAACGGGGCCATGCACTACGACCTCACCCCTGAGCAGCTCGCTGACTACCACTATCGATTCGTGACCGAGCTTGGGATCAACGCCGTTGGCGGCTGCTGCGGCACCACGCCGGCGCACTTGGCTGCGGTCATTGAGCGCCTCGGTGGCGCAACCCCAGCTCGACGAAGCCCGGTGCCGGAACCAGGTTTGGCATCGATCTACACCGCCGTCCCCTACGCACAGGACTCCTCGTTCCTCGTGGTCGGCGAGCGCACGAATGCCAACGGTTCGAAGAAGTTCCGTGAAGCGATGCTCGACGGCGACTGGGACACGACTGTGGCCATGGCCAAGGAACAGGTTCGCGAGGGCAGCCACGTCATCGACGTGTGCGTGGACTACACCGGTGCCGACGGGGTTGCCGACATGGGCGAAGTCATTTCTCGCCTGGCCACCCAGTCCTCGGTGCCGATCATGGTGGACACCACCGAAGGTCCGGTTGCCGCCACGGCGCTGGCCTGGCTCGGCGGCAAGGCCATCCTCAACTCGGTCAACTTAGAAGAGGGCGCCGCTCCGGGCACTCGTCTCGACACGTTCTTGACGTTGGCTCGGGAGTTCGGGGCTGCCGTCGTCGCCACCTGCATCGACGAAGAGGGCCAGGCGCGAACCGCGGAGTGGAAGCTCCGATCGGCCAAGGCCATCTACGACCTCGCCACGCAGACTTACGGCCTCCCTGCATCGGACATCATGGTGGACGCACTCGCTCTTCCGTTGTCGACCGGCATGGAGGAATCTCGCCGAGATGGCATCGAGACCATCGAGGGCATCCGCCGCATCAAGGCCGAGCTCCCTGGAGCGACGACGGTACTCGGCCTCTCCAACGTGAGCTTCGGCCTCAACCCCGCAGCCCGCCAAGTGCTCAACTCGGTGTTCCTCCACGAATGTGTGGAAGCCGGACTCGACGCGGCCATCGTCCACGCCAGCAAGATCATGCCGCTGGCCAAGATTGACCCCGAGGCCCGGGAAACCTGCCTCGACCTCATCTACGACCGTCGCACCGCGGACTACGACCCGCTGCAGAAGCTCCTCCAGCTCTTCGAGGGCAAGACCACGGCCAAGGCCGACAACGCCATGGACGCCAACCTCCCCATCGAAGAGCGCTTGAAGCGTCGCATCATCGACGGGAATCGGGTCGGACTCGACGACGACTTGGAAGCCGCCATCACCGCCGGCTACGCCCCGCTCTCCATCGTCAACGACCTCCTCCTCGAGGGGATGAAGGTCGTCGGCGATCTCTTCGCCAGCGGCGAGATGCAGCTCCCCTTCGTGCTCTCCTCAGCCGAGACCATGAAGCAGGCGGTTGCCTACTTGGAACCGAAGATGGAGAAGGCTGACCAAGGCGGCAAGGGCACCATTGTCTTGGCCACGGTGAAGGGTGACGTCCACGACATCGGCAAGAACTTGGTGGACATCATCTTCACCAACAACGGCTACGAGGTCATCAACCTCGGCATCAAGATCGGCATCGCCGAGATGATCCAAGCGGTCGAGGAGCACGACGCCGATGCCCTCGGCATGTCGGGTCTCCTCGTGAAGTCGACGCTCATCATGCGCGAGAACTTAGAAGAGCTCAACGCTCGGGGCCTCAGCCAGATCCCGGTCCTCCTCGGCGGTGCAGCCCTCACCCGTACCTACGTCGAGCGAGACCTTCGTGAGACCTACCAGGGTCGGGTCTTCTACGGCCGTGACGCCTTCGAGGGATTGCGCACGATGGACCGCCTCCAAGAGCTCAAGCGCACGGGAGAAGACGACCCGCTCTTCGGTCGCGAATTGTCGACCAAGAACGTGAACCGACGGTTCCGAGGCGAAGCCGAGGCACCCGAGGGTCTCCCCGAACGGGCGCCGTCGGTCGCCCTCGACAACCCCCTCTTCACGCCGCCGTTCCTCGGCAGTCGAGTGGCCAAGGGCATCGGCATCGACGAGATCGCCACCTACCTCAACGAGACTGCCCTCTTCCGCAACCAGTGGGGATTCCGACCCGAAGACGGTGAAGATGACCCGGCGTTCAAGACCAGGGTGCGGGCCACGCTTCGCGAGCAGCTCGCCATTGCGAAGGAAGATGACCTCCTCATCCCCCAAGTCGCCTACGGCCACTTCCCCGCCAACGCCGATGGCCAAGACCTCATCATCTGGACCGATGATGACCGGACCACGGAGCGGACTCGGTTCCACTTCCCGCGCCAGAGCGTCGACCCCTACCTGTGCATCTCGGACTTCTTCCGACCTGTCGGTTCTTTGGAGAAGGACTACGCCTCATTCATGGTGGTTACCATGGGCTCTCGGGTCTCCGAGCGTGCTGCGGAGCTCTTCGCCGAGAACCGCTACCAGGAGTACCTGTTCCTGCACGGCCTCGGCGTCGAGATGGCGGAAGCCCTCGCTGAGTACTGGCACCACCGCATTCGCCAAGAGCTCGGCTTCGCTGACGAAGATGGGCCAACCCTGACCGGGCTCTTCCGGCAGCAGTACCGAGGTGGCCGCTACTCGTGGGGCTACCCGGCGTGCCCGAACCTGAACGACAACGCCACCGTGGTCGAACTCTTAGAGGCGGGTCGCATCGGCGTTGAGGTCTCCGAGGGGTTCCAGCTGCACCCCGAACAAACGACCGACGCCATCATCTGCCACCACCCTCAGGCGAAGTACTTCGTCGCCTAAGCCCTGAGTACCCGGCATCGGGCGGCACCCTCCACTCTGCATCGCTGCTGAAGTGTGCCCACTACCGTGCAGGGGTCTGAAGGGAGCACGGTCATGTCCGCCAGGAGCATTCTCGTGAGCGCAGCGATCATCGCTGTTGTTGGCGCACCAGTCGGCGCCGCGACGGATTCGACAACGACGACGTCGACCACGATCGCCGCAGGCGCTTTCGCTCCATCAGCGCCAACGCTCACCAAGGTGGTTCCTGAGCACAGCGGCTTCATCATGTTCTTCACGCCGCCGAAGCACCGAGGCAGCAGTCCGATCACGACGTATCAGTACTCGCTCACCGGTGGTGCAACGTGGGTCAACCGACCGACGGGAACCACGGGAACGTCGATCTCCATGATGGGACTGCCCCAGCACACCCCTTACGCCCTCAGCGTCCGGGCAATCTCGGCAGCTGGAGCGGGAGCAGCGTCGAACGTCATCCACGCGTCGACGACTCGCTAACTCGCCCGCAGCGACTCCTCGGTCGTCCGCGACGACCGGCCGAGCGATGCCGTTCTCACGAACGCCAACACCAGAACTCAGAAGGAACCGTGCTATCTCGGATCAGCTTCTCGAGTCCAGCGCCTTCGACGGGAAGCCACACTCGCCGCAGGACATCGAAGAGATCTTCACCATCCTGGCAATCGAGCAGCACTCGTAATGCTGGGAGATCCTCAGCCTTCACCGTCACGATCCACTCGTATTCGAAGTCGCCGTTGGACGGACCAACACCGAGGTCGAGCCCGTTCAAGGTGAAGCTGCCGTCCTCTCGCAGTGTCGCCCAGAAGTGCATGGACACCTCGTTGTGCCGACGCTGCTGGAGGGTCAGTTCCTGCTCCATCGCTACCTCCTCATCCCTACGAAATCTACGGATCGGCTGCGCGACGGAGCAGGACTGCTGGCGCCTAGTTCCCCAAGGTGTAGGTCACGATCCGATTCTTCGGCGACCCGCCGGCGGCGGTCACCTTCCCAAACTTCGTGGTGCCACCCTTGCCAACGGCGGTGATCACGACGTTGTGGTCGCCGAGGGTGACCAGCGCCGTGTGGAGCGCCGCAGCAAAGTTCGTCGCCCGCTGCGTGCTGAGGATGAGGGTGTTCTTCCCCCGCTCACCCGGGTTGGCGTACCCGGCCAACGACACCACCGTGTACCCCTTGGCCGCGATTTGGCGAGCGAGCTTGGCGATCGCCAGCGTCTGCGACGAGGTGAGCACAGACGAGTTGAGTCCGAAGGACGTCGACAGCCCGCTCACTGACGGAGCGATGGCGGTACCGGTCAACCCCGAACCGTCGAACCCACTTCCTCCCGCTCCTGGGTAGGAGAACTGCACGATGCCGTGGAGGACCCCGATGGTTGTTGGTTTCCACGACAGATCGAGTGCACACGATGCACCGGAGGCGAGTTGACGACCCGACACGCAGGTGCCCCCGGTGATGGTGACCCCATGTCCCGGCCCACGGACCGATGAGAGCGTGAGCGAGCCGGGGCCACTATTGGTCACCACCAGCACCGTTGATGAGGAAAAGCCAATGAGGGTCGGCCCGAAGGTCGCTCCAGAGAAGGTGAGCGGACCGGGCTGCAGGTTCTCCGGGACGGCACTGGTGGTGAGGAAACCAATGTCCATCCCCGCCTCAGTGAGGACGCCAAGTACCCCGGCGATGGTGCCGAGGTCGCTCTCGCTTGGCGCGTAGGTCATCTCGAGGGTGCACGATGCTCCCGGGGCCAGCGCCGTCACCCCTGGCACGCAGGTTCCGCCGGTGATCGTCACAGCTCCGAAGAACACCGTGGCACTGAAGAGGTCGAGCGTGGTCGATCCACCGTTCGCCACCACCACATCCGAGACGCTCGAGGAGCCCGCAGCAGCGGGCGTGAGCGCGGTGTGGGTGAACAAAATCGGTCCTGCGCCAGTGGATTCCTCGGAGTACGTGGTCGATGATGACCCGCCGCCCGATGCATCGGACCACGACATTGCGACGTCACCGGGTGACGGATCTTGGGTTGTCGGCGTCCACGAGAGCACCACCGTGCAGCTCTCTGTCGGGTGGACGACGACGCCGACGGCACACGACCCACCGACGACGCTGGCCCATCGGCCAACGACACTGAGCGACGTGATGGTGCCATCACCAGTACCGGTGTTGATCCACGTCGACGAGATGCGACTCGTCACACCGGCGGCTGTGAAGGGGAAGGTCGAGGTCGCGCCGTTGATCGTTGCCGACGGGTACGCCACAGTTCCCGAAAGGGCAACGTCGTCAGTGCTGTGTTGGGTCACACCACCATTCGGGGTTCCGTCGTAGGAGACCACGATCGTTCCGGGTGCAGCATGAAGACTCGTTGGCGTCCACTCAAGCTCAACTGTGCACGAATCTCCCGGTGCCAACTCGACCTCGACCGCGCAGCTGCCACCGGTAATCGAACCCGTTCCGTCGCCGGTGAGACTGAGCCCGGTAATCGACGCCTGGTCATTCCCCGTGTTCGTGAGCGTTGCGGTCGTTGCGGCCGCCACCCCAACGAGAACCGAGCCGAACGACGTTCCCGATCCAGTGATCGGTCCAGCACCGAAGACGGTCCCTGCCACAGTGAGGACCTCTTGGCCATGCTGGGTCCCTCCGGCGAGCGGCGTCCCGTCGTAGGAGACCGAGAGTCCTCCGGGACTCGACACCGTTGAGGTTGGTGCCCACTCCAAGAACACCACGCAACCTTGTGATGGACCGAGCACGGTGCCCACAGCACAGTCACTGCCAACGACGGTCATCGTCCCGTCTCCCTGCGTGGCGAATGCGGTCAGGGTGGCCGTGTCAGAGCCCGTGTTGATGACCTTGGCTCGGATCGATGCCGTTGCGCCGACGGCGAGGTTGCCGAAGTTCGCCCCACTGGTGGTGAGCGGACCGGCAGCGATGACGTTCCCCGACAAGGTGAAGACTTGTGAGGCGTAGTCAATGGCGTTGTAGTACACGGTGACTGAACCGGGATCTGACGTCACGTCGGTCGGATCCCACTGCACGGCAATCGTGCAACTCGCGCCGACGGCGAGGGTCGCGCCAACGACGCAGGTTCCGCCTGAGGTGACCGAGGTATCCGCTCCGCTCGGTATCGCACCGGTGTAGGTCAGGGACGTGAATCCCACGTTGGTCAGGGTGGCCACCTGCGTCGATGGAACGCCAACTGCGGTGGTGCCAAAGTCAATAGGCGACACGGTGAGGAAGTCTGCGCTCAATGGGTCGAAGGTGAAGATGACTGAGGCTTGGTTGTCAGGGGTCGATGCCACGAGCGTGCTCGAGACGTAGGTCGCGCCACTCAGGTACGACGATCCTCCACCGCCGCCGCTCGTGCCGTCGTACCCCGAGCATCCGCCGCCGCCACCACCGAAGTACCCAGCGCCGCCACCGCCGCCCATGGAATCGCATCCACCGCCGGTGCCGCCATCGTTCCCGGCGTCCGTTGGTCCCCACCCGAAGCCGCTGGCGCCATTGCCACCACTGATGGAGTTGGCCCAATCACCACCGGCGCCGCCTGCCGAAACCGCACCGCCTCCGCCACCACCGGTTGGCGATAGGACGGTACCGGTGAGGTCCGTGTTGGGCGTGCCCGGCTGTCCATCAGCCTCGAGCGGCAGCGTGCCCGCAGCAAGGTCGCCAGCAGAACCGCCGTTCCCGCCGATCCCGGTGTCGCTCGAGCACCCTGACCCCCCACCGCCACCGGCCACGATGGCGAGGCCGCCGGGACCGGCAATCGATGCTGCCGGGCCGCCGCTGACGAGCGATCCATCGTGGCAGTTCGCACCGTTGCTGCCACCCGTCGAGATCTCCACCGTCGGTGCGCTCGACGCATCGACGGTGGCCACAATTTGCTCCGCCGAACCAGCAGTATGCCCGGCGCTCGCCTGTCCGCTCCCACCCGTCACGACGACCGTTGCGCTCTGGACGGGATAGGCGAACGTCACCGTGTCGACCTGGGAGATCCCGGTGACGTCGAGCTCGCATTGGCCACCGGAGTTGAGGGACGAGTAGGCCACGACGGCATCGCAGGGGAGGTTGGTGGACGCTCCAGCATTGCCAACCACGCCAGTTGCAGCGACCACCACCGAGGCAACTGCGACAACACACGCGGTGAGGGTGCGACGAAGAGAAGAGAAGGGTTGCATTTGGGGCGCCCCACAGTGCTAGAGAATTTTTCTTACTTTAGCGGAGCTCACGAAGTGATCGGTGACCTCGGGAGGTTGTCGGTCACCGGACTCGTGGATCATGGCGTTCGTCTCGGCGCCCGGTCCACAGTGACCGCTTGTACTCCTTGAGCGTCATGCCGCCGGCATCGAGTTTGCGCCGCCGCTCGAGCACCTCTCGATGCCAGATGGGGTGGTGGCGCCACTCATAGGCAATCGTGCCCGAGAGCGGAACGGAAACCACGTGGCAACCATCCACCTCGCACGTCAGGTCTTCGCAGACGAGGTGCGTACACCGAGCGTGGTCGTGGCCGTCGTCAATGCAGCGGTGGCCATCGTGCCACCGTCCGCCCGGGCGAGGACCCACGACGAGGTACCGCAGTTCCTCGGTGAACCTCCCCCACCTCGAGCGCTGCGGGATCGACGGTGCCACGGTCGGCCGATCAGCGGCCGTCGACGAAGGTCGTGGTGATGGTGCCGATGCCTTCAATCGTCGAGACGAGCGTCTCGTGGGGCAGGAGGTAGCGCTGGGGTGTACGACCCATTCCTGCCCCAGAGGGAGTCCCCGTGAAGATCACATCGCCCTGGCGGAGCTCTAGGTACTGGGTGACCTCGGCGAGCAGGGTGCTGACTGGGCGAATCATCGACGAGGTGCGGCCGTCTTGGACGACCTCGCCATCCACACTGCAGGTGAGCTGGAGGTCATCACGGTTCGGTAAGGAATCGGGGGTGACGAGCCAGGGGCCGATCGGGCCGAACCCGGGACGGGACTTGCCGAGGGCGAACTGTCGTCCAGCGGCGAACTGGAGGTCTCGGTCGGAGAGGTCTTGACCCACGGTCACGAAGGCCACCGCATCCCAGGCCTCCTCCTCAGTCAACTGGAAGGCGTCGCGTCCCATGACGAGGACCATCTCGACCTCCCAGTCCACCGTGTTGTTCGGCAAGGTCACGACCTCGTTCGGCCCCGCGATGCAGGTGGGGAACTTGGTGAAGACCACGGGCTCCGGCGCGAGGTCGATGCCCATCTCGGTGGCGTGATCGGCGTAGTTCACCCCAATGGCCACCACCTGGCTCGGCCGAGGCACGGGACAGGTGAGCTCCAACACGTCGAACGGCGCTCCGACGAGCTCCGATTGAGCGGCGAACGCTGCGATCTCGTCTGCTCGAGCGATGGCCTCCATGAGGTCACTCCTGAAACGTCCACCCGATGCCTGCTCGAGATCGACCGCTCCGTCGTCGAGCACGAGGTGAGCTCGGTGGTTGATGGCCGCTATGCGCATGGGGTGGAACCTTTCGAGACGAGCGAAACTGCCACCGTAGTGGGTTGGCCGACTGCCCTCGCTCCAGCCTTGGCGTGGTAGCTCGAACGGGTGAGCGGCGAGGCCTCGACGTGGTCGAATCCGAGGTCGTCACCAATCGCAGCGAGCCGGTCGAACTCCTCCGGCGTCCAGAACCGAGCCACTGGCAGGTGGGTGGTCGTCGGTCGGAGGTACTGGCCAATGGTCAAAATTTGGGTGCCGACGCTTCGGAGATCGGCCATAGCCGCGTGGACCTCGTCGTCGGTTTCACCGAGGCCGACCATGAGGCCGGACTTCGTGACGAGGCCTGCTGCTCGAGCAGCGGCGAGGACGCCGAGACTCCTGGCGTACCCCGCTGACGGCCGGACCGCTCGCTGGAGCCGGGCAACCGTCTCGAGGTTGTGGTTGCAGACGTCGGGACGTTCATCGAAGATCCGCTGGAGCGACCCCCCGTCACCCTTGCAGTCCGAGATGAGCACCTCAACCGTGGTCATCGGTCGCACCGCTCGAATGGCCCGGATGGTGTCGGCGATGGCGCCTGCTCCCCCATCGGCGAGGTCATCACGCGCCACGCAGGTGACGACTGCGTGATCGAGGGCGAGCTGCGCAACCGCTGCGGCCACGCGGTGTGGCTCCGTGGGGTCGAGGGGCGCTGGCTTGGCCGTGCCAATCTGGCAGAACCCACAGGCACGGGTGCAGTCGGCGCCGTTCACCATGAAGGTGGCGGTGCCATCGGCCCAGCACTCCGAGCGGTTCGGGCACCCAGCTTCTTCACACACGGTCACGAGACCCCCGCCGTGCACCGTCTGCTCAGTGCTGCGCAGTCCCGATCCGAGCGTGACCGGTGCTCGGAGCCACTCGGGCTTGCGCTGCGAAATCGACACCGCAGTGGACGCATCGACGCCCGCTTGCGCCAATCGCCGGAGGCGAATCGGGGTCGACGTCTCGGCGTCGGTCCGACCAGCCACCACGGCCTGAGATCGCACGGTGCGCCCTGCTGCGAGAGCATCGGCGATGCCCTCACCGAGGCGCCGAGCGACCGCATCGGGGTCGAGGGCGCACCCAAGTACCCGCAGGGACGTCACTGGGCGCGTGAGCCCGCAGGGGACGATCTGGCCGAAGGCTTCGAGGTCGGGGGCCACGTTGAGGGCAATGCCGTGCAGCGATCGGCGGCGTCCATCACTCGACCGTATGGAGCGGATCCCAACTGCGGCGATCTTGGCTGGAGCGGCGGTGTCGAGACCAACCCAGACCCCCGGATGACCCTCGAGTCGACCAATCGAACCCGGTGGCGCATCGGGGAGCAGGTCGGCCACGACCTCGGCGACCACGCGCTCGAGGAGGCAGACGTGCGACTTCGGGGCTCCTGGATCGTCGCCGAGATCCACGATCGGGTACACCACGACTTGGCCCGGGCCGTGCCAGGTGACGTCACCCCCGCGGTCAGTCGCGATGACCGGAGCACTCGCACCAGCGAGGACGTGGTCGCGGTCGGCTGAACGGCCGAGGGTGATGACCTCAGGGTGCTCGAGGACGAGGACGTAGTCCGAGGATGCGTGTTCGGCGAGGGACCGCTGGAGCGCGAGACCTTCCTCGTAGTGCACGCGTCCGAGGAATCGGAGCTCCACGGGGTCGACCCCACGAGGCATCGGCGACTGGCGATCACACTCAGCGGACATGCATGCCCCGTCCCGACAAGGCGAGCAAGGTTTCGCCGTACTGCTCCGTGAGCGATGGGTGGGGTTGGATGAAGCGCGCCACGGCCTCGACGTCGAGGCCGAGGTTGACGGCGAGTTCGCCGTGGCCGAGTTGCTCCGTTGCCCACGGCCCAACGAGGTGCACCCCGAGGATTGCCCCAGCCGTTCCGTCGGGCTCGGCGGCGCAGATCACCTTCACGAGTCCCTCGGTCTCCCCGATGATCTGGGCCCGGGAGTTTCCACCAATTGGTTCACGCTTGGTCACAATGGAGAGACCGCGCCGGGTGGCCTCCTCTTCGGTCAACCCCACGAAGGCCACCTCTGGTCGGCAGTAGATGGCCCATGGAACGCCGTCGACGTCGAGCGGCGGGAGTGGACTGCCGAGTGCGTGGCCGACGGCGATCTGTGCTTCGGCGAAGCCAACGTGGGCGAGTTGCGGTCGCCCTGCGACGAGGTCGCCAACGGCGTAGACGCCGGGCATGGACGTCATCTGCTGCTCGGTGGCGATGAGTGCACCGGAGCCGGCGTGGTCGAGCTCGAGACCCTCAGCCAGCGCCGTGGTGACGGGTTCTCGCCCGACGGCAACCACCACGAGATCCGCGGTGATCGTCGCACCACTCGACAGCTCCACCGTCGCTCCATCTGGCGACAGCGTGCGGCCGAGGACCTGCACCCCGGTCGTCACCGCAATCCCGCGCTTGGTAAAGGATCGGTGCACCACTTTCGACACGTCGCCGTCGCAACCAGCGAGGATTCGATCGAGCCCTTCCACGAGGTGCACGGAGACACCGAGGTCGGACAGCATCGATGCGAACTCACAGCCGATTGCCCCGCCACCGACGACAATCGCCGATGATGGCAACCGCTCGAGGTTCAAGAACCCATCGGAATCCACGACCACCGCACCATCGACGGGGAGGGCGTCGAGCGCACGGGGACGACTCCCCGTGGCCAGGATCACGAATCGTGGAGCGAAGGTGGTGACTGCGCCATCAACGTCGACCGTGACCATGCGATCAGCGTGGAGCGTTCCACGCCCGTTGAGCACCCTGACGCCACGGAGCTTCAAGAGCTTTCCGAGCCCGGTGGCGATCGATCCCACGAGCGTCGCCTTGTTCTTCTGAGTCACCGAGAAATCGATTCCTGGCGCCGACGTGGTGATGCCGAAGGTGGCGGCATGCGAAACGCTTCGGAAGACCGAAGCCGCTTCGAGGAAGTACTTGGCAGGGATGCACCCACGCTGCAGGCAGGTGCCACCGAGGCCACCGGCATCGACGAGCACCACGGATGCTCCGGCGTTGGCTGCGGTGAGCGCTGCGCCGTAACCGGCAGGGCCTCCACCGATGACGACGAAGTCCGGCTGGGCGGAGGGGTCAGGTGTGGCCACAGGCTGATCCTACCGGGAGGCCATTGGCCACCACGTGGGTCAGCGAGTGCCCGACGTGGGCCGCTGCGTCGTCGCTGCTGCGAGGGCCAGTTCGTCGACCACGTCGTTCCACTGGTCGCCAGAGTGCCCCTTCACCCATTTCCAGGTGAGCGGCACCACGGGTTCGAGGGCCAGTGCGAAGAGTCGCTCCCAAAGGTCTCGATTAGCCACGGGTTGCCCTTGGCTGTTCTTCCAGCCACGGCGGAGCCAGCCCGCGTGCCATCGGTCCTGGAAGCACTTGATGACGTAGGTGGAATCGGAGATCACCGTGATCCCGCCCTGCGCTTCTGCCGTGTCGATGAGGGCGGTCAACGCCTCGATGACGGCGTTGACCTCCATACGCTGATTGGTGGTGTGCGCATCGGGTCCGGCCGCGTATGCGCCACCCGGCACTGCCCAGGCCCAGCCACCAGGACCAGGATTGCCGAGACATGAGCCATCGGCGTAGACGGTGATCGGCGCCATATCAGCGGATCGTGATCCAGGCTTGAGGATCCTTGGTGAAGTCCGTGACCGCCTTCGGGAGCTTGCCCGTCGCCACTTGTTCCAACGTCACGTGGTCGAGCACCATGCGCAGCGCGGCACGGGCAGCGACCCAGACATCTTGGAGCGAGCTCGCCGCGCCCTCGTAGACGACCTTCTCCGGCCGCTCCCCTCGCACACCTGCGAGTGGACCGTCGAGGGCTCGCATGATCTCCGCCAACAGGATCGTCGAGGCAGGTCGGGCGAGACGGTACCCACCCGAGACGCCACGCTGACTGGCCACCAGTTCGGCCCGACGGAGATCGGTCATGATCGCACCGAGGAATCGGCTCGGAAGTCCTTGGAGTGTGGCGATCTCTTCGGTCGTGAGCGGTCGGTCTGCGGTGGCCAGGGTCAACATGGCCCGAACCCCGTAGTCCACCTTCGCCGCAATCTGCACGGTTCCATCTTGCCCTACTTCCCGACCGACACACCGTCATCGGTCGTTTCGACCGGTCCGCTCGGAAATTGCAGGACCAGCGACTCCGCTCCTGCACAATGGAGGGGTGGACTTCTCCTTGCGACGCCTCTACCTCTGCACGCCGGACCGGCCAGACCTCGCCGAGTTCGTGACCGCGGTGCTCGACGGAGGCGTCGACATCGTCCAACTGCGCGACAAGCATGCCGATGCTCGAGTGATTTTGGAGCGCGCCGCGCTGGTGCAGGAACTCTGCCACTCCTACGGCGTCCCGTTCATCCTCAACGACCGACCGGACCTCGCTCTCCACTTGGGCGCCGACGGCGTCCACGTTGGCCAAGACGACGCACCAGTTGCGCTCTGTCGCACCCTGCTCGGACCCGACGCCATCATCGGGCTCTCCACCCATGCCTTGGAGGAGTTGACGCCTGCCCTCGCTGAGCCAGTGACCTACCTCTCGGCCGGCCCCATCGAAGCGACGCCAACGAAGCCCGGAAGGATCGGGACGGGCGTGTCCTACGCTGCCGCCGCCACCGAGCGAGCGAGCGTTCCAGTGTTCGTGACCGGCGGGATCACCCCAGCCCACATCGGACCACTCGCTGCCGAGGGCATTTCCCACTTCGTGGTGGTACGTGCGCTCACCGAAGCCGCTGACCCCGGAGCTGCAGCTCGAGCGCTGCGGAGCGCGATCGACGCAGAGTTCTCGTCCTGACGCACCACTGCCCCGCCAGAGGCGGGGCAGTGAGGTTGCAGCAGTTGAGCTCGGTACGAGCGCAGGGACTAGAGGCCGATGCGCTGTGCGAGCTGCTCGCGGTGGTAGGTCGGGTCGCCGAAGAGCAGCTCTGAGGACTTCGCCCGCTTGAAGTAGAGGTGCGCTGGGTGTTCCCAGGTGAAGCCAATGCCACCGTGGATCTGGATGTTCTCCGCAGCTGCGTGGAAGTAGGCCTCTGAGCAGTAGCTCTTGGCGAGCGATGCCACGACCGGCAACTCGTCGGAGTCCTCAGCGGCAGCGAAACTCGCGTAGTAGGCAGCGGACTTAGCCGACTCCACTTCGAGGAGCATGTCGGCGCACTTGTGCTTGATGGCCTGGAAGGACCCAATCGGGCGACCGAACTGGATGCGGTTCTTGGCGTAGTCGACGGAAGCGTCGAGGCAACGCTGTGCGCCACCGACTTGCTCGGCAGCCAAGCCCACGGCCACGAGGTCGAGGGTCTTGGTCAGACCGGCGAGTGCGTCACCGTCGGTGCCGATGAGTCGGGCCGGGGTGTTCATGAACTCGAGACGAGCCTGCTTGCGGGTCTGGTCCATGGTCGGCAACTGGGTCTTCGTGAGGCCCGCTGCATCTCCGGCGACAGCGAAGAGCGAGAGGCCCTTGTCGGTGACCGCAGCGACGATGATCAAGTTGGCGAGGTGACCGTCGATCACGTAGTTCTTGTGCCCATTCAGCACGTAGCCACCATCGGCAGCCGAGGCAGCGCAGGTCACGGCCGACAGTTCAGGCCGGCCGTTGTCCTCGGCGAGGGCCAAGGTGGCAATGGTGGAGCCGTCGGCGATGCCGGGGAGGTACTCCGCCTTGGCGGTGTCGTCACCGGACTCCAAGATGGCGTTGGCAGCCAAGACCACGGTCGAGAAGAACGGGGCGCAAAGGAGCGCAGCGCCCATCTCTTCGAGGACGATCGACAACTCGACGAACGTGAAGCCCGAACCACCGAACTCCTCAGGAATCGCCAGGCTCTGGAGGCCGAGCTGCTCGGCCATCTGGGTCCACACCGAGGGGTCGTAGCCCTCGTCGGTCTCCATCAGGCGGCGCACTTCGGTCTCTGGGGACTTCTCGGCTAGGAACCGGTTGACGGCCTTGCGAAGCTCATCCTGCTCTTCGGTGAAGACGAAGTTCATGTCGTACCCTTCAATAGTCGCTCGGCTGCTTGCCGGCTCGCCCGGAGGTGAACGTGCACACCTTACCAATCGCATCGACCCAAGCGACATGGTGGGTGCAAGACTGGTGCCATGGCTGAAACCACCACTGTCTACGCCGATGCTCGAGTTGCCGTCCACAGCGTGGTCGTTGGCCCCGTCGACAACAACGTCTACATCGTCCGGTGCCAGCGCACTGGCGAAGGCCTCCTCATCGACGCCGCCAATGAGCACGAGCTCCTGCTCGATCTCTGCCGACAATTCGGGGTGACCTCGGTGGTCGAAACGCACGGCCACTGGGACCACATCGGCGCCGTCGCAGCGGTTCGAGAAGCAGGAATTCCCGTCAGTGTCACCGCTTCGGACGCGTCGATGCTGCCGAGTTACGACCTCCTCTTGGACGACGACGTCGACCTCGCCGTTGGGGACCTGCGGATCCGGACCATCTGGACGCCGGGGCACACCCCTGGATCCATTTGCTTCGCCCTCACGGACACTCCCTTGCTCTTCACCGGGGACACGCTGTTCCCCGGCGGTCCGGGCAACACCTTCGGCAACGCCGAGGACTTCACCACGATTCTCCGCTCCATTGACGAGCGACTCTTCACTCCCTTCAGCGCTGCAACCGTGGTCCTCCCCGGCCACGGCGCCGCAACCACGCTCGGCGCCGAGCGACCACACCTCGACGAATGGGCCGCGCGCGGGTGGTAGCAGCCGGTGGCAATTGTTGACCACGCCACTAGGATTTGGCCTGTGACCGAATCGGCAACCCCTCTCCTCGAACTCCGTAACCTGAAGGCCGCTGCCGAAGGCACGCCGATCTTGAACGGCGTCAACTTGACCATTGGTCATGGCGAAATCCATGCACTCCTCGGGCCGAATGGGGCGGGCAAGTCCACCCTGGCTGGCGTGGTGATGGGGAGCCCGCTGTATGAGATCACCGGTGGACAGATCCTCTTGAACGGTGAGGACATCACCGACTGGGGACCAGACGTCCGGGCCAAGGCCGGCGTGTTCTTGGCCTTCCAGTACCCCGAATCCATCGCAGGAGTCTCGGTCGTGCAGTTCCTCCGCCAGGCCATGTCCGCTCGGACCGGGGTTGAAGACCTCTCGGTCTTGGAAGTCCGCTTCGCCATGATGGAGTGGATGGAGCGCCTCGGGATGGACGCGGCATTCGCTGAGCGGCACTTGAACGAAGGGTTCTCGGGCGGCGAGAAGAAGCGCAACGAGATCCTCCAGATGGCGCTCCTCGAGCCAACCGTTGCCATCTTGGACGAGACCGACTCAGGCCTCGACATCGACGCGCTCCGCATCGTCGCTAATGGGGTTCGCACCGTGCGCGCTGAGCACCCCTCCCTCGGGTGCCTCGTGATCACGCACTACCAGAAGCTCATGGATGAACTCCAGCCCAGCCACGTCCACCTCCTCGTCGACGGCGCGATCGTCGAGAGCGGCGACATGGACCTCGCTCGAGCAATTGAGCGAGAGGGCTACGAGCAGTGGCGGCCGTGACCTCCCTCGACGTCGCCACGATCCGGAAGGACTTCCCCCTCCTCGCCCAAGTCCGTGACGGCAAGCGCATCACCTACCTCGACTCGGGCGCCTCTGCGCTCCCACCCCACCAGGTGGTTGCAGCCATGGCCACCTACCAAGAGACGACGCACGCCAACGTGCACCGGGGTGTCTACGCCACCGCTGAGCGTGCCACCCACCTCTACGAGCAAGCGCGCATCGACGTCGGTCGCTTCATCGGGGCTGCCAAGCCGGCCAGTGAGATCGTCTTCACCAAGAACTGCACCGAGGCGTTCAACCTCTTGGCGCAGAGTTGGGGGCTCGCGAACCTTGGGCCCAACAGCGCCATCGTGCTCACCGAGATGGAGCACCACGCCAACATCGTCCCGTGGCTCCAACTCCAAACCCGACTCGGCTTTGAGATCCGTTACCTCTCCGTTGCTGAGGACCGGACGCTCGATCTGTCGAACCTCGACCAACTCCTCGACGGCGCAGCCCTGTTGTCGGTCACTGCAACCTCCAACGTGCTCGGCACCGTGAACCCCATTGCCGAGCTCGCAAGCGCTGCACACGCAGCGGGAGCCCTGATTGCTGTGGACGGAGCTCAAGCAGTCCCCCACGCCAGCATCGACGTGTCGGCGCTCGACCTCGACTTCCTCGCCTTCAGCCCGCACAAGGTCTACGGTCCGACCGGCATCGGCGTGCTCTACGCCAAGGCGGAGCACTTGGACGCCATGCCGCCCTTCCTCGGTGGCGGCGGCATGATCAAAGACGTCCGCCTCGACGGATTCTTGGCCGCCGATGGACCGCAGCGATTCGAAGCGGGCACACCCCCCATCGCTGAAGCCGTCGGTCTCTCCGCTGCCCTCGCCTACGTCTCCGGTCTCGGCCTCGACGCGATTCACGCCCACCATCGCAGCCTGACCACCTACGCCCTGTCGGCCATTGCGTCGACCTTCGGCGACACCGTGAAGGTCCAAGGACCCGCCGATGGACCGAATCGTGCTGGCGTGCTGAGCTTGACCGTCGACGGCGTCCACGCCCATGACATCGCCCAGGTGCTCGACACCTACGGCGTTTGTGTGCGACCGGGGCACCACTGCGCCAAGCCGCTCATGCGTCGCCTCGGTGTCAACGCCACGGCACGGGCGAGTTTCGGCATCTACAACGACCGCGATGACATCGACCTACTGGTGGAGGCCCTCCAGGCCACTGTCACCATGTTCGCCTGAGGGGAGCACACCATGGCTGATTTAGAAGAGCTGTACCGAGAGATCATCCTCGACCACTACCGCAACCCCCGAAACCGCGGCGAACTCGACCCGCCGGCAATTCGGGTCGAAGGGTTCAACCCTCTGTGCGGTGACGAGATCGTCTTGAGCCTGGCCGTCACCGATGGCGTCGTCACCGACGTCAAGGTCGGTGGGTCTGGGTGCTCGATCTCCACGAGTTCAGGGTCACTCATGTCAGCAGCGGTGAAGGGCAAGACGGTCGACGACGTCCGCGAGCTCCTCGCCACCTTCAAGGGCATGCTGTCGGTTGGCGACGAAGGCGAGCACGACCCGTCCGTCGAGCCGACTCCGGTCAACCTCAGGTCCCTCGGCGAACTCGCCGCCCTCCAAGGTGTGGCCAAGTTCCCCGTGCGCATTAAGTGCGCGACGTTGTCGTGGAACACCTTGGCCCAAGGCCTCGACGAGATCGCCGCAGACTGACCCGAGCCGGAGCCCATGGCTCCTCATGCTCGACGTCAGCTCAAACGGGACAGCGCCTAGAACCCGAAGGGATCTGCCGCGCTCGCCGTTGACGGCGTCGTCACCTTGTAGCGGGCGTAGCCCTCAGCCTCAAGGGTCGTCACGAGTTCAGGTCCACCGCTGTCGACGAGTTCTCCACTCACGAGGACGTGGATCCGGTCCGGGGTCAACACGTCGAGGAGTCGACGGAAGTGGGTGATCGCGAGGACTGAGAGTTGACGGTCCGCATCCTTCGACGCCGCACTCAGGTGCTTGCCAATGGCGGCGAGGGCGTCGACGTCGAGGCCGGAGTCAATCTCGTCGAGGAGCGCGAATGGACGTCGCAGCACGTCGAGCTGCACGATTTCAGAGCGCTTGCGCTCACCACCAGAGAGGCCGACGTTCAAGGCCCGATCGAGGAGATCAGGTCGGAGGCCGATCGCCTGCGCTGCCACCTCGAGGGCGTGGGTCACTGCTGCGGTCCCTGCACCGGGATTGGCAGCGCTCAGCGCTTCAGCGAGTCCGACACCAGGCACCTCGAGTGGCTGTTGGAGCGCGAGGAAGAGTCCAGCCCGTGCTCGCTCATGTGTTGGTCGACCAACCAGTTCTTCGCCGTCCAACGCAATCGAACCGGACGTCACCGTCGTTCCGGGGCGGCCCATGATGGCGTGGGCTAGCGTGGACTTCCCCGAGCCGTTCGGACCCATGACGGCGTGGATCTCACCAGGACCAACCTCGAGGGAGATGCCGTGGAGGATCTCCTTGCCGGCAACGGTGGCGTGGAGGTCAGTGATGACGAGCCGGCTCATGGGAGCACCACCGAAACGGCATCGCCGTGGACGATGACCTCGTAGGTCGCAACTGCTTGGGTGGCAGGGAAAGACATGGGTTCTCCCGTTCGAAGGTCGAATGCCGCTCCGTGGCGTGCGCACTCGATCTCGCAGGTCTCGGGATCTACCTCACCGAGGCTCAGCGAGAAATCTTCATGGCTGCAGCGATCACCGAGGGCGTAGTAGGTCTCGCCCACTCGGGCAATAGCGATGCGGTGCCCCTCGACGTCGAAGCGCTGCGCCGTTCCATCGGCGATGGTGGAGGTGGTGCACACCGTGACCTCAGGCATCGTCGAGACCTGCAGTCAGGTGCGCAAGCCGTGCAGCCAGTGCTCGAGCGACGACACCCATGGCCGATGGAATGGGCAGTTGCTCGAGGGCATCGGCGAAGAATCCCGAGATGAGGAGACGCTCGGCCACTTCGGGGGCGATACCACGGGACTCCAAGTAGTAGCGCTGGTCTTCGTCGACGGGGCCAACGGTTGAACCGTGCGAGCAGCGGACGTCGTTCTCGTTGATGTCGAGGTTCGGAACCGAGTCTGCTTGTGCGTGCTCCCCGAGGACCAAGTTGTGGTTGGTCTGGGCGGCATCAGACCGGACGGCACCGTTACGGATCCGGATGGTGCCGGTGTAGATCGAGCGCGCCGAGTCAGCGACCGCCCCCTTGCACAGAAGATCAGAGGTGGTGTGGTCTGCGGCGTGGTCCTGCAAGGTGCGCACATCGTGGACCTGCGTGCCGGTGCCGAGGTAGAGGTTGCGCAGCGTCGAGGATCCACCGCGACCGGTGACAGCAACGTCGGTCTCAATACGGTCGTACGCAGCACCGAGGCCAACCGAGAAACTCGTGATGCTCGCATCTCGCCCAACGACGGCGACTTGGCGAGCGAGGTGCCATGCGTCTTCAGATGTCTCTTGGAGCGCAACGTGGCGGAGCCGAGCCCCGTCAGCGAGGTCGAACTCGGTGCGCGAGAGGGTCAAGGTTCGAGCACCACCGGTGACGAGCTCGACAATGGCAGCCGATGCCCCCCGACCGAGCACGACGCGGACCCATGGTGCTGTCAAGATGCCATCAGTGGCGCTGACCGATGAGGCGAGCACGATTGGTTCCTCAACCGTCACTCCAGCGGCGACGTCGATCACGAGGAGCGATGGAGCGAGGGCGTGATGGAGTGCCGAGAGGTAATCCTCTTCGCCGGACCCGAAGGCACCCGGGATCCCGTCGGCTCCGAGTTCATTGGCGAGGCGAATCGTCACGCCAGTTGGGAGACCGGCGGTCTCGACCGAGACGACGAACCCGTCCAGCATGGTGACGAGTGCCGCGGCATCCGCAACCGTTGCGCCTGCACCTGCACCTGCTCCTGCGCTCCGCGGTGCCACCGCAGGTGTGAAGGTCGCAAGGTCAAGGTCGTTGATTGGCGAGTAACGCCAGCGTTCTTCAGTTGCCGACGGGACGGGAAGTTCGTTCAAGCGAAGAGCAGCATCGCGGCGAATCACTTCCAGCCAGGCGGGGCCACCGGCGGCCGGCGCAAAGGTGGTGGTCATCGTGGCGGTCGAACCTTCCTCAGTCCCAGCACCACGGATCGGTGCGAGCCGCTCCATCCTAGGGGTTCGACCCCTCTCGGCACACAAGGGGTGCACTGCACCATTGGCCTACGATGCCACGATGACCGATTGCACGACCTTCACTTCTGACGTCTTGACCATTGAGCGGTCTGGACACATCGCCACCTTGTGGCTCGATCGACCAGAAGCTCGAAACGCCATGGGCACAGCGTTCTTCGCCGACCTCCCAGGAGCTGTCGCTGCGCTCGACGCTGATGATGAGGTTCGCGTCATCGTCGTAGCTGCTCGAGGTCCCCACTTCTCCGTTGGTCTCGACTTGAAGCAGATGTCGCTCAGCGGCGGTGGGAGTGGCACCTCACAGGCGACCAAGGCTGCTCGATTCCGAGTGACCCTCAAAGAGATGCAGGCTGGCATCACCGCGCTCGCCAACTCAGAGAAAGCGACCATCGCGATCGTGCATGGTTACTGCATTGGTGGAGGTGTCGACCTCATCACTGCCTGCGACCTCCGCTACGCCAGCGCTGACGCCATCTTCTCGGTGCGCGAGACCAAGATCGCCATCGTGGCCGATCTCGGCAGCCTCCAACGCCTCCCCGCCATCATCGGGCAAGGCTTCGTGAACGAACTCGCCCTGACGGGACGAGACGTCACCGCAGCGAGAGCTGCCAGCATGGGGCTCGTGAATGAGGTGGGGGCCACCGAGGCTGAGGCGACGACGATCGCCATGGGCGTGGCCGCCGAGATCGCCGCCAACTCCCCCCTCGTCGTCGCTGGCACCAAGGCCGTGCTTGCCGCTGGGGAGTACCAGACCGTCGAACAAGGCCTCGACTTCGTCGGCGTGTGGAACGCTGGGTTCTTGGCGTCGGCAGACCTCGGCGAGGCGATGACCGCCTTCATGGAGAAGCGACCACCGAACTTCACCGGCAACTAGAGCCCTAGCCCTGGCCTCGCAACCGGCGCCAGAACTTTCGGACCCCACTCGGCAACTCGGCTTGCTCGTCGCTGATCACTGCTGAGGCCGCAGCCACGATCGCCTCGGCATCACCGAGGAGTGCGGTCATCTCATCGATGGGCACGTCGGGGCGTGGCTCCACCGGCTTTGGGATGAGGCTTCCGTGGCTCCAGCCCACATCGACGAGGCGAGGGGCGAACTGTGCGCAGGGGTCTGGACAGGCCCATGGAGCCTGTGGGGCGAGACCGAGGGCACAGTAGCGCGCCGCTTCACCGGAGTCGTAGGTCCGGGACTGAAAGTGCTTGCACTGCTCGTTCATCCCCATGCGCGCATCCTAGAACCGAGTGGTCGGTTGCGAGCACCCAGATCGAATCAGGCCTGCGCCTGAGCAATGGCGTCGCGAATGGCGAGGACCCGTCGAGCTTCGTCGACGTGGAGGTTCTCGATCATGCGACCGTCCACAGTGACGACGCCTCGACCATCACGCTCGGCCTCTTCGAAGGCCGAAATGATACGCACGGCGAGGTCGATCTCGTCGTCCTCGGGTGAGAACGCAGCGTTGCAGCCGTCGACCTGGCTCGGGTGGATGAGCGTCTTGCCGTCAAAACCCATGGCACGACCCTGTGCGCACTCGGCGGCGAATCCAGCTTCGTCCTTGATGTCGTTGAAGACGCCGTCCAAGATGACCTTGTCGGTGGCTCTCGCCGCGAGCAGGCTCAGGTAGAGCCCTCCCATGAGGGGTGACCGATCGGGTACGCGCTTGGCGTGGAGCTCCTTCGCCAAGTCGTTCGTTCCCATCACCAACACCGCCAGGCGCTCCGAAGCGCCGCAGATCTCCTCGGCGTGGAGCATGGCGACCGGGGTCTCGAGCATCGCCCAGATCTTCGTGCGATCAGGAGCACCGTGGCGCTCCAAGGCAGTTTCGATGGCCCGGACTTCCTCCGCGGAGTTCACCTTCGGGATGACGATGCCATCGGGGCCAGCTGCAGCGATCGCTGCGAGGTCATCGTCGTGCCACGGCGTGCCGATGCCGTTGGCCCGAATGGTGATCTCTCGATTGCCATAACCCCCTCCAGCGAACATCGCACAGGCGCGCTCACGGGCTTCAGCCTTGGCGTCGGGGGCCACGGCGTCTTCGAGGTCGAAGATGAGGGCGTCGGCGGGAATAGCCTTGGCCTTCTCGAGCGCCCGCTCGTTGGCGGCCGGCATGTACAGCACGCTGCGACGTGGGCGAAGGTTGGTCGACATGTCAGTCCTCCAAGGAGATGGTGGCGTAGAGCGCTGCGAGCTCAGGGTCACGGGCGGCGAGGTCGTTGGCGAGTTCCACCATGACGCGGCATTGCTTCACCGACGCGTCATCTTCCATCTTCCCGTCGAGCATCACCGCACCGGTGCCGTCACCCATGGCGGCGATGACCCGACGGGCGTGGCGCACGTCGGCGACGCTCGGGGAGAAGACCTTGCGAGCGATGTCGATCTGGGCCGGGTGGAGCGACCACGCACCGACGCAGCCGAGGAGGTAGGCGTTGCGGAACTGGTCCTCACAGGCCACCACGTCGGCGATGTCGCCGAAGGGGCCGTAGTAGGCGGAGATGCCGTTGGCCTGGCAGGCATCGACCATGCGGGCAATCGTGTAGTGCCAGAGGTCTTGCTGGTAGATCGCCCGGTCGCCGTGGATGTCGCCGTCGCGAGGATCTTGGCGGACGAGGTAGTCCGGGTGGCCCCCACCAACTCGGGTCGTCTTCATGCGACGATTGGCCGCCAAGTCTGCCGGTCCGAGCGAGAGGCCCTGCATGCGCGGCGAGGCTGCGCAGATCTCCTCGACGTTCATGACGCCACGTGCGGTTTCCAAAATGGCGTGCACCATGATCGGACGCGTGAGACCAGCCTTGGCTTCGAGTTGGGCGAGGAGGCGGTCGACGTAGTGGATGTCCTCGGCGCCCTCCACCTTCGGGATCATGATGACGTCGAGCACATGGCCCACTTCGGTGACGGCGGTGATGAGGTCATCGAGACCCCACGGCGAGTCGAGGGAGTTCACCCGGGTCCAGAACTGGGCGGTGCCGAAGTCCACGGTCTTGCCCACATTCACGAGACCAGCGCGTGCTGCCTCCTTCTCGGTGGCGGGAACGCCGTCTTCTAAGTTCGCGAGCAGCACGTCGACCTTGGTGGCGAGGTCAGGGAGCTTCGCCACCATCTTCGGATTCGACGCCGGAAAGAAGTGAATCATCCGCGACGGGCGAAATGGCACCTCTCGAAGGGGAGCCGGGGCACCGACTGCGAGCGGGCGGAAGAAGTCTTTCGGGGAACGCACAGGGCCTCCAGGGTCGAGGGACGACTCCAAATGTAGGGGACGGACGAGGCGGGTCGTGAGCCTCGCCCGGCGCACTAGCCGATGGAGCCTTCCATCTGCAGCTCGATGAGGCGACTCCACTCCACCGCGTACTCCATGGGGAGCGTGCGGGTGATGGGCTCGATGAAGCCGTTCACGATCATGCCCATGGCTTGGGACTCAGAGAGTCCTCGGCTCATGAGGTAGAAGAGCTGGTCGTCGCCGACCTTCGAGACCGTCGCCTCGTGGCCAATGCGAGCGTCGCGCTCGTTGACCTCCATGTAGGGCTTGGTCTCAGAAATCGACCGGTCATCGAGCAGGAGGGCGTCGCAGCGGACGAAGGACTTCGATCCCGTCGCACCCTCGTCGACGTGGACGAGACCACGGTAGGTCGTGGCTCCACCGTCTTTGGAGATGGACTTGCTCACGATGGTGGACGTGGTCTCAGGAGCTGCGTGGACCATCTTGGCGCCGGCGTCTTGCTGCTGGCCAGGTCCTGCGTAGGCAACCGAGAGCACCTCACCAGAAGCCTTCGGCCCCATGAGGTAGACGCTCGGGTACTTCATGGTCAAGCGAGAGCCGATGTTGCCGTCGATCCACTCCACGTGGGCCTCGGCTTCGGCGCGGGCGCGCTTGGTGACCAAGTTGTAGACGTTGTTCGACCAGTTCTGGATGGTCGTGTACGTGATGCGGCTGCCAGGGAGCGCCACGAGTTCCACGACTGCAGAGTGGAGTGAGTCCGTCGAGTACACCGGTGCCGAGCAGCCCTCGACGTAGTGGACCTGAGATCCCTCATCCGCGATGATGAGCGTCCGCTCGAACTGCCCCATGTTCTCGGCGTTGATCCGGAAGTACGCCTGCAGTGGCTGGTCGACCACGACGCCAGGTGGCACGTAGATGAAGGAGCCTCCCGACCACACGGCGGAGTTGAGAGCAGCGAACTTGTTGTCGTTCGGAGGAATGATCGATCCGAACCACTTCTTCACGAGCTCGGGGTACTCCCGAACCGCGGTGTCCATGTCGCAGAACAAGACGCCGAGGCGCTCCAAGTCCTCGCGGTTGCGGTGGAACACGACTTCGGACTCGTACTGCGCGGTCACACCAGCTAAGTACTTGCGCTCAGCTTCGGGGATGCCGAGCTTCTCGTAGGTGTTCTTGATGGCGTCGGGGAGGTCGTTCCAGTCATCGACCTGCCCGCCGGTTGGCTTGATGTAGTAGTAGATGTCGTCGAAGTTGAGGTCCGGCATCTTCGTTGCGAACCAGTCGAGCATTGGCTTGCGTTCGAAGCGCTTGAGTGCTGCGAGTCGGAAATCCCGCATCCAGGTCGGCTCGTTCTTCATGGCCGACATCTCACGGACGATCTCTTCAGAGAGGCCCTTCTTGGGCTTGAAGACGTAGTCCTCTTCGTCCGACCAGCCCAGTTGGTAGCGCCCGAGGTCGAGATCGTCGATGGCCATGGTCACTCCGTCATCAGTGTCCGCAGATACACGGGGAGGGTTTCTCCAATGCCGATTGTAGCAACTCCACCGCTCGATCAACCGGCGGTGATTGAGGGAGTGAAGCCGCCTGACAGGCTAGAGGAATGCTCCTTCCTCCTTCGCTCGCTGCGCGACCTCACTCGATGACCAACCACGGGCTCACGCGCGAGGACCCCTACTTCTGGTTGCACGAGAAGGACAACCCTGAGGTCTTGGCCTACCTCGTGGCCAACAACGAGCACGTGCGAGCCTCCCTCGCCCACCTCGAACCCCTCCGGAGCACCCTCTACGCCGAGTTCATTTCCCGCATTGAGCAGAACGACCTGTCGGTTCCGGCTCGTTCTGGGCCGTTCTGGTACTACCAGCGCACCGTCGAAGGCCTCGACTACCCCATCGCCTGCCGGCGCCCCGCCGGACCGATCGGCGAGGCTCCACCGAATCTCGACGACGACAGTGCGGCAGAGCAGATCGTGTTCGATGAGAATCTCGCTGCTCAAGGCCACGACTACTTCGCCGTTGGGACCTTGAGCGTCAGTCCCGACCACGAGTGGTTGGCCGTTGGTAGCGAATCCCGCGGCGACCAGCGCTACACGCTGACGTTCCGACGCCTGAGGGATGGCTACGAGGCACAGGAGGCGATTGAGGACACGAGCTACGGCTTGGCATGGGCCAACGACAACGCCACCGTCTTCTACACGAAGACCGATGCCGCACTCCGCCCCTTCCAAGTCTGGCGCCACCAGGTCGACGGCGACCCGTCGACCGACGTCTGCGTCTTCGAAGAGGCCGACGCACGATTCTCCCTGAGTGTGGGTTCGACCAAGGACCGCCGGGCCATCGTGATCCATTCGGGCTCGAAGACGACGGCAGAGGTGTGGTTGCTCGACCCGAACGCCCCCCTCGAGAACCCCACCTGCGTGGCACCTCGCACCGAGGGCGTCGACTACGCCGTAGAGCACCACCACGGCACCGACGGGGTTGACCGCCTCCTCATCCTCGCCAACGACGATGGGCCCGACTTCAGCCTCTCGGTGCAGGAGCGCTCCGGAGGACCGAGGACCACCCTCATCCCGCACCGACCTGGAACCCGTATCGATGGGGTCGACGCGTTCTCCACCTTTCTCGTCATCGACGAACGGATCAACGCCGAGCGCCGACTGCGCATCTGCCCCTTCTCTGGCCACGATGGCGCGTCGGCGTTCGCGATGAGCCACCTCGTTCCAACCACGACCAGCCCGGCGACCACCTGGGAGGGCGAGAATCCCGAGTTCACCCAGCGACACCTCCGATACGGCGAGACCTCACTGGCCACGCCGTCGGTCATCGCCGAGCTCGACCTCGATACGGGAACCACCGTGGTCCGCAAGCGCCAACAGGTGAAGGGGGACTTCGACGCCACTCGCTACCAAACCGAGCGTCACGTCGCCACCGCTGCAGATGGCACGGAGATCCCGATCAGCCTCGTCTATCGGAGCGATCTGGCCGCCGAAACGCCGGGACCTCGACCCTGCCTCCTCTACGGGTATGGCTCCTACGAGGCCTGCGAAGACCCCGCCTTCTCCTCCCTTCGACTCTCGCTCCTCGACCGAGGGTTCACCTTCGCCATCGCCCACGTTCGCGGTGGTGGAGAGATGGGGCGTGCCTGGTACGACCAGGGCAAGTTGGCCAACAAGATGAACACCTTCACCGACTTCCTCGCCTGCGCGCACGCCCTGATCGATACCGGTTGGACCACTGCGTCGCAGCTCGTCGCTCGTGGTGGCTCAGCTGGTGGTCTCCTCATGGGTGCCGTGGCCAACATGGAGCCAACGCTCTTCGCCGGCATCGTGGCCGAGGTTCCCTTCGTCGACTGTCTGACCACCATGCTCGACGCCTCACTCCCCCTCACCGTTGGGGAGTACGAAGAGTGGGGCAATCCATCAGACGACCCTGCAGCATTCGCCACGATGCTCGGTTACTCCCCCTACGACAACGTGGTCGCCACCAACGCCGATGGCACGCCACGGCGCTACCCACCGATGTACGTCACCTGCGGCCTCAACGATCCGCTGGTGTCCTACTTCGAGCCAGCGAAATGGGTCGCGAAACTTCGGGCGGTGAACCCCGAAAACGTCGTCTACTTCCACAGTGAACTCGGGGCTGGCCACGGAGGGCCCTCGGGTCGCTACGAAATCTGGGCCGACGAAGCGCAAGTCTTCGCGTTCATCTGCGCCTGCGTCGGGATCGGTAGTTCGACCCTCAACCCGTGAGGACGTTGCTCGGCAAGGTCGTAGTGGTTGCCGACGGGACCGTTGAGGTGGTCGAGCTCGGGACCGGCACCGTGAAGGTCAGCACCGTCGGTGAGGCCAAGGTCGGCAGCTTGATGGGCGCTCCGTTGAGGAGGATTTGAACACCACTCGGCGAGCCAATGGAGACCGAAGCCCCCTCGGTGAGTGGAATGGTTGCCCCTCCATGCACCGGCACCGTTGCCGCGAACAACGTGGTCGACGATCCCGTTCCCGTGATCTGCACCCAGCAGGGCGAGGCCGGGTGCACGGTGATTGCGTAGGTCGGTGTCGACACGGCGTAGGTTGCCACCCCTGGTCCCGAGCTCACCGGAGGAACCGCAGCAGGCAGCGTCGTCGTGGTGGTCGACGTCGTCGTGGTTGACGACGGCGGCAAGGTGACGACCGGCGTCGTGCCCGACTGGTGCTCGACGAGGGCGCCAATGGCGACCGCGACCGCCAAGAGGCCAACCGCCATCCAGAGGCCGAGTGGGTGTCGACCCCGGTGGTTGCTCCCCATGTGGTGGATGGCCCAATCGGCCCGCCGCTGTTCTTCCACGTCGAGCGAGGGAGCATCGGTGAAGGGCTTGGCATCGTCGAAGACGTAGACCTGTTCGCCGAACCCGCGATCTTCAACGTGGAGGTGATCGTTCCCTGGGTCCACTCGAGGGAGTACGGGAGCGGCGGAGTCCGATGGACGCGATCGCCGGAGACTCCGCACATCGGTCCTGCGCTCAATCGACGCCAGGGTGGTCAGCGTGGAGCGATGCTGGTCGATCGAGGAGATCTCACGATCGGATCGCCGTTGCCGGAGCCACGCTCCGCCAGCCACGACGCCAACGATCGCCACGAGGAGGAGAATGGCGGTCACGTCGACGACCGTCGTTCGTCGGGAGTGCCACGTCGCGACGATCGTTCACGCACGTGCATAGCCCCACGATACCGCCGGGGTCTTCTCACAGAGCGAATTGACCGAACCCGCCCCGGAAGTAGAGCAGCGGCATTCCGCTCCGAGCGTCGAGTGCAGCAACGTCGCCCACCACCATGAAGTGATCGCCAGCGGTCGTCACCTGCGAAATCGTGCAGTCGACGGTGGCGAGCGCGCCAGCAATTCGAGGCGTGCCGGTCACCCCGAGGGTGAAGTCCACGCCTGCGAACTTGTCCACCCCTGAGGTGGAGAACTGGCGACAGAGATCTTCTTGATCGGCGGCAAGCACGTTGACGGTGAAGGATCCGCCAGCCGCGATTTTGGGCCACGACGTCGACGAGCGCGATGGGGCAATCCAAATGAGCGGCGGATCCAGACTGAGCGCCGAGAAGGACTGACAGGTGAACCCAACCGGCGTGGCGTGGTCCATGCCGGTGACAATGGTCACCCCGGTGGCGAAGTGCGACAGGACCGACCGGTAGTGCGATGGATCTGCAGCGTTGCTGGTCGCCATGGGTTGGCCTCCTCGGTCATCTCCCACGCTAGCGAGACCGCCGTTGTAGGTTCTCGCCTATGGACTTCACAACGATCATCGCGAACGACCTCACCTTCTCGTACTTAGAAGCGGGGCCAGCCGATGGGCCGCTCGCGCTGCTCTTCCACGGATTTCCCGACTCACCGTTCACCTGGCGCCACCTGCTCCCTGAGCTTGCCGCTGCCGGGTACCACGCCGTGGCCCCGGCGCAGCGTGGCTACGCCCCAACCGAGATCCCGAAGAACGGGCGCTACCAACTCGGGCAACTCGGCCTCGATGCCAACGCCCTCCACGAGGCGCTCGGTGGGGATGATCGAGCGGTGATCATCGGCCACGACTGGGGTGCGATGACCGCCTACACCGCGCTGAACTTGGAGCCGAATCGGTGGCGCAAGGCAGTGACCGCGAACGTGCCCCCACTTGGGGCTGTTGGTGGCGCCTTCTTCAACATCGACCAGTTGAAGCGCAGTTGGTACATGTTCTTCTTCCAGAACGACTTGGCCCCAATGGTCGTCGAGATGGACAACTTGGCGTTCATCGACCGTCTCTGGGCTGACTGGAGTCCGGGCTACGACGCTGCCGAGGATCTCATCTCCATCAAGGCGGCACTCGGCACGCCGGAGAACCTGATGGCCGCTCTCTCGTACTACCGCGCCATGTTCAATCCGGCCTACCAAGACGACGAACTCGCCGAAGCGCAGGCTGCTTCTGCGATGCCAACGTCGGTCCCGACGCTCTACCTCCACGGTCGCAACGACGGGTGCTTCGGCGTCGACGTGATTGGCGATCCCCTGGCATTCCTCGCCGAAGGTTCGAGGTTCGAAATCGTGGAGGACGCAGGGCACTTCTTGCAGCTCCAGCAACCAGCGGTCGTCAACCGCCTCATTCTGGAGTGGCTCTCGAACTGATCAGTTGCTGAGCGCGAGCCGCTCTGTGCTCGAGGTGACAAGCCCATCAGCGATCAGTCCATCGAGTGCCGCGTCGAAGTGCGCGTGCATCCCGGTCGCTTCTTGGAGTTCCTGACGAGTTCGCGGGCCTTGGCGGAGGACCTCAACGATGGCGCCACGCGCCTCTCGACGCGAACCCCGAAACGTTCCTTGCCGACGCGCCGTCCCGGCGGTCGTCCGGGCGGGATCATCCCCGCTGAACCCCGCTCGGGCATACGCGCAGCGGCGGGAGATCGGACAGCGCTCACAGGCCGGTCGACGAGCAGTGCAGATCGTCGCCCCGAAATCGAGCACCGCTTGGTTGTAGTGCCAGCCGCGCTCGTTCGGCACCATCTGCTGGGCGGTTGCCCAACCCGCTCCGGCGGCGACCGGCGCACCGAGCGCAGCGCGAGCGATGACTCGAGCGACGTTGGTGTCGTAGACCGCGACGTCCTCTTCGAAGGCGAATGCCCGAATTGCCGCTGCGGTGTAGGGGCCGATCCCAGGGAGGGCGAGGAGATCGTCGCGTCGGTGTGGCACGACGCCACCGTGGACAGCGACCACAGTCTGCGCGCAGCGGAACAGCCGGACAGCTCGAGAGTTATACCCAAAGCCACTCCAGCGCTCGACGACTCCTGCTTGGCCGAGCGCCACGACTGCCTCCGGGGTACCGAACAACTCCAGGATCTCGTCGAATCGATCAGCGACCCGCTGGGCCTGGGTCTGCTGGAGCAGCACCTCGGCCACCAAGATGACCCACGGATCTCGCGTCTGTCGCCACGGGAACGATCGGAGCCGGGGGCCCATTGCCGCGTCGATTGCCCGCCCGAGTGCAGCCAGTCGGCGAGGCGGCGCGTCAGTCGGCGTAGGGGAAACGGCGCTGTGGGAGGGCATCTCGACGCCAGACGAGGACCTTGCGACGGAAGAAGCACACTTCGATGCCATCTTGGTTGAAGCCTCTCGTCTCCACGGTGACGACGCCCCGATCGGGCTTGGACGAGGAGGGAACCTTGTTAATGACCTCGGTCACCGCGTAGATCGTGTCCCCGTGGAAGGTCGGGTTCTTGTGCTGGAGCGTCTCGATCTCCAAGTTGGCAATGGCAGATCCCGACACATCAGGAACGCTCATACCGAGCACCAAGGAGTAGACGAGGTTGCCGACGACCACGTTCTTGCCCTGCGGTGTGTCCTGCTCGGCGAACCACGCGTTGGTGTGCAACGGGTGGTGGTTCATCGTGATCATGCAGAACAGGTGGTCGTCGTACTCCGTGATGGTCTTTCCGGGCCAGTGGCGGTAGACATCCCCCGGCTCGAAGTCTTCAAAGGCGCGTCCAAATGGTCGATCAATCGTGCTCATAGTTCTCCGTTCTAGCCGACCAGGCCATCGCCGAAGCCACCGCCGTTGGCCGTGGCGATGGAGAACGGCACCGACGCTCCGCTGACGACCTCGCCGTCGATGCTCAGTTTCCACTGGTAGTCCTGACCCTGGTTGAGCTCCAGTGGCGGGAAGTTAATGGCGAGGCACACGTCGAAGGGGCGAGCGTCGAGGGCCAGATCCCGTGCCGGCAAGATGACGTTGCCCATGGCCTCAACGGCTTGGAGGCCAGCTGGTGTCTGCAGCATCACCTGCAGGCCCTCGTCGTTCTCGAGGAAGAGTTCCCAGTGCACCTCTCGCTCATCGTAGTTCGCTTCGAGCTCGAGCTTGATGGCCACCGACATGGGGCGCGGGTCTGGTCCGGTCACGGACCACCCTCCGCCGAGGATGAACAACTTGTTCTCGGCAACAACAGCGCTATCGCACAGCATCATGGTCACGTTCATGCCCGAAGGCTACCCACTCCGCCGAGGGCACCATGGAAGACTTGACGAGTGACTACTCCATTTGGACTGCGAGACGACGTCTATCGGCGACCACTGGCCACCGCACTCGAGCGCATCGAGCTCGGTGAAGGTTGGACCTGTGCTGACGTCGGCGCCGGAGGCGGCGAGGTCTCGGTGGCACTCGCTGAAGTCGTGGGGGCAACGGGGCGAATCTTCGCCGTTGACGTTGACCCCGGTGCTCGGAATGCCGTCGCCGCCCGAGCCGCAGCATTCGCCCAGGTCTTCGCCATCACCCAGGCCGGCGAAGAACTCAGCTTGCCGGTACCGGTGGATCTGGCCTTCTGCCGGTTCTTGCTCCTCCACGTCGCAAGTCCGATCCGAGTCCTCACCAAGATGGCCGCAGCGGTCGCTCCAGGTGGGTGTGTGGTCGCCCAAGAACCCATCACCTCAGCGGGACGCATCGACGGTGAACCCTTCTCCTACCCCGAGGCGCGCCACCCCGACATCGGCGCTCTGCTTCCGGGCCTTTGCCTCGAGGCGGGCCTCGAGATCGTCGACGCGTGGGCTGAAGCACCAGCGGGTGCTGGTCCTGGGCCCGTCGCCTCCTACCTCGAATCGCTCACTGGGGTCGATCCCGAGATGGACTCAATCGTGCTGCCGCCACTCGTCACCGTCGTCGCTCGGAGGCCATCCCGATAGATTCGGGAGTATGACCGACGCTCCCGTTGACTTGACCGAGGCCGCCGCTGCGATTGCTGTCGCCGATGCTGCGCTTGCCACTGCCGTTCAGGCACTGAAGGCTGCCGGCGGTGCCGACGCCAACCAGGTCGTCGCCTACGACGTGAGCCACGCTGCATCTGCACTGGCAACGGCGAGTTCGATGTTGACCTACGGCACCAAGGGCCCCCTCGAGTCCCGCCTGGCTGCAGCATTCATCGCCGACGCCATTGCCGAAATGGCGGCGAAGTTCATTGGTCGAGAGGCACTCTTCGGACTCACGCCATCGTGGATTGACGGTGCGTCGGCCTTCGTGACCACGTACCGGGATCCCGCCTTCGTCGCCTCGCTGGCCTCGAGTCCTGGACCGCGCCACCTCGATGCCGACTTCGAACTCGTTGGCGACACCTTCCACCGCTTCGCCGCCGACCAGATTCGCCCCCACGCCGAACACGTCCACCGCACGAACGCCGATGTTCCCGAAGACCTGATTGCCGGGCTCGCGGAGATCGGTGGATTCGGCCTCTCGGTCCCTGAAGAGTACGAAGGCTTCGCCACCGGCGGCGAGTCGGACTACATCGGCATGTGCGTCGCCACTGAAGAGCTGACCTGGGGATCCCTCGCCATTGGTGGCGCCATGATCACTCGCCCTGAGATCATCTGCCGCTCCCTCATGTTCGGTGGCACCGAAGCGCAACGCCAGTACTGGCTCCCGAAGTTGTCGACCACCGAAGAGATGGCCGCGATTGCCGTCACAGAGCCGGACTTCGGCTCCGATGTCGCCGGCGTGGTCACCGCCGCAACCCGCACCAACGGAGGATGGCTCATCACCGGCACCAAGACCTGGTGCACCTTCGCCGCTCGAGCGACCGTCTTGCTCCTCTTGGCGCGAACCGACCCCGATCGCTCGAAGACCCACCGGGGACTCACGCAGTTCTTGGTGCCGAAGCCCATCACCGACTCCGAGGGCTTCGTCCTCACCCAAGATGCCGCCGCCGAAGGTCGCAGCGACGCCAACGGCAAGCTCGAAGGTCGACCGATCGACACGATTGGCTACCGCGGCATGCACTCCTACGAACTGTCCTTCGACAACTGGTTCGTGCCTGACGCGAACGTGATCGGTGGCGAAGAGGGTGTCGGACGGGGGTTCTACTCCCAGATGGCGGGATTCGAGAATGGTCGCATTCAGACCGCCGCTCGAGCGGTCGGTCTCATGCAGGCGGCCTACGAAGCCGCCCACGCCTACGCGCTCGACCGCAAGGTGTTCGGATCGCCAATCTTCGACTATGAACTGACCAAGGTGAAGCTCGGTCGGATGACGGCGATTATCCAAGCCTGTCGGCAGTACTCCTACGAGGTGGCCAGACTCATGGCCATGGGCGAAGGAACCCTTGAGGCGTCGATGGCGAAGGCCTACGTCTGTCGGGCCGCAGAGTGGGTGACCCGAGAAGCCATGCAGATCCATGGCGGCATGGGTTACGCCGAGGAGTACGCCGTGAGCCGCTACTTCGTCGATGCTCGAGTCCTCTCCATCTTCGAAGGTGCCGACGAAACCCTCTGCATCAAGGTCATCGCACGTCGGTTGCTCGAGGGATCTGCGGCCTAACTCCGCCAGCCAAGCTGCACCCATTCGGCGATGAGCGTTGGCTCCGGCTCAGCACCCCACCCGAATTTCCGCTGCTGCTCGGACGCACGATCGCCTGAGGGGCCGGGAGCGCTCTGGTGCCGAACACCGCAGTACTGATCACGTGGACGCTCGGCGAGGCGCTGGGTTGACCCCATGCAATGACGTCGAGCGGTGAGACTGCATGGGAACGCCATCCCCGCCCACGCTTCTCCACTCCCGATACGCCTCGCTCATGACCACCGAGACTCGTCCCGATGGAGTCGTCGAAGCGACCGATCCACGGACAACGGCACCCCTTGCTCGATCCCTCACCTGGAGCCTCCTCGGCGCAACCGTCCTGCAGTACCTCTGGCTCCTCCACCAGATGTTCGCGTCCACCGACGTGTTCTTCGGCGATGACTGGGAGCATCTCCTCTACAGCCGCCACACCTTGAACGAGTGGCAGAGCGTCCTGTCGGTGTGGGGGCGGCCAGTCACCACGGCGATGTACCTCCCCGCAGCGAGGGGTGGCCTCTCAACGGTGCACGTTGAAGACGCCGTCCTCGTGGCCCTCTGCCTCGGACTCCTCCTCGGGGGTGCGTGGGTATCGAACTTCCGGTGGTGGCCGGCTGCGGGCCTCCTCCTCTTGGCCCAACCCCTCTTCGGGATCGTGAGCTTCGGAGCGATGCCACAGCTCCCCTTCGCGGTTGTCCTCGCCGCAGCGCTCTACCTCCGACGATCGCCCTACCCAGTTGCGTCCCTCGTCGTCGCGTCGTTCCTCCCACTCGCTCGCCTCGAAGGCATCGTGATCGTCGGAATCTGGTTCGTGCTCGAACTCCTCGCCCGCCGATTCAAGACTGCACCCCTCCTCGGCATCGGTGTTGTCCTCTGGGCGCTCCTCGGTTGGATTGCCTACGGCGACCCGCTATGGCTCTGGAAGGCAAACACCTTCCTCACCACCCATACCAAGTACGAGGCGGCCGGGTTCCACTACTTCTTCTCCAGCCTCCCGATCACCGCCGGAGGAATCGTTGGAGCACTCGCACTCTTCGGCCTCTTCCGTTTCCGCGGTGGCGATCCGCTCGTTCCAGCCATCGTCGTGGTGATGTCGATCTTCTACGCAGCCTCGTGGGAGTTCGGTTCCTTCCAGACCTACCCGACGCCGATCTACCTCGTCACGATCTCAATCACCATTGCGTACCTCGCGCTCCAAGGACTCGATGAGCTGAGTCATCCAGCGGCAACGCCATGGTGGCGCGACGCCGGCGCCGTCATCCTCGCCGGGTTGTTCTCCTCAGCAGCGATCTTGGAGCTCTACCTGAACACCCCCACCTGGATCATGCAGTGCACGGTCGTCGCGCTCATCGCCATCGTCCTGATCGCTCGATTCACGCCGCCCTCAATCCGTCGCCCATTCGCGATCGGATTGCTGGCGCTCGCCATTGTCGCCGGAATCGTTGCCACCCCACCGCTCAAACTCACCACCCGGCACCCCTACATCGCAGCGACCCTGGCGTACATCAACGACCATCCAAACCTCTTCGTCGACATCGTCCCCTTCGCATCGATTGCCTACGCACTCGGCGCACAGCACGAGCAGGGCGTGTACGCCAAGGAGGTCGCCGAGGCGCCCCTCGGCGCAGTCGTGAACTGGGATAGCTCTCACAACCCAATCCTCGGTGGGGTCACCCTCGATACGTTGGCCAAGGAGGGGTACACGGTAATCGCGCTCCAACACGTCGATGGAATCGACGTGGCCTTCCTGCGACGGACCGCAATCCCGTCATCGGGCAACGCACCGTCAACGCCCAATCTCCCCGTCCCCTGAGGACTCGCCACGGGAAGTGACCTGCCCCACTGCGGGTGATTGCTCCCAGGTCGACGGGTCTGACGAGAACCGAGGCGCCATCTGTGGCAGGCTGTAGGTGCCGTGCATGACGTCGTGCGCCATAGGCGCCCTCCAATGCCGAGGTCACTGAAGCAGCTCGCTCGAGCACTTCGAGTGGGACTCGTCCCACTGACCATCGTGACGCTGTCCGCCTCGGCGGTCGTAGGTTCGTCGCGGCCCGCCACTGCTGCGACCGCTTCGAGCCTCAAAGCTCGTGCCGATCAGCTCGCTCGGGAAATCGCCGCAACCGGCAGTCAGATCGCTGCGCTCAACCAGCGCTACGACGGTGCGCTCTACGCCAAGCAGCAACTCGAGGCGAAGATTGCGGCCGACCGCGCTGCTATTGCTGGCGACCAGCACGCCGTGACGGCGAATCAGCAGATCCTCCGAGTCGCCGCCGTCAACGCCTACGTCGACAACGGTGCCACGACGAGCAGCACCGGCGTGTTCTCGGGCTCCGACAACGCTGCGGTGAGCACCCAGGTCTACCAAGATGTCGCCGCTGGTGACCTGTCGCTCGCCGTGGACAACCTCACCAATGCCGTTGGCCGACTGAAGGATGAGACGACGAACCTGGCCGCGCAAGAACGCCAGGTCAATCAGCAAGCCGCTGCCGCAGGTGCCGCCCTCTCGCAGGCCCACGGACTCATCGCCAAGCAGGAGGCGCTCCTCCAGCAGACCAAGGGTGCACTCGCCGCTGCGTACGCCGCAGCAGCCGCCGCCCAAGCAGCCGCAGCGAGTCAGAACGACTTCCGAGGGCACAGCTTTGGCTTCCAAGGCTCGCAGACGCCCATCACCCCGCCGCCGGCAACTGGTCACGGTGATGCTCTCGTGAACGCCGCAGAGCGGTACCTCGGCGTGCCCTACGTCTGGGGAGGGGCTTCTCCCTCCGGTATGGACTGCTCGGGACTCATGGTGCTGGCCTTCGGTGCCATTGGAATCTCGCTCCCCCACTACTCGGGGGCGCAGTACGACATGGCCACCCCAGTACCAACCAACGCGCTCCAGCCCGGAGACCTCCTCTTCTACGGCCCTGGTGGCTCTGAGCACGTGGCGATGTACATCGGCGGCGGGATGATGATCGAAGCGCCCTACACCGGTGCGGTCGTGCACAACACGCCAGTCCGGTTCGGCTACGGCTTCGCAGGTGCGGGTCGCATCTAAGTTCGGTGCACCCTGACCACCTCCATCTCGGGGTGACCTCGTGAAGCCCATCCCCGTGGTGTTCCACCTCGGACCGCTCACGATCCACACCTACGGGCTTGGGCTCGCCATCACCTTCTTCGTCGCCTTCCGCTACCTCGAGCGGCGGCTCGCCAGAGCTGGGCAGCCAACCGAGTGGGTGGCAGGGATGACCGTGGCGGTCGTCATCGGGGCAATCCTCGGCGCCAGAGCCATGCACGTCATCACCAACTGGTCCTACTACGGCACCCACCTCGGCGAGACCGTCTTGATCTGGCGCGGTGGTCTGTCGAGTTTCGGTGGCCTCATCGTTGCCGTCCCCTTGGGACTCGCCATCTCCCATCGCCGGTGCCCCTCCCTCACGAGGTTGGCGGGAACCGATCTCGTCGCTCCGGTCTTGATGGCCGCATGGGCCATTGGGCGCCTCCTCGGCCCACAGCTGATGGTCGCCGGCGGTGGTCACCCCTCAACCGCGTGGTTCGCCATGAACTACGCCGGACAGTTCGGGCGGCGAGTGCCCGTGCCCATCATCCAAGCCATCGAAGATGCGGCAACCTTCGCCATCCTCATCGCGCTTGAGCGTGCGCTGGCTGCTCGAGGAACGACGCGCCGCATCGCCAACCCACCCCACGGTCTCGTGACCGCATGCGCCATGGTGCTGTGGGGGATCACCCGTGGGCTCGATGAGCACTTCCTCCTCGATGGAGGGAGCAACCTCGGTTCCTTGCTCGTCGAGTGGGCCAGTCTCGGCCTCATCATCACTGGCACCGCGCTCGGGATTTGGGCGCTCAAGGAGTGGCGAGACGCGACTGACGGCGCCGCAGAAGCGACGCCGTCAGATCACGTACTGCTCGACTGATGGGGCTCAGGCGTTGGGCTTCTCGCCTGACGCTGCAGCTTGGCGGTACTCCTCGAGCTTGTCGATGAGGCCGAGGCGCTCCACGCCGACTTCGCCGTCGAGGCGAGCGGCGATCTCCTCTGGGGTCCATCGACCCTCGGTGAACATCGAGCGAACCTCAACGGGCTGGTTCCAGACCGAGATGCGCTTGCCGACAACGGTGTAGACCTGCCCGGTGACGTGGCGACCAGCGTCAGACAGCAGGTAGCAGGCCATAGGAGCGATGTCTTCAGGGTCACCCATCTCAGCGAGGTCCATCGGCACATTGGCCGACATGCGGGTGCGCGCCACCGGAGCGATGGCGTTGGCGTTGATGTTGTAGCGGTAGAGACCAGCGGCAGCGGAACGCACTAAGGAGACGATGCCACCCTTGGCCGAGGCGTAGTTGGCCTGGGCAACCGAACCGGCGAAGGCTCCGGAGGTGAAGCCGATGAGGGATCCACCGGTCTCCTGCTTGCGCATGATGGCTGCGGCCTCACGGAACACGGTGAAGTGACCCTTCAGGTGGACTCGAATCACCGCATCCCACTCATCTTCGGACATGTTGAACAGCATCCGTTCCCGGAGGATGCCAGCGACGGCCACGACGCCGTCGATACTGCCCCAGGTGTCCATGGCGGCACCGATTACGCGGCGGCCACCATCCATCGTGGCGACGTCGTCCGCTACGGCGATGGCTTCGCCGCCGGCGGCCACGATCTCTGCGACCACGCCATCGGCAACCGCTGAGGTTGGCTCTTCGCCAGCGAGTCCCACGCCGAAGTCGGCGACGACGACCTTGGCGCCTTCAGCTGCAGCGCCGAGCGCCACCGCCTTGCCGATACCGTTGCCAGCACCCGTGACGGCAACGACCTTGCCTTCGAGAAATCCTGCCATTTTCCCCACCTTTCTCTACGAACCGCCCAAGAGTACCCTGTTCGTCAGAGAGGGGTAGAACCCGTTCTACGATGCGAACCACCGCCGATGGCGTGGTGACAAGGGGGATGACATGGGAGATCTTGGATTCTGGGCGCTAGCGCACGAGTACCCCGACCACCTCGCGGTGGTGGGACCAGATGGGACCGAGTTGACAGCGCGTGAACTCCTCGGTCGAGCCAACCAAGTCGTCCACGCACTGCGAGGATTCGGCCTGACCGAAGGTGACGTCGTCGCCACCGTGCTCCCGAACGGCATTGAGGCCATTGAGCTCTACCTCGCCTGCCTCCAGGCCGGTTGGTATCTCGTGCCGATCAACCACCACTTGGTCGGCCCTGAAATCGGCTACATCCTCGCTGACTCCGGCGCCAAGGTCTTCGTGGCCCACGAGCGCTTCGAAGATGCAGCGCTCCTCGGTGCCGAAGAGGCAGAGCTCGCGAGCTCGGTGTGCCTCGCCGTTGGGGAGATTCTCGGATTCAACTCCTACACCCGGCTCCGCGACAACCAACCGACGACCGACCCCGAACACCGCACCCTCGGCGACGTCATGAACTACACCTCGGGCACGACGGGCAAGCCCAAGGGAGTGTTCCGCAAGTTGCTCGGCATCACGCCGGAGCAGGGAGCACTCTCGCTGTCGGGGCTCCTCTTCCTCTTCGGCATCCAGCCCCGCGACGAGAACGTCCACATCATTGGCTCGCCGATGTACCACACCGCCGTCACCCGCTTCGGTGGCGCCTCGATGCACCTCGGCCACACCGTCGTCGTCATGGACAAGTGGACCCCTGAAGGCATGCTGGCCCTCATCGAGCGCTACCAGGTGACAACGAGCCACATGGTGCCCACGCAGTTCCACCGCCTCTTGGAACTCCCCGAAGAGGTTCGGGCTCGCTACGACGTCTCGAGTGTCCGGCACATGATCCACGCCGCTGCCCCCTGCCCGGTCGAGACGAAGCACAAGATGATCGCCTGGTGGGGCAACGCCATCGACGAGTACTACGCCGCCTCCGAGGGTGGTGGCTCGGTGGTCACCGCCGAGAACTGGCTGAAGAAGCCGGGCACCGTGGGCACGGCATGGCCGAATGCCGAACTCGCCATCTTCGACGATGAGGGGAACCGACTCACCGAGCCGAACGCCATCGGCACCGTCTACATGGCCATGGCCAACTCCACCTTCGAGTACCACAAGGACAAGGAGAAGACCGACAAGAACCGCATCGGTGCGTTCTTCACCGTTGGCGACATTGGCTACCTCGATGAAGACGGCTACCTCTTCCTGTGCGATCGCAAGTCCGACATGATCATCTCGGGTGGCGCCAATATCTACCCGGCTGAAATTGAAGCCGTCTTCCACGGCAACGACAAGGTCGCCGACGTCGCGGTGTTCGGCATTCCGGACGAGGACTGGGGTGAGCGGGTGCACGCCGTGGTGCAGCCGGCGCTCGGCGTCGTTGGCGACGCTGCCCTCGAAGCAGAGCTGCTCGCATGGGCGAGCGACAAGTTGGCCAAGTTCAAGACACCGAAGGCCATCGACTTCGCCGATGAACTCCCCCGTGACCCCTCAGGCAAGCTCTACAAGCGCAAACTCCGTGATCCCTACTGGGAAGGCCGAGACCGGGCGATCTAAGGGTGGCGAAGACCTTCACCTTCACCGTGACCGCTACCAGCGCCGCCTCGGCGGAGAGTCGCTTCGCCCTGGCCGTCGATGCCACGACTTGGCCGTCATGGACCCCCATTGGGCGAGCTGCCCGAGGGCCACTGTCGCCGTCAGGAGCTGAACAGGTGGGCACGATTCGGAAGTTCTCGACCGCCATGGCGACGAGCCACGAGCGCATCACCGAGATCGTCGACGGCACGTCGATCACCTACCGCCTCGTGAAGGGCCTCCCCATCGCCGACCACGTCGCCACGTTGGCCGTGACCCCCAATGGCGATGGATGCACGATCACCTGGACGGAATCGTTCTCCGAGAAGATCCGAGGCACCGGAGCGTTCTTCCAGAAGTTCCTCACCGCGTTCATCACCAAATGTGCGAACGGCCTCGCTGCTGCACCATGAGCCCCACCTCACCGCGGCGGCGGAGAACCCACGTCGTCCTCGTTGTGCTCGTTGCGACCTTGTCGGGGCTCACCGCACGTGGTCCAGCCAACGCGTCGACACAGGTCCCAACGGTGACAGCCACCCCGCTCGGCGTTGTGGAGGGGACGAACGAAGCGTCGGGGATCTACGAGCTCCACCGCGACGAGGGCCTGAGCGTGGCGCTCGACGGCGGCCAGTCCCTGTGGATCTTCGGCGACACCGTGGTCCACTACAGCGGGACGAAGCCTGCAGGCGCCGCCTCCTTCTTCCCATCATCCACCGCTGCCATCGGACCAACGGGACCAGGGGTCGCCCCAACGGGGCTGGCGGAGATCCAGGTGGGCGTTCCCCCGAGCGCTGGTGGTGCCGCCGGACCACACCACTTCCTCCCCCTCCCCGGGGCGGTCTACGTCCCCGGTCACGTCGGGAAGGTCTGCACCGTGAGCGGACAGGGCTACCCGGCACGGTGGCCGACTGGGGCCGCACGGATCCCCGGCACGACCAAGGTCTTCGTCACGTTCTTCGACGTCTGCGCGCTCTCGAGGACGTCGTATCCGGTCGAGGGCTGGGGCTACGCCATCTTCGACACGGCGACCAACACCTTCTCCGTTCCTGCCACCGAAGTCATCCTCCCAAGGACGACCGCCTACGTCTTGCCCTGGACCCGGCGGTACATCTCCCCAATCTTCGAGTCGCCAACCGAATTGGTCCTCTTCACCTCGACCTGTCTCGCTGGTGTGAAGAACGTATGCACCTCCGGCGCGGTCAACGTCACGACGATCAACCCCACGGTGGCCAACCTGCGTGACATCGCTCACGCACCACAGACGGCGACGATGACTGCACCGGGGACCAGGTGGCGTACCCACCTCCTCTCAGTGGCGTACTACCCGGCCGCGAGCGGTCCTAGCCGGTTCATCGCCCTCACCCAGCCCGACACCACCGGTCTCATCGACGTCGTGTCCTCGGGTACGCCAACTGGGCCGTGGACCACGATCGCCCATGCCCAACTCCCCGGGTGTGCAGCGATCTTCGAGGCCTCAGTCGGCACCACGGTCTGCTACGCCATCGTTGGCCATCCCGAGCAATCAGGCAATGGCCACCTGGTGGTCAGCTACTACCTTCCGACGCTCCACAACGTGGACAATCGCCTCGTCGAGGTCGACCTCCAGATCGCTGCGCTCCGTTAGCCCTCGGCGTCGTTGGTCGTGAGGCCGTTGGCAGCGGTGCCGTCGACGAAGCGAGAGAGCTCGTCGTCGAGCACGGCTCGACCGGCACGGTCGGCGTTGGCGGACACGATCCCGAGCATCTGCTGTGGGGGGACTTCGATGAAGAGTCCCTCTGCCTCAGCGGTGACGACGCCACCAACCGAGATCGTGGCCACCGTCGTAATCTTGCGTCCCTCTTGTCGAACGAAGGTGGCCCACAGATCGAGGTCCATCATGAGCGGCGTGGGCTTGCGGTAGCGAACGGTCAAGGTGCCCGTCATCCCCGCGTGGCCGGAGATGATGTTGGCGTTGCCGAGCAGCTCATCGAACAACAGCGAGATGACCCCACCGTGGACACAGGTGGGCGGGCCTTCGTAGGCGAGGGGAACGTTGACCGTCCCACGAATGCAGGGCTGTCCCTCGTCGGTGACGTCGGCCCAGTACCGTGCGGGGACCGACAGTGCGTTGGCGTGCCCCGCCATGGGCGAGGTCCAGAAGTAGTCCTGTGGATGCCCTTCGGCAATGGGGTGGCCCCGAGGACGACGCCCAGGGACCGCAGCCTGCTCCAGCGTCTCGCCCATCTCCTCCAAGGTGACGGCTGCTGCGGTGAGCGCTGCATCGTCGACCACCCTCGCCACACTCAGGTTGATGAGCCTGCGCAAGCCCGCAGCAAACCGATTGATTGCGGATGGCTGGATGGACAGTGGTTCGCCGTCGCGTGGCGCAGCCGGGGTCATCGTCACTTGCGCTTGTACTCCGGCGTCCGCTTCCCGGCGAAGGCCGTCATGCCTTCCACGGAGTCTTCCGTGGCGAAGATGGGCCAGCCCAGTTCCAGTTCCCGGACCAATCCGTCCACCTCGCTCATGCCTTCGGTTTCAACAACGGAGCGCTTGACCGCTTCCACGGACAGCGGGGCATTGGCACAGATCATCTCGGCGAGCTCGAGTGCTCTCGTGAGCGCCTTGCCGTCGTCGACGACGTGACCAATCAGCCCAATCTCCTTCGCCTCAAACGCCGACACGCGTCGACCGGTGAGGAGCAGATCCATGGCGACGGTGTAGGGGATTTGACGACGGAGTCGCACCGTGGAGCCACCGAGCGGAAAGAGGCCACGGGTGACCTCAGTCACGCCGAACACCGCAGAGGTTCCAGCAACCCTGATGTCAGTGGCTTGGAGAATTTCCGTCCCACCGGCGAGGGCGAACCCCTCAACCGCAGCGATGAGCGGCTTCTTCAAGGTGTAGTGGCGCAGCAAGGCTTTCCAGTGGAGATCAGGATCAGCAGCCATGCGCTCTTGGTAGATGGCATCTGCAGGGTTATCGCTGCGCTTTAAGTCCATGCCGGAGCAGAACGTGCCCCCGGCTCCGGTCAGAATCGCGCACCGGATGTCGTCGTTGCCGTCGATCTCCATCCACGCGTCGAGCATGCCGACGAGCATGGGAACAGAGAGGGCGTTCTTCTTCTCTGGCCGGTTCATGGTCACCACTGCGGTTGCGCCGACGACCTCGAAGGTCAGATTCTCCGTTCCAATGGTCGCCATGGCTCAGATCCGCTCGATGATCGTTCCCGTTGCCACCGCTCCACCGCAGCACATGGTGACGAGGCCGTAGGTCTGGTCGGTGCGCTCGAGCTCGTGGAGGATGGTGGTGATGAGGCGAGCACCGGTGGAACCGACCGGGTGGCCGAGCGCAATGGCGCCGCCGTTCACGTTGACCTTGTCCCAGTCGACGTTGTGCTCCTTGCCCCAACTCATGACGACCGAGGCGAACGCCTCGTTGATCTCAATGAGGTCAATGTCGCCGAGGGTCATCTTGGCCTTGGCGAGCACCGCGGTCGTGGCGGCAATTGGACCGTCCAAGTGGTAGTAGGGGTCCGAACCGACGAGGACCTGGGCCACAATGCGAGCCCGGGGGCGGAGGCCCTCGGCCTTGGCGCGGTCCTCATCCATCCACAGCACCGCAGCGGCACCGTCGGAGATCTGCGAGGAGTTCCCTGCGGTGTGCATACCGGTCGGCAGCACCGTGCGAAGGTTGGCCAAGCCCTCCCTCGTCGTCTCGCGAGGTCCACCGTCTTTGGTCACGAGCACCGTCGCACCGCTGTGCTGGCCCATCGGACCTTCCTCGCCGACGATCGGCGCTTCGATGGGGAGGATCTCCCGCTCGAAGCGACCTTCGGCGACGGCGATGGCGGCCTTGCGCTGGGATTCGAAGCCCAGCCAGTCACAGTCGTCTCGGGTGATGCCGTACTTCTCGGAGATGCGCTCGGCCGCGTTGAACTGGTCGGGCATGTCCCAGGGGAAGTCCGCGGGCTTCGAACTCCCCGGTCCGTTCATGGCGTTGGCTCCGAGACCAACCCGGCTCATGGCTTCAACGCCACAGGCGATGCCGATCTCGATGGCGTCGGCGGCGATGAGGTTGTTGATCATGTGGTTGGCCTGCTGGGCGGAACCGCACTGGCAGTCAATCGTCGTGGCCGAGGTCGTGTAGGGGAGTTGCTGACCGAGCCACGCGGTTCGGGTGACGTTCGAGGCCTGCTCTCCTGCCTGGGTGACGCATCCACCGACGATCTGCTCCACCGCTGCGGCATCGATGCCCGCTCGGGCGATGAGGCCGGCCTGAGCGGCGCCGAGGATCGCACTGGCGTGGAGGCCAGAGAGCTGACCGTTGCGCTTGCCAATTGGCGTCCGAACGGCTTCAACGATGACGGGCGTACCCATGGGATCTCCCCCTAGTTCTGTCCTCACCCTGAGAACCTGTCCGCAGCGAACGCTAGCAGTTGCCCGAAATACCCTCCGGTGGGCGAGCGTCGCCTCCGGCGAGCAGGATGCTCGTGCCACAATGCACCAGTGGCCCTCTCCTCACGCTCAAACCGCTGGCGAGCAGGACTCGGGGTACTCTGCGTCACCACGGCGCTCACCGCCGGGGCCACCACCGTTCGGGCGTCGACGCCGCTGCCGTCGCTCACGGCTGCGTCGAGCGAGGCGCCGCAGTCCATTGGGGAGGTCGCCGGCGTCACCTACGACGAACGCGATGGTGGATACTCTGCATCGCTCGGCAACGGCACCTCGCTCTGGCTCTTCGGCGATAGCCAAATCGTCAGTGGAGCCCCGGCGTTCTCCCTCAAGCGCTTCGTCACGGGGTCAACGGCGGCCATTGGCCCAACCCAGCCTGGCAGCACCCTCCATCGGCTGAGGGATGTGGTCATCGGCCACGGCCTCGGCACGGCCTCCACCGTGCCGAACCACTTCCTCTCCAACCCGACGTCGCTCCCCCTCCCTGCCGGCCAGAGCGGCGTCTGCACCAACAGCGGGCAGCACTTCCCCGTTCGGTGGCCAACGGGAACCGTCAGCCTCGGGAGCGCGCAACGACTCCTCGTCACCTACGTCGACGCCTGTGTCTTCAGCGCCACGTCGTACTCGGTCCAAGGCAGTGGCATCGCCGTCTTCAACGCCAACACCTTCACCTTCGGCATCCCACCAACTGACATCGTTCCGCCGGCAACCGGGCCGCGGGTCGCCCCTCGCTACTTCTGGTCATCCCCGGTCCGCGAACCCAACGGAGTCCTCGATGTGTTCGCCACCGCGAACGATTCGCCGGGTGGCACCTCCTTGTACGTGGCCCAGCTCCTCCCGACGGGGAAGAACCTGATCGACCCCTCCCACTACCGACCGATCGCGTCGCTCCCAAGCGGAGGGGGCTCGTTCCCCATCGGCACCTTCTCCATCGGTCTCTACCCCTCGAGTACTGGCCCGGTGTTCCGAGCGGTGGAATCGGTGGATCACTCGGGCACCGTGATGGTGTGGACTGCCACGCACGCGACCGGCCCGTGGACGCCGCTCGGCCAGGCCACGCTCCCCGGCTGCTCCCTCGCCGCGCTCTTCTGCTGGACCGAAGAAGGCCACCCTGAGCTCTCGTCACCGACCACGGTCGAAGTGACCTACTACCGACCCGGCGACCCCAGTCTTGGACTCGGTCACCTCGCCGCAGCAACCATCACCCTCACCCCACCCACGTCCTGATCAGGTGGGCGCCACACGACGCCCCGTTGCGTGTCACACCCTCTCCGTATCGTGAGGGGTGTTGGAGCGATGTCCCCGCTGACCTGCTGCGCTACGAGCGAGGGGTCTCGACAGAGGCGACGCACCAACTGTCGGGACCGCTGCTCATTCGAGTGACGCCGACACGCTGAAAGGAGCGCCCATGACGGCACCAACGTATCTCCATCTCTACTTCCTCCTCGACCGATCCGGGTCAATGGAGACCATCGCCACCGACATCATCGGCGGCGTGAATAGCTTCGTCACCCAGCAGCGTGCCGACGGCCGCGATGCCTGCATGACCTTCGTGCAGTTCGACAGCCAGGACCCCTTCGAGGTCATGAGCGATGCGGTTTCGCTCGATGCGTTCACGCCGTTGACCGCAGCAACCTTCAGCCCTCGAGGTGGGACCCCGCTGTTCGACGCCATTGGTGGCACGATCAAGCGAGCAACCGAGCGCGAGGCTGCCCGCAAGGCTGCTGGTGAGGATCCCGAGGAAATCCTCGTTGTCATCGTCACCGACGGCGAGGAGAACTCGAGTACGAACTACTCCAAGGACGCGATCGCTGACCTGATCACTGCCAAAGAAGCCCTCGGGTGGACCTTCGCCTACCTCGGCGCCAATCAGGACGCCTTCGCCGTTGGTCGAGACCTCGGATTCTCTCGGGGCAACGTGTCGAACTTCATCGCCGATGAAGATGGCACCGCCGCGGTCTTCAGCGACCTGTCGTCCAACATCTCCCGCAAGCGGGCCATGATGCGCAGTGGCATCGCCTACTCCAAGGCTGACCTCTTGGAGGACCACACCGCACAAGATGACTTCGAGGAGCGGGCGTAGTCCGACCGGACGCAACGACGAGCAGCACGACGAGGGGGTCGGTCAGAAGACTGGCCCCCTCGTCGCGGGTATCTTGAGGAACGAGCGGCCCAGAAGGCTCGCAACGTGAGAGGACGCACCATGGACGAGTACCCGGTCAAAGTCGGCAGCATGCTGTTCACGATGGTGGATCCCCATGTTGGCCACGAGGTGGCCTACAACCGCTGGTACGAGCGGGATCACTTCTACGGTGGCTGCATGATCGGACCCGGCATCCTGGCTGGGGGTCGATGGGTGGCCACCCGGGCGCTCAAGGACCTGCGGACACCGGCCACGAGTCCCTTCGCCTCCCCCGTTGATGCCGGTTCCTACCTCGCCCTCTACTTCATCCATGACGGCCACGTGAAGGAGCACTTCGACTGGGCGGGGAAGCAGGTGGGGTGGCTCTACCAGAACGGTCGTGGCTTCACGGAGCGCAGCCACGCGCACACCTGCCTCTACGACTTCGCTGGCGCGGTCTACGCCCCCGGTGAGACGGTCTCCATCGAGCTCGCCCTCGACCACCGCTTCCCGACGCTCGGCGTGGTCGTCACTGAGCCTCGTGGCGGCGCAGACGACCAGACCCACGTCGATGCCGTTCGAGCAGCGTTCTCTGGCGTCTTGAACGACGGCACCACTCGGATCCTCTCCTCGTGGCGACTCCGCGGTGGTGGGGTCCAAGGGAACGCCAACGCACCGATGTCCCTCGGCACCGACGGTGGCCAGCCAGACCGGCTCGTCCACCTCATCTTCGGCGACCGTCCCGCCGTTGATGCCGTTCGGCGCTATCGTGCAGCAGCCGAAGCCCTCGACACTGACGTGGCTGAGGCGACGTTCGTGAGTTCGTTCCTGCCCACCAACATCGGTACCGACGACTACACCGACCAGCTCTGGTAGGACGACTCAGCCGGTCGTCAATGCTCCGTCGGAGGAGATGATCGCACCATCGATGTTCTTGGCATCATCTGAAGCCAAGAAGCACACGAGCGCAGCGATCTCCTCGGGAGCAGCCGAACCACGGAGACCGGAGTACCGCATCACGAGGTCCCAATCGATGCCCTCGCTCGGGAAGGAGAACCCAGCCGTGAGCGGCGTCGTCACATTGCCTGGGGCAATGGCGTTCACTCGAAGCGGAGTCTTCACGTACTCCATGGCGAGAGCCCTGGTGAGTTGCACGACTGCTCCCTTGGAGGCGCAGTAGGCCACGGTGTAGGCACCACCCATGAGCCCTGAGCTCGATGCCAAATTCACGATATTCCCACCGCGTTCGAGGAGTGACGGGATGGCGGCCTGGCACATCCACACCACACCGTCGACGTTGACGCCCATGAACTGGCGGTAGCGCTCTTCGGTGAGTTCGGTGAAGTGTTGTGCACCAGCGATGCCGGCGATGTTGGCGAGGACGTCGACGCCACCCAACTCCGCAACGCAGCGTTCGACAGCCGCCACACATGCCGAGCGGTCGCTGACGTCGAGGACCACGTGGCCAGCGAGACACTCGAGGGCAGCGAGGCCATCGGCATCTCGATCGAGGCCGAACACGGACGCACCTTCTTCAGCGAAGCGCTCAGCGGTTGCTCGACCGATCCCCGAAGCTGCCCCAGTGACGAGGGCGACCTTTCCTGCGAATCGTTGCTCCATCTCCCCCACCTCTCAGACTCCGTGCACCGTACTGCACGGCGACGAACGAAGAATGAACTTCCACCAGGACGCGACGAAACCCCCGCTGCATCCGCACACAGCGAACCCAGCGGGGGCTTCGAGGGATCAGGCTGCGCTCAGTCGAACCGAACGGTTCTGCTGGTAGCTACCAAACTTTGTGGTTGCGCCCATCGCTGAGATGACGAACTTCAACTTGAAGTGCAGTCGCCTCGCCAGCGGGCGCAGGTAGCTCTGCACCACCTGTCGTGAGCGGTGGAACGAGAGAACCTCGTTATAGGCAGTCGATGCACGAGGGTCGGCGTATCCACGGACGTAGACCGTCGTTACCCCGTCAACCACGAACTGCTTCAACTGACCGAGGAGGATCAACTTCTGGTGCGCTGTGAGCGGCAACCATGTCTTGTAGACGTCCGTGTTGAAGAGGAAGATCGGCAGCGACACATAGGTCACGACCACGTACTCCGTCTGATTGATCGGAATCTGACAATACGAACCGTGACAGTTGAGCGGCATGAGGTGTCCGTTCCGTTGGTTCCGGATGGACCACACCGTCTCAAAGTTCTGCTGCGGCGGCATGTACACGTCGGCAACCGTTCCGACCTTGGTCACCGTGACCGATTTGTGCGTTCCACAAGGAATGGAGTGCTTTCCTACGTGCCCGCGCAGAGCAACGACACCGCAGTAGTGGACGTTGCCTCCACGGATCACCACGGTGAGGGTGACGCAGTTCTTCCACACTGCGTACAGCGTGACGTTGGAGTTGATGGTGTAGTTGCCGCCTGGGGTGTAGTTCGCCGACGTCGCCGAGGAACTCGTGCTCCATCCAACGAAGGTGCAGCCACCGGACGTCATTGCCCCAGCAGCCTTCACCGTGAAGGTTGAACCGGCGTGATACACCGTCGAGTCCGTCGGCGGGTTGAGACCACCATTGGCGTCGTAGGTGACGGTGTAGCGAGCACAGTCACCCCACACTGCGTAGAGCGTCAGGTTCGCCGCAGCCGGGAAGGTTGCAGGTGCCACGTACTGCGCGGTGGTCGCACCAGGGTTCGTGGACCATCCGAGGAAGCTGCACCCCGTCGGCCCCGTCATCCCACCCTGAGGAGGAACAGGGACGTTGTCGCCTGGTTGGAAGGGACCTTCGTTCGGTGGTGGGTTGAAACCACCGCTTGGGTTGAACGACACGGTGTAGGTCACACACGGGTGCCAGATGGCATACAGCGTGGTGTCGCCTTGCAAGGTGAACGAACTGCCGCCGACGTAGGTCGCCGACGAAGCGTTCTGATTGGTGGACCATCCAGCGAAGGAGCACCCGTTCGGGCCGGTCATGAGACCTTGACCGAGGACGTTCACGCTCGCACCCTTGGCGTATGGACCTCCCACATCGCTCGGGGGGTTCGATCCGCCGTTGGCGTTGTAGGTCACCGTGTAGATCTTGCACGACACCCAGACTGCGTAGAGAGTGACGCTGCTCGTGATCGTGAAGGTCTCGCCACCGGTGTAACTGCCGATGGTGGCGTTCTTGTCCGTCGACCAGCCACCGAAGGAGCAGGACGGCGGCACGGTGAGGCCAAGGCCGTTGAGGACGACCACCGTCGAACCCGAGTAGTACGGGCTATTGCCATCCGTCGGCGCACCTGATCCGCCGTTGGCGTTGTAGGTGACGGTGTAGGTGGTGCACGACCACACTGCGAACAGCGTGATGTTGCCGTTCACCGAGAACTGGCTATTGGCCTGGTAGGTGGTGTTGGCGTTGGACTTCCAACCAGCGAAGGAACAGCCCGTCGGCGGGACCATTCCCGAGCCAGCCTTCACCGTTGCCGTCTGGCCTGGGGTGTAGTTCGTGCTGTCCGTTGGCGCACCTGATCCGCCGTTGGCGTTGTAGGTGACGTGGTAGGTCGAGCACGGGTGCCACACCGCGTACAGGGTGGTGTTCTGCTGAATCGTGAACGTGTTGGTCGCCAGGTAGGTGGCGCTCGTCGCGTTCTGATCCGTCGACCAACCAGCGAAGCTGCATCCAGCCGGGGCCGTCATGCCGAGGTTCGACAGGACCGTCACCGTGGCACCTGCCACGTAGACCGTCGAGTCCGTCGGGGCACCAGTGCCCCCGTTGGCGTTGTAGGTCACGTCGACGTTGGTGCAACCGACCCACAGGGCGAACAGCGTGACGTTGCCGTTCACCGGGAGGAGGTCACTCGGGTGGTAGACCGTCAGACCATTGGCCGTCCATCCGCCGAAGGAGCAACCGGCTGGAGCCGTCAGCGACGTTCCAGGGAGCACCGTGGCATTCTGGCCCGGGGTGTACTGCGTGCCATCGGTGGGTGCGGATCCCGTCCCACCGTTGGCGTTGTAGGTGACGTGGTACGTCGAGCACGGGTGCCACACGGCGTAGAGCGTGACATTCCCATTGACGGTGATGGCGTCACCAGCATGGTAGGTCGCACTCAGCGCGTTGGAGTCCGTGGACCATCCAGCGAAGGTACAGCCAACTGGGCCCGACATGCCGAGGTTCGACACGACGGTGGCAGACGCTCCTGGGACGTAGGGGTTGAATCCATCCGTCGGCGCACCCGAGCCACCGTTGGCGTTGTAGGTCACGGTGTAGGTGACGCAGTTCGTCCAGATGGCGTAGAGGGTGACGTTCGAGTTGATGGTGAAAGTCGCGTTCGCTGCGTAGGTGGTCTGCGCACTCGTCGACCAGCCGCCGAAGGAGCAACCAGTCGGAGCGGTGAGGCCGGATCCGCTGAGCACCGTCACCGTGGAGCCTGGGGTGTAGGGGCTCGTGGGGTCAACCACAGATCCGGTTCCACCATTGGCGTTGTAGGTCACCGTGTACTTCGCACACGGGTGCCAGACCGCGTAGAGGGTCAGGCTTGCGCTGATCGTGAAGGTTCCGGCTGCGGTGTAGGCAGCAGTCGTGGCATTCGGGTCGGTTGACCAGCCAGCGAAGCTGCAGCCCGCAGGTCCCGTCATGCCGAGGTTCGACAAGACGGTGACCGAGCTGCCAGGCACGTAGGGGTTGAGGTTGTCAGCCGGCGCACCCGAGCCACCGTTGGCGTTGTAGGTCACGGTGTAGGTGACGCAGGGATCCCACACGGCGTAGAGCGTGACGTTGCCGTTGAGGGTGAACAGCGTGTTACCACCAATCACCGTGGATCCGTCGATCGACCATCCGGCGAACGTGCATCCTGCCGGAGGCGTGATCCCCGAGGAGGACTTCGTGGTCACTTGGGATCCCGGGGTGTAGGTGTTGTTGTCGGTCGGCGTGGTGCCGGTGCCGCCGTTCAGGTTGTAGTGGACGGTGTACGTCACACACGGGTGCCAGATGGCGAACAGCGTGGTGTTCCCAGAAATCGTGAACGTCGAACCACCGGCGAGCGTTCCAACCTGAGCGTTGGCGTCAGTTGACCAACCCGAGAAGCTGCAGCCATTGGGTGCGGTCATGCCGAGGTTCGACAAGACGGTGACCGTTGCGCCGGGCACGTACGGACCGGCTTGGTCAGTTGGCGCACCAGAGCCACCGTTGGCGTCGTAGAGCACCGTGTACGTGGCGCAGTCGTTCCAGATCGCGTAGAGGGTGACGTTCGAGTTGATCGTGAAGTACGCACCAGGCTGGTAGGTCGTCGCACCCGCAGAGGTCCAACCACCGAAGGTGCAACCAGATGGAGCGACGAGCGACGAGCCGCTGAGCACCGTCACCGTCGAACCAGGCACGTACGGGCTGTTCGGGTCAGTCGGAGCGCCAGATCCACCGTTGGCGTTGTAGGTCACGGTGTAGGTCGCACACGGGTTCCACACGGCGTAGAGGGTGAGGCTTGCCGAGATCGAGAAGACTGCTCCGGCCACGTAGGTCGGAACTGCTGCGCTCGAATCCGTCGACCATCCGGCGAAGGTGCAACCTGCAGGTCCCGTCATGCCAAGGCCCGACAATGCGGTCACTGATGCGCCTGGGACGTAGGGGTCGAGGCCATCCACCGGTGCACCGGTGCCACCGTTGGCGTTGTAGGTCACGGAGTAGGTGATGCATGGCGACCACAGGGCGTAGAGGGTGACGTTCCCCGTCACGGTGATGCTCTGTGATGGGTCGTAAATCGTGATGCCGTTGGTCGTCCAGCCGTCGAATGAGCAGCCCGTCGGCGGCGTCAAGCCGCTGCCGTCGAGCACCGTGGCGTTCGAACCGGGACTGTACGACGTCGGGTCCGTCACCGCGCCACTTCCGCCGTTGGGGTTGTAGGTGATGTGGTAGGTCGAGCACGGGTGCCACACGGCGTACAGCGTGGTGCTGCTGCTGATCGTGAACGTCGACGCTGGGCTGTAGTTACTGACCTGAGCGCTCGGGCTCGTCGACCAACCAGCGAAGGTGCAGCCAGCCGGACCGGTCATGCCGAGGTTCGACAGCACCGAGACCGTGGTGCCAGGTGCGTAGACGTTGCTGTCAGTCGGTGGGTTGGATCCACCGTTGGCGTTGTAGGTGACGGTGAAGGTGGCGCAGTTCACCCAGAGGGCGTACAGGGTCACATTGCCCGCAATCGAGAACTCGTCACCAGGCTGGAACGTGGCGTTCGAGGTCGTTCCCCAGCCACCGAAGGTGCACCCAGGCGGCGGCGTGAGACCAGAGCCTGAGAGGACGGTCACCGCTGAGCCGGGAATGTACGGACTCGCCCCATCGGTCGGAGCTCCAGAGCCGCCGTTGGCGTTGTAGGTCACGGTGTAGGTCGAACACGGCGTCCACACCGCGTAGAGCGTGGTGCTCGCCGAGATCGTGAAGGTGTCGCCAGCGATGTAGTTCGCAGCGCTTGCGCTGGAGTTGGTCGCCCAACCCGCGAAGGAGCACCCGGCAGGTCCGGTCATGCCGAGGTTGTTGACCACGGTGACCGTTGAGCCGGGCGCGTACGGCGAGAACCCATCCGTCGGGGCACCGGTGCCACCATTGGCGTTGTAGAAGACGGTGAAGGTGATGCAGGGGTTCCACACTGCGAACAGCGTGGTGTTCGCAGTGATCGTGAACGTGCTCCCTGGGGCGTACGTCGTGCCAGTTCCCGTCGACCAACCTGCGAAGGTGCAGCCGGCCGGAGCAGTCAATCCGGCACCGGGGAGCACCGTGACCGTTGCACTCGCGTTGTAGGGGCTGTTCGGGTCAGTCGGAGCACCGGTGCCACCGTTAGCGTTGTAGGAGACGGTGTACTTCGAGCACGGTGACCACACGGCGTAGAGGGTGGTGTTCTCGGTGATTGAGAACGTGTTGCCAGCGACGTAGGTCGCAGTGGTCGCAACTGAGCTCGTCGACCAACCGGCGAAGGTGCAGCCCGTCGGCCCAGTCATCCCACCCTTGGCGAGCACCGTGACGGTTGCGTTCGGCACGTAGGGCGATGATGGATCAACCGGAGGGTTCGCACCACCGTTGGCGTTGTAGGTCACGGTGAAGGTCGAGCACGGCGTCCACACGGCGTAGAAGATCGTGTTCGCGTTAATCGTGAAGGTGCTGCCTGCAGCGAAGGTCGTTCCGACGCCATTGGTCCATCCGGCGAAGGTGCAGCCTGCAGGAGGAGTCATTCCGGAACCCGACAGGACAGTCACGGTTGCGCCGGCCGAGTAGGGGCTGAGCCCATCAACCGGGGCACCGGTGCCACCGTTCGCGTCGTAGGTCACCGTGTACTTCGCACACGGGTTCCACACGGCGTAGAAGGTGACGTCAGCGTTGATCTGGAAGGTGCTGCCGGCAACGTAAGTCGGCGTCGTTGCGTTCGCAATGGTCGCCCATCCCGCGAAGGTGCACCCGGCAGGAGCCGTCATCGAACCCTTGGCCAGGACGGTCACCGTGACACCAGGGACGTACGGAGACGACGCGTCAACCGGAGCGTTGGTTCCACCGTTGGCGTTGTAGGTGACGGTGTAGGTCGTACAGGGGTTCCACACGGCGTAGAGGGTGGTGTTGGCCGAGATGGTGAAGGTGTTGCCGGCCACGTAGGTTGCCGACGTTGCCGTCGGACTCGTCGACCAGCCGGCG
>CAIQEU010000031.1 GCA_903870905.1 uncultured Actinomycetes bacterium | reverse complement strand
GTCGCCGTCGGTGCCGACCTTCCAACTGGCCTTCAGCACCCCCGGCGCATACTGCGCCAGCATCTCGTCGTTCTGGACGAAGCCTCCGGCGGTCAGCACCACGCCCTTGCGAGCGAGGGCGACGTAGGGCTCGCCGTAGCGGACGCCGGTAACGCCGACCACTCTACCACCGTCGACGACCAAGCGATCGATGCGGGTGTCGTAGGCCACGTCCACGCCAGCCTCGAGGGCCGCGCCGGTCAGCTTCTCCATGAGGAGCCACCCCGTTGCCCGAGGGGTCTTGGCCAAGTGTCCGCGAGGCGCTGCCGGGATGGTGGCGACGAAGGGCCAAGCGTTCTCGCCACCGGACCAGACGAGGCCCTCGGTGCCCGTCGGCTCCATCTGGACGGTCTCGTCGAGCACTGGCTCGAACTCAACCCCTCGAGCGACCAGCCAGTCGTGGTGCGCCACTGAATCGGCGACGTAGGCCGAGATCTTGGCGCGATCGGGTGCGGGGCCACAGGCAGCGAGGAGGTAGGCCTCCATGGCTTCGGGGGTATCGGTGAACCCAGCGGCGATCTGGGTTGCGGTGCCGCCACCTAAGTAGATGATGCCGCCGGCTTGCGCTGCTGCTCCCCCGGGTCCACCCGCTCGCTCACAGATGAGCACCGAGGCACCTGCTGCCGTCGCTTCGAAGGCCGCACAGGTGCCGGCTGCACCGAATCCGACGACGATGACGTCGGCCTCGGCGTCGACCGTGTGGACGTCGCTTCGCTCAAGAGGCCGGACGTTTCCAAGCAGTGCATTCGTCATGGCGAGCAGGCTAGATCGGCCGGGCTCGACCCGACAATCTCAGAGTTTCGTCGCTGCCCGTCGACCAGCGAGGCGACCGAAGTACGTGGAGTCGCCAATGGAGAGCCCCGACGCGTACCCGAACGAGCAGACCCCCGAGGTCGTCCGCCCAGCGGCGTAGAGGCCGGGGATGACTGAGCCATTCAGGTGGAGGACCTCACCGTCGACCGTCGTGGAGAGTCCCCCAAGCGTGAAGGGCGCGTAGGGCGCGATCCCGGGACGGAGATCGAAGGCCCCGAGGGGTGGCACGAGCGGGCGCACGTAGTCCGCCGCCTTGTGGAACTGGGGGTCCTCCCCCAACGATGCGTGGCGGTTGTAGAGGTCGACGGTTGCCGCGAGGGCGCCTTCTGGGAGGCCCATCTCTCGCTCGAGTTCCTCGACGCTCTCGCAGACCCAGGTGGCCTCGAGACCCATCCAATTGGGGGTGTAGGCCGCTTCGTCGACGATCAGGTAGCAGGTGGCGTCGTGCTCGTAGAGGGCGGCTTGGCCGACTCGGCCCATGTAGGTGTCCTCGTTGATGAAGCGCTGTCCTTGGCCGTTGACCAGGATTCCCTCCACGAGGCGTCGAGGGGGGATGATCGGGAGGGAGACCTCTCCGGCGTGCATGGACTTGGTCGCTGCCCCGATGGCCATGGCCATCGCGATGCCTCGACCGTCGTCGCCTTCGGTGCCCACCTTCCACGTGCCGCGGAGGAGCTCTGGCGCGTAGGCCTCGACCATGGCGTCGTTGTAGATGAAGCCACCAGCGCACAGCACCACCGAAGCGGCTTCAACGAAGAAGGGCTCGCCGTAACGGGTGGCCTCAATGCCCACCACGACGTCGCCGTCCAGAATGAGCCGTTCAACTCGGGTGTCGTAGGCCACCACGGCCCCAGCGGCAACCGCCGCTTCGGCCAAGGTCTTCATGAGGAGCCAGCCCGTCGAGCGCACGGTCTTGGCCAGGTGTCCTCTCGGTGCAGGAGCGGCGACCTCGGTGAAGGGCCAGGCGTTCTCGCCGCCGGACCAGACGAGCCCATCGGTACCCTTGGGCGCCATCTGGGTTTCTGCGTCAATGGTCGGCTGGAACTCAATGCCCCGGTCGCAGAGGAACTGGTGGTGCTCCAAGCTCCCGGCGACGTAGGCCGCGATCTTGGCCCGATCAGGTGCCGGGCCACAGGCAGCGAGGAGGTAGGCCTCCATTGCTTCTGGGGTGTCGGTGACGCCGGCGGCGACTTGGGTCGGCGTGCCGCCACCTAAGTAGAGGATGCCTTCGGCCAGCGCTGCAGCACCGCCAGCACCGCCGGTGCGCTCGAGGACGAGGACCGAGGCGCCAGCGGAGGCTGCCTCGTAGGCAGCACAGGTGCCTGCAGCACCGAACCCGACGACGACCACGTCGACCGAGTGGTGGAAGGCCGGCACGTCTCGGCGCTGGCGTGGGGCTACGGGGAGGCCGTGGAGAGTCGTCACGGCAGGCACACTACGCCGGAGAACTTCCCCGTGCCGGCTCTGGTGCCGCCCAGTCGGCAATGGAGCGAAGCGGTGCGGACTCCAACCAATTCCGCAGCGCCAACGTGGCCCGACAGTCGTCTTCGTTGTAGGCCAAGATGCGCGCCGCATTGGCGTCTCGGACGGCTCCGTTGGGGTCGCCAACGGCTCGGTCGTACCAGGTCATCGACGCCGATCCGCTCGGGTCTTCGTCTCGCCAAGCGAACCCAGCGTAGGTGGCGAGCTTCTTGAGCCGGAAGCCATGACCGAGCACCAGGTTCGCCTCAGCGACCACCCGGAGATCAACCGAGCGGTCCGAGCTGGCGAAATCCTTGGCGAAGGCGGTGAGGCCCTCGTCACCACTGGCGGTCGCGATCCGGCGCACCTCGTCGATCTCGGCGTGAGAGTAGAAGTAGATCGCCAACGTCCCACCGATCTCGGCGACCGCTCGATCGATCCGTTGTAGCTCATCGACGAGTTGGCGGAGCAGATCTGCTTCGAGCGCCCCATCGAGGGGGTCGAAGGAGCAGAACGGCAGGTAGGTGCCATCGAGTTCCTGGAGGGCAGGCACCGCATCACGGAGGGTGACGACCATCCCCCAGAGGTAGACCCCGTGGTCGCCGCGCTCCATGTCGAGGTCGACCTCGACGGTGGCTCGGGTGACAAACGCCTCCGTCAGACCTCGGCGGAGGTAGGGATGACCCGACCACCCAGCGCGGGCTCGATCGATCAGGGTGGCCACATCTCCGGCGCCCAAGGCGCCATAGGCTGCGGTGTCCTCGTCCAAGGCACCGAGCGCACCGGCGGTGTCGATACCCGATCTCCGGAGGGCACGACGGACCTCCATGTGCTCGCCCACGAGGTGGGGCACCGGCGTCTCAGGGTCAACGCCACGAGCAGTGACGATCAGGTCACTGAGGGACATCGCCACATCGTCACTCGTGAACGCGTGGCCAACGGCTGCGGTAACCGGGTCGAGGAGCGCGAAGGACTGTCGGGTCCCCCGCCCCGCCGCTCGGTGCTTGAGCGCGTGGCGCCACTGCATGCCGGGGACAAGGGAGACCGAGTCGCTGGCCTCCATCTCGCCGTGGCACTGCTGTTCGAAGCCGCAGCGTGCGCACTCGGCCTTGTGGAGTGGCACGACCACAGGAGGAACCGCAGGGTCACTCCGTCGGAGCTCTGCTCGAGTAACCACCCTTTGGCGGAGGGCGAACTCACGGTCGTAGCGCTCGAGGAGAGAACCTGCTCCCCCACCACGAGGGGCGTCCAACTCCACCCACCACAGCACGCCTTCGGCATCGACCAGGCCACCGAGTGGTGGGCCGGGGATTCCGGTGGCATCCATGAGTCGGCGGAGGTGGGCGAGCTCCATCGCGTCGTCTCGGGCTGCCTTACCGAGGCGACGGCCGTGCACGATGACGGCAGCGTCGAGGGTTGGTCGTTCGAGGCTGCTCGAGCGGGCTCGCCCGTTGGTGGCTACCTCGGCGATGCGGTGGCGCTTGATGAGGACCGGGAGGTAGCCGCCGCTACCTTCGATGAGGAGGTCGGCACGACCCCGGCGACCACCGTCGAGGTCGTCGCGCAGCCGTGGGCTGAGGATGATCGGGGCGCCATCGGCAATGGCGGCGCTGGTGGCTGCTCGTGCTGCTGCGCTGTCGGATTCGGTGATCTCGACGAACGGCGTCAACCCGGCACGCACTCGGTCGAGGACGATGCGCCGATGCGCGTTTGCCGCGTCTCGCCACTTGAGCACAACGTCTGAAGCCGCGTCTTGCTCGGTCCCAGAAATCGAGTGGTCGAGGGCTACCGGGCAGCGAACCGCCGCTCGGGCGTCGAGGAGGACGGTCCGACCGCTGCGTGGTTCCGTCACGCCTGCACGCTACCAAGGCCACCGTTGTCGACCTCAACGAAGGTGGGCGTCGCACCGAAGGCAGCTCGACGCCCGGCACGATCGAGGGCGGTGAGCAGCGCCGAGCCGAACACGAGAAGGAGCACCACGTTGGTCACCGCTTGGAGGAGGTCGAAGCCCAGCGAGGTCGTGAGGTAGAAGGTGGCGAAGCGGTGGAGGTTCACCGACAATCCTGCTCCAGCGACGAAGGAGACGCTCGAGGCGGTGCCGGCTTGGTAGGGCCAGAACCACAGGTCCATCACCGCGCCATACGCGAGGGCCGACACGGCGCCGTAGGCGGCCAGCACGAAACGCTCACTTCGCCCCCGAAAGGCAGGGAGGCATCCTGCTCCGGCGCCCACCCAGGCGCAGGCCACCATCTGGAAAGGCAGCCACGGTCCGACGAACCCGGTGGCGAGCGCCGAAGCCACGAGCACCGTCGCTCCGTAGAGGTAGCCGAATCCCCGTCCCATGCTGCGTCCCGAGATGATGATGAGGGCGAAGAGTGGCTCGCCACCGGGAATCCCGGAGCCAACGATCCGGAGCACGGCGCCGACCGCAGCCAAGATGGCGAGCAGCGCCACCGTCTTCACGTCGAGCGTCCCGTCGCGCAGCTCGGCCACGCCGAGGAGGAGCAGGAGGGGCAACAAGGCGGCGAAGACCCAGGTGGCTCCCTGGCCATGGGCGAAGGAGAGCCCCGAATGGGGCTGGATGAAGAAGGGCCAGGTGAAGGCGACAATCCCGACGGCCGTCGTGCACCACAGCAGCACCGACGACATGGGCGACAGCCGAACGAGGCGGTGGCGGACCGCGCTCATGGACGCTCCCCCATCGCAGCGATGACCTCGGCAGCGGTCAACCAGGGATCTGGGGAAAGCAGTTGGGCAATCTGCGGCCGATGGGGACCAGCAGCCGACAGCACAGTGCGAGCCGGTCCGTCAGCGACCACGACCCCGCGGTCCATCAGCACGGTGCGAGACGCCACTTCGGCAATGAACTCCACATCGTGGCTGGCGACGACGATGCCCGCTCCCGCTGCTGCTCGGTCGGCCAGGACCTCGGCCAGATGCACCTTGGCCACGTTGTCGAGACCACAGGTCGGCTCATCGAGCAGGAGCACTGGCGGCTCGCTGGCGCAGATGACGGCCAGCGCCAGGCACAGCCGCTGGCCTTCAGAGAGATCTCTCGGGTGGCGGAGGAGGTCCACGCTCGGCTGGAAACGGGCGAACCAGGCTTCGGTCGTCCCCGGTGTGAGTCCGCCATCGACGTCGGCGCTCCTGCACTCCTCACCAACGCTCGCCGCGTAGAGGAGGAGGCCGGGGTCTTGGGGGATGAGCCCGACTCGCCGGACGAGGTCTGCTGGTTGGAGGGTCAAAGGATCTGCCCCACCAACCGTGCAGGTGCCCTCACCCAACGCCACGAGACCGGAGAGCACGCCGAGCAACGTCGACTTCCCGGCCCCGTTCGGCCCCATGAGGCCGAGCACCTCTCCGGCGTGGATCTCCAGGGTTACCGCATCGAGGGCAGCGAGGTCGCCGTAGTGCACCGATGCTCGGCTGAGGTCCGCCACCGAGCGCTGTGCTGTCGGTGGAGACACCTCAGGAGCTCGAGGGAGCAGCACTCGGAGCGAGTCGGCAAAGGGGGTTGCTTCAGCAACGGTCAGGGGCAGCGGCGTCCACGAGGCCGCCCGACCGACCTCCACCACCGGCGGCACGATGCTCGAGCGCTCCATCGCTGCAGCGGGCGCCCCGCACCAGACCCGGCCGTCCTCGACGATCACCACTGAAGCGGCGAGGTCCAAGACTCGCTCCACCCGGTGCTCGCTACACACCACGGTCATGTGGTGGTCGTGCACGAGGTCCACGAGGAGGTCGAGGACCTCGGAGGCCGCATCGGGGTCGAGTCCGCTGGTCGGCTCATCGAGCACCACGATGCTCGGACCGGCCATGAGCGCGGCAGCGATCGCCACCCGCTGGGCCTGGCCGCCGGACAAGGTGGCCAGTGGTCGCTCGAGGAGGGCATCGACTCGAAGGCGTCGACCGACGACCTCGAGTTGACCCTGCATGGCGTCTCTCGAGAATCCCAGGTTCTCCATGGCGTAGACGAGCTCGTCGAGCACGGTGGCGGTGACGAACCCACTGCGGGGGTTCTGTCGCACGACGCCCACGAGATCGGCGAAGTCTCGAGGGCGATGCGTTGCCACGGAACGCCCGCCAACCTCGACCGAGCCCGACACCGTTCCACCGGTGAAGTGGGGAACGTGGCCGTTCATGAGCCCGAGCAAGGTGGACTTCCCCGAACCAGTTGGACCGACCACCAAGTGGAACGCTCCTGGTTGCAGCGAGAAGGAGGCGTCGCTCCACACCGAAGCATCGGCGCCGTCGTAGGTGACCGAGACGCTGGAGAAAGTGATCACGCCTGCGCTCCCCCTCGGACAACCGCCAACGGGGCGAGGACCAGTGCGACGAGGAGCGCAGTGGCGATGCTGAAACTTGGGGCACCACCCGAGGTGGGTGACGCCACGAGGAGTGGTGCCCACCGGTTGAGCGCGAGCAGGAGGACGAAGTTGCACGCTCCAGCGCCGGCGATGACTGAGGCTCGCCAGCTGAAGGGAACCTCGGTGAAGCGGGTTCGCAGGAGCTGGGCTGACCGAATCCTGAGTGACCATCCCGCCGCCGCCACGCCGGAGAGGAGGAGCCCTGCACCGACTGCCGTCGCTACGCCACCAGCGAGGAGACCAACCGCTCCGACGGTCACCGAGGCTGCACCCACCACGGCGAGCACCGGCACGACTCGAGGGTGGGTGCCTCCACGTCGGAGACGACCGAATCCCCGTGCGTCCATGGCAGCTGCCATCGCCACCGAACGCTCGAGCGCCCCTTCAAGGACTGGGATGGCCATCCCTCGAAAACCAGCCAGCCCAGAGGTCGGGCGTCCTCGGAGCCGACGTGCGGCCCGAACCGCTTGGGCGGATTCGCTGAGTTCGGGCAAGAACGCGAGGGCGATGGCGACCGAGAGCCCGAGTTCGTAGACCGACCGGGGCAAGGCGGCGACGAGCTCCGCCGGTGGCGCCAAGGTCGACGCCGCACCGAAGCAGGCGAGCACGGCGGCGAGGTTGAGGCCTTGATAGAGCGCACCGAGGAGGAGGGGAACCGTCACCGGCCCACCGATCGTGATGCCGGCGAACCACGACGGAAGGGGAACGCTCGGCAGTGACCAGAGCACGGTGCCCCCAGTTCGGGCGCCGAAGGCAATAGCGATGAGCAGGCGGACGACGAGGAGCATCACGCCGAGGCGAAGGCTGAGGCTGAAGGCTCGTGACGAGGCCTTGACCGAGCGGGCGCTCACCACCACGGCCAATGCGGCGAGCACGCTGGCGCTGACGAGCGGATTGGTGACGCCCGAGAGTCCAACGGCAGTCAAGAGCCCCCAGCACCACCACGCACCGGGATGCAGCCGCTGCTGCGCCCTCACCGACGACGCCGCCGGAGGACGACCGCGATGCAGCCGAGGAGGCTGATGAGACCCACCCCGAGGACGAGACCTGTGCCGCTCGAGGCCTCATTGGTGCCGTGCTCGAGCGGGGTTACCGACGCCTCGAGGGCGGTGAACGACGCCGGAACCGAAGGGGCAGCGACGTGGCCGAAGGAAGCAGTGCCAGGCTCCAAGCGCCACCCCTCGACCTGGTGGTCGGTGGCAGCCACCGAGGTGATGCCGCTCGTGGCGTACTTCCACGCACCCTCGTGGCCGAGCCAGAAGGCCCAGGTGGGGGCATGGGGGTTGAAGGAGCTGAGGCACGTCGCAGCTGCGGATGGTCGCCCGTCGATGGCGCAGAGGAATCCGGACCACGAGGTGTCGTAGACGGGTGTGGACCAGCCTTCCTCGTTACTGAGCGTGGCCAACACCACGGCAGCAGACGCTCCACGCGGGACGTGGACCACACGGACGACGGCGTCGTGGTTCGGTCGCTCCACCACGATGGCAACGGCAACCGACTGCGGTGCCGAAGCCCCAACGTGGGGCGCTGCCCCGACGAGGAGTGCTGCGAGCGCGAAGAGGAGCGTGGAGGCTCGACGGCTGACGCTGGTCATCGCTCTCCTCTCAAGGGAGAGGGACGACGCCGAGTGGCCTCGAGCCTCACCCCCGTGTCTCGACGGAATGGAGCATGGTCACTGCGGTTTGGTAACCCGACTTGCAGTTGCCTGCCTACGGTTGCGGACCAGTGCCGGAATTTGACCGGCTTCCCCAAACTGCGGTGTTGTGCTGTGGCCGAACGCTACCAGAGCCGATTGAACGGCTCCGAGGGAACGCTTCGCCCTACTGCTTCTTCTCGGGCCGCCAGAACGTCACCAGCAGACCGGCTGCGCCGAGCACACCAGGGGCCACGGTGAGGATGAGGTTGAGCGTCGAGTTCGAAGCGAACCAGCCGAACGCGTGGTCGAGCGACCAGTTGCCTGCACCCACGCAACCAATGCCGAGGGCGACCACGATGATCGTCAGCACGTACTCGTAGCCTTCGCCTGGACGGAAGATGAAGAAGCCGTTCTTCAGGTGGTTGGTGATGAGCGCAACGAGCATGATGCCGATGGTGCCCGTCGCCGCCAGCGGCGTGCCGATACCGAGGAGCAACATGATGCCGACGGCCAACTCCGTGAGACTGGCGGTCCAGGCGTGGAAGATTCCAGGCTTCATGCCGAGCGAGGCGAACCATCCCGCGGTGCCCTTGATCTTTCCGCCGCCGAAGATGTGGTTGTAGCCGTGGGCGACCATGACGAAACCGATCATGCAGCGAATGGCCAGAAAGCCGAAGTTCGCAACTGCGCTGAGATGTGTGGACACGGCACCGGACATCGAGAACTCCTTTGTTGACTGATTCCAACCTACCGGGCAGGGGGCTGAACCTCCCGGATACCGGCGGTAGCGTTGCCCCGTGACGAACACCGACCTCCCTGCCGTTGCCGGCGTCGACCTCGACCGCGTCCTCACTTGGATGGACGACTGCGGCCTCGGGCACGGCCCCTTCACCGCCGTCAACCAACTCGTCGGAGGAACCCAGAACATCCTCGTGCAGCTCACGAGGGCGGAATCGACGGTCGTGCTCCGGCGGGGACCGTTGCACCTCCGACCAGCCTCCAACGACGTACTGCGTCGAGAAGCTCGGCTCCTCGGTGCGCTCAATACCACCGACGTGAAGGCACCTCGGCTCTTGGCTGCCGATCTCGACGGCGAGGTGCTCGGCGTCGTCAGCTACCTCATGACCGCCATTGATGGCTGCAACGTCGCCGGAGGACTCCCGAGCGCCTGGCCGGACACCGACGGCGTCCGGCACCGCATGGGCCTCTCAGCCATCGAAGGCCTTGCTGCGCTGGCCAATGTCGACCACGTGGCCCTCGGACTCTCCGACTACGGCAAGCCCGACGGCTTCCTCGAGCGCCAAGTCGCCCGGTGGATGCGAGAGCTCGAGACCTACAACCAGATGGAGGGCTACGACGGCCCCGAGATCCCTGGTCTCGACGAGGTTGCGACGTGGCTGGGGGCCAACCTGCCTACTCCCTCCCCCGCCGGGATTATGCACGGTGACTTCCACCTCGCCAACTTGCTCTTCCAACCGAACGAACCAGAGCTGGCGGCGATTGTCGACTGGGAGATGTCGACCATTGGCGACCCGCTCGTCGACCTCGGGTGGATCCTCGCCACCTGGCCCGGCGACGAGGGCCTGAGCGTCGGTCCGGCCATGGCCTTCAACGGGATCTCCGGATTCGCACGCCCCGACGAACTCGTCGCCCACTACGCGGCGCTCACCGGTCGCGATGTCTCGGCCATCGACTTCTACGTCGTCCTCGCCTGCTTCAAACTCGGCATCATCCTGGAAGGCACCCACGCTCGTGCCTCTGCTGGACGAGCAGACAAGGGCGTCGGCGACCTCCTCCACGCCATCACCGTGGCGCTCTTTGCGAAGGCCACCTCCGTCATCGCTCACCAGTAACGATTGACGGACGTGACTCGAGCGAGTGCCACCGAACCGCGAAGGCCTGCACTACCGTCAGGGTCACCACCAAAGGAGCACCATGCCCATTGACTTCACGCTCGATCCAGCAACCGAGGCCATTCGCCTGAAGGTTCGCACGTTCATCCAAGAGACCGTCATCCCGGCGGTCTCAGGGTTCGGCGATGAAGAGCGAGCGGTGTCGCGCAACGAGTACCTGAAGATCATCTTCGGGCTCCGAGAGCAGGCCAAGGCCGAGGGCCTCTGGCTCCCCCACATGCCGAAGGAGTGGGGCGGCATGGGCCTCGGCCACGTGGACCTCGCCATGGTGCAGTCCGAAGCAGCCAAGACGCGCCTCGGGCCCTGGATCCTCAACTGCCAGGCTCCCGATGAGGGCAACATGCACACGCTTCTGCACTGGGCGACCGACGAGCAGAAGGAGCAGTACCTGCGACCGCTCCTCGAGGGACGCGTCATGAGCTGCTTCGCCATGACCGAGCCAGAGGTTGCCGGATCTGACCCCACCCTGATCAAGACCTTCGCCGTCAAAGACGGCGAGGAGTGGGTGATCAACGGGCACAAGTGGTTCATCTCCAACGCCCGCCGGGCCAACTTCGCCATCCTCATCGCCCGCACCGAGCTCGACGTGCCCGAAGGTTCACGAGGCGCCAACACCGCCTTCATTATCGACATCCCCTCTGAAGGGTGGACCGACGTGCGTGAGGTTGAGACCATGCACGGCTCGACCGGCCACTCCGAGATCCGCATCACTGATCTGCGGGTGCACGAATCCAAGATCTTGGGTGGCCGAGGCAACGGCCACAAGCTCGGCCAATACCGCCTCGGGCCGGCACGACTCGCCCACTGCATGCGCTGGATCTCCCAGGCCGAGACCGCGCTCGACATGATGGTGGAGCGCTCCCTCAACCGCTACAGCCACGGCTCGCTGCTGGCCGAGAAGCAGGGCATCCAGTGGCTGATCGCCGACTCGGCCATGGAGCTCTACCAGTGCAAGCTCATGGTGCTCCACGCTGCCAGCAAGATCGACGCCGGCGTCGACTTCCGCACCGAGGTCTCCATGGCCAAGCACTTCGTGGCGAATTCCCTCAACCGCATCATCGACCGGTCTATCCAGGTCCACGGTGCGCTCGGCTACTCGACCGACACCCCGCTCGCCAACATGTACCAGCACGCTCGCTGGGCCCGCTTCGCCGATGGTGCTGATGAGATCCACCAGATGCGCATCGCCCAGAACGCCATCGCCGCATTCAAAGACCACGGCACGACCCGGACCGCAACCGGCGACCTGCCCATCTAGGAGGAACCATGCAGACCTTTCAACCAGGCGACGTCGCCCTCATCACCGGTGCATCGCACGGCATTGGCGAAGGCGTCGCTCGACGCTTGGCCGAATCTGGCGCAAAACTCCTCCTCTCCGACATCGACGACGCTCGAGGCGAAGCCTTGGCTGCTGAGCTCGGTGCGGTCTACGTCCACGGCGACACGTCCTCGCTCGAGGACAACGAGGCACTCGTCGCCGCAGCCCTCGAGCACTACGGCCAGCTCGACCTCACGTTCTTGAACGCCGGGATCTCCTCAGGGTGCGGCGTCGACGGGGACTTCGACCTCATGAAGTACCGCCGGGCCATGGGCATCAACTTGGACGGAATCTTCTTCGGCGTCCACGCAGCCCTGCCGGCCTTAAAGGCCAACGGTGGCGGCCAGATCATCGCCACGGCATCGCTCGCTGGACTGGTGGCCGTGCCCTTCGACCCGATCTACGCCGCCAACAAGCACGCCGTGGTCGGCCTCGTTCGCTCCCTCGGGGTAACCCTCAATCCGGCCGACAACGTGCGGGCCAACGCCCTGTGCCCGAGTTTTGCCAAGACGAACATCATCACCGAGATCAAGCCGTTCCTCGAGGCCAACCAGTTCCCCATTCTGGAAGTCTCCGACGTCGTCGACACCTTCATGCAGATCGCCACCGATGACACGACCGGCCAGTGCTACTACGTGGTCCCTGGGCGCGACAGCGAGCCGTTCGCCTTCCGCAACGCTCCTGGCCCACGCCTCTAGGACGGCAGAGCGACGCCAACGCCCAACTAGAGTGAACTCCAGTTCCGAACTGGAGGCCCTGATGGCGACGTCGACTGAGATTGTCCAAGAACTGACCGAGTGGCTGACTGCCAACTGGAAGCCTGACCTCACCGTTGGCGAGTGGTGGGAACTGCTCGGCATGTCCGGATGGGCCGCTCCGAGCTACCCGACCGACAGCTACGGCAAGGGCCTCAGCCGTGAGGACTCCGTGCGCGTCCAGCAGACCATCGCCGAGTTCGGCGCTCTCGGCGCACCTGGTGGCCTCGGCCTCCTCCTCGCTGGTCCGACCATTGCTACGCACGGCACCCGTGGGCAGAAGGACGCCTACCTTCCCGACATCGTGACCGGCAAGGCCGCATGGTGCCAGCTCTTCTCCGAGCCCGGCGCAGGTTCTGACCTCGCAGGACTCGGCACCAAGGCCTTGAAGGACGGCGAAGAGTGGATCGTCAACGGCCAGAAGGTGTGGACCTCTGGCGGCAAGGTCGCCGACATGGGCATGCTGATTGCCCGCACCGACGTCGACGTGCCCAAGCACCAGGGAATCTCCTACTTCGCTTTCAACATGCACCAAGACGGCGTCGACATCCGTCCGCTGCGCGAGATGACCGGTCAGGCCCTGTTCAACGAGGTGTTCTTGACCGAGTGCACCGTCGCCGATGCTGCCCTCATCGGTGGCCTCAACAACGGCTGGGCCGTGGCCAACACCACCCTTGCTTTCGAGCGTGCCGGCCTCGGTGCCGGTGGTGGTTCTGAAGCCGGTGGCGCCGCTCAACCTGGCACCATCGCTGGCGACCTCGAAAAGCGCGTTGGCGACTTCGTTGAGACCCGCAAGGGACGTGCTGGCGGCCCGAGTGGCGTCGGTGGACTCACCAAGCTCCTCATGGAGCAGGCGAAGTACACCGGTCAGACGACTGACGCGCAGGTGCGCCAAAACCTCGCGCAGCTCTACATCATGAACGAGATCGCCCGCTTCAACAACGGTCGCTCCAAGGGCCTGAAGGCCCGTGGCCGGGACATCCCGGGCCTCGGCAACATCGCCAAGCTCTCGATGAGCCGCATCCTGCGTCTCGCTCGGGACACCGGCTTCTCCCTCCTCGGCCCAGCGGGGACCATCTACGCCTACAAGGCAGATGAGCGTGAAGTTGCCAGCGAAGCCGGCCAGAGCCCCTTCGCCGCCTCGATCATCTCCCTCGGCCTCTTCGCCCAGGGGCCCCAGATCTACGGTGGCACTGACCAGATTCAGCAGAACATCATCGGCGAGCGCGTCCTCGGTCTCCCGAAGGAAGCCAACAACGACAAGACCACGTCGTTCGCTGACCTGCCGAAGAACGGCTGAGGTTCACTCGTTCCTGAACGACGGGGAGGCCTCGCCATGTGGTACTCCATGAGCATGCATCGACGCCTCGGAGCAGTTGCAGCCATTGCCGTGCTCGGCCTGTCGCTGTCGGCCTGCGGCAACCGGGGAACGGCGGGCATCACGGGCATTGGCCAGAAGCCTGGTGGTCACCTTGCGGTGATCGCCGATTGTGGCGGGAATCCAAGTGTCAAACCCACGACCATCGTGCTGTCGTGTGCCGATGCCAACGTGCTCCTCAACGAACTGCACTGGACGACCTGGACCGCAACGGGAGCAACAGGTCGTGGACAACTGTCGACCAATGACTGCACGCCGTCGTGCGCATCGGGAACCTTCAACCAGGTGCCGGTGACGGTCACGGCGGGAGTCCCAGTGAACGTGAAGGGTGAGTCCTACCTCTCGATCCTGTTCACCACCCCCACCGGTGGCACCGGTGAGACGGCGCATCAGTTGACGGTGCCGAAGTGAAGCGCATCGTCGCAGCGATCGCCCTCCTCCTCGGAGCCTCCCTCGCCTCGACGGTGACCGTCGGCGCGTCACCTGCACCCTCGGCGCAGTTCTCGATTTCACTGCAGCACCCCGGCGTAGCCGAGTCCATCTCCTGCTCCTCCCCCATTGCCTGCGTGACCGTCGGCGAGGTGGTCGGCGCCCACGGCGAGGCACCCACGGCGCTCCGCTGGAACCCAGCTGGTGCAGTCAGCTTCGCTGGTGCCGCGCCGAAGTCCCCCTACGGCGCCCAGATGGTCTCGATTTCGTGCACCGGACCGCTGTCGTGCGTGGCCGTCGGCAGCATCCAGACCAAGTTCGGCAACGCCGAGCCTCGGGTGGACGTGCTCACCCCCACGGGCTGGATCACGACCGTGCTGACGCCGAGCCACCGCGGCGCCGACAACCTCTTGAGCGGCGTGTCGTGCCCGAGCACCACGCAGTGCTTCGCCGTGGGATCGGTCGCCACCGGCAACATCAGCCAGCACACCCACTCGGTCGTCGACGCGATCACCATTGGCCCGAAGAACAAGGTCACCGTGTCCGCCATGGTGCACCCCACCCCCGGCACCGTCGACAGCTTCAACGCCATCAGCTGCGCATCGGCGAGCTCGTGCGTGGCGGTCGGCACCACCTTCGGTGGGGCTGGCCACACTTGGGCGCCACTCGTTGAGACGATGACCGGGACGACCTGGGCAGTGACCCCCGTCGCCGGCCTGACCGGCGGCTACCTGCTGGGTGTGAGCTGCGCCACGACCACCTCGTGTGCAGCCGTTGGGTCGACGAACGGCCTCACGGTCTCGGCCACTCGTCCACTCGTCGCCACGACGACGACGGGCACCTGGTCAGGACAAGTCATCGCCTCACCGGGGTCTTCACTCATCGGCGTGTCCTGTGTCGCTCCGCTGCTGTGCCGAGGCGTTGGCTCAACGTCTGCTGGGACGTCGACAACCGCACTGGCGCTCAGTAACCGCACGGGGCGGTGGCTCCCCATCACCTTCGCTGACCCCCGCCGGGCGCTCGACTATGGCCAGTGGTCGGCCATTGCCTGTCCGCTCAAGAACCAGTGCCACCTCGTTGGCACGACGGCCCTCAACGGCGTCCCGAGCATCATGGCGGCCACCCCCAAGGGTCCCGCCATCACCAGGCTCTCGGCAACCAGCGGTCCCATTGGCGGCGGTCAGACCATCACGATCCACGGCCTCAACTTCACGAAGAAGATGGTGGTGCAGTTCGGTACCGCTCGAGCGAGAGTGCTCCGAGTGCGCAACGCCTCGACGGCCACCGTCGTCACTCCGGTGCAGTCGGTGACCGTGGTCGGCACATCGGTCCTCGTGACGGCCACGACTGGGGCTGGTACGTCGCCGGACATCGCTGCTGCGCACTTCACGTTCGCCTAGAACGCTCCCGATCTCGATCGCTCGGCGTCCGGTCGATCATCCGGTAATTGTCCATGTCTCGGCTTCTCCCACCAATCCTTCGAGTGTGGCGATTGCGTCCGGGAACACACTGCGAACTTCGACAATCGCCGCGGGAATGGGCATGGAGGGACGCCGCTTCCTCAACGCCATTTCTACAAGTGCATCACGCACCCCTTCTGCGTCCAATCGGACCAAGAATGCAACGAATG
>CAIQEU010000030.1 GCA_903870905.1 uncultured Actinomycetes bacterium | reverse complement strand
GTGAAGGCGGCGGGACTGCGTCGCAAGGTCAACTTCAACTTCACCGACGTCGGCCCCTACCACTTGGTGCTCCGCCATAGCGTGCTCCACGCCGTCAAGGGATCACTCGCCGACGATGCCGGAGTCACCCTCACCTGTGCAGCCAGCTTCCTCGGAAAGGCGCTCCGCGGTGAGGGCAACCTCCTCGGTGCGATCGAGGACGGCACCGTTACGGTGGAGGGCGATCTCAACGTGCTCTTCGAGGTGCTGTTGCTCCTCGAGACGCCGTCACCAACCTTCACCATCGTCGAGCCCTAAGGAGCACCGTGGCCCTCTACGCCGTCTACCTCGGAGGCACCCCTGTTGCTGGGCGCATGGGCGAGGACCACGAGGTGGTCTTCGTCGTCGCCGATGACGTGAAGACCATGAAGACCGCAGCCAAAGCCAAGTGGCGCGGCCACGGCAAGCCCCACGTCGACGCCTATGAAGAGCTCACGGCCGTCGACGGCTACGCGATCACCTTGGTGCCGAGTGCGGGCACCGCCGATCGGCAGATCACCGACGACAACGAGGTTCCCCACAACTAGACCCGAAGGGCCACCGCGCTCTCGAGCGTTCGTGCACCACCGAACCTGCATGCTGCAGGGATGGATGAGGGGATGAAGGAACTGATGGCTGACGAGATCGTGGTCAGCGGCGATAGTTCGTCGTGGCAGGTCCACTTCAACGGCTCGACGCAATCCTTCTCCACCAAAGCCGAAGCCCGAGCCCACGCCCACGGGCTCGGTCGGGCCAATCCCGGGGTGGCCATTGTCACCGGGCCGCCACCTGAGCCAATGGCAGCCGCCCCCGTGGAGCCAGCACCAGCTCCTGAGCACGTCGTTGCTCCGGTGAGAGCAATCTTCGACCCTCGAGCGGTTGCCGTTTCCGCCGACGGCTTCGCTGGACCCGATGCCCTCGGCAGGGCGGTCATCGTCACCCCGGGCAGTGCAGCGCCTCCGAGTTGGGATGGCGCTCGTCGGATTGCGCTCAGCACAGAGGACCTCTCCTCGGCGGCAACCCTGCAGACAATTCGTGAGGTCTTCGCCGCGAGAACTCGCGTCGTCTTCGAACTTCCCCTCGACGCCGTCCCACCGGCACCCGTCTCAGTCACGGACGCGCCCTGGGGACGATCTCCTCGCTTCGAATTCGTGGCCGAGAACGCGTGGGCGCTCCTCTTCGCCAACGCGGCTGACTGCCGAGGGTCGCATCCTCGGTTCGCTCCAGCCGAAGAGGCCATTGTCCGCGGGGCCACTCTGCTCGCAACGGCCGAGGGTGACGTCCTCCTCCCGAGTGGCACGCCGGCCTTCATCGATGGTGGGCCCCTCGACCTCGCTCGAGGATCGCTCGTCGCACCCGCGACGATGGTTCCCCTCGTGGTGGTGGAGCAGGGATCCTTCGAACCGCTGCGAACGCCCGAGGTCCGGGCCGAGCTCGCGCCTGATCAACTCGCCGCGGTGACGACACCGACGATGGCTGCTCGGATCATCGCCCCTGCTGGTTCGGGCAAGACCCGGGTGCTCACCGAGCGGGCTCGGTTGCTCCGTGCATCGGGGATTCCGGGGCCAGCGATGTCCCTCGTCTCCTTCAATACCCGAGCTCAAGGGGAAATGGCGGAACGCACGACGGACGTGTCAGGGCTCAGGATCACGACGCTCAACGCGCTCGGTCTCGCCATCACCAACGGCACCAGGGGGTTTTTGGCCACCGGTCCCGAACGTCGAACCATCGATGAACGTGACGTCCGAGCCATCCTCGCCGACCTCGTCGATCCACCCAAGATCCGCAACGTTGACCCCCTCGCCTCCTACCTCGAAGCGCTGTCGCTGGTGCGCCTCGGACTCCAAGATCCCGCTGCCGTTGAGGAGTCCTTCAACGGCGAGGTCCCTGACTTCGCCGAAGCCTTCTCGAAGTACCGCTCGGTGCTCGCCGAACGGAACCTCCTCGACTACGACGAGCAGATCTACCGAGCCATCGAGATCCTGATGGCCAACCCGAATGCCCGGCTGCACAACCAGCGCCTGGCCCGGGTGCTGCTCGTCGATGAGTTCCAGGATCTGAACCCCGCCCACATCTTGCTGCTCCGGCTCCTCGCCGCTCCTCGGCTCGACCTCTACGGCGTGGGCGATGACGACCAGACCATCTACGGCTTCTCCGGCGCATCGCCCACGTGGCTGGTTGAGTTCTCGAGCGTGGTGCCGACCGCTGTCAGCCACGCCTTGGAGGTCAACTACCGCTGCCCACCAGCGGTCGTTGCTGCTGCGTCCAATGCGTTGACCCACACCTCGATTCGAGTTCCGAAGACGATTCGTCACGCACCGAATGCGGTCCACGACGCAGCGGCCCTCGACGTTCGCCTCGACCCATCGCCGACCACGGCCACCGTGGCGGCGGTCGGAGAACGTCTGGCTGCTGGGGCGGCACCGAGCGAGGTGATGGTCTTGGCCCGAGTGAACGCCCTCCTCGATCCGGTGGCGGTTGGACTGCGAGCAGCAGGAGTTCCGGTCAACGCTGATGTGCGCTCTCACCTCTTGGAGGGCACGGGGATCAAGAGTGCGCTCTCGTGGATTGCGCTCGCCACGAGCGGTGACCGCTTGCGCCGCGGTGACCTACAACTGGCCCTCCAGCGACCGTCTCGAGGTCTGCCACCCACGATTCGGGAGTGGGTGCTCGAGAAGACCTCGGTGGAAGAACTCGAGCATCTCGGTCGTCGGATCGACGATCCAAAGATCTCGGGCAAGGTCACCGCGTTCGCACAGCACGTCCGAATGCTCCAGCGCCTCGCGGGCACCGTGTCGACGGCCAAGCTGGTCGACGCCATTCGTGGTGAGGTCGGTCTCGACGAGGCGATCTCCCCACTCGACCGTTCACGAGAGAACCGGAACAAGAACGGCCACCTCGACGATCTGCGGGCACTCAGTGCCTTGGCCGAACTCCACGACGACCCGATGACCTTCCTCCCGTGGCTGACGGCAGCACTGCGCGTGCCGAACGATCCGAACGGCGTGAACCTGTCGACCATCCACAAGGTGAAGGGACTCGAGTGGCCCCACGTCATCCTCCACGACGCGTCCCTCGACGTCATGCCGCACCGCCTCAGTTCCGATCTCGACGAGGAACGACGGGTCTTCCACGTGGCCATCACCCGAGCGCAGCAGTCCCTCACCATCACCGCTGACGCTGCGCAGCCGTCGTTCTTCCTGAGTGAACTGCGTGCACCTTTCGATCCTTCGACCGGGGTGCGCCGAGGAGGAGCCGTGCTTCCGAGCCAGATCAGTGGCGCTGCACGCCCTCAGCGGTCGGCGGCAATGCCGAAGAAGCAGCGGCCGACCGAGTTCGTGGTCGAGGTTGGTGACACGTTCATTCTGGGGGGCACCGAGCACCGGGTTGTGGAGATCGGTGCATCCGGGGTTCGGGCCAGTATTGGTCAGGCGACCACCACCGTTGCCTTCGGAACCCTCGTGCAGATCGACGGTGCCTCAGGCGTCCTCGTGGCGACGCGCAGCGCAGCGGCTGGAGGCGGTCCGGTGATGGATGCGCTCAAGAGCTGGCGCCTCGAGACGGCACGAGCCATTGCCAAGCCCGCCTTCACCGTGTTCAGCGACGCAACCCTCGCTGAGATCGCCGCCAGAATGCCGTCGACCGAAGCCGAATTGGCGTCGGTGAGCGGTGTGGGGCCGACCAAGCTCGAGCTTTACGCCGATGCCATCTTCAGCGTGCTCGAACCCTTCAGGATCTGAGGACGTCGAGGGAGAGTCGTTGCCCTACCAGGGCTTCGGCCAGTCCCGTGCTCGGAGCAAAGCTTCGGTGCCACCGTCGATGGTGACGAAGGAGCCAACGAAGTTCCGTCCACCCGGTCCGCAGAGGAAGGCGACGAAGAGCGCGATGTCATCTGGCTCGCCAGAGCGTCCGCGGGGAATCGGCAGGAGGTCGAGCAGCGGCGCGATAGTGGCGTCGCTGCGGCCTTCGGCCACGAGCGCGGTCTCGATCATTCCGGGAGCGATGGCGTTCACGCGGATGCCGGCGCCAATCCACTCTTCGGTGACGGCGTGCTCACGGGCCCACCAGGCCAGCGCCACCTTGGTGGCGGGATAGGAGGCCATCGAGGTCGCCGCGTCTGCGGCGGCTCTGGCGCCCTCTTCGTCGCCGGCGAGGCAGGCCTCGACGACGTCCATGGGGACCTTGGGCTGGATCATCGTCGAGTTGGAGCTGATGAGGACCACGGAGGATTCCTCAGCTGCGGCCAAGACCGGGCGGAGTCCTTCGACGAGGGCGATGGTGCCGAAGTAGTTGACCGAGGCCAAGACCGAACCGGGGCGATCGGGCAGTCCCGACAGTCCGGCACAGGGAACGAGGGCATGGAGTTCACCCTCGGCGAAGGCGGTTGCTGCAGCGATGGCTTCGGATCGACCGGCTTCGGTGCCGAGGTCGACGTTGCAGTCTGCACTGGCTCGGTCAATGCCGAAGACCGTGAAGCCCCCTGCGCGCAACGCGGCAACGGTGGCAGCACCGATACCAGAGGCGCTTCCCGTAACAACGGCCCGCTTCACGTGCCGTATCCATGGGCTCGGAGGGTGGCCAAGGCCTCATCGGCGTGGGCGTCCATCTTCAGTTCTGAGGTGAAGGCACCGATGATGGTCGACTTCGCATCAATGATGAAGGTCGATCGCTTGACCTTCAACAAGCTGACGGCCCGCTTCACCCCGAAGATCTTGGCCACGGTGCCGTCGGGATCGGCGAGGAGGGGGTAGTCGAAGTCGTAGGTGTCAGAGAACCGACGCTGCTTGTCGACTGAGTCCATGGAGATCCCCACCCGGTGGGCACCGAGGTCGGTGAACTCTTGGGCGAGGTCACGGAAGTGACAGCTCTCCATGGTGCAGCCCTTGGTCATGGCTGCGGGGTAGAAGAAGAGCACCACCGGGCCGGTTGCGAGGAGGGATGACAGGGACGTTTGCTCACCGTATTGATCGGGGAGCGTGAAGTCCGGGACGCGTGCGCCGAGTTCCATACCCCCAATGGTACTGAGGAATGGGGGATCGCTCCCCGGACGCCTCGTTCAGGCGTCGCAGCGGAACCCGATGCCGCGCACGGTGATGAGGTGGCGCGGCTCGGTGGGGTCGGCTTCGATCTTGCGGCGGAGCCGCTTGACGTGGGTGTCGAGGGTCCGAGAATCAGCCAGATCGGCGTCGTACCAGAGATGGTCGATGCACTCATCTCGGGTGACGACCTGGCCAGGATGGCTCATGAGGAGCTGCAAGAGGTCGAACTCTTTTCGGGAGAGATCGACGACGGTCGAATCAATCCGGAGCTCTCGGCGGCCGAGGTCGAGGACGAGCGGTCCGACTCGGAGGACCTCGGTGTCCTCGCCCCCTTCGCTCGCTTCTCGGCGGAGCACGGCACGCATGCGCGCCACCAGCTCTCGGAGGCGGTAGGGCTTGGTCACGTAGTCGGCGGCACCGAGTTCAAGGCCGAGCACGATGTCGACCTCTTCACCCTTGGCCGAGACCATGATGATCGGGACCTTGCGGAACGAGCGGAGTCGCTGGCACAGATCGGTGCCGTTGACGTCGGGGAGCATGACGTCGAGGAGCACGAGATCAATGGCCGAGTTGCGGAAGACCTCTTCGGCTTCAGCGCCGTCAGCGGCGGTCATGACGGCGAACCCTTCGGCGTGCAGGCCGATCTCCAAGGCTTCTCGGTAGGAGCCCTCGTCGTCGACGACGAGGACGAGTTGTTGACCGTTGGGGAGGATCACCGGATCGAGGGCAAGGCTCACTGGCCACCCGTCAGGTTGCGAAGGTGTGGTCCGAGCGACCGGACACGATTGGTCCGGAACGCTCGGCGGTGCTGCGAACGGGGGCGGGAACCGTTCGATCGATGTGCCATCGCGCGTGCAGCGTCCGGGGGAGGAGCGAGCTCGACGGCAGAGAGCGAGCGCACTCCCTCTCTGCACCGCAATGGAATCGTGACCGTGACCACGCCCATCAACCTACGGAGTCAAGGTGAACGGCTCCTGTCGCCACTGCGGTTTCGAGGTAATCCCGAAGTGAACTTTGCTGTCAATGGGGAAGGTGGCGTTTGCTGGTTAGCATTGCGCCAGATTCGAGGGGGAACCATGGCAGAGGCACCATTCGGCAAGGGCGTGAAGCAGCGCGACATCATCAAGATGACCGATGAGGAGATTCAGACCTTCATCCACGAGCGTCGCAACATGACCATGTGTACGCTCAGCCCTGATGGGCGGATCCACGCGGTGGGCATGTGGTACGGCTTCATCGGTGGCGTGCTATCGGTGGAGACCAAGGCTAAGGCCCAAAAAGTCGTGAACCTCCGACGCAACCCCACCATGACCATCCTCATTGAAGACGGCGAGTACTACGAAGAGCTCCGTGGGGTGGAGTTCGTCGGCACCGCCGAGATCTCCGAGGATCCCGATGAACTGTGGGAGCTCGGTGTGTCGGTGTTCTCCCGCTACTACGGCGGCTACAGCGACGAACTGAAGCCCTTCGTCGAGGCCATGCTCAACAAGCGGGTGGCGGTCAAGCTCCACATCGACAAGGTCGTGAGCTGGGATCACCGCAAGCTCGGTATGCCCTCCTCACGCCCCGCTGGCGCTTGACGCATCCCGTGCTCGTCGGAGCCACACGAGGCTGCCGGCCAGGGCGCAACTGACGAGGAGCGCGCCGACTTCACCCGCTCGCCCTGCGACTCGGATGGCTTCGATCTGCCAGTCGGGGAAGAAGTAGGCCGAAGAGTGCAGCGGGCTGTGGCCGTGCAGGAGCAGGTGCACGGAATTTCGAGCGACCTCGGGAATGAGCTCGTACTGGCGGAGCACGCTCGGTGGGTGGAACCCCGCCAGTGGGGGTATGCGCTCCTGGGCGTTGTAGGCGACGAGCGCCATGGGAGCGTTCCAGAAGCAGCCGAGGAGCGCCGCTGTACCGCCCACAACCTTGGCGAATGCAGTGGTCGGGAGGGGACAGAGTCCGAGGGCGAGTGGCATGGCTGGGAGCACGAAGCGCACGCCCGCCCCCCAGCCGTACCACTGGCCGAGCAGGCTGGGGTTGGTGTTCGGATGGACCAAGAACGCCGAGCAGAACGTCAGGGTAATGAGACAGAACGCAATCGGGACCGACGGCGAACGATCGTCTCGACGGAGCCAGAACACCGCAGCCGAGATGGCGGCCACGACCGAAATTGGTGCGAAGAACACGAGACCAGTTCGTGGTGAGAACAGGAGCTGGAGCAGCACACTCGGCACGAAGCTGATGTGGGACTGATACCCCGGGCCGAAGTGGAGTGGCCCGTGGAAGCGAGCGGCGTTCACACCGAGGGCGAGAACGCCGGCGACGACCACCGGTGTCGCTAGCCGCACCAGTTGGCGGAACTCGCCCCGGCGGAGGAGTCGGACTCCGAGGTAGCCCAGGGTGAGGAGCACCACCGGGATGGCTTGGTCTCGGCTGAGGAGCGCAGCCGCGAACGCCACACCAGCCACGTTCCAGTGCTCCTGTTCGAGTGCGCAGACGGCAACGGTGAACGCTGCCGCAGTCACGACGACGTCCATGGGGGCCTTGGCGACGTAGACCCACAGCGGTGTGGCGACGACCAGCACCGAGAGCACGGCAGTGGTCGTCGACGAGTTCTCCTTTGGGAAGAGCGTCTTTCGCCAGGCGCTCAGCTGATCCCAGAGTAGGAGGCCGAGCCCGAGGAATTCGAGTGCGGCAACGAACTGCGCGGCCTGCGACCCGGCAATCAGTCCGGCCAGCGCTGCAGGGAGGAGGAGCAACGACGTGAAGACGGGGAAGTGCGAGGCGTGCCAATCTCCATGGAGGTTGCCGCGAATGAGCTGGGCGGCGAGAGCGAACTCATGGGCCACGTCGGAGTTGAGGAGCACGCCCTGGGTGAGGAGGAGACCGAGGAGTCCAACGATCACGAGTTGGCGCAACCTCGGCACGGTCGTCACTGCACGCAGGAGTGCCACAGCGCAAAGTTACCGGCCGAACGGAGAGTCCCGCTGACGTCTCGACGAGTTGCTGCCGGAGCGTCCACCCTCGTCGTCCGAGGTGGTCACACTACGATGACGCACGAGCCCAGAGGAGTCTGTCGTGAAGAAGTGGACTGCCCTCATGATCCTCGGCGCGGCATCGTTCGTGATGACGCTCGACCAAGCGGTCATGAACGTGTCGATCAGCAACCTCGTCACCGACCTGCACACCTCGGTGACCTCCATTCAGGGCGTGATCACCTTGTACTCGCTGGTGATGGCGATGTGCATGGTCACCGGCGGCAAGATCGGTGACCGGATTGGCCGCCGACGAGCCTTCGTCATTGGCCTCATGATCTACGGCACGGGGTCCCTCGTCACTGCGCTCGCTCCGAATGTCGTCGTTCTAGCCATTGGCTGGTCGGGTCTCGAAGGCATTGGCGCCGCTCTCGTCCTCCCAGCTCTCGCTGCGCTCATCGCGTCGAACTACGACGGTGCTGCTCGAGCCGTTGCCTACTCGGTCATTGGTGGCGTTGCGGGAGTTGCCATTGCCGTTGGCCCCATCCTCGGTGGCTGGGCCACGACGGAGTTGTCCTGGCGTGCCGTCTTCTACGGCGAAGTGGCCATCGTGCTTGCGATCTTGGCCACCCGCCACCTCCTCACTGACGCAGCGACTGAGGGTCGGGTGCCCAAGGTCGACGGCGTTGGCGCAGTGCTCGTCGGCCTCGGCCTCGGTCTCGTCGTCCTCGGCATCTTGAAGGCGGGGACCTGGGGGTGGCTCGAGCCGAGGAATTCACCCGCAGCTCCGCTCGGGTTCTCGCTCGTCCCCTACGTCGTGGCTCTCGGTGGCGCCTTCATGGTGGCCTTCTTCGCTTGGCAGCGACACCAGGTGGCCCGTGAGCGCGATCCGCTCATCCACGTGGAACTCCTCGATATCCCAAGCCTGCGAGCAGGCCTCCTCACCATGTCGGGGCAGATGCTGATTCTCATGGGGGTGTTCTTCACCATTCCCCTCTACCTCCAACTCGTCCTCGGCCTCGATGCCCTCCAGACCGGCGTTCGCATGTTGCCGGTGTCGATTGCGATGTTCCTCGCCTCCGTGGCCGGTGCACGCCTCGCCAAGGCGATCCCGGTTCGCACCGTCGTGCAGATGGGGATGGCGATCGTCATCGTGGCCGCGCTTAGCCTCATGGCCACTATTCAGCCCTCGCTCAACGGCACCTCGTTTGCCATTGCCATGGCCGCGCTCGGTCTGGGGATGGGCCTCGTGGCCTCCCAACTCGGCAACGTGATCTTGTCCTCGGTTGAGGTTTCGGGTCGTGGGGAAGCCGGAGGGCTGCAGTACACCGCGCAGCAACTCGGCTCCGCGCTCGG
>CAIQEU010000029.1 GCA_903870905.1 uncultured Actinomycetes bacterium | reverse complement strand
ATGGCCATGTACCTCGTGGTCGCAGAAGAACAGGGGACCCCACGCCACCTCCTCGGCGGCACGCTCCAGAACGACATCTTGAAGGAGTACCAGGCGCAGAAGGAGTACGTGTTCCCTCCAGAACCCTCAGTGCGCCTCGTGACCGACCTCGTGGCGTTCACGATGAGGGAGATGCCCAAGTGGCACCCCATCTCGATCTCGGGCTACCACATTCGAGAAGCAGGATCGACGGCTGCGCAGGAACTGGCCTTCACCTTGGCCAATGGCTTCGCCTACGTCGAAGCTGCCATCGCCGCTGGTCTCGACGTCGACGCCTTCGCCCCACGGCTGAGCTTCTTCTTCAACGCCCACATCGACTTCTTCGAAGAGATCGCCAAGTACCGCGCCGCTCGACGGATCTGGGCTCGGACTCTCCGAGACCGCTACGGCGCCACCTCGGAGAAGTCGTGGCAGCTCAAGTTCCATACCCAGACCGCCGGCGTGTCCTTGACCGCCCAGCAGCCGGAGGTCAACCTCGCACGCGTGGCTATCGAGGCCCTCGCCGGCGTGCTCGGTGGCACCCAATCCCTCCACACCGACTCCTTCGACGAGGCCCTGGCCCTGCCAACGGAGAAAGCCGCCCGCTTGGCGCTACGCACCCAGCAGTTCATCGCCGAGGAGACGGGGGTGGCCAACGTGGCCGATCCCCTCGGTGGGTCGTGGTTCGTCGAAGCCCTCACCGATCGGCTCGACGCCGAAGCAGAGGCGATCTTCACCCACCTGCGCACCCTCGGTGGCGGCGACATCCTCCCGGGTGTCTACGCCGCCATTGAGGAGGGCTGGTTCCAGAATGAGATCGCAGACGCTGCCTACCGCGCCCAGCGAGCCGTCGCCAGCGGCGAGGCGATCATCGTCGGTGTGAACGGCTACACCAACGGCGACGACCGCAGCGAGACCGACATCTTGTACATCGACCAGGCCGTCGAAACCGAGCAGCTCGCTCGACTCACAGCAACCAAGGCTGCTCGTGACGACGCTGCGGTTCAGGCAGCCCTCGAGGCCATCACCGAAGCAGCAGCCAATCCAACGGCGAACCTCATGGAACCCCTCATCACCGCGAGCCGCGTGCGCTGCACCGTGGGCGAGCAGATGCAGGCCATGGAGAAGGTCTTCGGGACCTGGATCGAACCGGCGCTGCCATGACCGCCCCGGTGCGCGTGCTTCTGGCCAAAGTTGGCTTGGACGGTCATGATCGGGGACTTCGCGTCATCGCCCGGATGCTCCGCGATGGAGGGTGCGAGGTCGTCTACGCCGGCCTCCGCCAGACTCCCGCCATGATCGCTGCCACGGTCGTGCAAGAAGACGTGGACGTCGTTGGGATCTCGCTCCACAACGGCGGGCACCTCACCCTCGTTCCCGACGTGATCGCCGCGCTTCGGTCCCAAGGACTCGACACCCCGGTGGTCATCGGGGGCATCATCCCCGACCGCGATCTCCCCGCCCTCACCGAAGCCGGAGTGGTCGCCGTCCTCGGTCCTGGAGCATCCGAGGACGAGGTGCTCACCGCAATCCGCCAGGCTGCGGAGCAGTCGAACTGACGCTCAAAGGCACTCCTCCGTGACGAAATTCGGTCTCCTTGGTGACCGTTGAGTAACATCGTGGGATGCGGAAATTCGCAGCATTCCTCGCTGCGCTCTCCGTGGTCATCCCTGTGGCGCTCGTGAGCGCGGAGACCTCGGCTGGAGCGTCGACGACGTACCTCTGTAAGAGTGCGTCCTATGCCTGCACGAGCGGCGGCTACAACGCCCGGACTGCTGCGCACTCAGGGTGGGCCTGGCGCTTCTACGGCGGATCCATCCCGCACTACAACGCGTACGGGCCCCACAACTGCACCCTGTACGCCGCGTTCCGGCTCGAGCGCCAAGGCATCGTCCTCAACTGGCACGGCGATGGTGACCAGTGGGCCAGCCTCGCCCGGGAGCACGGGGCCACGGTGAACGCCCAGCCAGCGGTTGGGGCCATTGCCGAGTGGAACTCCAACCACGTTGCCTACGTCGAGCGAGTGCTCCCCCACGCGATCATCATCTCCGACGACAACTGGTCCGGCGCCTACACCACACGCCAACTCCTGACCAAGTCCGGAAACTGGCCATCGGCCTTCATCCACTTCGCTCGACCAACCGTGCCGCTCTCGGTGGCGCTCGCACGACCCGTCGTCCACGTCGCCCACATGCTGAAAGCGTTCCGCCTGCGCTAGGCCATCTTCTCGAGCATCGCCTTCATCTGTTCGTGGATGAGGTTGACGGCTTGGAGCGGACGAATCATCACCTTGAACTCGATGATCTTTCCCTCGTCGTCGCAGGTGATCATGTCGATCCCGTTGACGTACTTGCCGCCGATACTCGTCTCGAACTCCAAGACGGCGTGGTTGCCGCTCAGGATCTCCTTCACGTAGTGGAAGGAGGAGCCACCTCCACCCATTGCCCCACCAGAAGGTGCGACGTCGCCGGGGAAGGTCATGGACGCTGCCATGAGGTAGCGCTTGGTGAGCTCCTTGCCGTGTTGGGGCGTGAAGACGATGGGCGAGAAGAAGACGCAGTCGTCTGCGAGGAGAGCGTCGAGTCCGCCGGGGAACTGGCCCTTCAGGTGGGCATGCCAGTTGGCGACGGTGGTTTCGATCACGGTGGTCCTTCTCCTGTTCAGGCGGGGGTCGGCACGGATGAGGCCTCGAGGGCGATCCGCAGGTCACTGGCATGCTCGTCGAAGCGGGCGATGTTCGCCAGTTTCACGTCTTCGTAGCCGCGCACGTCATCGGCCAACGACACGATGGCGGCGACCGTGGCGAGGTTCTCAGGTCGGAGTTGGGCGACGGCGTCGAGCACGAGGCGGTCGTAGCGATCGATGAGCGCACGCTCTGCTCGACGCATGGCGGTGTGGCCGAAGGGATCGAACGCAGTACCGCGGAGTCGACGCATCGCCGACAGGACCGCAAAGGCCGGCCGCGCCAGGCTGCCGAGTTCGAGCTTGCGCTTCATGCCGAGGCTCTTCAAGATCGGCGGGTGGAGGAGGACTGCCGTCTTCGCACCCTTGCCAAATTCTCGCTCGATCTTGGCCTGCTCCACCGGATCGCGATGCAGGCGAGCCACTTCGTACTCATCCTTGTAGGCACGGAACTTGAAGGTGCCAGCGATGAAGGCGCTGAGGAGGTCCTCGGTGGTTGCGACACCACTGGCGAAGAGCGCTCGGGCCACCGCGTCGACGGCACCAACGAAGGAGGTGGCGTAGGGGACGGACTGGTAGGCCACGAGCTCGTTCGCTCGTTCCGTCACGAGGCCTTGGAATGCCAGAGGAATCGCTGATGCGCGCACCGCCTCGAGCACTGCTGGGTGCTGACGAGGTGTCGCCACCGTGGGAATGGTCGGAGCAGTGGCTGCCGCGACGGCGTCTGGGGCAATCACCGCAGCCCGTCCCCAGTTGAACGCGGTGATGTTGGTGTCCGCCGCGGTGCCGTTCAAGGTGATGGCCCGCTCAATGGCAGCGGCAGACAGGGGAATGCACCCAGCCTGGAACGCAGCACCGAAGAGCACCAGGTTGGCGGCCAAGTGATCGCCCACCACTGCTTCGGCGATGTCGAGGGCGTTCAAGTACACGTTGTGCGCAGCTCTCGTGAGGGGCTCGATGAGCTCGTGCACCTTGGTGGCGTTCGGTGTCGCTGGACCTTTGCGCATCAACTGATCGTGCGTTGGCGTGGTGTCCATGTTGAGCACGGCAATGGTGCGGTCGCTCGTCAACTTGTCGGCCACCGATGGCGTGAGCACGCCGAGGAGGTCGAAGCCGAGCACGAGGTCGATCATGTGCTCCGAAGCCTTCGGCGCGGTCGACAGCTCGTGGTCAGCAATGCGCACATCGGAGATGACGGGGCCACCCTTCTGGGCCAGTCCGGTCTGGTCGAGTCCCGACGCAGCCCGTCCGTCGAGTCGGGCAGCCATTTGGATGATGCGAGAGACCGTGACGACACCAGTTCCTCCAACGCCGGTCATCCGGATCGTGGTGTCGGTCTCGTTGACGATCACCACTGGATCAACCAAGGTCACGGGGAGTTCGGGAACGACGTGATCGGCCTTCGTCCCAGGGATCACCCTGACGAAGGAGGGGCAATCGCCGTTGGCGCAGCTGAAGTCGAGGTTGCACGAGCTCTGGTGAATCTTCGTCTTGTCGCCGTAGGGGGTGTCGACCGGTTCGAGCGACAGGCAGGTGGACACTCGCTGGCAGTCACCGCACCCTTCACAGACCCGCTCGTTGATGTGGAGCCGAGTGGTCGGCGTTGCGATCGTTCCCCGTCGGCGGAGCCGACGCTCTTCTGCTGCGCAGCGATCGTCGTGGATGAGCACGGTAACCCCGGGGAGTGCCGCCAACTCGCCGTGGACGTCAGCCAAATCATCCCGGTGGCGGACCGAGGCAATCGGGTGGAGGACCACGTCGTTGTAGGTGGCGGGTTCAGGTGTCGTGATGATCACCTTCTGCACCCCTTCGAGCGCCAGCCACGACGTGAGCTGGGGGATCTCGAGCACACCGGTTGGCTGCTGGCCTCCCGTCATGGCGACAGCCCGGTTGTAGAGGAGCTTGTAGGTGACGTTCACCCCGGCCACGACCGCAGCACGGATGGCCAGCGAGCCCGAGTGGAAGAACGTGCCGTCCCCTAAGTTCTGGACGTAGTGGGCATCGCTCGTGAACGGCGCCATGCCGATCCACTGGGTGCCTTCGCCACCCATCTGGGTCATGCCCACCTTGTGGCCGCGGTGTTCTTCTTGGAAGGCCACCATCACGTGGCAACCAATCCCAACGCCGACGAGTTGATGGTCGTCGGCACGCGTGGATCGGTTGTGGGGGCATCCCGAACAGAAGTACGGCTGACGAACGGGGAGCGCGGTGACCGAGAGGCGGTGCTTCGGTCGCCGGATGCGCGCGATCTCGTCCACGACGTACTGCGGTGGGTTGTGTCGCTCGAGCACCTTGGCCAGCACTGCCACCACGCCGTCGACGTCCATCGATCCCCATGAGGGGACGAGCGGGCTGCCGTCTTCGTCGGTCTTTCCCAGGATCACCGGCAAGTTGGGTGCACCGTAGAGGGCGTCACGGATGTGGAGCTCCAAGAACGGCCGCTTGTCTTCGACGACGAAGACGTGGCTGAGCCCAGCGGTGAAGGCGCGGAACTCCTCGTGGTCGAGGGGCCAGATGAGGCCGATCTTGATGAGGCGAACCCCCATCTGCTCGAGCGCCGCGTGGTCGATGCCGAGGATCTCGAAGGCTCGGAGCACAGTGGCGTAGGTCACGCCGGAGGCGATGATGCCGATGGTTGGACGAGACGCCTCGAAGGTCACCGCGTTCAAGCGGTTGGTCTTGCCGTAGGCCATGGCCAAGGGGATGCGGTGCTCGAAGAGATCTTGCTCGGCCTCAACGGCTCGATTCCCGAGGAGCACGTGGCGGAGCGTGAAGCGATCAGGATCTGGTTCAGGAATGAACGTCGACGGGTCGACGAGGTCCACGACGGCTGCTGCGTCGGCGAGGTCGGTGACGACCCGGAGCGCGGTGAAGACCCCCGCTGCTCGACTCATCGCCACGGCGTGGAGTCCGTAGGTGATGAGTTCACCAACAGTTGAGGGGTTGAACGCCGGGATCATGAGCGACTCGCACATCTCAGCCGATGACGACGGCAGGGTCGACGACTTCGACGAGGGATCGTCGCCGATCATGGCCACTGCCCCGCCGAGCGGGGTCGTACCGGCGTAGTTCCCGTGCCGGAGGGCATCGGCGGCACGGTCGAGGCCGGGGTTCTTCCCGAACCAGTAGCCAACGACGCCGTCGTAGGTGGCGCCGGGGAGCTGGTCGACGAACTGCGTACCAACCACTGCAGTTGCCGCCAGCTCTTCGTTGAGACCGTGCTGGAACCGGACACCAGCCGGATCGAGGAAGCGCTTGGCCCGGTCGAACTCCATGTCCACCCCACCGAGGGGGGAACCGGGGTATCCCGAGACGAACGACGCGGTCTTGAGCCCTCGAGCTTCATCGAGCCACATCTGCTCCAACGTCAACCGGACGAGGGCTTGGATTCCTGAGACGAGGACACTCCCCGTCGTGGCGGTGAAGACATCGTCGAGGGCAACGTCGTTGTTCTTGCTCATGGCTTCATCCTCTCGCACCAGGTGGGCTCATGGGAAGAGTCCCCGGAGCGTCGTCGCTTCGGCGATTCGAGCGACCCCGACCACGGTGGCGGCTTGGCGGAGCGGGAGGTCGAGGCTCTCTGCTCGCTCCACGACCGAAACGAACGCCCGCTCGATCGTGCTCGCCACCCGCTCGCTGACGAGGGCGGCATCCCAGGCGTAGCCCTCACGGTCTTGCACCCACTCGAAGTACGACGCCACGACGCCACCAGCATTGGCCAGCACGTCGGGCACCACGACGATGCCCCGCTCATTCAGCTCGGCATCGCCGGCAGCCGTGGTCGGTCCATTGGCCGCCTCCACCACGATGGAGGCACGCATCGCCCGCGCGACGTCGTCAGTGATGGTGCCGCCGAGCGCGGCTGGGATGGCGAGGTCAGCGTCGACACTGAAGAGGTGGCCACTCGTGAGCGGTACTGCACCCTCGAGGCCAACGACGGTGCCGGTTCGTGCGACGTGGGCGGCGAGCGCACTGGGGTCGATGCCTGATGGCGCAACGATGGTGCCGTGCACGTCGGCGACGCCGACGACCACCATGCCGAGATCGACCAGGAGCCGTACTAGTGGACCGCCGACCTTGCCGTACCCCTCGATGACCACTCGTGCTCCTGTGAGGTCGCGACCGAGGTGTTCGAAGATCTTGGCCACACAGACCGACACGCCGAGGGAGGTTGCCCCTGCGTGACCTGCGCTGCCACCGATGGCGATGGGCTTTCCCGTGACCACCCCCGGAGTTCCTTGACCCCGGAGCATCGAGACGGTGTCCATCACCCAAGACATCACCTGTGGATCGGTGTTCACGTCGGGGGCGGGGATGTCCTTCTCAGGACCGAGAATCGGAGCGATGTCAAAGGTGTAGCGACGGGTGAGCCGTTCGAGTTCTGCCGCAGACAGCGTCGACGGGTCGACGCAGACGCCGCCCTTCGCTCCACCGAAGGGGATGTTGACGACTGCACACTTGATCGACATGTCCGCTGCCAGCGCCGCCACTTCGTTCGCCGACACCGATGGGTGGAAGCGGATTCCACCCTTGCCGGGGCCACGCGAGGTGTCGTGCTGGATGCGCCACCCGGTGAACATCTCCACCCGTCCATCGTCCATGCGGATGGGAACGGCAACCTCGAGGATTCGCTCGGGTTTCACGATCATGGTTGTGAGCCCTGGATCGAGGTCGAGCGCCAGCGCCGCTCGAGTCATCGTGCTCGCAACGACCGAGCATGCGTCGTGGGAATCGTCTGCCGTACTTGGAACAGTGACCACGTTGTCACGACTCCCTTCTCGATAACCCGCGACTGGGTACCACGGTCAACCTAGACCTCGCATCAGCTCCAACACGGGCATCGGTGGGCGATCACGGCTGGCTCCTCGCTCCGGTCCACGTCGCGGGGGATTACGCCCCGAGGTTCGTCAGGGCGAGCACCACGACCCCGTCTGGTCGGCGATACGAGGGGCCAGTTGGCACGATGACGCCGAGAACAGCGGGCGGTTGATGACGACTGGTGTCAATGGAGTCAACGAAGGACATGAGGTTCGTCGCCGCAGCATCGATCACCCCTGCGCCGAGCTTGACCTCGAAGGCCCCCCACGTTCCATCGGGGAGCTCGACGATGAAGTCGACCTCTCGCCCAACCTTTGAACGGAAGTGATACACCCCAGCATCGAGGAGATCAGCGAAGACGCGGAGTTGTTGGAAGACCAAGCTCTCGAAGAGCAATCCGAATGTCGACGGGTCGCCGAGGAGGCGCTCCGGCGTTCCGATTCGGAGGGCTGCGGCGGTGAGCGACGTATCAACGAGGTGTCGCTTTGGCGCCTTGCGGAGCGCAGTTCGCGTCCGAAGCGGAAGATCCCAAGCCTCTTGAATCTCGAGGACGAAGATCCGCTCGAGCGAGGCGAGGTAGCTCGTCACCGTCTCATGGGCGAGCGGACGCTCATCGCCACCGGCATCGGTGGCCAACGTCGCCAACGATGCTTCGGACGCGGTCGTCCTCGCGAGCGAGCGAATGAGCGATCGGACGCGACGAGGGTCGTGTCGCACTCCCTCGAGACCAGCAATCTCAAGTCGCACGATCTGATCGATGTAGTCAACGGCGTAGCGGGCGGCGTCACGACTGGCGAGGTGTTGACTCGCCGGCCATCCTCCGGTGATCGTTCGCTCCGCGAGGTCATGGATCTGCACGTGATGTGGAGCCGCAGACGGACGTTCCCCTCGAAGGAGTGAGGCGAGCGAAATCTCCGACGACGAGTGTCCAGTTTCAACGAGGGTCAGCGGCCGCATCCTCAATCGAGAGAACCGACCTGCCCCAGAATGCCGAGTCGAGCTATCAGCCGGTGAAGCGGATCCTGTGAGGATGAACTGCCCCATCGCACGTCGGTCATCGACCGCGCGGCGCACGGCGTTCCACAGTTCCGGAACGACCTGCCACTCATCGAGGAGCAGTGGAGGTGCTCCACCGAGCACGAGTTGGGGATCGGCCATCGCGAGGTCTCTGAGCGCCCGATCACTATCGAGGAGGACTTCGCTCTTGGCGATGCGACGACCCGTCTCTGTCTTGCCGGAGGCCTTCGGACCGTCAATTACCACCGCACCTGCAGAGTGCAGGCGTGATTCCAAGACTGGATCGATGAGGCGAGAAATATAGGATTTCACCGACGTATTCTACCATGACTTGAAGATTTGGCACTAAAAGAGTTGAAGATTTGGCACTCATCTATCTGAGGATTTAGCACTCGGCTCGTCAGTGACGCGTGCTGCTGCTCTGCGACGCTCGGCGCCACCATTGACACCCTCTCAGACTGCCCGGTCGGGCCGTAGAGTCAATGACGACGAAGGGTGGATGACGTGAACTTCCAAGCATCGAGCGAACAAGAACTCCTCCGGACCACGGTGGCATCGATCGCTCAGTCCTTTGGCCATCGCTACTTCGTGGACCAGGCGGCAACTGGTGGGAAAGCCACCGAACTCTGGGATGCCCTCGCCGAAGCGGGATTCTGTGGCGTGAACCTGCCCCTCCCTTTCGGTGGAGGCGGCGGCATGGCCGAACTCGCCATCGTGGCTGAGGAGACCGCAGCGGCCGGATGTCCGCTCCTCATGTTCCTCGTCTCGCCGGCGATCTGCGGCGAGGTCATCGCTCGCTTCGGCACCGAGGAGCAGCAACGCCGATGGCTCCCAGGACTCGGCAGCGGATCTTCCAAGATGGCGTTCGCCATCACCGAACCCGATGCTGGGTCGAACTCCCACCGAGTGGCAACGGTGGCGACCCGCCGTGGCGACGGCTGGTCGCTGTCGGGGACCAAGTACTACATCTCCGGTATCGACGAAGCGGACCACGTCCTCGTCGTCACCTCCACCGGCACCGATCCGCTCACTGGTCGTGGGCAGTTGACGTTGTTCGTCGTACCGACCAATGCCCCGGGACTCTCCTTCACCCCCATCTCGGTCGGCATCGTGGCGACGGAGAAGCAGTTCACGGTGACCTTCGACGACGTGGCGCTCTCCGATGACCACCGGATCGGACCCGAAGGTGGTGCCCTTCGTCCGCTGTTCATGGGCCTCAACCCGGAACGCATCATCTCTGCGGCCACCCTCATCGGCCTCGGTCGCTACGCGCTCGCCAAGGCAGCGGACTACGCGAAGACCCGAGAGGTGTGGGGCGTGCCCATTGGGAGCCACCAGGGTCTCTCCCACCCCTTGGCCAAGGCCGCCATCGACGTCGAACTCGCCGCCCTCATGACGGCCAAGGCGGCGTGGCAGTTCGACGAGGGTCTCGACCCGGCAGAGGCCTCCAACATGGCCAAGCTCGCCGCTGCCGACGCCGCACTCGTGGCCATCGACCAGGCCATGCAGACCCACGGTGGCAACGGCATGGCCACCGACTACGGCCTCATCACGGTCTGGGGCATGGCCCGCCTGTTGAAGGTGGCCCCGGTGTCGCGTGAGATGGTCCTCAACTACATCGCCACCCACACGCTCGGACTCCCCCGGAGCTACTGAGCCGTCGCCACGCCCTCTGCCCTGCGTCCTCGGCCGTGGAGTTCCACCGGAACCTCGACCGTTCGGGACCGGAGGTACTCCCCGAGCCCCTTGGCCTGAGGATCGAGCCGCGTGGACGATGCCACGCCCTCGCCGAGGAGACCAACGCAGACGAGGTTGATGGCACGCAGATTCGGCAACAGGCTCCGTCGCACCGTGACCCCAGGTGGCAAGCCGAGCAGCGCGGGGACGCTCTCCGGAGTCAGCAGATCGACGAGGAACGCGTAGCGGTCATCGTCGAAGGTCCACACCCCAACGTTGGCGTTCCCACCCTTGTCACCCGATCGCGCACCGCAGAGATCGCCGAGCAACATGGGCGCCGTCTCGCCACTGAAGGGTGGATGGACGACCGGCATCTCGCCGCCGTCCAAGGGCAGCGGCACCGTCACCGGCGGTTGGGGCAGGATCACGGTCATGCCGTTCTCGAGCAGCACGCGCTCGTGCACGTGGCTGCGGTCGATGAGCGCCGGCCAGTAGACGCCGTAGGCGGATCCGGCGGAGGGTGGGGTGTCGGCGAACATCCCCGGCACGGAGGCGAGGGTCAACGACACGACCGCTCGAGAGAACTCTCGACCGACGAGGCCCGGGTCCTCACCCTTCACGACAATCCGCAGGCGACTGATGGCGCCTTCATTGGTCGACGCGTCACGCCAGTCGGCGGCGAAGAGGTCGACGGCAACCTCGCTGAAGCGCTCTTCACCACCGAGCAGGTCGAAGAGCATGGCTCGAACCCGTGCCGCCTTCCCCTCAGGATCGGCACCGGTCAGGATGACCGACATCTGGTTTCGGTAGCCGCCGTCGTAGTTGATGGCCACCTTGATCTCTTGGGCCGGTGCCTGGCCGGTGACGGGTCCAATCGCCACCCGGTCCGGTCCAGCGGTCGACAGCGAGATGGACGAGAAATCAGCCACCACGTCGGGGTTGGCGTAGTGGCGACGATCGACCTCGTAGAGCAGCTGGGCGGTCACCGTTCCGAGCGAGACGACCCCACCAGAACCGGGTTGCTTGGTGATGACCGCGGAGCCGTCGGCGGCGACTTCGGCGATGGGGAACCCTGGGAACCGTGCGTCGGGGAGCTCATCCAAGAAGCAGTAGTTGCCACCAGTCGCTTGCGTCCCGCACTCGATAACGTGGCCAGCGACGAGGGCACCGGCGAGGGGGCCGAAGTCGGTTCTCGACCAGCCGTGGTGCGCGGCGGCTGGTCCAATGACGAGCGCTGCGTCGGTCACGCGTCCCGTGACGACGAACTGCGCACCGCGGTTGAGGGCCTCGGCGATCCCGAAGCCACCGAGGTACGCATTGGCGGTGAGCGCCGATCGACCAGCGCTGGCGAAGGGGTGGCCGGTGTCGAGGTGGGTGAACGGCTCGCCCTTGGCCATGAGGTCGGGCAGGTGGGTAATGAGGTCATCGCCTTCGACCACGGCCACGTCAACGCTGCGCCCCAAGGCTCGGGCTTGGGCCCGCAACTCTGCTGCGAGACCTCGTGGATTGAGACCCCCGGCGTTGACCACCACCTGGATGCCCCGCTCGAGACAGGTCCCCATGACCTCTTCCATCTGGCGGAGGAAGGTCGTGGCGTACCCCGCATCGGGATCGCGCTGGCGGGACTTCCACAAGATGAGCATCGTGAGCTCAGCGAGGTAGTCCCCCGTCAATACGTCGATGGGATCGGGTCCGTCGAGCAAGAGTCGAGGGGCGTCTAAGAGGTCGCCGTAGAAGCCAGAGCAGTTGGCGATGCGGAGCGGTCGGGTCATGCGTTCCTCCTCGCGGCACGACCAGGTCCCGCAGGACCAGCGAAGGCTTGGGCAACCGCCAGCCAAGAGGCAGCGTCTGCGTTCGAGGCCTCGAGATCGAGGTCGTCGCGGTGGCGACGTTGGACGGCGAGCAGGCAGAGATCGAGCGCCGGACCCGACACGACTGCCACTGCTACGTCATCACCAATCGTCCAGGTCGAACCATCAGGAGCCGTGAGCTCGAAGCGCAGTGGCGCTTCTGGCATTGCCACCTGATGGGCGCTGAAGGCGAAGGATCGAGCTCGGTAGGCCAACTCGGCGATATGGCGGAGCCGTGCCGTTGGGGCTGGCGTGACACCGAGCGCATCAGCGATGTCGTAGCCATGCGCCCAGGTCTCCATGAGGCGAGCCGTCAACGCGGAGACCGGCCCCATCGACGGGCCGTACCACCCAATGCGGGTGGCAGCTGGCGTCGATGCCAGTGCCTCAATCATGGTGGCACGCACGACCGAGAACCACGAGAACACCTCGCTCGGTTCCATCGACGCGAAGTCGTCGCGCACCGCGTCGACGAGGTTGCGCGTGCCCGCGAGTTCCTTGGCTGCTTGGGTCGAGAAGCCCTCAGGATCGGTGATGGCCATGGTCTGTCGCTCGTCGAAAGCAGCCAAGTGGGTGACCTGGTCGAGCACGGTCCACGGCGTCGCCGGCGTCAGCGTCAACCAGTCCTCTGGCCCCAGCGGCTCGAGCATGGTGAGGAGGGCAGCGGTCTCGTCTCGGAGATCGTGCACCAACTGGCGCTGGAGGTCGTTCGTCATCGACCCTGCCAGTTCGGCGTCCGCCGCTCGGCGAAGGCCTTCGGCCCCTCTTGGGCATCAGCCGAGGTGTAGACCGGTTGCCAGATGGCCTCAGCGAGGTCGAAGGCTTCCGAGGTCCGACTGGGGTCGAGTGCGTCGACCATTGCCTTGGCAGCGCGCACCGACAACGGCGCGTTGGCAGCAATTCGTTCGGCGAGGGCCTGGGTCCGCTCGACCAACGCCGCCGCTGGCACCACCTCGTTCACGAGACCGAGGTCGTAGGCTCGAGCGGCGCTGATGGGCGCTGCGGTCATGAGGAGTTCCAACACGATGCGACGCGGGAGCATCGACACGAGCGGTGCGGCCCAGGGCGCCCCTCGACCAACTCGAGCCTCAGAGATCGCGAACTGCGCGTGGTCCGCGGCCACGCAGAGATCGCAGCTCTGCGCGAGGGCGAACCCTCCAGCGAAGGCCACGCCATTCACTGCGGCGATGGTGGGCTTGGTGACGGTGATGTTGCGACCCATCTGCGGGAGGAAGTCCGGGGGTGGCACCTCCATTGCGGTCGTGGCCATCTCCTTCAAGTCCGCACCAGCACTGAAGGCAACATCACCTTCACCAGTCAGCACCAGCACCTTGGCGGCATCGTCGGTGGTGAAGGTTGAAAGCCCGTCCCACAGACCGCTCCGCACGGCTGCTGAGAGTGCGTTGCGGGCTTCAGGTCGCCGAATCGTCAGCCACGCGACCGGGCCTCGGCGTTCGTAGGTGACGACGTCAGTCATGGTCCGCCTCGACCACGACCAGTGGATCGCCAGCGGTGACCTGGTGACCAACGGTCACCGGAACAGCGGTGACCGTACCGGCGAAGGGCGCACGAATGGTGTGCTCCATCTTCATCGCCTCGAGGGCGAGGAGCGCATCGTCTTGGGCAACGACGTCCCCAACCGCTACGTCGATCCGCACCACCGTTCCCGGCATTGGGGCCTGGAGTGATCCAGCAGCGAGTGCGACCCGTGGTGGGGAGAACCGTGGAAGGACGGTCACATCCACGAGGTCGGTCGCCGACGTCGCCCGGAACCGCTCGCGCCCGAGCGTCGTGACGGCAACCGCGACGAGGTCGAGAGCAACGAGGGCGACGAACTCATCCTCGTCGATGTCGACGAAGGTGAAGGCCTCACCGTCACCAACGGCGACTTCGGCTTGACGTCCGGCGAACACGACTGCCACCTCGATCGCTCGACCATCGACGTCGAGGACCACGACCTGCGGCTGGGTGAGGACGTTGCGGTACCCAACGGGCACCGCAGAGGGAACGGGGCTCGTTTGGTGGTGCTCCAAGAACACGGCGAGGGCAGCGGCACCGATCAGCGGCTCAATCGAGCTCCGACGAATGTCAACGAGTGCGTCGACACCCCGTTCGTCGAGGAACGCCGTGGTCGTCGCTCCAGCGAGAAACTCCTCGTCCTCGAGGACGCCGATCAGGAGATCGCGATTGGTCGCTACTCCCGCAATGGCACTCCGTCGCAGCGCATCGGCGAGCGTCGCAGCAGCGGCAGTCCTCGTCGGTGCCCAGGCGATGATCTTGGCCAGCATGGGGTCGTAGGTGGCGACGACCACACTCCCTGCGTCTACCGCACTGTCGACTCGGACCGATTCGGGTACGGAGAAGTCTTCGAGGGTTCCCGTCTGCGGCAGGAATCCGGACGTGGGGTCCTCTGCGTAGAGGCGGACCTCAATGGCGTGACCCTCAGGCTGGGCATCGATCGCCGCCTTTGGCAGTGGGGCACCACTGGCCACGATGAACTGCAGTTCGACGAGGTCGAGGCCGGTCACCGCCTCGGTGACGGGGTGCTCAACTTGGAGGCGAGTGTTCACCTCCAAGAACGCGATGCTCCCGTTCGGAGCGACGATGAACTCAACGGTTCCCGCTCCCACGTAGTGCAGGGCGGCACCGGCTGCCCGAGCGGCTGCTCGGAGCTGCACGCGAACGTCGTCGGTAATGCCTGGTGACGGCGACTCCTCAAGGACCTTCTGGTAGCGCCGCTGGATCGAGCACTCGCGTTCGAAGAGGTCGATGACGGTTCCGTGCGCATCGCCGAAGATCTGCACTTCGACGTGGCGCGGTCGCTCGATGTAGGACTCGACGAAGACCGTGGCATCGCCGAAGGCCGCGCCGGCCTCGCGTCGAGCTGCGTCGAGCTCCTGCTCCACTCCGTCGGGGCCGCGGAGGATCCGCATCCCCCGTCCCCCACCTCCAGCCGAGGCCTTGAGGAGGAGTGGCCAGCCACTGGCCGCGCCCACCTTGAGGATCTCCGACGCAGTCGAGACGGTGGCTCCGGCCAGCACTGGGACGCCGGCTGCGGCCATCTTCTCCTTGGCCCCGACCTTCGAGCCCATCTCGGCAATGACCTCTGGCGAGGGGCCGACGAAGGTGAGCCCGGCATCAACCACCGCTTGGGCGAAGGCTGCGTTCTCAGAGAGGAAGCCGTATCCGGGGTGCACCGCGTCGGCTCCGTGCGCCAGTGCAGCGGCCACGATGGCTGGACCGTTCAGATACGTCTCGGCGATCGTCGAACCCGGGAGGTAGGCCAACACGTCCGCTTCGAGGGAGGCGGGCATGCCGAGGTCATCGTCGGTGACCACGAGCACGGTCGTGATCCCTAGTCGCCGAGCGGTCGCCATGATCCGACGGGCGATCTCTCCCCGGTTGGCGATGCAGACGGTCCGGATCTCGGCCACGGTTAGAACCGGAACACGCCGAAGCCTCGGCGTCCTTCGTAGGGTGCGCCATCAATGGCCGAGAGGCACAGCGACAGCACGGCGCGCGTGTCACGAGGGTCGATGATGCCGTCGTCGTAGAGCTTCCCCGACATGACGAACGCATGCTGCTCTCGTTCGATCTGGGCCTCGATCGCCGCTCGCTGGCGAGCATCGGCATCTTCGTCGAAGGGGGCACCGGTTGAGGCAGCGCTCTGGCGAGCAACGATGGAGAGGACGCCGGCGAGTTGCTCAGGGCCCATCACGGCCACCTTCGAGCCAGGCCAGGAGAAGGCGAACCGGGGCGAGAAGGCTCGACCGCACATGCCGTAGTTGCCCGCTCCGTAGGAGGAGCCCATGATCACCGAGAGGTGCGGGACCGTCGAATTGGCCACCGCGTTGATCATCTTGGCGCCGTCTTTGACCATGCCTGCCTGCTCGTACTCCTTGCCCACCATGTAGCCGGTGGTGTTGTGGAGGAAGAGCAGGGCGGTGTCACGCTGGTTGGCGAGCGAGATGAAGGCCGCACCCTTCCTCGCTTCCTCGTTGAAGAGCACACCGTGGGCATTGGCCAAGATGCCGATCTTGTAGCCCGACAGCGTCGCCCACCCACAGACGAGCGAGGTGCCGTAGCGCTCCTTGTACTCGTCGAACGCAGAATCATCGACGAGGCGAGCGATCACCTCACGAGGGTCGAAGGGCACCTTCAAGTCCGCCGAGACAATGCCGAGCATCTCGCTCGGATCTTCCCGTGGCTCGAGCGGCTCGGTCACCGGACCTGGGCCTTGCTTTCGCCAGTGGAGCCCAGCCACGATCTCTCGACCGATGCGGATGGCATCGGGTTCATCGACCGCGAAGTAGTCACCGAGTCCAGAGATAGTGGCGTGCATCCGCGCCCCACCGAGGGACTCATCGTCGGACTCCTCACCCGTCGCCATCTTGACGAGCGGGGGACCACCGAGGAACACCTTGGCGCCACGGTCGACGAGGACGGCGTAGTCGCACATGCCAGGAACGTAGGCCCCTCCAGCGGTCGAGTTCCCAAAGACGAGGGCGATGGTCGGGATCCCGAGTGCCGACAGGCGGGTGAGATCCCGGAAGAGTTGGCCGGCGGGAATGAAGAGGTCGGCTTGGGTCGGGAGGTCGGCACCACCGGACTCGACGAGGTTGATCACCGGGAGTCGATTCTCTCGGGCGATCTCCAAGGCCCGCAGGTGCTTCCTCAAGCCGAAGGGGTTGATGGAGCCTCCCCGGACTGTCGGGTCGTTGGCCGCGATGACGCATTCCGTCCCCGACACCACGCCGAGTCCCGTCACGAGGGCACCGCCCACCGTGAACTCCGAGCCGTAGCCGGCGAGGGTGGAGAACTCGAGGAAGGGGGAACCTGCGTCGAGGAGGAGTTCGATCCGTTCTCGAGCGCCCAGCTTGCCTCGGGCCGCGTGGCGCGCCTGGTACTTCTCGCCCCCTCCGGCGACTGCGGTAGCGACTTCGTGAGCGAGATCAGCGAGGTGTGCGTGCTGAGCGGCGGCGTTGGCGGCGAAGGTCGGACTCGATGGATCGACGTTCGAGGTGAGAATGCCCATCGCTCCCCCTAGCGGTGCTGCGTCCGAACTGACAGCCAACCCTAGCCCTGCACCACTCCACCCCTCCCCGGAGACCGCCACAATGGAGGTCGTGCCGAGCGAGCAGCAACCACCCCTTCCCTACCAACCGGTGACCGGGAAACCCTGGCGCCTCACCATGGGACTGCGGCCACTTCCTCGCCACGCGTGGCTTGAGGTCGATCAGCATCGAGAGCGTGAGCTCACCGCCAAGGGCGATCTCCTCGCGACGACCCCCGACGTCGTGATTGGCGTCGCTCCCGGGAGCGACGCGGCGCAGCGAGAACTCGAAACCGCCATCATCGACGACCTCGCAGAGCACCACGGTCTCGAGGTCCACTCAGTCGCCAGAGTCGACGACGCACCCATCGTGCGGGCCGCTCGACTCGTCCAAGAAGACCTGTGCCTCTTCGAGCGCCGAGGAGGGACGTGGGAGATGACCGCAGCGTGCGTGTGCTTCCCCTCTCGATGGACGCTCAGCGAGAAGGTCGGCCAAAACCTGAGTGCTATTCACGGCCCGGTACCCGGCTACGCCGAAGCCCTCGGTGGCCCCGTCGAGGCGCTGTTCAACCGCCTCCACCCCGACCGACCGGTCTGGCGGCTCAACTGGACCATCCTCGACACCAACGAACTCCACCTCCCAACCCCCGCAGCACGACGAGGGCTCCACCTCCCCGACGATCTCTCGACCATGACGTTCCGCATCGAGCGCCAGACTCTTCGCACGCTGCCGGAGACCGGCGCGATCTGCTTCACGATTCGGACCTACACCGCGCCGCTTGGAGAACTCCTCGCTGATCAGCCAGCGCTCGCCGTAGATCTGGCGGCGACGCTGCGGACCGTGGATGTCGAGATGGCGACGTACAAAGGATGGGCGGATCTCCTCCCCAGCCTCATCGCGTGGTTGGAATCGCCGTCTGGATAGCGACCTATCGGCGCAGGATCTAGAATGGAAGTTCCAGCGTTGCTGGGAGGCCTGGGTAGCTCAGTCGGCAGAGCATCTCACTCGTAATGAGAAGGTCCGGAGTTCGATTCTCCGCCCAGGCTCCAACTGGACTTGCGCCCTTGGCGCTGGCGAGATCGCTCCAACTTCCGGCGGGGTTCGAAAGTACCCTTGCGTCATGGATCTCGCTCGCCTCCAGCCGAGTACGTTCGCCTCATTCACTGCAGCAATTCCTGTGGGGGCGGTGTGGGAGGTTGCGTCTAACCCGACCCTCCTCGCCAACTTCTCTACCGAGCTCCAGGCCATTCGCGTCCTCGGATCCGGCGACGTCGAACTTGGGACGCAGTTCGAAGGCGACCAACTGCGTGGGGACCGGCGATGGACGACGATTTCGACCGTGACGGGCTTCCAACCCGAGGTCTTCTTTGAGTGGACGGTCGGAGACCTCGATCACCCGGTGTCGAAGTGGCGGTTCCTCCTCGACACCCACGCACTCGGTACGACGTTGACGCACCAGGTCGTGCTGTGCGGTGGCCCGTCACCCCTCACGGACTTCATCACCGAGAACCCTGACCGAGCGGACGCCACCGTTCACGAACGTCTCGACACCTTGAGAGGTCGCATGGCCGAAACGGTTTCGGGGCTCATGGCGCTGGCGGGAGAACGTCAGTAGCTCCGACTCGACCAGCGCGCACGATGCGCTCATCGCGCTCGTGAGGTTGATCGCGCGACGATTCCCTACGCCGGTGCGCCGAATCCAACGCCGTCTTGTTCCGGGGTCAACTGCTTGCGCAGCAGCAGCATCAGCACCGACCCGATGAGGGCCAAGATCCCGGTCCCAATGGGCCACCAGTTCCCGACGTGGAGGGCGTAGTAAATCCCCGCGATCGCTGGTGCCACCGTGCCGGAAATTCCCCATGCTGCTCCAGCAGCTGAGTTGTAGCGACCGCGGAGGTGCTCAGGGGCGATCTCATTGACGATGGCCGATCCCGCGGGTTGGAGCATGGTCTCACCAATTGCGAAGAGGATCTGCGTCGCGCACAGGGCAACAACAGCAACCACTGCTGGCACCGCGAGCGAACCTCCGAGGACCGCCCAGAACACGAACCACAGCACCCCAACGAGGGCCATTGCCTTCGTCCGGCTCTTGCCCTGCATTTTGTTGAGCACCCAGAGCTGTCCGAAGACGATGGTCACAGTGTTGAAGAAGAACGTGATCCCGATGATGTGGATGGAGAGATGGAGGTTGTTGACGACGAAGAGACTGAGGCCAGCATCAACGGATCCGTATCCGCCGAGGATGAGGACGATGCTGGCACCGACGTAGAGGAACAGGCGACGATCGCCGAGTACCGTGCGCCATCCCTCTCTGACCTCGCCCTCTTCGAGTGCCTGGTGCACCGGCTTGCCGTGTGGAATGAGGGTGAAGAAGATCAGCCCTGCCAACAAGGTGACCGCAGCGTCGAAGAGGTAGAGCACCGTGAAGCTTGCGGGGTGCTGGATGCTGGCAATGGACGCCGAGACGAGGAGTCCAGCGCCAATGCCGAGGTTCACCATCATGAAGTTCACGCCGTAGGCGCGTTGGCGGTGCTCTTCGGAGACGAGCCGGGTCATCATCACCATGCCTGGCCCCCAACCGGCGCCTTCAGAAACGGTGATGATGAGCGCCACGACGATCGCGGCAACCTTGGCATGGACCCCAGTCCACAGCGCCAACCCAACCGCTGACATGAGATAGGACACCGGACCAACAACGCCAGGGCCGACGTGGTCGATCAGGGTGCCCCACAGTGGCGAGATGCACAGACCCACAATGGCGGAGATGCCGAGGAGCAAGGTGGCGAAGGTCACGGAGAATCCCCGGATGTTGTGGAGGTAGACCACGAAGACCGAGAAGGCCATGCCGTTGCCGAAGCAGTTGATGATCGTGGCGGCGTAGATCCGACGAAGCGGGCCTCGAACTTCTGATCGGAACTCAGCTGGGATCAAGCGATCAACGACGTGCATAGAGGCGAAACGCTACTGCCCTCTTCTCCTGAACTCTCCCGGCCGAGGACCGATGGACTGCCTCACCTGCGAGGTCGCGTCGACCGCTCAGGATGGAGCGCGTTCGCACGAACGCGACACCACCCCTCACACATCGTGAGGGGTGGTGCACAGGTTCTTCAGGCTGGGCAGGTCCTCAGTTGGTGCGAACCACCTTGACCGTTGATGCCACACCGACACCGGCAGCGTTCACTGCTCGCAGCCGCAGGCGGTAGGTGGTGTGTCGCTTGAGCCCGGAGATACGGAGCGTCTGCGGCGTCCCATAGGTGGCGAGGTTCCAGGTCGACCCTCCGTCAAGGGAGTACTGGTAGGCCGCGATGTCGGCTCCTCCAGTCGAATCTGGACCTTGGTACTTCACCATCAGCGTCGTGAGCTGGGCGGTGACCGAGAGCAGACGGGGTGACTTCGTTGCTCGCTGCAGAGGGATTTGAGGTGCCGAGGGCATTGGTGGCTTTCACGAGGAAGAAATAACTCTCGCCATTCCTGAGGCCGCTCACCGTGCACGAAGAAGTTGTTGAGGTGCAGCTTTGCTTCGAACTCGAACTACTCGTCACGGTGTAGCGCAACACCTTGCTGCCATTGTCTGCAGATGGGATCCAGGCAACGAGCACTTTGCCGTTTTGTGCTTGAGCAATCACACCCGTTGGCGGAGATGGCGGACCTGCAGGCACTGCTTGAACGCTGACGGCGTTTGAAGCGCCCGCAACATTGATGGCGACCACAGTGAAGGTGTAGGTCTGGCCATTGGTGAGACCAGAGATGCGACAACTGCCCGCAGCTTGCTTCCAACAGGTGTCGCGAAATTCGTCACTTGCGACGTAACGGGTGACGAGTGAACCGCCGTTGAATGCGGGAGGTCCAAAGGAGATGACCGCACTGGCATTTCCAGCAACGACCGATACTTGTTGTGGGACCGTTGGCACACCAATCGGCATCGCTCGCACACTGGTACTAAGGGATGATCCAGCCAGTGAGTTGGCCACGACGTAGAAGGTGTAGGTCTGGCCATTGGTGAGACCAGAGATGGTGCACGTTGTTTGCTCACCATTTGGCGTGTCACACGACGAACCATCATTTGCCGGCACGGTGTAGGAGGTCACGGGGGTTCCACTTGTTGATGACCCGGTCCAACTCAGCGTGACTGATCCGTCATCAACAACAGCCATCAGATTTGTTGGGGTGTTTGGAACTCCCGCGGGAACAACCACCGGCGAAAGCGTCGAGGCATCACTTGTGCCAACGCCATTGGTTGCTTTGACCGTGAACTGGTAGGGGGCGCCATTGCTGAGTCCGCCAATGGCACACGAGGTTTGTGACGTCTGGCAGAGAACAACTGGTCCGGCTGGTCCATCACTTGAGACCTTGTAGGAGCTAACGGTTGAGCCATTGTCTGCTCCGGCCTGCCATGAGATAGGTGCGGGGCCCAAGGTCAGCTCAGGTCAGGTTGCAGAAGTTCTCTCGAACCATGCTTTCACCTTGACTGTGTCCAAGACCTCAGATGCTTGCAACCCCTGCCCTCAGTTTCCCCGGGCAAGGGTTGCAGCACCATGGACGACTTCGGCGAAACCCCGTCGGTCAGGCGTTGCGAGCTT
>CAIQEU010000028.1 GCA_903870905.1 uncultured Actinomycetes bacterium | reverse complement strand
CGTAGGGTTCGATTCCACGGGGGCTCTCCAGTTCTGATGGCGTTAGACACCTTCAGATTGGCGGGCCCCCGTGCTTTCTCAGTGGACCCCTGGCTGAACTACCCCCCACTCATTTCCGAAGAGCCGGTTTGATGGAGGGCGTTCTCAACCAGTCAACGCAACGATCTCTGCGAACTTCTCTAATGGTGTCATATAGCCAAGCGTTGCTCGTGGCCTTCCGTTCAGGCTTCGCTGGAAGCGTCGCAGGTCTGCGGCGGAGTGTTGTCTGAGGTCGGTTCCCTTTGGCATGTATTGACGCAGGAGGCCATTGGTATTTTCGTTCGAACCCCGTTGCCAAGGTGAATGCGGATCGCAAAAGTAGATCGGCACGCCGGTGGCAACAGTGAACGCGGCGTGGTTGACGAGTTCTCGACCTTGATCCCAAGTGACCGATTTGATCAGTTCATCGGGAAGGGTTTTGATGACCTTGCGCATGGCCGTCACGACATTGCCAGTCCCCCAACCATTGGGTAAATGGAGGAGTAATGTCAATCGACTCGTTCGTTCCACCAAAGTACCCACCGCGCTCTTCCCACCTGCACCAATGATGAGGTCACCTTCCCAGTGACCGGGCACTGCGCGGTCCTCAACTTCTGCGGGTCGGTCGGCGATCATCACCATGTTGGGGATATGTCCGCGTCCGTCGACTTTGAGCGGAGTCTTGCGGCAAGTTCGACCCGAACGCAAACAGCGTGCCAATTCCCGACGCAGTTCACCACGCCCTTGGACAAAGAGCGATTGATAAATGGTCTCGTGGCTCACGCGCATGGTCGGATCGTCGGGATAATCCAAGGGTAAGCGACGGGCTATCTCTTGGGGTGACCAGAACTGCTGGAGGCGTTTTGTCACCTCACGCTGGAGAGGACCCCTCACAAGTTTGCCGGGCTTAGGGCGACGTGTGCACTCCTGGGCTCGCATTTGTGCACGCCATGCTCGATAGTTTTCAGCTCCACCATTGACGTTGACCTCACGGGTCACACTCGACGGAGCCCGCCCTATTCGTCGAGCAATTGAACTCATTGACTCACGCGCTCGGATTCCCAACAAGATCTGCTCACGATCTTCAATTGAGAGTCGCCCTGCGCGTGGCATCCATCGTTCGGCAATGCCTTCGCTTGACAGTTTCTCGCGCAACATGATGCTGAGCGTCGAACTATCGCAGCACAACTGGCGTGCAATCTCGGATTGGTTAAGTCCTTGACGATGAAGTCTCAACGCCAGGGACTTTTGAGCTTGGGTGAGACGTGGCGCCACTGGCGACCTCCTGTGTTAGGTACTCCACTCTCACAGGAACGTTGCGCTCACCCATTGAAACCGCCCTCCCGAAAGTCCCATCTCATTCATGAGCCGCCTCACGGTGCAGTTGGCCACCTCGATGCCTTCTCGCCGCAACTGCTTCCAGACCTTCAGCTGGCCGTAGCAACCGTCGAAGCTCTCGTTGTAGACGCGCTGAATCTCAGTTCTCAGTTCCTCGTCACGGCACTGACGGGCCGAGGCCGGTCGGGACTTGGCGTCGTAGTAGGTCGCGGGAGCGAACTGCAGAGCCCTGCAGATCGGCTCGACTCCCCAACGATCCCGGCGGGAATCGATGTAGCGAACTACTTCTTCGTTCGACCGTCGAGCTCGGTCGCGAAGAAAATCGACGCGTCCTTCAAGATCTCGTTCGCGCGGCGCAGGTCGCGCACTTCGCGTTCGAGTTCCTTTAGACGTTGACGTTCATCGGTCGTGAGTCCGGGTCGCAGACCACCGTCGACCTGGGCCCGGCGAACCCAGGTCCTCAGTGTCTCGGGCGCCATCCCGAACTTCGAAGCCACCGAAGTGAGAGCGGCCCACTCGGACGAATACTCGTCGCGGTGGTCCAACACCATTCGGATAGCTCGTTCACGCACCTCTGGGGAGTAGCGGGACTGTCGTGGCATGAGTTGATCCTCTCAGAGGATTCACTCTCCAACATTCCCGTCCGGCTTCAACCCACCGTTCTCCACCGCG
>CAIQEU010000027.1 GCA_903870905.1 uncultured Actinomycetes bacterium | reverse complement strand
TCTTTCGGAATGGCAACGTGCCGAGCCTGAGGACCAACCGTGGCCGAGCGAGCGCGATCCATGGTTGGAGCCTAGAGAGCCGATGTGCTTCGTGGCCATCGCCACACGAAGCCTGTCGGAGAACTACTCCGCTTCGGGAGCAGGTGCCTCAACCTCAGGCTCCGCTTGGACCGGTGCACCAGCACCCACGGGTTCAAGCAAGGACTGCTCGAAGACCTGCGTGATGTCCATGACGCGGACGTCTTCACGGCCATTGGCCTTGACGGCGTCGTCGATCATGATCATGCAGAACGGACAGGCCGTGGAGACGATGTCGGCACCGGTGCCGAGGGCTTCCATCGTGCGGTCCATGTTGACGCGCTTGCCGATGTTCTCTTCCATCCACATGCGAGCGCCACCGGCGCCACAGCAGAAGCCCTTCTCACGGCAACGGCCCATCTCGACCTGGGTCACACCAGGGATGGCGTTGAGGAGCGAACGGGGCTCATCGAACACCCGGTTGTGGCGGCCGAGGTAGCAGGGGTCGTGGTAGGTGACGGTGCCCGAGTAGCTCGTGCCCGGCTTCAGCTTGCCGGCACGGTAGAGGTGGTCCACGAGCTCTGCGTGGTGGACGACTTCGAAGTCACCACCGAGGGCCGGGTACTCGTTCTTGATGGTGTTGAAGCAGTGCGGGCAGGAGGCCACGACCTTCTTGACCTTGGCACCCTGCATCGTTTCGATGTTGGCCTTGGCCATCTCTTGGAAGAGGTACTCGTTGCCGACGCGTCGAGCCGGGTCACCCGAGCACGACTCCTGGGGGCCCAAGATGGCGAACTTGACACCAGCGCGGTGGAGGGTTCGGGCGACCGACTCGACCTGCTTCTTGCCACGGTCGTCGAAGGCACCAGCGCAACCAACCCAGTAGAGGTACTCCACGTCTTCGGGGATCTCGCCGTCGATGACGGGAACCTCGAAGTCGAGATTCGCCGTCCACTCGAGACGCTTGGACTGACCGAGGCCCCACGGGTCGCCCTGGTTCTCCAGGTTGCGGAGGAAGAGGCCAGCTTCAGAGGGGAAGCGGGACTCCATGAGGACTTCGTAGCGACGCATGTCGATGATGGCGTCGATGTGCTCGATGTCGACCGGGCACTGCTCGACGCAGGAACCACAGGTGGTGCACGACCACAGCACGTCAGGGTCGATCACGGTGCCAACCAAGGTCCCGAGCTCGATCTCTTGACCGTCGTCGGACTTCTCGGCGAGGAGGCGGTTGGCTTGGGAGAACATGTTGTCACGGAGCCCCATGATGAGGAGCTTCGGGCTGAGGGGCTTCTCGGTGTTCCACGCCGGGCAGACCGACTGGCAGCGACCGCACTCGGTGCAGGTGGCGAAGTCGAGCATCTGCTTCCAAGTGAAGTCCTCGATCTTGCCCACACCGAAGACGGTGTCCTCGGTGACGTTCTCCATGTCCATGTCCGGGGTCTTGTCGAGGCCACCGAGGGCACGGGGACGACGGGACATGCCGATATTGATCGGGGCCAAGAAGATGTGGAGGTGCTTGGAGTAGGCAACGAAGACCAAGAACCCGGTGATGACCGCCACGTTGGCCAGCAGCAAGATGGTCTCGAGCGCAGAGTTGGCCGATGCTCCGAGCGGACCCATGACAATGGCCAAGCCCTTGGAGGCAAACGCCCAGTTGGTGGTGGCAGCCTGGAATTCGGCAATGGAGTGTGATCCCTTGCTGATCGACTGGAACGGGAAGTGGCCGGTGTTCACCTGAGCGGCTCGGTAGCCGAGGAGGGTGATGATCACGAGGCTGATCATGAGGAGCACGAGCCACGCAGCGCCAGTGTGGGAGCCGTAGAAGCGGGAGGAGCGGTCCTTGCGCTTCGGGTCGTTCTTGATGCGAATGACCGAGAACACGCCGAGGGACACGAGCACGGCAACGGCGAAGAAGTCCTCGAGGAAGGCAATGGCTGGCCACGTGCCGATCAGGGGGATGTGGAAGTCCCGCTGGAAGAGGGCACCGTAGGCCTCGATGATGGTGAGGAGCAGGACGGTGAAGCCCCACATGGTGAAGAAGTGGGCGATACCGGGAACGGTCCACTTGAGGATCTTCTTTTGACCGGCGACTTCGACGATCTCGGCTTCAGCCTTCTTTGCGAAGCCTTGGAATCGACGAGGAGCAGGCTGGCCAGAGCGGATGAGTTGGCTCAGCCAGAAGAAGCGGCGACCGGCAATCGCGAAACAGGCGATCGAGATCCCAAGTCCGAGGATGATCCTGATGAGCACAGCGCCTCCGTGGAAGTGAGCCGGTTTCCCGGCGGTTCAGGTGAAACGGTCTACTTGAAGTTCTCTGAGTAGCGGCTCGGGGTTGGGCCCCACTGGTTCTTATACTTCGAACCGAGCTCGCCGGAGCCGTAGGGCTGGTCGGCGGGCGTCGTCATCTCAAAGAAGGAAATCTGGCCGATCTTCATCCCCGGGTAGAGGGTGATGGGCAGGTTGGCCACGTTGGAGAGCTCCAAGGTCAAGTGTCCATCCCAACCAGCGTCGACGAATCCAGCGGTCGAGTGGATGAGGAGACCGAGACGGCCGAGGGAGGACTTGCCCTCGAGGCGAGCAACGAGGTCATCGGGGAGCTTCACGCGCTCAGTGGTGGAGCCGAGGACGAACTCGCCGGGGTGGAGGATGAGCGGCGTGTCGGAACCGACGTCGACCAACTCGGTCAGGTCTTCTTGGTCCTCTCGCACGTCGATGACCCGCTGGGTGTGGTTGCGGAAGAGCCGGAAGTACTGGTCGACGTGGAGGTCAACCGAGGATGGCTGGATGCAGCGTTCGCCGAGGGGATCGATTTCGATCCGTCCTGAGGCGAGGGCTTCTTTGATTGAGCGGTCTGAGAGCACCATGCGAACCCACGTTAGTAGGCCTCGGCAGGTCCTTCAGCGTTCATCGCTCGCTCCCACCACTCCTCACCACGTGGTCACCGCCAGCCAGATGACCATGGCGACGAGCGTGAGGGCAGCGGCCCGGTTGAAGGCCCGGGCGAAGGAGGGAACCGATAGCCGATCCCGGAGGGCCACACCAGAGAGTCCCCACACCAGTGTGGAGGGAATGCAGAGGATGGTGGCCCCGAGCGCAACAGCAATCGCCGAGGCAATGGGGAATCCCCCATGGGACTTCACGACGAAGAGACCTGCGGTCGTGAGCGACATGGAGATCGCTTTCGGGTTGATCCACTGGTAGAGGAATGCGCCACCCATGCCGTGCATGGGTGCAGCACTTGAGAGGTGGTCGGAACTCCAAAGCTTCCAGGAGAGCCAGATGAGGTAGCAGAGGCCAATCACGTCAATCCCCGACGCCAGACCCGGAACGGCATGGACCAGACCACCGATCCCGAGACCACAGAGGAGCACTTGGAACCCCCATCCCGACGACACACCGACACCGGTGCGGGCCGCTGCGCCGTGACCCTTCAAGAGTCCGACGTTCATGAGCATCAAGTTGTTCGGACCCGGCGTGACGGTGGCGACGATGACGTAGAGGACGAAGGCGCCGGGGTTGAGGAGGAGGTGAGCCACGAGAGGAGGCTAGAGCCACGCTCCCGGTGCTCCTCCACATTCCGCCCTACGCTTGGGACATGCTGAAGGCTCTGCTGTTCCTCGCCCTCGTCTTCCTCGTCTTCGCCCTCATCTCCACCATCGTGGGGTTCATGGTCGGCGTCGTGTGGATGATCATCAAGTGGGGCATCGTGATCGCACTGTGCCTCGCGGTGTTCCGCCACTTCACCAAGCAGAAGGCCTAAGCAGCGCAGGCTTCTGCGATGCGCTGAATTGACCGGATGCGGTCAGCAACGTCGTAGACCCGGGTCGAGACCATGATCTCGTCAGCCCCCGTGCGCTCGACTAGGGCGTCAATTCCCGCCTTCACGGTTGCAGGACCACCGATGATGTGGCTCGATGCTGCCGCGTTGATGAGCGCTTCTTCTGCTGCGGTGAACGGGTAGGCAGCGGCCTCTTGCGGCGAGGGGAACTGGGCGGGTTTGCCCGTCCGGAGCAGCAAGGTGGCGAGACGGGAGGGAATCGCCAACTGCTCCGCTTCGGCATCG
>CAIQEU010000026.1 GCA_903870905.1 uncultured Actinomycetes bacterium | reverse complement strand
GGCATCATGCCGACCACCACCCAGGCTCGACCCGGTGACCCCATTCTCAGCGTGATTGCTCCTGGCGAGCGGGTGCTGCGGACCCAAGCCGAGATCGCTGCCCTCTTCCCCGTGACCGTGCCGACCCAATCACCGCGACCCGGCGGTGGCGCTCGCCGTTCTGGTGGACGCAAGCCCGCTGCCAAGCCCGGAGCCTCCGCTGCTGGTGGTCGTCCCGGTGGTGGCGCACGTGGGGGTCGCCCTCAGGGCTCAGGGAGCTCACGGCCGAGCTCCGGCGGGTCTTCGGCGCGCCGGGGAGCACCTCGCCCGCGCTGAGGCGTTCCACCTGAAACCATCCACCAGACCTGTTCTATCGTGAGCAGGGCGAAGGGGAAGGTTGGGTCCGTGCACGAGAGTTCCATGGCTGCTGTTGCCCACTTCGTGGAGCAGTGGTTGGACCAGCGCAGCGACGACCACCTGCTGATCGTCGACCACGGGTCCTACGACGTGAACGGCTCCTACCGATCTCTGTTCGATCGACCCTCGTGGCGCTACGTCGGCGTCGACCTCGAGCCAGGCCCCAACGTCGACCTCGTCCTGCCCGCCCCCTACGCGCCGCTACCCTTCGCTGACTCCAGTGTCGACGTGGTGGTGAGTGGACAGGTCTTAGAGCACACGGCGTTCCCGTGGGTGCTGGTCGGTGAGTGGTCCCGCGTCCTCAAACCCGGCGGCCTGCTCTGTGTGGTGGTCCCGAGTGCGGGCCCTGAGCACCAGTATCCGATCGACTGCTACCGCTACCTCCCTGACGGCCTGGGGGCGCTCATCTCCTGGTCGGGGCTCCACGTCGTGCAGCTCGCTGCGGCAGCACGTGATGGCTGGAGCGACAACAGCGCCGAGTGGGCAGATTCCATGGCGGTGGCCCGGCGAGGGGCTGCTCCTCCACCGGTTGAGGCCGCGCTCGCACGGGAACGAGCCGACCGGTTGAGTCCTGGAACGCTCGATATCGAGCGGACCGTCATCACCCCTGGAACCGACCTCGCGGCAGCCAGGGCTGCTGCGGTGTGGGGAGCAGCGGCGATGCGACGGGCCGGCGACGATGCTGGTGCCGAACGTGATCGCCGCAGGGAGTGGAACACCCACCCCGTGGTCGCTTCGTGGATCGACCGCCGGACTGGAGGACCCTTCCTGCAGTGGGTCCGCAACGCAGTCACTCCGGTTGGGGGAACCATGGTCTCCTTCGGCTGCGGTGCTGCCGGTCTCGAGATCGCGCTCTTGGAGAGTGGGGCCATCTCGCACCTCGTCCTCGTCGACGTGGCCGAGGAGGCACTCACCGTCGCTCGTGCCACAGCCGATGCTGCAGAGGTGACGGATCGAATCACCTTCATCGCCGAAGCGATCAGCCTGGAACTCGTCCGCGCCTATGCCAGCACCAGCGACGTCGTCTACATCTGCGACGCCCTCCACCACTTCGCGGATCCGACCGCAATCCTCGCCACCATCGCCGACGCGCTGCGCCCGGGAGGGATCCTCATTGGTCGTGACTACGTCGGTCCGACTCACTTCGCCTTCGACGCCGAGACCATCGCCCACGCCCAGCAGCTCTACGCCACCCTCCCCGCTCAGCTGCGGTCCCCCTGGCCAGAGCTCCCCGTCCCCGACCCTGCAGCCGTCGCCGCCTTCGACCCCACCGAAGCCGTTGCGTCAGCGTCGATCCGTTCGGCACTGGTTGCTGCGTTCCCCGAGGTGGCGATCACCGAGGTCGGTGGCGCCCTGGCGCACCTCGTGTGGTACGGCGTGGACCACGATGCGATGTTCGAGCACCCTGACGCTGATCCCGTCATCGAAGCCATCTGCGCTCGAGACGGTGATCTGACGAACCGCGGCATCATCCCCTCGGCCTTCATCCGTTTCCTGGCGGTGCGGTGACCACAGAGGCTCCCCTCGCAGTCAGCGTCATCGTGCTCGCCTACGCGGTCGTCGATCCCCTCGACGCGTGCTTGGCGGCGCTCACCCGGGAACTCGCCGACCATGCGGCAGAGGTCGTCGTCGTGGTGAACGGGACCTCGACGGGCATCGACGCCGTGCTGGCGGCCCATGAGAACCTCGTGGTCGTTCGACCGCCGGTGAACCTCGGCTTCGCCGGTGGGTGCAACGCGGGTGCGGCAGTGGCTCGCGGCGACGTGCTGGTCTTCCTCAACGACGACGCCGTGGTGCACGACGGCTGGTTGCGAGCGTTGCTCGACCGACTCGACCACGACCCCGCTGTCGCCGCAGTGGGGAGCGCCATCTCGAGCGGCGGTGTCGTCCTCGAGGCCGGTGGCCGTCTCGAGGGAGGGATCCACCCTGAAGCGCTGCACCGTGGTGATAGATTGGCCGACCTCGGGCCAGCGTCACCGGTCGAGTGGGCGACCGGGTGCTCGCTGGCGGTTCGCCGCTCCGCCTTCGAGGCGGTGTCGGGGTTCGACCCGGTGTTCCACCCCGCCTACTTCGAAGACGTCGACCTCTGCCTGCGGCTCCGGGAGCAAGGCTGGCAGATCTGGGTCGAGCCAACCTCGGTGGTCGAGCACGCAGAGTCCTCCTCGACGACGGCGATCGCGAAGTCCGTGCACTTCGAACGCTCCCGAGCGACCTACCTCGCTCGGTGGGGTAGCGGTCGCGCCCACGCGCTCGGCGGTTCGCACCGCACGGGATCGACAGCGAGGTCAACCGCGGCAACCCGCACCGGTCAGCCGGTGGTGCTCGTCATCGATGACGTCGTTCCCCATGCTGCCAAGGGGGGAGGCATGCCACGGATGATCCAGCACCTCCGAGGGCTCCGTGATGCTGGGGTCAGCGTGCGCTTCGCTGCGGTCCACCCGCACTTCGAGCCGACCGAGGACCACGACGATCTCGGCGTGACCTTCGTCGACCTCCCGGTTCCCGGAGGCCCGATGCTCGACCTCGACGCCATCGTGGTCTCACGGCCCCACAACTTCGCCCGTGCCGAGCAGATCGCCGCTCGGTATCCGGGGGTGCCCCTCCTCTACGACGCCGAAGCGCTCTTCCACGCACGCCTCTTCCTCCATGCCCGGCTCGTCGCTGACCCCGTGGAACGTGCAACGCTGCTGCGGGCAGCGATGGAGATGGAGGCCACCGAGGCAGCGATCGCTCGTCGGGCCACCTGCATCATCGCCATCTCGGAAGAGGAAGCAGTCTGGTTCCAACGTCAGGGTGCGACTGATGTCTCAGTGCTGAGCCCCTTCGCGGGACGCGCTCCGGCACCAGGTACCCGGACCTTCGCCGAGCGCCACGGAGCCCTGCTCCTGTGCGGGTGGACCGCAGGTCCAACCTCCCCGAACGCCGATGGCGTGCGGTGGTTGGCTGAAGAGGTGCTGCCGAGGACGCTAGAGCGGGCGCCCGGCCTCGAGGTCCGGGTGACTGGGGCATCACCCCCGGAATCCCTCGGTGCGCTGTCGTCTGCGTCCCTCAGGTTCGTGGGCGAGGTAGACGACGTGCATGGCGCCCTCGCCGTGGCCCGGTGCGCGGTGGTTCCCATTCGTTTTGGTGCGGGGGTGAAGCTGAAGACCGTCGAGGCCCTCCAGGCCGGTGTTCCGGTGGTCGCCACCTCCATTGGGGCCGAGGGGATCCCCGAACGGTGGGCGGGCGGCATGGCGGTGGCCGATGATCCTTCGGCGTTCGCTGAGGCCTTGGTGGCCATGGTGACCAGTCCCTCCACCTGGCGACGGCACCGAGACGCGCTCGATGCCGCCGTCGCGGCACCACTTGAGGATGGTGCACCCTCATGGGACACTGTGCTCGCTTCGCTCGGACTCGCCACCACGAGGTCGAGCGCTCAACCCCCCTTCGTGAAGGTGCAACCACGGTGAACGATCTCAACGCCTACGACTACGCCGCATCGCTGATCGCGCCGGGAGGTCGAGCCGTCGACATCGGGTGCGGCACGGGCGCCTTCACCCGTCGGCTCGTCGACCTCGGTTGCACCGTCGTGGCGCTCGACGTGGTCGATGATGCCTTCGCGCAACTGGCGGACCTCGGCGTGACGACCCACCTCTGCGACGTGGAGACGGGAGCGCTCGAGAAGCTCCTCGACGGCGAGCGCTTCGACGTCGTGGTGCTCCTCGACGTGCTCGAGCACCTCCGGGATCCCGAAGGCGTGCTCCGACGCTGCGCCGAGTTCCTCGCACCGGGGGGCGTGGTGGTGCTCAGCGTTCCGAACGTGAGCCATGCCGACGTCCGGCTCTCGCTCCTCGCTGGGCGGTTCCGATACACCGGCAGTGGACTCCTCGACCGTGGCCACCTCCGCTTCTTCGACCGTGAGGAAGTGGAGCGGCTCATCAAGAGCGCCGCGCTCGAGGTCGTCGACGAGTTCACCGTCGTGCGCGCCCCCGGGGTGACCGAGATCGACCTCCCCGACGGGCTGCCTGCTGCCGCGCTCGACTTCGTGGCCGAGGACCCGACCTCGCAGGTCTACCAATGGATCTTCCGCCTGGCCCCGTCGAGCGATGGCGCAATTGGTGACCCACCGTTTCTCCCCCTCATGCGGAGGGCGGTCGATACCCTGAGCGCGCTCGATGCGGCGACGACCTACGCCCGGACCCTCGAAGGCGCGGTGGCGGATCTCGAGCAGCAGTTCCACGACGCGGACCGGACCACGGTCACCCTCCACGAAGAAGTGGCCAATCTCGAGCGCCGTCGAGCAGAACTCGACGCCCGAGACGGCGAACTCGCTGACGCCGCAGAGCGCATCGCCGGGCTCGAGACCGAGCTCCTCGCTCGGGCGGAAGTCCTGCAGAGTTTCCGTGAGGAGGCTGACGCTTACCGCCGAGAGCTCGAAGCGGTCCAGGCAGTGGCGGCAGCCTACGGCGCCACCCTCGCTGCGCTCGAGCCCCAAGTGGCCGCCACCGCTGAGGCCTTGGACGCCGTGCAGGGCCGGGTGGGCTACCAAGCCATGGACGCCATCTCCGAGCGCTGGAAGAAGGTGCCGCCGCTGTTCGCCCTCGGTCGGAGCATCGCTCGCCGGATCGCCCGGTCGAGGTCGACGTGACCGACGTCCCTCGGCTCGAGGACTGCGTCTTCTACCACTCCTTCGATCTCCCCGGCCATGGGCGCATCGAGGGCATCGTCGACCTGACCGTCGATCCCGATACCTACCTCGGCAACGTGGCCTTCGCTGGGAAGCGGGTCCTCGAGATCGGTCCAGCCAGTGGGTTCTTGTCCTTCCACATGGAACAGGCCGGCGCTGAGGTCGTGGCCGTGGAACTCCCCGTCGACCACCCCTGGGACTTCGTGCCCGTCGTGGGTCTCGACATGGATGCCGTCCAGGCCGAGCGGGTGGTCGTAATGGAACGCCTGCGCAACAGTTTCTGGTTCGCCCACGCGGCCATGGCCTCGGCCGTCACCGTCCACTACGGCGATGCCCACGCCCTCCCCGACACCCTCGGCCGCTTCGACGTCTCGGTGCTGGCGGCGATCTTGGAGCACGCCCGAGATCCCCTCGGCATCCTCAACGAGTGCGCCCGGGTGACGGAACAGACCCTCATCATCACCGAGGTCCTCGAACAGACGCTCGGTGATCTCCCCATCGCCAAGGTGGTGCCCACTGCAGAGAACGCGTCGTGGCATACCTGGTGGACCTTCTCGCCGGGGTTCTTCCGCAGCTACCTGCCAGCGATTGGCTTCGGCGATCTCACCATCACGACGTGCGAGCGTCGCAACGCCAACGAGATGCAGACCTTCTTCACCGTGGTGGCTCGGCGGTCGTCGCCACCGGCGGCGGAACTTGTGCCCTGAAGAATTTCTGAGTGCGCCTCGAGGTGGCGAGGAGTACCCGGTCCTAACCTCGCGGGAGTGGCAGTGACCTGCCAAATTCGAAGGAGCGCACGTATGCGTCGAATCCAACAGCTGAGCACGATCGTGGTCCTGACCGGGTTGCTGGCGGCCGGGAGTGCCGCCGGAGCGGCGACCTCCCGCAGCAGTCACCCGAAGGCGGTCCGCGCCGCGGGCTACACCTGCACGGTGGTCGGCACGCCCAAGGCCGACAAGCTCGTCGGTCACGCCGGTGACGTGGTCTGCGGCCTCGGTGGGAACGACACGTTGACGGCGACCGGTTCGGGGACGGTGGTCCTCATCGCCGGAACCGGGAATGTCACCATCGTCGCCTCGAAGACGAGGGGTGCCAACGACATCATCATCGGTGGCAAGGGCCACGATGCGGTGGTCGGCGGTGCGGGTACCGACACGGTGAACGTGGGCCAAGGGACCACCACGGTCGCTGCCGGCACGGCCACGACGACGGTTGATGAGTCCAACGGCTCGAGCAGCCTGTCGTGTGCTGCCCCCGGTGGCACGGTTGTCATCGTTGGCGCTGGAGCAGATGACCACGAAGGCAACTGCTCGAACGACACGGTCGTCCAAGCTGGGCTTCGCTTGAGCGGCACCGTGACAGCTGTTGGCGCCACGACGATCGACGTGGCGTACAGCCACGTGTCCGACGCTGCCGTTTCCTGGTTGGCCGCGAACGGGAACCCAACGACGGTGACCGTTGACGTGTCGAGCGCCACCGTCGTCCGTGACGGTGGGGGATCGATTGCGGTTGGTGACACCGTCCGGGTGGCGGCCAACGCACCTGCGTCGGGAACCACCTTGACCGGCGTCTACGTCCACGCCAGCAGCGTCAGTGCGGCACCAGCTGAAGACGGACCCTCGGCCACCTTCGAGTTCCAAGGTGCGGTCACCGCGGTGACGGCAACCACCCTGACCCTCGCCTACCGAGAAGTCAACGACGCAGGGCTGTCCTGGCTCGCTGCGAACGGCAACCCCAGTGCAGTCATCGTCGAAATCTCTGCCGCCCAAGTCAATCGGCGGGGCGGTGGCGCGGTTGCGGTTGGTGACCGTGCTGAGGTGGCGGCCAACGCCCCAGCATCGGGCACCACGCTCGTCGGCGTCAACGTCGAAGCAGCCCCAGCCCCGACCGGTGGTGAGCACCACGCTACGCACCTCGAGTTCATTGGTTCCGTGACTGCCGTCGACGCAACGACGGTGACCGTGCAGCCCGCCGAGTCCAACGACGCAGCGCAAACCTGGTTGGCGGCGAACGGCAACCCGGCAACGGTGGTCGTCGACACGACGGCGGCCCAGATTGAGCGGGCGGGAGGCGGCAGCCTCACCGTTGGCGACCGCATCGCCGTTGGGGCCACCGTGCCGACATCAGGAACGGTCTTGGTGGCTGGAACCATTGAGGCGGCACCGGCTGGAGGTCACCACGGTGGCGACCAGAGCGGAGCGCTCGAAACCCAAGGAACCGTGACGGCAGCAGGGGCAACGTCGATGACGGTCACCGTTGGCGATGCCAACCACGCAGCCAGCACCTGGCTCTCGGCCAACGGCAACCTCACGTCGGTCGCGGTGAACCTTTCCAACGCGCAGATCCACCGTGCAGGTGGCGGATCGGTGCAAACCGGCGACCGGGTCGCGTTCTCGGCCAGTGCACCCGTCTCGGGGACAACCCTCGTCGGGGTCGACGTGCACGCAGCCCCAGCGGGTGGCAATGGCCAAGGCGAGGGCGACGGTCATGGCCAAGGCGGCGGCCAAGGTAACGGAGGCAACCCAGCAACGCAAGGCCTCCTCGCTGGACCGGTCACCGCCGTTGGGGCGACGACGATCACGATGACGATCGTTCAGGTCTCACCGAACGTCGCGGCCTACCTCTCGACCAACGCCAACCCCACGAGTGTCACCGTGGACCTCTCCTCCGCCAAGGTCTTCCGCGATCACGGTGGCGTCATCACCGTTGGCGACCTCGTGGCCGTGACGGCACCCATCCCAGCGAGTGGGGTGACCTTCGCTGCATCGGTGGTCATCGCCGAACCCGCATCGTCCCATCATGGAGGCGACGGGCACTAGTTGCAGTGACTAAGTAGCTCATTGACACGACTCATCGGCGGATTGCCGCGGTCTGCCACCGCTGCCACTCCGCTCGGCGTTCGGTCACGAGTGCTGACCGTCAACCAGAGAGGGCGCGCCGTGAGTTTGAGTGAGAGGAATGCGACGATTCCGGAACGATGGAGATCGAGAGAGGAGTTTCGGCTCGTCATCGTCACGTGGCCCGAAGTGAAGTGTCACCGCAAACGTCGCCAACGGGCACTCGGCAAACTCACTCACGTCGAGTTTGAAGAACGCTAGCGAACGATGCACGGGGCATCACCATCGCAAAGGGCGCCGGAACTCCCCAAGAACTCAATTCATCTACTATTGAACATCATGAACAGCAACGGTGAGCGCATCGATCTTGAGTATGACGGATCGATCATCGTCCCAGCACATAATGAGGAAACTCGCCTTGGCCTCTTGCTCCCTGTGCTCAGTCGGGCTGCCCAAGAACTTCGCTACCTTGTGGTGGTCTCGTGCAATGGATGCACAGATAACACCGAAGACATGGCGCGAAGCGCGCCTGGAATTCACGTCACTGCTACTTCGGAGGCTTCGAAGTCCCTTGCCTTGAACGAGGGAGAGCAACTTGCTGGTGATGTCTTCCCGAGGCTCTACATCGATGCTGATGTCATCACTGGACTTGAGGACCTCCGAGTCCTCATGGACGCTCTGCGCGTCGATGAGCCAATCGCTGTTCGTCCTTCTGCATACTTCATGACCGCTGACTGTTCGTGGCTTGTGAGGACCTTTGTCGAGGCTCAGTACATAATTCCTTCCTCACGCAAACGAAGGCTCGACCATCTCGAAGGTCAAGGGATCTATGGGACGAATCGGCGCGGTCGTCAGAAGTTTTCCAGTTTTCCGAGCCTCATTGCTGACGATACTTTCTTTGACAGCATGTTCGATCTTTCGGAGAAGCGGCTAGTGGAAGGTGCTCGTGTCGACTTAGCCTCTCCACGGTTTTTTCTCGAACTCTTCAGGGTGTTGACACGAGTATTTGTGGGCAATATGGAACTTGAGCGGTGGCTCACCGAAGAACGACCTGATCGATTGCAGAATGAAACTAGCCGTCCGTCGGAAGAGCATTTGAGCTGGACTTGCATCAGGTCTTATTGTAGAAGAACCTTTGATTCATGGCACCCTGCGAAGGTATTGCCCGCCTTACTCCACCTCGTTATTCTGCGGGCAGCAATGCTTAGGGCTCGCTATTTGTATTCGAGAAGGAAGACAATTCCCTGGCGCTAGTCAGAGGCGTGATCAATTCGCAGCGAACTGGTGTGTCCCGCTAGGAGGCTCCAAGGAAATTGACCTATGTTCTTCGATACTCGGTCGGCAGAGCTTGAGAATTGAACGCTATCGCCGGGAGAAGATTGGATACCGTTGCTTGGTTCAGCCCTGCTCTGCGTCGGCAAAGCCTCTAATGCGGAGATCCCCTTGAAATGAGCCACGGTTGATGAGAGTCCCGATGCTCCCTCGTGGAGCGAGAGGATGTCACCGTGAAAAGAAGGCACCACACCCCCGAACAAGTCGTTCGCAAGCTCGCCGAAG
>CAIQEU010000025.1 GCA_903870905.1 uncultured Actinomycetes bacterium | reverse complement strand
CGGTGCAGATGCGTTCGGTGTCAGCCTCGAGAAGTGCCTCACCCCATTGGACAACTGCGTTGTTGACGGTGTGCCAGTTGCACCCGAGATCTTCTGCGACTTCGGAAACGCGTCGGGCATGGGCACCGACCTGGTGGGTCACGAAGCGACCAGCTCTCGTCATGAGTGAACTGCGAGATGGAGCGATGCGGTCATCGCGCTCGGTGAAGGTCTTCTGCTCGCAGTCCACATCAATGCAGGTGAACCGCCGCTTCAACCACACCGTTGTCGTCGGGCGGCCATAGCAAGGCAGGTCAATAAGGCGAACTGGGGCGCGGTCCTTCAAGCGAGCAAGCACCCCACAGCTCGGACAACCAACTGGTCGCGGCAACGTTTCAATGGTGAGCACGAGTCCAGCAGTGGATGTCTCGAGATCGACAATTGCAACGTCGTCTAACCCAACGAACTGCACACAGCGCGCGCAGGATCTATCTTCTGAAGGCACGGGGGTTCTCCTGTCTGATGGCTTCGAGAACCTCCAGACTGGCGAACCCCCGTGCTCAGTTCAGGGATGGGATTTCCCGCTCGTTCGCGAAGAGCCCGCATTGTTGGGGCCCGAGAAGATTTCGGTGAAGTTGCTATCGCTGAGGTAGCCGCAGAACAGCGATCTCATGAGGAGATCGGTGGATTGTTCGGCGAATGCCTCCGCCCTTCGCGGCGGCGGTCGAGAAGCGAGACGGAGGTTGTGGACCATGATGCCGAGTCCGAACCACATGGTGCCGAGGGGCGCGAGGGTGGTGAACCCTTGAAGGCCGAAGTCCCACCGGCCCAGCACGCAGCCAATCACCAGGTCAGCTGTTGCTGCGAACCCTGCTGCGGCATCGAACGTTCCTGAGGTGACAGCCGTTACGAACATGCGAAGTGCAAGCCAGTCCGAGGGCCATTCGTCACCAGCCCAACAGCGGCCATCGCGCAGAACGTCGGACGAGCGATCATCCAGGCAGGGGATCTGAATGCTGCTCGATTCGGCACCCCGCGATGCTGGCGAGGTCTGCCGGATGCACCGTTGCACGATGGGACGAATGGGCTACATCGTCACTGTGTCAACGTCGTGGCGACGCTCCGACTCTCGGAGCGTCAATTCGGAGCAGTGGTGCAGGCATACGCGAGGACGAGTCCAGCGAGCAACAACACCCCTTCAGCGACCAAGGTGCACGCAGTAGGGGACCACCCACGCTGGCGCTGTCGTTGGGCGGCGAGCACCGCTGCGATGGGGCCGACAGCTGTCACCGTAGGGAAGAAGAGCTTCCATCCGAGCGAACTTCCCGGGTTCGTCCATAGTTGGACGGTGGCTCCGATGCCCAAACTCACGATGAGGACGATGGGGATGAGGGCAACCGTACTCAGGACGAGGGCGATCGTGGAGGGTCGCTTCGACGGCGACCGCCGAGCAGGTGTACGCGTTCGCTGGCGACGTGGCTGGTTCTCAGTACTCATGCGCGAAATACCGTACCGCCATCGGCGACGAGCACGGATCCGGTGACGTAGCTCGCTGCATCGGAGAGCAGGAAGAGCGCTGGACCGACCATCTCTTCTGGAGCGGCGAGTCGGCCCATCGCGGTCGATGCGGCCATCGATGCGGCAACTTCAGGGCCGTTGTTGCGCACCATGTCGGTGTCAACCGGTCCAGGAGCGAGGGCGTTGACCCGGATTCCCTTCCCAGCGAGCTCAGCGGCCATGGACTTCGTGAGTTGCATGAGACCAGCTTTGGCTGCGGTGTAGAGCGCGAGGTGGCGGCCTGAGGTGAAGATGCCGACGCTCACGACGTTTAAGACTGCGGCGCAGCGACTCGCCTCGAGGGCGGGGAGTGCCGCTTGGACGAGGAACAGCGCGGCGCGTTCGTTCACGTCTTGGGTCTTCGACCACGCTTCTACGGTGATCTGGCCAATGGGGAGGGCGAGCGCGTTGGCGGCGTTGTTCACGATGAGATCGATCTGGCCGTAGGCCTCGAGGGTTGCGGCGACGAGCGCGTGCAAGTCGTCGATCTCTCCGATGTGACACGGCACACCAATGGCTATGCCTCCCTCAGCGGTGATCGCGGCTACGGCTGCCTCGCAGGCCTCGGGTTTGCGGCTGGACACGACCACACGTGCGCCAGCGCGAGCGAGGCCTTTGGCCACGGCGAGGCCGATCCCCCGAGTGCCACCCGTGACGATGGCGACCCTCCCCGTGAGGTCGAAGAGCGATGCCGCGGTTGGGGTCTCTGCCATGAATCGACTGTAGTTCCCGTACCGCTGCGCCCCTTTGGGAATGTCAGTCCATGTGGCTACGATACGAACATATGTTCGCTTCTCCAACCCCACTCCCTGCTCGTCCTGAGCTCAACCAGGACCTCGTCGCCAGAGTTCGGCCACTCGCTGCCGCCTCATCTCGACGCCTCCCGCTCCTCTCGGCGCTCCACCCCCTGCTCGGTGATGGGATCCAGCGTGGCTCGAGCACCGTGGTGGTTGCCCCCCGAGGGGGTGGTGGATCCACCCTCGGCCTCACCTTGCTGACGGCAGCATCATCGGCTGGTCACTGGTGCGGCGTGGTGGGTCTGCACGATCCCGGGGTGATGGCCATGGCCGACCTCGGTGTGGATCTCCGCCGAGTGGTCTTCGTCGCTGCAGAAGGTGGGCGATCCATCGAGGTGGCTGGAGAGCTCACCGACGGTGTTGACCTCGTCCTCCTCGCCCTCCGCTCCCCCGCTCCCTACGCAGCCGCCCGGCAGCTCCTCGCTCGAGTCCGTGATCGTCGAGCGGCCCTCGTCGTCGTGACGACGGTGGAGCGACACTGGCCGATTGGTGGTGACGTCGAGATCCGGGTGAGCGACTCGACGTGGACTGGACCGGAGCACGGTCACGGATGCCTCACCGGCCGACGAGCAACGGTCCTCGTTGGTGGTCGCCGGATGGGGGGAGCACCTCGGCGGCACACGCTCTGGCTTCCGACCGCCGAAGGCGAGATCGCGCTCATGGAAGGAGCATGAGTGGAACGTCTGGTTGCGGTGCTCGCCACCGAGCTCTCCCGCGAAGGTGAAGGCGGTGAAGAGGTTCGCCAGTTCGCCGAACTCCTCGGAATCGTTGAGACGATCTGTCCGTGGGTCACTCCAATTCGACTGGGGCTCTGCACGTTTCCCGTGCGAGGACCGAGTCGACTCCTCGGAGGAGATTCGGCCGTCCTCGCTGCGGTGCGCATGGACCTCGAGCGGGCGGGATTCGTGGTGCGCCTCGGCATCGCCCCAGGACTCTTCGCCGCCACCGTGGCGGCCGAGCGAGGCGCCATCGTGGGCGAGGGTGAGCTCGAGGCCTTCCTCGCTCCACTCGACGTCTCCGTCCTCGAACGCCCCGACCTCACACGTCTCCTCCCGAGGCTTGGAGTTCGGACGCTCGGTGCATTCGCCGACCTCGGTGCTCGTGAGGTCTACGCCCGATTCGGCCCAGACGCCCTGTCGTGTCATCGGGTTGCGAGCGGTGAAGAAGGGGAGCTCCCCGGCCGTCGAGATCCAGGCATCTTCCGCCGCCTCCGAGCCGTTGGGGGTGGGGAGGACGCAACGTCAGTGCAGCAGGGCTTCGATGGCGGGACGGATCGACTCGAACAGCGAGCAGCGATGGTGGCGACGCGCCTCCAGCAACGCCTCGGCTCAGCATCGGTCATGGTGGCGCGACCGCGTGGTGGTCGTTGCCCGAGTGATCAAGGGGCCTTCGTTCCCTTCGGGGGGCTGAGTCCCGCAGTGAGCACCACGGTGCCGCCGTGGCCAGCGCACTTGCCCGCTCCCGCCCCGACGACGGTCTACGTCGATCCCCACCCAGCACAACTGCTCGATGCAGGAGGTGCCCCAGTCGTCGTGCTCCGCAGTGGCCTCCTCAGCGCCACCCCGGCGGTCTGCGTGCTCGGCGAAGGTCGACCCCGCTCGCTCGACGCGTATGGAGGGCCATGGCCGCTCGTCGAGCGGTGGTGGGGGGCGCAGCGACGCCGAGCGCGACTACAGGTGGTCTGCAGCGACGGGACGGCACTCCTCCTCATCTTCGAGAACCGGCAGTGGTGGCTTGAGGCGGTGTACGACTAGCGATGGCGACCTACGCAGAACTCCACGTCCACTCAGGATTCAGCTTCCTCGACGGCGCCAGTGATCCCGAAGAACTCGTCGCCGAAGCCGTTCGCCTCGGACTTCCTGCACTCGCCCTCACCGATCACAACGGGCTCTACGGCGTGGTTCGGTTCGCCACTGCAGCTCGGGCGCTCGGCCTCGCCACCATCTTCGGCGTCGAAGTCACGCTCGGCGGTGGGGCACCGAGGACCGGTGTGCCAGATCCCGCCGGCGAGCACCTGGTCCTCCTCGCTCAAGGGCCATTGGGGTACTCCAGCCTCTCGGCCATGCTGGCTGATGCCCACCTCGCCCGAGGGGAGAAGGGCGAACTCTCGGTGGCGCTCGAGGATCTCGGTGCGGCGGCCAATGGAGCGTGGCACGTGCTCACTGGGTGCCGCAAAGGCCCCCTCGCCACCGCGCTCCTCGCCGATGGCCCCGCAGCAGCTGGTCGGGCGCTCGACCGCCTCATCGCCACCTTCGGTCGAGACCACGTCGCCGTCGAGCTCTGGGACCACGGCCACCCACTCGACTCGCAGCGCAACGACGTCCTCGCCGAGTTGGCGGTCCGCCGAGGGGTCGACCTCGTCGCAACCAACAACGTCCACTATGCCCGCGCCGATGACTTCCCTCGGGCCACCACCTTGGCGGCAATCCGAGCCCGTCGACCCCTCGCTGAACTCGAGGGTTGGCTCCCTGGGGCCCCCATGGCGTGCCTCCGCAGTCCCGAGGAGCAGGAACGCCGATTCGCTCGCTGGCCGGGGGCGGTCGAGCGAGCTGGAGAGCTCGGTGCGGCGCTGGCGTTCGACTTGGCGCTCGTGGCCCCGAAGCTCCCTGACTTCCCCGTGCCCGAGGGTATGGATGAAGACACCTACCTGCGGCACCTCGTTCAAGAGGGTGCACGGCATCGCTATGGTCCTCGAGAGCGTGAGCAGGTTCCAGGAGCCTGGGCCCAGATCGATCACGAACTCGCCGTCATTTCGCAACTGGGCTTCGCCGGGTACTTCCTCGTGGTGTGGGACATCACCGAGTTCTGTCGGCGCTCCACTATCTACGCCCAAGGTCGGGGATCAGCGGCGAATTCTGCGGTGTGCTTCGCCCTCGGGATCACGAATGCCGATGCCGTCCGACTCAACTTGTTCTTCGAGCGGTTCCTCTCCCCGGCCCGAGACGGCCCACCTGACATCGACGTCGATATTGAATCAGGGCGACGCGAAGAGGTGATCCAGTACGTCTACGCCCGCTACGGACGGCGCCACGCTGCTCAAGTTGCCAACGTGATCACCTACCGGACCCGCTCGGCGATCCGAGATGTCGCCGCCGCGCTCGGCTACTCCCTCGACGAGGCGGCTGCGTGGACAGGGCGGGTCGACGGACCGACGAGCCCATCGGCTGACGGCAGCGTGGCCCCGGATCAGGGAGTCGACGCCGCGGGGGTGCCGCCCCTCGTCGAAGCGCTCGCCAGCGATCTCCTCCATCGACCTCGCCACATGGGGATCCACGCTGCGGGCATGGTGATCTGCGATCGCCCCATCGTCGAGGTCTGTCCGGTGGAGTGGGGGAGAACCCCGGGGCGCAGCGTGCTCCAGTGGGACAAGGACGACTGCGCGGCGATTGGGCTCGTGAAGTTCGACCTCCTCGGCCTCGGGATGCTCGAAGCGCTGCATCGGATGGTCGACCTCGTCGAGCACCACGAGGGGACCGCCGTCGACCTCGGAGCACTCCCGCAGGACCCTGCGGTCTACGACCTGTTGAGCGCGGCCGACACCGTCGGGATCTTTCAGGTGGAGTCTCGGGCCCAGATGGCCACGCTGCCCCGCATGGAGCCTCGGTGCTTCTACGACCTCGTCATTGAGGTTGCCCTCATCCGGCCTGGCCCGATCCAGGGTCGAGCGGTCAACCCCTACCTCCGTCGACGTCGTGGTGAAGAACCGGTGACCTACCTCCACCCCCTCCTCGAGCCCATCCTCGAGCGCACCCTCGGCGTTCCGCTCTTCCAAGAACAGCTCATGGAGATGGCTGTTGCCATTGCCGGCTTCAGCGCTGCTGAGGCCGATGAACTCCGCCAAGCGATGGCGTCGAAGCGATCGAGTGAGCGCATGGAGCGACTCAGAGATCGCCTCTACGCCGGCATGGTCACTCGTGGGGTGACCGGCGGCGTCGCCGACCAACTCTTCGACGCCCTCGCAGCATTTGCGAACTTCGGCTTTCCCGAGAGCCACTCGGTCTCCTTCGCCCACCTCGTCTACTGCTCAGCGTGGATGAAGCTCCACCACCCTGCAGCCTTCACCGCGGCACTCCTCAACGCCCAACCCATGGGGTTCTGGTCGCCGCAATCGCTCATCGCTGATGCCAAGCGGCACGGCGTCGGCATCCGTCGACCACACGTGCAGCACTCGAGCAGTGACGCCATACTCGAGCGCACCGGTGAGGGAACGTTGGCGGTTCGTCTGGGGTTGACCACGGTGCGCGGTCTCGGCGCCGGCCTCGCCACCGCGATAGCCGAGGGGGCACCGTGGGCGACGCTCGAGGACCTCGTCGCTCGTGGTGGTTGCGACCAGGGAAGCCTCGAGGCGCTGTCGGTTGCTGGGGCGCTCGATGGACTGGGCTCGGTTGGCATGCCACCCCGGCCCTCGAGTCGCCGAGATCTGCTCTGGGCATCTGGTGCCGCTGCGCAGGCAACACCTGATCGCCTCCCTGGAATTGTGGTGGGCGTCGCTCCTCCCGTGCTGCCCGAGCCAACGGCCATCGACGCAGTGACCGATGATCTGTGGGCACTCGGGCTCACTCCGGATCGGACCGCCCTCGAGCTCGTCCGAGGCGACCTCGATCGACGAGGAGTCATCCGGGCGAGCGACCTCCTCGCCACCGAGGCGCAACGGGTGCTCGTGTGCGGGGTGGTCACGCATCGCCAGCACCCCGAAACAGCGTTCGGTGCGGTGTTCTGCAACCTCGAAGATGAGACCGGCCACGTCAACGTCATCTTCTCCAAAGGGGCATGGGCCCGGTGGAGAGGCGTGGCCCGCCACAGCCCGGTGCTCCTCGTCCGGGGTCAACTCGAACGAGCGCATGGGGTGGTCAACGTAGTGGCCGAGCAGGTCGAGGCCTATCGACCAGGAGCGCCCACGCCTCCCTCTCGGGATTTCCGCTGAGGCGCCACCCGAGCACGCTGCGGCCGATCTCGGTACGCTGACCCCATGACGATCACCATTACTCAAGAGGACTTCGCCCAGAGCGTCGATCACGTCCTCGATCACGTGCTCACCGGATCGCGGTACATCGTCATGAGCGATGGGGTGCCCGTCGCTGAGCTCTGCCCGGTCGGTGCACCTCGCAGTCCCTTCGTTCCGAAGGCACAGCTGATGCACTTCAGCGGTCGTGGGCCGAGCGATGACCTCACGGCACTCCGTGCCGACATCGATGCGGTCATCGACGGCAACCTCTCTGCGGACTGACGGACCGACGAGGAACACGTCGCTCACGCGTGGACGTGCACGTTCCGTCGGGGTCTCCTTGACCCAGTGCGCGATGGGCCCCCCAACTACGCTCGGTGGAATTCCACACGGGGGCGAGCGCATGCAACGGTCAACCACACTTCGACGAGACCTCGGTTTCTGGAGCGCACTCCTCGCTTCCGAAGGGGCAATTATTGGGTCGGGATGGCTCTTCGGTGCCTACACCGCAGCGTCCCTCGCCGGTCCGTCGGCGATCATCTCGTGGATCTTGGCCTCAGCCATCATGCTGTTGCTGGCCCTCGTCCACGCCGAGCTCGGCTCGATGTACTCCATCGCGGGAGGAACGAGCCGCTACCCCCACTTCGCCTTCGGGAGCTTCGCTGGAGCGGCCTTCGGATGGTTCTCCTACATCCAGGCCGCAACGGTTGCCCCCATTGAGGTGCTGGCGACGATCCAGTACCTGTCCTCGCTGTCGTGGGCCCATGGGTGGGTGAACGCCAACGGCACCTTGAGCGGCACCGGCATCGTCGTCGCCATGGTGCTCATGGCGATGTTCGTGACGCTCAACCTCATCGGCGTGCGGTGGATGTCTCGCACGAACGACACGGTGACCGTGGTGAAAGTTGCCGTGCCGGTCTTCACCATTGTGGTGCTGGCCATCACGAGTTTCCACGCCGCGAACTTCTCGAGGTTCGGGTTCTTCGTCCCAGGCCACAGCGGGGGATTCAAGGCGGTGATGACCACGATCTCCATCGGCGGCATCATCTTCGCCCTCTCAGGATTCGAACAGGCGATTCAGCTCGGTGGCGAGACCAACAACCCGAGTCGCAACGTTCCCCGGGCGGTCATCTTCTCCATGGTGATCGGCGTGGCGATCTACGTCGCCATTCAGGTGATCTTCATCGCCGCCCTCGACCCCCGACTGCTCCTCCACGCTGGTTCGTGGTCGAACTTGGCCTCGACTGGCGAACTGCCACGAGCACCGTTCACGGTGGTCTGCACGGCCGCAGGGCTCGGGTGGATGGGGGTCATCTTACGTACCGACGCGATCATCTCACCCGCCGGTGCGGGCCTCGTCTGCATGACCTCAGCGAGTCGCATCGCCTACGGCTTGGCGCAGAACGGCTACCTCCCGAGTTCCTTCGCCTACACCTCGAAGCGCACGAAGGTGCCCTTCGCCGCCATCTTGGTGACGTGGTTCATTGGCCTGATCTTCCTCCTCCCCTTCCCGTCGTGGAACCGACTGGTGGGGGTGAGCGCAGCGGCGCTCGTGCTGATGTACGCCGGTGCACCGCTCGCGCTCGGCGCCTTCCGAACCGATCGTCCCGATGCCCCTCGCGCCTACAAGATCCCTGCGGCGAAGGTGCTCGCTCCGCTCGCCTTCGTCGTCTCGAACTTCGCCATCTACTGGGCTGGCTGGCAGACCTACTCCACCCTCATGATCGTGACGGTCATCGGTTTCATGTTGTTCGGTATCACCCGGGTCTTCGGCCTCAATGAGCGCCGGCTCGACCTCGACCTCCGGGGTGCTCGCTGGATGCTGCCCTACCTCGTCGGGATGGGGATCATCTCCTACGCCGGCGGATTCGGGCGTGGGGGAATCATCGGCTGGAACCTGAAGTTCACCGATCTCCTCGTCGGCGGCAACGCCGACTTGCCCCTCTACGTCGACCTCGCGGTGCTCACGGTGTTCAGTCTGGCGATCTACGCGCTGGCGCAGTCGAGCCGATTGAATCTTCAGACACAGGATCGCTACATCGCACAGGGAACCGATACCGCCGAGATCTTCGCCGAGCACCCGCTCGAGATCTGATCCCTCTCTCCAATCGATGGAGGAGGAGCGACGAGGGTGCGCTGGAGAACTCACGGCACAGAGGAGCGAGCCCTATGGCGTCCTCAGCGCAGCGACGTGCGCTGCAGCTGAGGACAGACGGCGTTCCTAGAGGTTCTCTTCCAGCGTCTCGATGGCAGCGTGGCGATCTTCCTTGGTCACCGGGAGGAAGTACTGACTGCCGTACTGAAGGTTGATCTTGCGGAGGATCTTGCCGAGTCCGAGTCCGTACCAAGCCATGGGCACGATGCCGAGGGCGATGGAGCCGAGGCCCACCCACTTGGTCGTGGTGTTGAGGCCAGGGAGCACCTTGGTGAACAGCACGGTCATGAAAATCGCACCGAGGAGCGGCCAGAGGCCCATGAACAAGAAGTTGCCGACTGACTTGAAGAGTTGGCGACGGTACAAGATCACCACTGCGAGGCCAGCCAAGGCGTAGTAGACGCAGATCTGCAGGCCAATGGCGTTGTAGCCGTCGCTCAAGATGTTGTAGATGGATCCGATGTAGCTCGATGCCACGAAGAGGGCGAGTGAGAGCACGGCAACGGTGACCACTGCGGTGATGGGCGACTTGCGCACGCGGTGCGTCGTGCCGAGGCCCTTGGGCAGGGTGTGGTCGCGACCCATGGTGTAAAGCGTGCGCGTGACTTGGATGATGGTGGTCTCCAAGGTGGCGACGGTGGAGAGCAGGATGCCGACGACGATGAGCTTTCCGCCTTGGCCGTGCCAGACGGCTTGGCCCAGCTTGTTGATGATGTCGGCAGAGTTGTTCTGGTCCGTCAGTTCACCCTTGGTTAGCACCATGTTGGTGGCGATGGTGAAGACCTCGAAGAGCAAGAAGACGACGAGCGCCCCGAGGAGGCCGCCGTAGCCAGCGATCTTCTTCGCGTTCTTGGTCTCTTCGTTCAAGTTGGCGGTGACGTCCCAGCCCCAGAAGTAGAAGGCGGCGAGGAGCGCACCTGCCCAGAAGGTATTGCCCGACGTCGAGTGGAAGATCGACGGCGCGAACCAGTGCCAGCTGAACCCAGTCACGTGGTGGGCGTGGAAGAGGGCGAGGCCGGCGAAGAGGAGGAGCAAGAAGATCTCGATGCAGCTCATGATGATCTGCACCGTGACCGTCACGGTCACACCAGCAGCAACTGCGGCGATCATGAGCAAGAAGAAGAACGCTCCGAACACCGTGACCGCGGTGGTGTTCGACGCCCACGAGTCACTGAAGAGGCTGAGGAGACTCGAACCAGCCGGGAAGGTCGCAATGACCATGAAGATGATTGCTGAGACGATCACGCACCAGCCAGCGATGTAGCCGAGCACGGGGTGGAGGGCTCGACGAACCCAGGCGTAGCTCGCGCCGGCGTGGGACTCGGCACGGCTCAAGTAGTTGAAAGCGAAGACGATGCCGAACATGAAGAATCCGCAGTAGAGGAGGGCCGCAGGTCCGCCATACCCAACTGCTCCGAAGAGGAAGAAGGTCGTGGCCGAGATGGAGTAGGCCGGAGCCGATCCGGCGATACCCATGATCGTTGAGTCGAAGAGGCCGAGGACCCCGCTCTTCAAGGAGTGGTCGGGCTGGTCGCTCGACGACGTGGATACTTCAGCGGCCATGGGGACCTCTCTCTTGTTTGGGGTTATCACCTTCGATGGGAATTGAACGCTCTGACCGTAGCAAGTCCACGGGGGAGTGGCGGACATCGTTTCTCCCTCAATTTCTTCAGGGAATGGGTACCGTGGTGCATGGATCGATTCGCTGCCATCGTTCGCCCGCGGCAACCGCTCGACACCGATGAAGCGTCCACGCTCCTCGGACTGTTGGATGTTCACCGCGGGGTCTTGGCGGCGAAGTGTGCTGGTCTCGACGATGGTGATCTCAAGCGAGCGGCGTTCCCACCATCAGCGCTCACCTTGCTCGGCATCGTCCGTCACCTCGCGGAGGTGGAACGGTGGTGGATTGAGGTGGTCTTCCTCGGTGGGGAAGACATGTCCTTCTTCGGCGGGACCGCAGCAGATGATCGAGACTTCACCGATCTGGATGGCGCGACGGTGGATGCCGTCGTCGACGCCTGGAGCGCGGCGAGAGCCCGAACCGAAGAGGTCGCTCGAACGCACGACCTCGGCATGCACGCCGCCTTCACCCCGCGCTTCATGGGGAATGGTGCCGTTTCACTCCGCTTCATCGTGGCGCACCTCTTGGAGGAGTACGCCCGACACTGCGGTCACGCCGACTTTCTCCGAGAGGCGATCGACGGCGTGACGGGATGGTAGTCAGCGAGTTCTGACGAGCCCCTTGCCGGTGATGAGGGGAAGGTCGAGCGCGGTCACGAGACCTGGGGCTGCGGCAACGACTGCGGGAACGGCGTTCACGAGTCGCATGGCGGTGGCCTTCAACCCCGCGGTGTTGTGGTCGCCGTCGGTACCGAGGAGCTGGAGGTCGAGCAGGTAGTTCGGCTCCCCGGTGACCTGGACGCGGTAGCACGAGGCACCGGCCGGTTGGGGCCACTCGGGTGCGAGATCGTCGTGGAGGCGGGTGACGTGCTCGAGCACGACGACCGGCACGCCGTCGACGATGCCACGGAGTTCGAAGTGCAGGCCGGCAACGGTTCCCTTCGCCACTGGTCCGGCATCGGTCATCAGGTCCTCAGGTGCCGGCACGCGCTCGTACCACTCCTCGATGCGCTCGAGTTCGAGCCCGAGCCCTGCAGCCAGAATGGCGATGACCGATCCCCACGCCAGGGTTGGCACGCCGGGTTGGAGGAGGAAGGGCACCTCGTCCATGGGCTTGCCGAAGCCCATGATGTCGAAGAGCACCGAGGCTTGGTTGTAGGTCGCGTAGTTGCAGATCTCAAAGGCGCGAACTTCCTCGATGCGCTCGGAGATGCCGGTGATCATGAGGGGCAAGGTGTCGTTGCCGAAGCCCGGGTCGATCCCGTTGACGAAGATCGACGCGCCGCCGTTCTCTGCCGCCGAGATGACCCCTTTGGCCAGGCCATCGGCAACGCCGTAGGGGTACTGCAAGAACACGGGACCCGAGGAGACGACGTTGATGCCCGCTTCGAGGAATGAGCTCAGGTCGGCGAGACCCTCCATGAGGCGGTCGTCCACCCATGCGGTGTGCACGATGCAGTCCGGCTTCATGGCGAGGAGGGCAGCAGCGTCGCTGCTGGCAAGCACGCCGAGGTCTCGACCAAGTCCAGCGAGTTGTCCGGCGTCTTTGCCCACCTTGTCAGGGTTGGAGACGTAGACCCCAATGAGGTCGAGTTCTGGGTTGGCGTCGATGCCAACAATGGCATGCTTGCCGACGTTGCCTGTGCTCCATGCGATCACGCGATAGGTCATTGGTCCCCCTCATCCATGGAGGGGTCCGCCCTGCACGGTCGTCATTGGTGAGCAACGGTACACACCACGAGCACGCGCTGTGTGGAGGTGTCCATCGTGGGTCATCCAGACACGGTAAGCATGGGGCGTTGCCCCATGGACGAGCGATCAGGAGGGAGGAGTCGTGCCGTACCTCGCGTTCTTCGCTGCAGTGCTCGGTATCAACCTCCTACCAGCCTTCGGGCCCCCGACGTGGACGGTGATCGTCTTCAGTCGCCTGCACTGGCACCTCAATCCGGTGGCGCTCGTCATCATCGCCGCTCTCGCTGCAGCAACAGGCCGCTTCCTGCTGGCCCTCACGGCACGACACTTCAACGACCGGCTCCCAGAACGGCTCCGGGGAAATCTGGCTGCTGCGCGCACCCTGCTCCTTGGGCGTAAGGGTGGTGGCCTTGCCATCGGTGCGATCTTCGTGTGCTCACCGCTCCCCTCGGCGCAACTCTTCGTTGCCGCAGGGCTCCTCGAATTGAACCTCGCACCGCTCGTCACCGCGTTCTTCGTTGGGCGCCTCCTCAGTTACTCCCTCTACGCCAGTGCAGCGACGTTCGCGGACGCACATGTGTCCGGTGGGGTTGCGCATCTCATTGGTTCACCGTTGGCAATTGCCCTCCAAATCCTCCTCATCGTGGGGGTGTGTGCTCTCCCCTTCATCAATTGGTCGGCAATCGTGGATCGCCGCCATCTCCGGCTCGGTGAGGATGGGGCAGTCCCAAAGACGCCAGAGGTCGAGACCTAACCTCTGGTTCATGAGCTCGATGGTTCGGTGGCAACTTCGTTGGCTCGCGCCGGCACTCCTCCTCAGCCGCCTGCTCTTCTCCCTGGCTGGGCTCTACGTCGCGGTCGGCGGGGTGCTCGACGTGCGCTTCGTTCGCGCCGCGACCTGGATGGCGATGGTGCCGTTCGTCGGTGCACTTGCGGTCATGGTCTTCACCATGGGGTTCGGGGTGACGATGGCGAAGGCGCAGAACCCGGAGCGCTACGCACAACGAGTGCGACCATCGTCCATTCCCGCGCGCTACCGGGTGAACTTCTTCGCGACCTGTTACGACCGCCGCGACCTCCACCTCGAGCGCTACGTCCCTGACTACCGCCGGTCGATACGACTGGCGATTGGCTTCGAGGTTCT
>CAIQEU010000024.1 GCA_903870905.1 uncultured Actinomycetes bacterium | reverse complement strand
GCGACACTGAAACTCAGCACGTACGGGTACGACCGTTGACTGAGCCGAGCACCAGCGACACCGAGAATGGGCGCATCGCGGAGCAAGAGTCGGGGGGTCATGCCGATGATCGGGGAAATTGCCCCCATTGCCAAGACGCCGAACACGTAGCCCCGCCAGGTCATTGGAGGCTTCGCCCGAACGAAGATCACCACCAAGATCACCGCCACGACGACCGTCAAGGACTTCACCGGCGGATTCAAGTTCTGGAAGCCGTGGGCGAAGAACGACCAGAGCGCCTTGGGAATTCCGGTGCCGTAGTAGCCACGCTGCCAACCAGCGCGTTGGTTCTTGAACCATGCGAACGGGGTTCCGACGTGCACCCACAGGTAGATGAAGAAGGCGCCGATTCCCGCTGGGGCGAGGAGGGGCGCGAACAACGCCTTCCAGTCCCGATCGCGCTTGATCGCGCCGTAGGCCGCTATCACACAGGGGATGACGATCGCCGCCGCCACGGGATCGCACGCCGAACAGAGACCTGCGGCAATCCCCGCGAGGATCCATCGGCGGTGCGCCAGCGCCAACAAGACACACGAGGTGAACAACACGACGAACGCCTCGCTGTAGACATAGGAGAAAACGAATGCTGCAGGTGAGAACACCATCAACGCCGTGCCGCGATCGGCTCCGGCGGCGTCGAATTGGCTCCGGAGGAGCCACCAGAACGCGATTGCACCGAAGAGTCCAACCACATTGACGGTGAGCGAGCCAGCCATCACGTAGCCCAGTCCCGTTACGGCATGGGTAATGTGGTCGGCGATTGCGGTGAGGGGGAAGAATCCAAGGTTCGCTTGGGAATCATCCCCGACACCGTTTGGCAGGTGGTTGACGTAGCCCTGCTGAGCGATGTTCAGGTACCAGTGGCTGTCCCAGCCGTTGACCACTCGCGCCAAGGTCCTACCCCCTGCGCGCGAGGCAGCGAGCGCCACGCTGAACACGAGCGCTCGAGAGGCGAGGTAGAGCATGATCGGCCTCAGGGATGACCGGAGCCATGCAGGCCAGTGGGCAGTCCAACTGAGCAACCGCCGCTCGATTGACGACCGGGTCGCAGGGGACGATTCACCAGCAGTGGTCATTGGTACCCGTGCGCGACATAGGTCCCCATGTTAGTTCCCACGCTTCGCGCTCGGTGGTGGCCATTACCCGACGATTTTCAACATCTCGACTCCGGAGGTCTCCGCTCCTCCACGAGCGGCTGGAGAGGTCTCCCTCCAGGAACTGGTCGCCAGCGGTATGCACCTCAACTACGTGGGCTGTCGACAACGGCGTTCACGGGCTGCACGGCGAACCCCGGCGAACGCGCTCGGCAGCCGTTGCTGCGAGGTGCGCGTGACCACGGTGCGCAAACGGCACATCGAGGCACCGGATCGTACCGAAGAGCCCACCGCGTGTGGACACCTGAAGGGCACAGACGAGCGGGCGTTCCTCGCCAAGGACGAGTACCGCTGTCGAGCGCGGTTCGACGAACAAGGGCGAATTCACGACACAGTCGTTGACGAGGATTTCGTCTCTCGTGTCGTTCGAGAAGGTCACCGTCAGAGGCGCCGAGGTTCTGAACGCTGCGTGGACGCAGGCGAGGGTCACGAGCAGTCCGACGAGCACTCCAGTCGCACATGCGAAGCCCGTCCTGCGATGCGTTGACGCTCCAGGGAAGAGAGAAAATGGTGTCGAAGGGGGGACTTGAACCCCCACGCCCTTACGGGCACTAGCCCCTCAAGCTAGCGCGTCTGCCTATTCCGCCACTTCGACTGGCCCGGCG
>CAIQEU010000023.1 GCA_903870905.1 uncultured Actinomycetes bacterium | reverse complement strand
TACTCGAGGCCGGCTCCCGGTTGCCATGGTGCTCGTGCCCACCCGAGAACTCGCGATGCAGGTCTCCGAAGCGCTGCATCGCTATGGACGCGGCCTCGGCGTGCGCGTCGTCCCGGTCTACGGCGGCCAACCCATCGGACGCCAGCTCCGCTCCTTAGAGGTTGGTGTCGACGTCGTCGTCGCCACACCGGGTCGAGCGCTCGACCACCTCCATCGCGGCTCACTCGACTTGAGCGAACTCGAAGTGGTCGTGCTCGACGAAGCCGACGAAATGCTCGACATGGGATTTGCCGAAGACCTCGAAGCCATCTTCGACGCCACCCCAACCGATCGCCAGACGGTGCTGTTCTCTGCAACCTTGCCCAAGCGCATCGACACCATTGCCAAGAAGCACCAGCGCAACCCAGAGCGAATCCGCATCGTCGACGAGGTGAAGTCGGCTGAAGGCGCTGCCCGAGTCCGCCACTCCGCCTACATCGTCCAGCGTTCGCACAAAGCTGCAGCGCTCGGCCGCATCCTCGACGTTGAATCCCCAACCGCAGCGCTCGTGTTCTGCCGAACTCGTGAGGCTGTCGACAGCCTGACCGAGACCATGAACGGTCGTGGGTATCGCTCCGAGGCACTGCATGGTGGCATGAGCCAAGACCAGCGCGACCGCGTCATGGGTCGCCTCCGTGGCGGCACCGCCGACCTGCTCGTCGCAACCGACGTCGCCGCTCGAGGCCTCGACATCGACCACCTCTCCCACGTCATTAACTTCGACGTCCCCTCCTCAGTCGACACCTACGTGCACCGGATGGGTCGAGTCGGGCGTGCAGGCCGAGAAGGCGTCGCCATCACGTTGGCCGAGCCACGCGAGCACCGCATGCTCAAGACCATCGAGCACGTGACCAAGCAGAAGATCACCGTTGAGAAGATCCCGACCGTCGCTGATCTGCGGGCTCGGCGCCTCGACGTCACGACCGCCACGCTCAGAGAGCAGATCCTCGAGGGCAACTTGGACGGCGTCCGCGTTGTCGTCGAGTCCTTGGCCGAAGAGTTCGACCTCATGGAGATCGCCCTCGCAGCTGTGCACCTCGCCCACAGTGCGATTGGCGGTCCAGAAGACGGTGAAGACATCCCAGAGGTGTCGCTGTCATCGGCACCCAAGGGTCCTGGTCGAGAGCGCGATCGCGACCGGGATCGAGACCGCAGCCGTGATGATCGTCCAGCCAAGGGTCGTCGCCCAAGTGGGCAAGGATCTGCAGGCTCGGTCCGCCTCTACGTGAGCCTCGGCCGCGAAGCTGGCCTGCGCCCACAAGACCTCGTTGGTGCCATCGCTGGCGAGACGAGTCTCAGTGGTCGAGACATTGGCTCCATTGAGATCTCGGGCCGATTCAGCCTGGTCGACGTGCCAGAGGGCTCGGCCGATGAAGTGATCAGCGCACTGCGAGAGACGAAGATTCGGGGCCGAAAGGTCACGGTTCGTCGGGAGCGCTTCTAGCGCGAGCGCCATCGCTCGGCGACAATGACCACTATGGCCACGCACGCTCGGCGATCACGGCATCGATGGGTACCAGCCCTCGGGCTCCTCGTGGGCGTCACGATGTCCCTTACCGCTGTCGCCGCACTCTACGACGCGACGACGCAGCGACCCTGGGCGCCACCAGCGGGACTGACCTTCGTGGACACCAGTGGGTACGCCACGCGGTTCATCGCTTTTGGGCCGCGCCGCGCCCACCCGATCGTGCTCATCCATGGGGCCTTCGAATCTGCCGACACCTGGAAGTCAGTTGCTCGGTTGCTCGGGCGCCGATTCCACGTCGAGGCCTACGACCTGAAGGGCTACGGCTACACCGAGCGACGCGGACCCTACGACATCTCTGCACTCGCTGACCAACTCGCCGCATTCCTCAGCGTTCGCCACCTCACCCACCCCATCCTCGTCGGTCACTCCCTCGGCGCCGGCGTCATCGCACGGTTCGTCCTCAACCACCCGCACGTGGCGGCAGGCATCGTGTTCCTCGACGGCGATGGCCTCACGGCGAACTACCCCACGTGGGTGTTCCGCGATCTCGTGCCTGAACCATTCCGTACCGCGCTGTATCGATCGCTCCTCAGCAACGACCTCCTCGTCGGGGAGGTGTTCGCGCTCGCCTGTGGGCCACAGTGTCGCCCGCTCACCCATGCCCAGCTCGATACGTTCGAACGGCCGTTCTTCGTCGCCGGAGCGGAGCAGGCCTTCTTCACGATTGCGAGTCACCCACTCGTCGGCGTGACCATGGCGCAGCGTCATGAGCTCTCGATGCTCAGCACCCCTTCGCTCGTGATCGTCGGGGCGCATGATCCAGAGCTCAGCCCGCAACAAGCTGCAGCGGCCGCACGCGACATCGGTGCACCGTCCCCAACGGTGCTCTCCGGCGATGGACACCTCGCACTGTGGTCAGATCCCCTCCACGTGGCTCAGGCTCTCGCCGCCTTCTGTGATCGCCTGGCGTCAACCACTCCCGTGGGGTAGTTCTCGATGGACGACACCCCGGGTTGGCGCGCCGGCCGACCCCTCCTCATGGCAGCGCAATTGCACGACGTTGCCGTCAGGATCAACCACATCGAGATGCGCTACGGCGTTCCACGTGAAGGATCGATTGGTCAGCATGCCACCTGATGCCACCACAGCGGTCCGTGCCCGCTCCAGGTTGTCGACGGTGAACTGTGGCTTCACCGCAGCATCACTCCGCACCTGACCATGCGTCTCGCTTGCGAGCGACGCGTGGTGGAGGTACACCTCAACCACGGCGCGGACGAGGACGTCATCGCCCACGGTCTCGATCGTCGATGGTGCGAGAACGGCGGCGTAGAAGCCAGCCAGGACATCCGGTTGAGGGGTGAAGATCACGACTCCGGGCGACACCTGCGTTGCTCCCATCACAACCTCCCCCGACCCTCCGACCTCTGACTCAGGAATTCCCACGCGCCTCAGCCGCGTCGACGATGCGCTGGAGCATCGTCGGGAAGATGAAGTGGTGGAAGGGCAGCACCGAGAACCAGTAGGCACGACCGAGAAGTCCGCGTGGACGGTACGTCGCTTCTTGCGTGATGACGCTCCCCTGGCCAACCGGGGCAACCGTCCACGTCAGCCACGCCGATCCCGGGAGCCGCATCTCTGCCCGAAGACGCAAGGTGGTCGGCGCTTGGACATCTTCAATGCGCCAGAAGTCGAGGGCATCGCCGATCTTGAGCACCGCACGCCGTCCTCGTCGGAGTCCGGGGCCGCCGAAGAGTTGATCGAGGAGTCCCCGGACCTCCCAGAGGAACTGGCCGCCGTACCACCCCTGCTCTCCCCCGATAGAGGAGATTTCTGCGAAGACCACCTCAGGCGCACAGGTCGACGTTACGGTCCGCCGATCGGTGAACACCGTTCCCCCAGCCCACGCGGGGTCGAGTTCGTTGGGTTGGAACGTCACGAGGTCGGCATCGGAGAACGTGGTGGGTGCCCCGGTGGAGTTGGTGACCTCGAGCGCCCGAGTGATGGATTGATCGAGGTGGAGCGGGGTCACACCGAGTTCCGCGCAGGCATCACGTCCCTTCACGATGACCTCGTTGACGAGAGACTGAACGAGCTCCTTCGCCAAGGGAACCGGCACCGGCGTCACGAGGCCAATCCAATGCGACGACAAGCGAGGCGTGAGCACCGGGACGGGGAGGAGGACCCGCTTCGGAAGCCCTGCGCACTTGGCGTAGGTCGCCATCATCTCGGCGTAGGTGACGACGTCGGCTCCACCGACCTCGAAGATGCCGGGCTCGAGGTCGTCTCGAAGGACGGTGGCGACCACCAGCGAGACCGCATCGGCAATGGAGATTGGCTGACACTTCGTCGACACCCACTTCGGCGTCACCATCACGGGAAGGAGATCGACGAGGTATCGGAGCATCTCAAAACTCGCCGAGCCGGATCCAATGATCACCCCGGCGCGCAACTCCACGGTTGGCACCCCGGAGGCGGCGAGAATTTCGCCAACCCGCTGGCGACTCGAGAGGTGATCACTCAACTCCTCGTCACCGTCGCCGAGGCCTCCGAGGTAGATCAGTCGCTGGACGCCAGCCGCTACCGCTGCTGCCGCGAAGTTCTCGGCCTGGCGCTGCTCGCGCTCCGCCCAGTCCTCGCCCTCACCAATGGCGTGGACGAGGTAGATGGCGGTGTGGACGCCATCCATCGCTGCGGTGAGGTCGCCTTCGACGCTTCCCTGCACGATCTCAACAGCGTCAGCCCATGAGGCAGCGTGGAGTTTGGCTGGTGTTCGAGCGAGACAGCGAACCTCGCAGCCCTGAGCGATGAGGGCAGGAACAACCCGGCCGCCGACGTAGCCCGATGCACCAGTGACCAGAACTCGTCGTGTTGTCATAGTCGAACGGTAGTGGCACCGCTCCCGGTCAACTCCCGACGGAAACTCGTGGCAACCACTCATTTGGTTGCAACTGCGTTGCAGAATGGTGGACACCATGGTGCGGAGTGGGTAGCATGTGCTACGCAGCTCGGATGAGCAGCGCTGTTGCTCAGTACTTCCAGAACGATCACCGGAGGAAGCAATGTCACGACGGACCGAAGATCTCGAAATTCGCATGATCGAAGAGGCCATTGCCACCATTGAGCAGGACGGCGAAGCGGCGATTCGGGTGCGCGACATCTGTGAAGCCTGCAGCGCCCGCGAACCCGCCCTGTACCTCCGGTTTGGAAGCCGAGCTGGCCTGATCGTGGCCGCACAAGCCGAGCGCTACCGACGGTCGATCGAAATCTTGGTCACCCGTTCGCTCTTCGCACTCAACGAGACCATCGAGACCGGTGACCTCAGCACCTTGCTGGAGCGGGCCGTCGATTGGGGCTTCGATCCAGACCTTCGCAACCGCCTGACGCGCATCAACGTGATTGGCAGCTCGGTTTCTCGTCCCGCCCTCGCCGAAGCGATCGCCGAGGTGAACAACGAAGCCATCCACGAACTCGCTGGTGGCGTGAAGCGGGCTCGTGACGCCGGCCTGATCAACCCCATCGGCACTCCCGAAGCGATCGCCGCGTGGTACCTCGGTACCGCCACCAGTCGCTCCTTCGTCGAGTTCAAAGGCTCAGCAATCACAGACGACACCTGGAATGACGTCTTCATTGCCTCTCTGACTGCAGTACTCCTCGGCGGGGATCGGGCCGCCACGTTGCTCACCGACGCTGTCTAGAACACCGATCCTCGCGAGTTGAGCTCGCCCGGAACGACGAGGTGCCGCCTTCGCCCTAACCTAGGGGGGTGTCAACACCATTCCTCTTCACGCGCCCGTATCTTTGGAGCGTGGGGAGTGTGGATGCTCCCGAGATCGTGACGTCTGCGTGGATTGACGACCAATTGGCGTCGACCTACGACCGCCTTGGGGTGCGTGGGGGCTTGCTGGAATCGGTTGCAGGGATCGTGGCTCGCCGCTGGTGGCCGGAAGGAACCTGCTTCGATGAAGCTGCTGCTGCTGCGGGGGCCCGTGCGCTCGAGCTCGCCGGAGTCGCACCGCATGAGGTGGACCTCCTCATCTCAACCTCGGTGTGCAAGCACCACCTCGAACCGAGCGTGGCCTGCGCCGTGCACGCTCGCCTCGGACTCAGCACCACCTGCACCAATTTCGACCTCGGCAACGCCTGTCTGGGTTTCATGAACGCCATGGCCATTGCAGCGATGGCGATCGAGACGGGAATGGCCAAGGTCGTCCTCATCGTCGACGGCGAAGGCAGCCGCCAACCACAAGAGGCGACCATCGCTCGCCTCCAAGACCCGTCGACCACCGTTCAGGATCTCTTCGAGCAGTTTGCATCCTTGACCCTCGGGTCCGGTGCAGCCGCCATGGTGATGGGTGGGTCTCGAGATGGTGCCCACCAGTACCTCGGTGGCATCAGCCGGGCGGCAACCGAGCACCACGACCTCTGCGTTGGAGACCTCACGTCAATGCGCACCGACACCGCAGGTCTCTTGACTGCTGGGTTGGATCTCGCTCGTGCCGCCTTCGACGATGCCCTCGCTGAAGGCTGGGAGTGGACCAACTGCGACCGCTACGTCATGCACCAGGTCTCCAAGGCGCACACCGAGCAGCTCTGCGCTCGACTCGGGGTCGATCCCACGCGTGTCCCCCTCACGTATCCCGAGTTCGGCAACATGGGTCCGGCCGCCGTTCCGTTCACCCTCGCGTCTATCGCTGACACCATCACGAGTGGCGAGCGGGTGCTCCTCATGGGCATTGGCTCAGGACTCAACTGCGCCGCCACTGAACTGCGCTGGTAGGACCCGTGTCGGTGACGCCCCCGCCGAGTCCCGCACTGCTCCGCCGGCTGGGCCTCGATCCAACGTGGTCCTCCGAGGTGACCTTCACTGGGTCTGATGGACGGCCCGTAACCTGGCACTACCTCGACACTGGTCGTCAACCAGAGACCACTGCAACGCTCGTGTGCGTACACGGGAACCCCACGTGGTCCTACCTCTGGCGTGGCCTCCTCGAGCAGTTGCCCCCTACGTGGCGGGTCATTGCCGTTGATCAGACCGGTATGGGGTTCTCCGAACGCAACCGTCCGCGCCGCTACGCCGATCGAGTCGACGAACTCGTCACCTTCTGCCGCACCGTCGCTGATGGGCCGCTGGCCTTGGCCGCCCACGACTGGGGTGGGGCAATCGCGATGGGGGCAGCGCCACACCTGCCGGTCACCCACCTCATCTTGTCCAACACCGCGATTGCCAAACCGGACGGCGTCGCTGTTCCGCCCCTCATCGCCGTCGCTCGTCGCTTCGCGGGACTCATCTGTCAGTACACGTGGGGCTTCGTTGAGGGAACAGCGCTCATGACCGAGCGCCGACACCGAGCGGCGCTACGTGCCCCTTATCGAGGAGCCGCTCGCCGCTCAGCTGTTGCCGAGTTCGTTGCCGACATTCCCGTTCGGCCGAGTGACCCGTCCTTCGCCGCACTCGCAGCTGCTGCCGATGCGCTGGAGGGCCTCGTCGTTCCCACCTTGCTCGTCTTCGGCGGCCGTGACCCCGTGTTCCACGATCGCTTCCTCGCCGATCTTCATACTCGACTCCCCCACGCCTCGGTGGAGCGAATCGCCGACTGCGGTCATCTCGCTCCACTCGACGCTTCTTTTCCGGGAACGGTCGCAGCGTGGCTGACTGAGACGCCCGCCATCGAACGACCCGTCGTGAGCGAGGATCGCCCGCCCGGTGGTTCGGTCTACGACACCATCGAACACCATGTCGACGATGCTGCGGTCATCCTCGGCATCGGCGATCACCAGTACTCGTGGTCGACCCTCGCAACGAAACGAGCGATCGCCGCTTCCGTCCTCCAAGAACACGGAATTGGCGTCGGCGACAAGGTGGCCGTCCTCGTGCAGCCGGGACTCGATCTCCTCGTTGCCGTCGCTGCCCTCTGGGCAGTCGGTGCGGTGCCCGTCGTCGCTGACTTGACCGGTGGCCTCCGCCAGCTCCGTCGCCTCCACCGAGCAGCCGTATCCACCGCGGTCATTGGATCGGGGTCCGCATTGGCGATGAGCGCCGTGCTCGGTCTCGTTCCTGGAGCGAAGCGATTTGCAACCGATGGCCGGTTTGGCATCGATCTCCAAATTGGAGAGACCCTGCCTGCTTCACGGTTCGCTCGCCTCGGCCCAGATGGCCTCGCTGCGATCGTGCACACCTCGGGGGCCACAGGACCGGCAAAGGCTGTTCGCTACACCCACGGCGCTCTGGCAGCGCAACGCGACATCCTCCAACGCGCCTTCCCCATTGGCGAAGGCGCGGCGTTCACGACGTCGTTCGCCCCGTTCCTCCTCCTCGCCCCTGCGCTCGAGCGAACCTGTCTACTCGCCGACATCGCCTTCGACCAACCCGGGCAACTCACGAGTGACCACCTCGTCGCCATGGAGCAGCACTCCCCCATTGACCTCGCCTGGCTCTCCCCGGCTGGGGCCCGAGGGGTCACGACCAACGGCACGTCCACACCCACGTCGCTCCGGCGCGTCCTGCTGGCTGGAGCTCCAATCCCCGAGTCGCTCCGACAGGCAGTGGCACTCCGAACGAGTGCCGTCGTCGATGCTCCCTACGGCATGACCGAATGCCTCCCCATCACGACAGGCGCTCCAGCGCCACCTGGCCCCCATGGTGGCTACCCCACCGGGGTTCCTCTCGAGGGCTGCTCCGTCGTGATCGCCCAATTGGACAACCCGCTCGCCGACGCTGCCGAAGGTGCTGTTGGCGAGATCCTCGTTGCTGCGCCGTGGATGTTCGACGGCTACGACCAGCGCTGGACCGTGAACATTGCCACCACCGTGCACCGATCTGGCCGCCGATTCCACCGCACGGGCGATGTTGGCTACCTCCACAACGACAACCTCTACCACCTCGGTCGCCTCCAGCATGTGCTCTGGACCTCGACTGGACCGCTATCGAGCGTCGCCGTGGAGCAGCCCATCGAGCAGCGCACAGGCATGACCGTCGCCGCTGTTGGAATCGGACCCAGAGCGGTACAGGTCATTGCACTCGTCGTTGGCGGAACCGGCAAGCTTCGCCTCGCTCCGCCCAACGTGGCCGATTCGGTTCGAGCTGGTGGATCACATCCGATTGCGGCAGTACTGACTGGCGAGCTCCCCCTTGATCGCCGGCACCGATCCAAGATTGATCGAACGGCGCTCGCTCGTGACGCCAATCGTCTTCTCTCTGGGCGATGAAGGTCTTCCTCACCGGCGCGACCAGCCTGCTCGGGCGCACGGTCGCGCTCCAGCTCCTCGAGCGTGGCGATCAGGTGACCACCTTCCAACGTCAACCGAGCGGTCTCGACACGACTGAAATCCTCGGCGACCTCCGCGACCCATCAGCGATCGCGTCGGCAGCGCGGGGCCACGACAGCGTGATCCACCTCGCAGCCCTCGTCACCCCCCGCCCCTCGTGGGAAGACGCCGTTGCCGTCAACGTCGACGGCACGATGGCAGTCCGCGATGCCGCACGGGGTGCAGAACGGTTCGTCTTCATCTCATCGCCCTCCGTTGCCTTCCACGGTGCGCCGACAACGGGAGGGGCGAGCGGCATCGCCCGCTACGCCGGCCGTGATCACTACACCGCGACCAAGGCCATGGCGGAGCGACTGGTTCTCGAACGACTCGAGGTCCCGACGGTCGTCATCCGACCACACCTCGTGTGGGGACCCGGTGATACTCAACTCGTCGGCCGTCTCGTCGATCGAGCGAACTCTGGACGGCTTCGCCTCATCGACCACGGCCTCGCCCTCATCGACACCACCTACATCGACGACGCCGCAGCGGCCATCGTGGCTGGACTCGACGCCGCCACGCCGAACAGCCCAGCAGTTGGACGCGCTTGGACGGTGACGGGGAACGACCCCCGACCCGTCGGCGAACTCATCTCCGGCATCGTGCGCGCGATGGGTGTCGATCGCACACTTCGGAGCATCCCAGCGCCAATTGCTCGCATCCTCGGAACAGTCCTCGAGCGAGTCTGGCGAGGCGATGAACCGCCGCTCACCTCCTTCGCCGCACAGCAGATGTCGATGGCACACTGGTTCGACCAACGGGCCGTCCACAGCGCTCTTGAGTGGCAGCCGACGGTCTCGGTGACAGAGGGGCTCAGACGGCTCGCCGCCAGCAGGGAGCGTTAACGTCAGAATGACATCCACGGCGCTCGTCCTAGGATGAGGAAATGACGCTCACACAAAGGGTTGAGCGATCACTCGATCGCATTCTCGGTCCGCTCCACGACGGAGCGGTGAAGGTCCCAGAGATCACCGGGCTGTTCTGGTGCCTCAAGTTGGCCACCACCGCAATGGGTGAGGCGGCCTCTGACTGGTCTGTCCACGCGATCAATCCCCCCGTTGCCGTGCTCATCGGTGCAAGCCTCTTCGCGCTCGCGATCGTGGTCCAACTCCGCCGCGTTCGCTACGAGGCGCCGGCCTACTGGTTCGCAGTGTCGATGGTGGGCGTCTTCGGCACCATGGTCGCCGACGTCCTCCACGTTGGACTCGGCGTTCCCTACGCCATCTCGACCGTCGGGTGCGCGGTCATCTTGACTGCGATCTTCGTTACCTGGAGGGCGCGCGAGGGCACCTTGTCGATTCACTCCATCACCACCCGACGCCGAGAGCTGTTCTACTGGGCAGCCGTGGTGGCGACCTTCGCCTTCGGGACTGCCATTGGAGACCTCTCCGCAGTCACGCTGCACCTCGGGTACTTCGGCTCGATCTGGATCTACGCTGCCGCAATCGCCGTGCCCGCTCTCTCCTTCTTCAGGACCCGAGCGCATGGCGTCGCCTGCTTCTGGGTGGCCTACGTCCTCACTCGCCCACTCGGCGCTTCCATCGCCGACTGGATTGGGGTGAACCACCACCGAGGCGGACTCAACCTTGGGCCCGGCATCGTGGCCCTCATTGGGATCGCTGGAATCTCAGTCATGGTGCTGATCGCTGTGCGACGCGACCAGGCTGCTCGGCGCTGAGCAGGCGAGGTGACGACCACCTAACCTCGGTGCAGCACTCAAGGAGGAACCATGGTGGACGTCGCAACCGCTCGAGGACCCGTTGCTGTAGGTGACCTCGGCCGAACCCTGATGCACGAGCACATCTTCGTGCTCACGCCAGATGTGCAGCAGAACTACCCCGAAGAGTGGGGCAACGAAGACGCTCGGATCGACGACGCCGTTGCCAAGTTGACGGCGCTCGTTGCTGCGGGAATCTCGACCATCGTCGACCCAACGGTGGTGGGCCTCGGTCGCTACCTCCCTCGCATTGCCACAGTCGCTGCACGCGTGCCGGATCTCAACATCATCGTGGCCACTGGCTGCTACACCTACGACTCGGTGCCATTCTTCTTCCACCACCGTGGACCGGCAGTTGGCGAAGTGCTCGGTATCGACGTCCCCGACCCCATGGTCGACTTCTTCATTGGCGACATCACCGAGGGCATCACCGGGACCGGCATCAAGGCCGGAATGCTCAAGTGCGCCATTGACCACCAAGGACCGACCAAGGGCGTCGAGCGGGTCATGCGAGCTGTTGCCAAGGCCCACCTCGCAACTGGGGTTCCCATCACGGTGCACACCCACCCTGAATCCCATCAAGGCCTCGAGGTGCAGCGGATCATGGGTGAAGAAGGCGTCGCCCCCGAGGCAATCATCCTCGGCCACAGTGGCGACAGCAACGACGCCGACCACTTGAGCGCCCTCGCCGAAGCGGGATTCTGGCTCGGCATGGACCGGTTCGGCATCAACCTCACCACGACCTTCGAGGCCCGGGCCGACATCGTGGTCGAACTCTGCCGACGCGGCTTTGCCTCAAAGATGGTGCTCAGCCACGATGCCGCCTGCTACATCGACTGGCTGGAGCCCGGAGCGATGGCCTTCATGCCCGACTGGCACTACCTCCACCTCACCAACGACGTCATCCCCTACCTCCTTGATCACGGGGTGACCGAGGCACAGGTCGACGAGATGCTCATCGCCAACCCGAGGAGGATCTTCGAAGGTGCTCGGGCCTAGACCTGACGCATGGGGTGCAGCGCCGTGGTCCAGCGCTCAATCTCATCGAGCATGGCGTTCGCTGCGGCCACTGACGCCTCGGGAGGCGTGAACACGCCGTTGTCGATCTGGGTTTGCGGGAACGGCAGGTAGACCGCTTCGACGATCGCCACCATGCGCAACGCCGCCGTGATCTGCTTCAGCTGCTGGACGGCTCGGGTCCCTGCCGAGACGCCGCCGTAGGAGACGAAGCCCACCGGCTTGCGTTGCCACTCTTGGTAGAGGAAGTCAATGGCGTTCTTCATCGCTGCGTTGACACCGTGGTTGTACTCAGGAACGACGAAGACGTAGGCGTCACCTCGACTCACCGTCGCCGACCACGCCTTGGTGTGCTCGTGGACGTACTGGGCGAGCATGGGGTGATTCGGCTCATCGAACAGCGGGAGACCCGCATCGGCGAGATCGACGATCTCCACCTCGAAGGCAGGGTGGCCCGCAGCAATTCCCGCGACCCAGGTTGCGATGGATGGACCAATGCGACCAGGGCGCGTCGACCCGATGATGACCTGCAGAAGGGGCTTGCTCACGATTCCTCCGTGGCGGTTGGCAACGCAGCCACTCTAGGAGGCAGGCGCCACCACTCCAGCGTCGACCAGGGCTCGCTCGGCAGTGATGAGCGAGAATCCAATGAGGGGAAATGCGAGCACGGACAGCATCCCAGCCGCGACGATCGCCGACGCGTTGACCGGCAGCATCGTGTGGGTGTCGAGGCCAATTTGGGTCAGCACCACGAGGAGTGGCAAGGCAGTCGACTGCAGGACTGCGAATCCCCACCGGGATCGCCGATCGAGGTCACGGCGGTAGATGAAGAGCGCCGGGATCCCACGAACGACCAAGAACAGTCCGCAGAAGATCGGGATCCGCAGGGCACCGAGCGTCGTGAAGAAGTGGGCATCCATGCCGATACCACTGACGATGAAGAAGATCGGGATGAAGAATCCATACCCCACCGCGTCGAGTTTCGGCTCGAGTCCCTCTGCCTGCTCCTCGGTGATCCCGAGCCGAATAACCATTCCTGCAGCGAAGGCACCGAGCAACAGGTCGATGCCGAGACGGACGGCCAGCGCACTCATGGCCACCACGAAGAACAGGACGAGTCGAATGGGGAGCTGGGTTGAACTGTGGAGTTGCCGCTGGAGTGCGGCGACCACCTTGGGTGGCTGGTGCCTGGTGGCGAGGAAGAGGAGACCGACTACGAGGGCGAAGAAGAGCCCGAGGACGAGGAACTGGTTGGTCGGGTCGTGGGCGCCAACGAGCACCGTGATCGCCACGATCGGGCCGAACTCCCCGACCGAACCAGCAGCGAGGAGCAGCGTTCCCTCCTTGGTCCCAAGGAGCCCCCGGTCTCGCAGCATCGGCAAGAGGGTGCCGATTGCCGTCGTGGTGCAGCACAACCCGAGGAGGAGGGTTGAAATGGCAAATCCCGTCGCCACCAAGAGAAGTGCAACCACGAGCCCGAGGGCGAGGCTGATCGCCCATGCCGACAGCGCAGTGAGGATGGGCCGACCAGCGACGGCTCGCACCTCGACCTCGTATCCAGCCACGAAGAACAAGAGGCACAGGCCGAGGGTTGCGAACTCATGGATTGAGGCATCGACGTGCACGAGGTTGAGCAGCGAGGGGCCGATCGCCATTCCGAGGAGCAGTTCGAAGAGCACCGACGGCACCCGGAGGCGTTTTGCCAGCTCCGCACAGATCGGAGCAGCGACGGCCACCGCGGAGATGATGAGCAGACCGTGCGTTGGATCCTCAGCCACGGAGGAAGGGTAGCCGGCTCCTCTCCTCCCGTTCAGCACTCAGGTCGAGCGGAGACGGACCTTCCCGCTTCGTACCTCGTGCCCTTCGCTACGGAGTCGTGCGGCTTGCTCTGCCGCCAGATGCTCGGGGATCCGACCGTCAGCCCGAACGACGCGGTGCCAGGGAAGATCGTCACCGTACTGAGAGAGCACCGTCCCGACGGAGTGCGGACCGCCGCACCCTGCGACTCGTGCCACCTCGCCGTAGGTCCAGAGATCCCCCTCTGGGATCGCCGCGACCACCGAAGCAATGGCTCGTGCCACAGCGGACTGCTCCACCCTCAGCGAAACTCAGGCTGATTGGCGGTGATGCCTCTCGGCAAGATCACGCTGCGGAGATCGTCGAGGAGTTCCTCCGGATCGTCAGCGACCATGATCGAGTCGGCGTACTGCTCAGCAATGAAGCCCTGGTCGACGGCCCGATCGATGAATTCGAGCAGGGGGTCGAAGTACCCGTTGATGTTGAGGACCCCGCACGGCTTGGCGTGGACGCCGAGCTGGTTCCAGGTGACCGTCTCCATGAACTCATCGAGCGTGCCGAATCCCCCAGGGAGCACGATGGATGCATCGGCGAGATCTGCCATTCGAGCCTTTCGAATGTGCATGGATGGGACGACCTCCAAGGTGGTGATCCCAGGGTGACCAACTTCTGCTGCGTGGAGCGCATCGGTGATCACGCCGAGGACCTCTCCTCCAGCAGCCATGGTGGCGTCAGCAACGACGCCCATGAGGCCGACCGATCCTCCGCCGTAGACGAGGGTCAAGGATCGCTCCGCCAGGGTCCGTCCGAGCGCTCCTGCGACCTCGGCGTAGACCGGCAAAGCACCTGTCTTTGAACCGCAGTAGACGGCGATGGCATTCCATGATCGGAGCTCTGCGAGTGACATGGCCTCCATTGTCCTCGGTCAGCCCGCAAAAGTGGTGTCACCTACGATTCGTCCATGACCGCACCCCACCAGCCTCGTTCCTCCGGCTACGCAGCGGGACCCTGGCCGGCAGAGGATGGCGGCCCGCAACGTCAGGGCCTCGTGGAGGGACTCGGGAGCCTCGTGCCCGGGGTGGACGAGGCGTTCTCGGTGGTGTCACGCCTGCAGATCGCCACCACGATGGTCATCACGCCAAGTTCCGATGCCACCTACCTCCTCACCCACGGCATTGGCGACGAGGCAACGGTGGCCGTCGAGCAGATCGACCCCGACACCCTCGCGACCATCGCTCGCTCCGCTGATCTCCCCGGTGGACGCATCTGGCCAGGTGGGATTGGAGCCCACGCCAACGGCGACCTCTACGTGGCCTTCGGCCGACACCTGCACCGGCTCTCGAAGTCGCTCGACCTCCTTGCCAGCGTGGAGCTCTCCGTCGACGCCCCCCACAACTCCTTCGTCATCACCGACTCCGGACACCTCGTGGTCAAAGACTTCGGCGGTCGCCTCCCGAGTGGCTGGACCGGGGATGGCACCTGCACGATCTCGGTCCTCGATGCGCAGTTGACACTCCTCAGCCAACTCCGCCTCGACGAAGGATCGATCGCTCGGCTCTCCTGCTCGGGCGACGACGTCGTCGTCATCGGGATCGATCACTGCATCACGGCCCGAGTTTCCCGCGATGGGATTATCACCGAAGTTCGACGCACCATGTATCGGACCGAAGCCGGCCAAGGGTATGGGTGGGATCCGGTACTCGTCGATCGCACCGCCTACTTCTTAGACAACGGCGAAGGCAGCGAGGCCTTCGACGGGAGTTTCACCGGCAAGGGGATTGCCACCGCACCACTGCGCCTCCACGCCGTCAACATCGACTCCGGAGACCATTCGAGCGCGGAGATCTGCGGACTGCCCGGCGGCCTCATTGCCAACCCGCCACTCGTCGATCCCGGTCGCGGCATCGCCGTTGGCTACGACTCTTCCAACGGCGTCATCAGCGCGTTCGACGTCGCCGGTGGGGTTATCGGCCCACTCCGGTGGCAGCGACTCCAGCACCACGCCAGCCACCTCCTCGCCTCGAGCGACCTCGGTGAGCTGGTGACCTTCGACTTCAACGCTGGAGCCGGCGTGGACGAACTCGTCGTACTCTCCATCGACACCGGAGAGGAGCTCGCGAGGAGTGCGACGGATTCACCCGTCCAGTCAGTGCTGTTTCCTTCCCCAGGACGAGACCGCTCGATCTACTACTGCTCCCTCACCACGGTGGCGAAGATCAGCGTCCACACCGTCAAGGGGTAAGCGGTTGGCAGTCCCGCAGTCGAGGTCCAGCGTCGCACTCGGTATCGCATACACCCCGACGAGTCGTCGGGAATTGCGACGAGCCGCCCATCCGCAGCTCATCGAGGTCCCCATCCCATCCAGAGCCCCGGAGTGCTCGCGCATCGGCACCGGAAATCCCTTTCCATTCGAGCACCTGGAGGTCATCGCTGGCGCCGTCGCCCTGGATCGTCAGCCGGTACCGCTTCACGTCATCTGGACACGCCGTCGCATTCATCGTCGGGGTTGTGCGAGCCATACGCCAACATTACGACGCATCGCCCCAATGCTGACGGCGAGGCGCGCCAGGCCCTCGACTCAAGGAACCGTGGAGTGCTCAGGTGGAAAGGCGCGTCAGCACGAGTTCGTCGAGGCGGGCGAGCTGCTGTCGCTTGAGATCGGCTGCATCGCTCGGGTTGCCGTATCGGAACTCGTACCCGTGCTTCCTGCCAGCGCCGATACCGGAACGGATCGTCGCCCGCATGATGGCTTCGAGGTCGCTCGGTTCGGTCGGCACGTAGACCTCGGGGCAGACCCGAACTCCAGCGTCGATCGGCAGGATCTCCCCCGCTGGTGTGATTGACGGGCAGTCGAGGAAGATTCCGGCCACCGCGTTGCGATGCGTCAGCGCTGATCCACGATTCTGCTCGACGATGATGCGCTCGGTACCTGCACTCGCCGCACCAACGACGAGCGCCTTGGAGAAGCGATCCACATCTCGGAGGCTGGCTTGTGCACCTGAGGGGGCGAGGATCACGATCTGCCCTCCTCGAGTGGTGGTCTCAATGAGGTGCGCTGACGTTCGTTGGTTCATCTCTGACACCATGGATGACCCGAGTTCTCGGCGAGCGTGACGACCCGATCCATTGCTCGAGATCGTGGTCACGACGTCGCACATTGGCAACAGGAGTCCTTCGAGCAGCGGGACCCCGGTGACGAGCCGAAACGCATCGTGGTCGAGCATCGACAGCACTCGGTTGAGCACGATGCACTGATCTCGAGCTGGATCATCGGGGGCTGCAAAGGGATTGTCCTTCGGGAGGTCAGCTCGAATCTGTAGGGACTTGAGGGCAACGAAACCAAGGTCGTGGAACTGCACGTGCGGGGTGATGATGAAGAGGTTGCCGCGACGGCGCTCCATGAAGTCGCACAGCGCAGGATCGGTGTAGAGCGCGGTCATCTGCTCGCCGAGGCGATCCCACGCATCCTCGGAGATGAACAGCTTCACGAGGAGATCGAGCAGTGTGGCCCGCAGGGCCGTGATCTTGTCCGCCCGCTCGGCGGGTTTGGTGAAGACCACCTTCTTCGGGTTGAAGAGATCGAGGTCCCATGGATCGTCATCTCGAGACCTGACGGAGAACGCGTCGAGCCACGTTCCCTGGTGCGCCTGAATGTCGAGTGCCTTGTAGACCTCATCGGAGGAGAACTCCGGCGTGCGGTTCCACGGTCGTTCAGCCATGCTGCCCCCTTCCCTGGTCGCCATCGTAGAACGATACAATCCTCACGTGCAGGCTTAGGGTGCCAGAGTGAACCGCAGCGGGAGGTGCGATGGACCCCAGATGCCGAACGTGGAGGGCTTCCAGGTGGCCGGGCCGTCGAGCGACACCGTCTCGAAGGTTGCCGCCAACACGGTGAGCGCCTCTTGGAGTTCGGCGCGAGCGAGTGCTGCACCGAGGCAGTGATGGATCCCGGAACCGAACGTCAAGTGTTGGCTCTGTCGCTCGGCCGTAATGTCGAAGTCGCTCGGATGCTCGAAGCGATCGGGATTCCGATTTGCCCCAGCGAGGTGCACCGAGACGATGGTTCCCTCAGGGAACACCACGTCGTTGAAGACCAAGTCTTCGGAGGCGTAGCGAACGGTGGACCGCACGGCACCGAGGTAGCGCATGGACTCTTCAACCGCTCTCCCGGCGAGCGACGGATTGGCTCGGAGGATGGCCCACTGCTCGGGATTCTCGGCGAAGAGCGCCATGGCGCAGCCGAGCTGGTTCCTCGTGGTGTCGGTTCCCGCCATCAAGATGGCCTCGGCGAGCATGCAGAGTTCTTCGGTCGACAGGCGATCGCCGTCTTCTTCGGCAGCGATCATTGCCGAGAGGAGATCGTCCTTGGGACCTGCACGGCGGACGGCAACGAGGTCAGCGATGTAGGCCGCCAAGGCTTCGCCGGCTGCGTTGATTGCGGGAAGGTCCTCGGCGAGGTTCTGGTTGAAGACCTTGAAGATATCGGTCGCCCAATCACTGAACTGCGCCCAGTCGCTCGCTGGGGCGCCGAGGACTTCGCAGATGATCGGGATCGGATACGGCTCACACACATCGGTGACGAGCTCGAGCCGCCCCGCACTGAGGTGGGGTCGGATGAGATCAGCGATGAGCGTCCGCATCATCGGTCGATGAGAGTCGACAGCCCCCGGCGTGAACGCTGGACTCACCAACCGACGGAGTCGGGTGTGGGCGTCGCCCTCCATGGAGAGGATCGACTCGCGTCGAGGAGGACCGGCCACCGGCGAATCGGGATCGAGCCCGTTCAACTCTCGGATGAGGCGAATACCGTTGAAGAACCGACGCTCACGCAGTGCGGAGACCCCTTCGTCGTAGGAGAGGATCGCGTAGCCGAGTTCGCTCTTGGCAATCCAGGTCTCCTCTGCCAGCGCGGTGGCAACCGCCACCGCCTCTGCACGCGGGAGCCCCATGATGTTGAGGGTTGGGAGTTCAAGGTCAGAAACGAGCGTGGGCATGGTGCACCTCCACCAATGACCGTAGTTCGTCAGCCCCGACCGCAGGAATGGCCGAGGGTACGGGAGTAAGGTAGGCCGTCATCCAAACCGGCCGTGCGCCGATGAACCCAAGTGGAGCAACCGTGAAGATCGATGCCGTCATTGAGATCCCCCGTGGCAGTCAGAACAAGTACGAGTACGACCACGAGTCCCACGCCATTCGCCTCGACCGCCACATGATCGTCTCGATGGGCTACCCCGCCGAGTACGGCTTCATCCCTGACACCTTGGGCGGCGACGGCGACCCCCTCGACGTCCTCGTCCTCACCGAGTACCCAACCTTCCCAGGTTGCGTCATTGAGGTGAAGCTCCTCGGCGTGTGCGAGATGGAGGACGAGAGCGGCCAGGATGCCAAGTTGATCGCCGTGCCGACCTACGACAAGCAGTGGAAGGACGTCGACGACATCGACGGCATCTCCAAGACCCACCTCGACCGGATCCAGCACTTCTTCACCGTCTACAAGGACTTGGATGAGGGCAAGTGGGTCAAGGTGACCGGTTGGAAGGGTCGCCAAGCCGCTGAAGCAGAACTCGAATCCTCCATCGCTCGCTTCAAGGAGAACGCCTGATGGCGCTGCAGGCTGGTCCGCTCGTCGACGGCGACGTCTCGGCGTCGGTCGATGGTGCCATTGGCACGATCTGGTTGAACCGGCCTGCCAAGCGCAACGCGGTCTCGCTCGAGAGCTGGGCAGGCATTCCTGCGCTCGTGCATCAACTCGAAGATGACCCAGCCGTCAAGGTCATCGTCTTCCGTGGGGTCGGCGACCACTTCTGCGGCGGTGCCGACATCGCCACCATTGGCGCACAGCTCACCGACGGTGATGGTCCGGGCTCCTACCGCCAGATCAACAAGGTGGCTGAAGAGACCATCGCTGCAGCGACCAAGCCCACTATTGCGATGCTCAAGGGGTACTGCGTCGGCGGTGGATGCCAAATCTCGCTGGCCTGCGATCTCCGCATCGCCGACACCACCGTGAAGATGGGCATCACCGTTGCCAAGTTGGGCTTCAGCTACCCCGGCTTCGCCTTGGAACGCTGCGCCCGCCTCATTGGAGCATCGAAGACCCGCTACATCTTGTACTCGGGCGACATCATCGACGCCGACCTCGTCGCGCAGTGGGGCATGGCCGATTTCGTGGTGGCTCCCGATGCGCTCGAGGCCAAGGTCGAAGCCGTCGCCACCATGATCGCTTCACGCTCGGCACTCACGATCCGCGCCACGAAGGAGCAACTCGCGTCCTTCGATGCGTCGAGCACCATCGCCGACGACGTGACGGCCTACTGGGAGCACGAAGCCAAGATCGGTCCTGACATCACCGAAGGCGTCGACGCCTTCGTGAACAAGCGGACACCAGCATTCACCTGGACGGGGCCGACCACAGCCCGCTGAGTTCAGGCGGTGAGTTCCTTGCTCTTACGAGCTGCGGCGTAGGGCAGCCACGTTCCACTGTCGAAGTCGTAGAGCTTGCAGACCTTGGTGTTGCTCCGGAAGTCACGGAAGCGCAACTTCTCGTCGTGGACGACGTCGGGGAAGTGCTCTTCAATCGCCTTTGCCGCCATGGGCAAGTTGTACATCGGGATGCGAAGGTCGACGTGGTGCGGGGTGTGCACCATGATCCAGTGGAAGAAGAAGTCGAGTCCCTTGGGAACTCGCAGCACCGTCGTTCCTTCCATCTGACCGCGGAACTTGGTCCACTCCGCGCGCTTCCACCACCGAATCGTTGGCTGCACGTGGTGCACGTGGACGACCGAGCCGATCATCACGCAGAACGCCAAGAACGGGAGGATCTCCACCCGGGTGATCATCCAGGCGATACCGAAGAGTGAGTCACCCTGAGCCAAGGCGATGAGCGCCAAACCGACGGCGAACGCACCCGCCCATCCGAGCACCACAGCACGATCCCGGTTGATCGCCTTCACCCACCGTGCAGGGAATGGACCAGTGATCATCTTGTTGAGCCACACCTCGCGGAGGTAGTAGGCCCCAGCGCCGAACCACGACCACTCGAAGCGGTGGCGCATGCGCTTGACGAACCCCATCGCTCGGTAGTCCTCAACGGTGTAGGGGTGCCAGACGAAGTCGTAGCCCTGACGAACGGTGTAGGGGTGGTGCACTCGGTTGTGCCCGAGCACCCACCCTTCGTAGACGTGCATGCTCGGCAGCATGGCGAGGTGCCCAACGATGGAGTTGGTCCGCTTGGACTTGAAGAGGGCGCCGTGCGCTGCGTCGTGACCAACCACGAAGAGTGCGGTGGTGATGAGGGCCATCACCACTTCGAGACCTGCGACCACGAAGACGTTGGAGAAGAGAATCAACGCGCTCACCACGGCGACGTACATCGCAACGTCGCGAAGGAAGTACGCCATGCCCTTCCACGTGGGATTCTCGTACGCAGCAGCCGGAATGATGTCGATCACTGGCTTCAGCGAACCGGCTTGAGCGGGCCGGCCCTCGCTACGTTCTTCGAGTTCAAGATCAGCCACGAGGCACCCTTCTATCGTCACTGTGACCCTACCTCGCGTGTGCAGGCATTCCTCCGCGGTGGAGCCCCATCGCCGAACGCCTCAGGTAGCGTGAAGCCATGGCTGCACAGCATGGGCGTCGTCACCGTAAATCGGTCTACATCCGGCGACGAATCGGCGTTGGCGTGGCGGCACTGGTGATCATTCTCGGCGTGAGCGTCGTCACCGCCGACTTCGTCCGAGCCAGTTCGTCGACGACGAGTACCTCCTCCACGACCACCGTTCCCCCAACGACCACGACGACGGTGAGCGCCAGGCCGCTCGAACAGATTCCGCCAGGTCCTCGCATCGCCCAGCGCCGACTCAAACTGATCGGGCAGTACTACTCGAACGCGATCACCCCGAAGTCCGTCAACGCCTCGGGAACCGGCTACGTCTACGCCCAGAACATGGTGTACCGAAAGACCGTGTCGGTCTTCAACGCCCGAAGCGGCCGACTGGTCAAGACGATCTCCTCAGCTGTGGACCTGTCGAAGTTCGGTTACCCAGCGCTCAAGGGCACCGTGCTCGGTGCACCCGTCGAAGGTGCGTTCAGTCCCGACGGCAAGGACTACTGGATCACCAACTACTCCATGTATGGGCCGAATATGGGACCTGAGGGCCTCGACACCTGCTCGCCCAGCAGCGCCCGGGCGGCTGGCGACACGCCGGACTACGCCTACCGGATCGATACCGCGACGTGGAAGATCGACCGGGTAGTTCGCGTTGGCCTCGTCCCGAAGTTCATCGCCACATCGCCCGACGGGAAGTGGGTACTCGTCACCAACTGGTGCTCGTGGGATCTCAACTTGATTGCCACGTCCACCAATCGAGTGGTCACGACCATCCCCATGCCGGCCACCCCGCGTGGGATCGCCGTCGATCCAGCGTCGCACTTCGCCTACATCGCCATCATGGGTGGCGAAGATCTCGTGAAGGTTGACCTGCACACTGGCCGAATCGTCGGAACGATCTACTGCGGCCTCAATCCCCGAACGGTCGTCCTCAGCCCCGATGGTGCCTACGCCTACGTGTCCCTCAACGCACCAGGCGCGGTGACGAAGATCGATCTCGCCACTGGGCGCATCGTCGGCACGGTGAACACCGGCACTGAATGTCGTTCGCTCGTCATCTCAACGGACGGCTCTGCCCTCTTCGTCGTGAACTACGGCTCTGCGACGATGACCATGCTCCGAGCTCGGAACTTGGCGATCATCGAGACGGTGAACGTTCCGTCGGATCCCATCGGAATCACCTTCGATCCGTCGACGGCTCAGGTGTGGGTGTCGAGCTACTCCGGCTACATCACCCGATTCGCTCTTCGGTAACGCACGGCAATCGAGCACGTGACCGGGAGACCTCCGCACGCGTCGGTCGCCCCCTTCGCATGTGCAGTCACCATCCCGCAAAAAGTCAAACGCGCTCTCTAGAGTCGGTGCTGTTATCCACGGGCAGAGCGCCCACTAAGGGGGAACCACCATGGCAGCAAATTCCGCGTCGTCGAAGAAGATGGCGGCAGAACTCTTCGGCACTGCAGTGCTCGTGTACTTCGCCTGTGGGGTGGCAACCCTCACGTTCGGCAAGTTCCACCACCCACTCCCGATTCTCGGCACCGGCATGTCAGCTTCAGCTGGGATCGTGGCCACCTCGTTGGCGTTCGGCCTCGTCCTCATGGGTCTCATCTACGCCATCGGTTCGATTTCGGGCTGCCACGTCAACCCCGCCGTGACCATTGGCGCCCTGATCGCCAAGCGGATCACCCTGACCGATGCCATTGGTTACTGGATTGCGCAGTTCATCGGCGGCATTGTCGGAGCAGGCCTGCTGTGGTTCACCTTCAAGCAGTCGCCCAACTACATCCGCAAGAGCACGGGTCTCGGTGCTGACGGGTACGGCGTCCACTCCATGATCCACATCTCCGCTGGAGGAGCCTTCTTGGCAGAAGTCATCATGACCGCGATCTTCGTGTTCGTGATCCTGGCCGCAACTGGAAAGGCTGGCGCTGGCCTCGTCACGGGCCTCGTGATTGGCTTGACCCTCACCCTCGTCCACCTGTTCGGCATTTCTGTGGACGGCACCTCGGTAAACCCGGCCCGTTCCTTCGGGCCTGCACTCCTGCTCGGCGGCGACGCGCTCAAGCAGGTGTGGGTGTTCATCGTGGCACCCCTCGTTGGAGGCGCAGTGGCGGCCGTCACCTACCGATTCCTCCACGGCACCAACGACTGATCGTTCGCCCATTGTCGAAGGCGACCCCACGGGCACTGCCCGTGGGGTCGTTTGCTGTCGGTCCCCCTGCGTCGTCGCCGTGCTGCGGGTTGGATGTGGCGGTGCGAGACTAAACCCATGACTGCTCCACACCGTTTCGGCATCACCATTCCCTTCGATGGCGTCCCCTTGGCTGACCACGAAGCATGGTTCCACCGGCTCGTTGACCTCGGCTACAGCGACGTCTGGTCGGCCGAAGTCGACGGTGTCGACGGCTTCACCCCGCTCGCACTGGCCGCAGCATGGGAGCCGCGGCTCAACCTCGGCGTGGCCATCGTTCCAGCCTTCACCCGGGGTCCCGCACTCCTCGCCCAACAGATCGCCGGCATCGCCGAGGCAGCACCTGGTCGCTTCACCTTCGGCCTCGGCGCGTCCTCGCAGGTCATCGTCGAACGGTGGAATGGGATTGCATTCACCGAGCCGTACCAGCGAGTGAAGGACACCTTGACCTTCTTGAAGGCAGCGCTCAGTGGCGAGAAGGTGGACATGGAGTGTCCATCGTTCACGGTTCGGGGCTTCAAGCTGGCACGTCCCATCCCCGAGGTGCCGAAGATCTACCTGGCCGCGCTGCGTCCAGGAATGCTGCGGCTCGCTGCCAACCATGCCGATGGCGCCATCCTCAACTGGTTGTCCGCCGAAGATGTCCGAACCGTGGTGGACGTCGTTGGCGAGGACACGCCGCTCACAGCTCGCATCTTCGTGCTCCCGACCGAAGATCGCGACTTGGCGCGCATGGTCGGGCGGCGGATGATCACGGCATACTTGAACGTCGAGGCCTACGCCCAGTTCCACCGGTGGCTCGGTCGAGGACCGGCCCTCGAGCCAATGTGGGAGGCCTGGGCTGCGGGAGACCGCAAGAAGGCTCTCGAGGTCATCCCCGATGAGGTCGTCGATGCGCTAATCGTGCATGGGTCCTTCGCTGAATGTCGAGCGCACATCGCCCGCTACGTCGCCAACGGCATCTCGGTGCCGAACCTCGCGGTCATCCCCTTCGGCGTCGACCTCGCCGAAGCCGTCGCCGCCCTGGCTCCCGCTGCTCGCTGACGTGGCCACCTTCTCGCTCGCGTTCACCACGTCGAAGTCACCCGAGGAAGCGTTCGCCTTCTTGGCCGATATGACCAACGCCGTGCAGTGGGACCCGAGCATCGTCGCCGTTGTCCGCCACGACGATGGCGACCTCGGCGTCGGGAGCAGCTTCGAGGTAACGCTCGGCTTCCTCGCCACGAAGAAGACCCTCGTCTACGCCGTGACCGAGTACGAACCACCAACTCGCGTCGTCCTCCGGGCGGAGACCTCACTGCTGCTCTCCGAAGATACGATCTCCATCACTCCCCACGATGAAGGATCAGAGATCACCTATCGAGCCAACTTGGCCGGAAAGGGTGTCCTCGGCATCGTCGATCCCCTCCTCCACCTCGTCATCGACGCGTTCGGGAAGGGTGCTGCCAAGGGCCTCCTCGAGAAGATGGTGGCGTCGTGAGTTCGAGAATCGCTCGAGTCATCGATCGGGCCCTCGAAGCCAGCATTGTGGGCTCCTTCACCAACATTGGCTCGAGCGTGCGGTCCCACCTCGACCACTGGGAGAACCCAGCATCTCTCGAAGGGCGAATCGTGGTCCTCACCGGTGCCACCTCAGGCATCGGTCGTGCTGCGGCAACCATGCTCGTCAACCTCGGCGCAGAGCTCCACATCGTGGGTCGCAGTGCGGACAAGGTGCACTCCACGGTGGACGCACTCAATGGACTCGGTCACCACGAGGTCACGGGCCACCTCGCCGATCTCGCCCTCCTGCACGACACTGCACGCTTGGAGCAAACCCTGCACGAGACGCTGCCTCGGATCGACGTCCTCATCCACAACGCTGGCGCCCTCCTCACCGACTTCACCGCGACCACCGAGGGCATCGAGACAACGGTGGTCGTGCACCTGCTCAGCCCAATCCTCCTCACCGAGCGCCTCATGGACTGCCTCAGTGCATCGTCCGTTGGTCGAGTGATCGTCATGACCTCAGGAGGGATGTACACCGAGCGGTTCGACGTCGAACGCCTCGAGATGACACCCAGCTCCTACCGCGGGACCGTGGCCTACGCACGAGCCAAGCGAGCACAAACCGTCTGGGTGACTGGAGCCAACGCTCGGTTCGGCGACCGAGTGGCGTTCCACCTCGTCCACCCCGGTTGGACGAACACTCCCGGCGTTGACGCTGCACTTCCCGGATTCGCCACCGTGACTCGCCCATTCCTCCGCTCGCCGGCCGCAGGCGCCGCTGATCTCGTGTGGTTGGCGTCCACACCGCCGCAGGTGCCCGCTGGCGGTCAACTCTGGCTCGATCGACAGCCCCGCCCGCTCCACCGCTTGCAGCGCACGCGTCTCAGCACCCCCGAGGAGGCCTCGTCCTACGACGATCTCATGGCCTTCGCCCACACCCGCATCGCGACCGCACTTCGAGATCAGTCCTGACGCTTCCGTGCGGTCGGTGCTAGGAACAAGAGCATGGACTTTCGCACTGCTGATGTCAGAGAACTCGCCGCGAGCGTCGCCAGTGGCGAGCGATCTGCACAAGAACTCGTCGCCCACGCGCTCGAACGCATCGACCACCTGAACGGAACCGTCAACGCCTTCGTTGCCGTGGCAGCTGAACGAGCGATGGCCGACGCAGCGGCACTCGATGCTCGGGTGCACGCCGGGCTGCCCGTCGGGCCACTGGCCGGCATTCCTGTTGGGGTGAAGGATCTCGAAGACGCAGCGGGTTTCGTCACCACCAACGGCGCTGCCATCTACCGAGACGCTCCCCCTGCAGCAGCAGACTCCGCGCTCGTCGCCCGCCTCCGGGCCGCTGGGTGCATCGTGGTCGGCAAGACCAACACCCCAGAGTTCGGATGGACGGCGAAGACCGACAACACCCTCTTCGGTACAACCACGAACCCCTGGAACCTCGAGCACACACCAGCTGGGTCCTCGGGCGGGAGCGCTGCTGCAGTGGCTGCAGGCATGGTTCCCCTGGCCACAGCATCCGATGGCGGTGGCTCAATCCGCATTCCCGCATCGGCCTGCGGCCTCGTGGGGTTCAAGCCGTCCTATGGGCGCATTCCCACCCCAGAAGGTGCACCAGGGTGGCTCGACCTCTCGGCCAAGGGCGTCCTCGGTCGCCACGTCGGTGACGTTGTCACTGCGCTCAACGTTGCCGTTGGGCCAGACCCGAGTGATTCGACCAGCCTCCCGCTCCCACTCCGCCCCCTCGGCGAGCGCCTCGGCCGTCCCCTCAAGGTGCTGTGGTCAGAGAACCTCGGCTACGGCACGACCGATGCCGAGGTCCTCGCAGCGTGTCGGCGTGCCCTCGATGCCCTCGACGGTGCAGGTGTGCAGATCGTGGAGGCCACGAGTGCGTTCACTGATCCGTTCGACCCCTGGCTCACGATCGTCGGGGCCTGCCTCGAGCGGAGTTTCGCTCCGTTCCTCGAGACGGAGGACTACCTCGGCGTCGATGCCATCTTGCAGATGATCGTCGCCGGCGGTGGCGCGGTCAGCGGTCGGACACTCCTCCACGCCCTCGACGCACGAGCCGCGCTCACCCACGAACTCGCCACAGCGCTCCGAGATGTCGACGTCCTGCTCTGCCCGACGACCGCTGGGGTCGCCCCGCGACTCGACCTCGGCGGACTCGGCGTCGTCAACGGCGAGGAGACCATCAACTGGGTGCAGTACACCTACGGCTTCAACATGACGAGATCACCAGCAGCGTCGATGCCGATTGGGTGCTCGGCTCTCGGTGTCCCCATGGGGATCCAGGCGGTTGGCAACTGGCTCGACGATGATCTGGTGCTCGAAGCCTGCGCGGTCATCGAGCAGGTGGTCCCCTTCACCGAGGTCGCTCCGTGCTGAGCCGCCCGGTCCATCCTCGCGGCCATGAACTCACTGCGGCTGCGACCTACCTCGGCGACCCCCATCCGCTCTACGCCCAACTCCGGGCCGAGGAGCCGATCTCGTGGGTCGAGGACCCAGGGTTTTGGGCCGTCACCACCCACGCTGGCGTCACCCGAGTCTCACTCCACCCAGAGGAGTTCTGCTCAGCACGAGGGATTCTGGTCGAAGAAATCGGACGACACTACGACTTCCCGCCAACGATGATGCACACCGATGCTCCCGCGCACACCCGCTACCGACGGCTCGTCCAACCGGGCTTCAAGCCGTCGATGGTGAAGTTGCTCCGCGACCAGGTGACCGCAACCGCCACGGCGCTGCTCGACGACCTTTCCGTCGATGAACCGGTCGATCTCGTCAGTGCCTTGTCCGTCCCCTTCCCCCTCCAGGTCATCGCTGCCTTGCTCGGCGCAGACGTGGACGAGTGGGAGACCTTCTTCGAGTGGTCCGAGGTGTCGATCCCTGGCGCGTCAGATCTCCCAGCTGAGGTCCAGCAGGCCAAGCAGCTCGAGATGTGGGAGTACCTAAGTGCGCTCGCTGGTGCCCGTCGAGCGCATCCGAAAGATGACCTCGTCTCAGCAATCGCTACCGCCACGATCGACGGTGATCTCCTGAGCGAGGCTGAACTCGCCATGTTCCTCATTCAGTTGCTCGTGGCTGGGAACGAAACGACCCGAAACTTGCTCTCTGGCGGCATCCTCGCCTTGGCCGAGCGTCCCGAGCAGTGGGAGCTCCTCCGGGCGCAGCCTGATCTGCGGCCACGAGCAATTGAGGAGATGCTGCGCTGGACGACACCGGTGACGTCGTTCCTCCGCACGGCGCTGACGACGACCCATCTCGGCGACACCACGATTAGCGAAGGCGACCCCGTGCTCATGGTCTACGCCTCAGCGAACCTCGACGAGGCCGCGTTTGGACCAACAGCGAGCTCCTTCGACATCACGCGATCCCCCAATCCCCACGTGTCCTTCGGGGTCGGAAACCACTTCTGCCTCGGCGCTGCGCTCGCCCGAATGGAGGCTGACGTCATCCTCGAGGGACTCAGTCACAAAGCGCCCACGCTCTCGGTCGCCGGAACCATCGAACGGTCGCCATCGACCATCATCAACGGCATCCGGCGCGCCGAGTTGCAGCTCGGATCCGCCTGAGACCTACCCCTCGAAGGATTCGAGCAGCGCAGCGAACTTCTCTCGTGCCGCACGCTCGCGGGACGGGATGTGCTCGGTTGGCGTGGTCGTCGCGGTGTAGTCCTTGAGGACTCGGCGAGCGACCGTTTGGCGGTGGACCTCGTCAGGTCCGTCGTAGATGCGAGCAGCACGAGCAGCGCGGTACATGGCCTCGAGCGGCATGTCGGCTGAGTACCCGAGCGAACCGTGCACCTGCAAGGCGCGGTCGATCACGTTGTAGAGCACCGTCGCCCCGTAGTACTTGATCATGGCGATCTCGTCACGAGCAGCCGATGCACCCACTTGGTCCATCTTCCACGCGGCGTGCAAGGTCATGAGGCGAGCCGCGTGCATCTCAGCCTTTGAATCAGCGATCCAGTTCTGAATCGTCTGCTTCTCGGCCAGCAGGGAGCCGTGGGTGTAGCGCGAGACAGCACGCTCGCACATCATGTCGAAGGCACGCTTGGATTGACCGAGCCACCGCATGCAGTGGTGGATTCTTCCGGGCCCGAGACGAGCTTGGGCCAAGAGGAAGCCATCGCCTTCACGACCAATCAGGTTCGCAGCCGGCACGCGGACCTCTTCGTAGAGGATCTCGGCGTGGTTGCCGAACTTGCCGTAGTCGACCACCGGGTCATCCATGGAGGCGACGTCTCGGAGAATCGTCACGCCCGGCGTGGTGACCGGCACGATGATCATCGACGAGCCCTGGTAGGGGTGGACGTCAGGGTTGGTGACGGCCATGACGATCAAGATGTTGGCCACCGATCCATTGGTCGTGTACCACTTGCGACCGTTGATGACCCACTCCTCGCCATCACGCACAGCGGTCGTCTGGAGCAGGGTCGGGTCCGATCCTGCGGTGTGGGGCTCGGTCATCGAGAATCCCGAACGGAGTCGGCCTTCGAGGAGCGGCGTCAACCACGGCTCCCAGTGATCGGTGCGGCCCGACATCTTCATTCCGACTGCGATGATCTCCGCGTTTCCTGAATCGGGAGCGTTGTTGCCGAATACCACGGGGCCGAGCGGGGTCTGTCCCAAGATCTCGTGCATGAGCCCCAACTTCAGTTGACCGAATCCCTGACCACCGAGTTCTGGGTCGAGGTGGGCTGCCCAGAGCCCGCGACGCTTCACCTCTTCTTGGAGCGGCTTGATGGCCACCAGGATCTGGTCGTAGGTGAGACCGAGGGTCTCGAGGGGGAAGACCTCGTCGCGGACAAAGCCGCGCATCCACTCGAGTTGTGCTTCGAATTCAGGTTCCGTCGTGAAGTCCCACGCCATGGTTGCTCCTCTCGTTGCCTCCAACCTAGGCCAGCATCGAGGCGCCAGTGTGAAGCCGCTCTGGTCCAAACGAACGACGCACCGTCAGGCATCTCGGCGCCGGCTCCTAGGCTGAGGCGCAAGAAAAGGAGCACGCAATGGAGACGTTCGGCGTCGTTGACACCATGTTCGCCCGGTACGACATGGGTGGAGCTGCACTGGCAGAGCTCGAGTCGTGCCCGGGATACGGCGAGACCTTCACCGTGATCCGTCAAACCGTGCCAGGGTTCAAAGACCTCGCCGTGGCGGCCAAGAACCTCATCGAGCGCGATGGGTGCTCCATCGTCGTCGCCCTCGGCATGCCAGGCAAGGCGGACGTGGACAAGGTCTGCGCGCACGAAGCCAGTCAGGGCATCATGCAAGCCCAGCTCATGACCTCCACGCCGATTCTCGAAGTCTTCGTCCACGAAGACGAGGCTGACGATCCCGCAACGTTGGCCATGGTGTTCGAGAACCGCAGCCGCGACCACGCGCGCAACGCCTACTGGATGCGTTTTGCTCCCGACGAGCTCATCAAGCGGGCCGGCCAGGGCATTCGGCAGGGATTCGGCCACGCGGGACCACTCCCACTTCCCTAGACCACGGCATCGCCACCTTCGCGACCGCTCGACGACGGCACCCGTCCTTGGCGTCGATCCCCCCCCAACCCACGCCGACCCAGCGCTCGATTCCCTCACGCTCTCCGAGCGCTGCCTCGCTGAAGGGAGTCCCTCTGGGTTTGCATGTACCACTCGCAACACCCCTACAATGCCCTCATAAAGCGAGTCATCCTTGCATGTGCGCTCGCACTCGCACTCCTGCGTGCGAGTGCCCCTTCCGCTAGTGCGGCCACCCCACCAGCCACACTCAGCCAAGTCGAGGCGCTCGTTGCGGCGTCGACCTCAATCACCTCGATCCCAGCGGCACTGAGCCCACCAGTTTCCGCGATCGGCAACGATGTGCCCGGAGCAGTTCTCCCCGGAGCGGGATCCTGCGTCTACGCATCTCGGCCTTGCGTCTTCGGCCTGACGACAGCGAAGTCAACGATCGTGCTCCTCGGAGACTCGCATGCGCTCATGTGGTCACCAGCCGTTGACCTCGCGGCGCGTGCGCTCAAGGTCCGTCTCTTGTTCATGTGGCTCCCGAGTTGCCCCCAGGTGGCCACGCCGCTCGGAAGTCCCTGCACGAAGTGGAAGACCAGCGCCTACGCCGAGGTCAAGAAGGTTCACCCCTTGGCAGTGGTTCTGGCGGAACGAACGACCGGGAATGAATCGTCGGACACCGATGCGCAGTGGGCATCGAGTCTGGAGTACCTCTTCAAGTACCTCACCACGTTGACGTCGAAGGTCATCATGATCGGCGACACGCCCCTACTTCCCATGGACCCCGGGCCATGCCTCGCCCGCTTCGCGACCTCGGTTCAAACGTGTGCGGGAAGCACGGTGACGCCGTCAGGTGCTGCGACGACGCACGCTCCAGCTGAGGCCACCGCTTCGTCCGCCGTTCCCCGAGTGTCGTTCATTGATCCGACACCGTGGCTCTGTGCGACAACGTGATCGCCGATCATCGGCACGATGGTCGCCTACTACGACCGCTCGCACCTGTCTGGCTCCTACGCCGCATTCCTCGGAGGCGTGATGACGCACGCACTCTCGGTGCCGCTCTTTGGTCGCTGAGGGCGCCAGCAGCGGGTCGCCGTTCAGACCTCACGCTGGAGTCCGAGGATGCGCTCTCCAATGATGTTGCGTTGCACGGCCTTGGTCCCTCCACCAATGGTGAGGGCTTGGGCGTAGAGGAACCCATGTGACCAGCCGAGTGCATCCGAGGATTGGGTGGCCTGGGGCCCCATGCCGCGAATCTGTCCGGCCATCCCAGCGAGGTCGATGGCGAGCTCCATGACGTGCTGGCCGTGCTCATCAGCCAACGCCTTGCGAATCGAGGCCTCTGGTCCGAGGCGGCGGCCCGCCAGCACTGAACTCACGAGTCGGTACCTGAGCATCGAGAGCACTTCGGCTTCGATCACAACGTCGACCACCCTGCGACGGAGCGCTGGACTGAGCGGGCGAGGATCGCCCTTCACGAGCTCGACGAGATCGTCCACGGTCGGCCCACGGCCCCAGAGCGCACCTTCACCTGAGAGCGAGACCCGCTCGTTCATGAGCGTGACCTTGGCCAAATTCCAGCCGTGGTTGAGCTCGCCGACGAGGCAATCCGCTGGAATCCTGACCTCATCGAAGAACACCTCGTTGAACGCGTGGTCTCCCGTCATGTCGACGAGTGGTCGGACGGTGATGCCGGGCAGGTCCATTGGGCAGACGAAGTAGGAGATGCCGTGGTGCTGCTGCGCCGATGGATCGGTCCGGGCGAGCAAGATCCCGTAGCGAGCGATGTGGCCGTAGCTCGTCCAGATTTTCGAGCCGTTGACGACGAACTCCTCGCCGTCACGAACGGCGGTCGTCGAGAGAGCAGCGAGGTCCGAACCCGCACTCGGCTCGCTGAACAACTGGCACCAGAAGTCCTCACCCGAGAGCAGACGCGGGAGGTAGCGGGCTTGCTGCTCCTCGCTCCCACCTGCGAGCAGCGTCGGGCCTGCCCACCCAATTCCAATGGGGTTGACCGGTCGCTTGATCCCTCGGGCCTTCAGTTCATCGTCGATGATGAGCTGAGTGAGGGGATCGGCGCTGAGGCCCCAGGGTTGTGGCCAGTGCGGCACGACGTAGCCAGCTTCAGCCAGTTCCGCACCGCTTGGGCTCGGGTGCGCCTCGAGGAATGCGGCGAGCGCCATGCGAGCAGGATGATCAGAGCCGGGCAGGTGGAGGTCCACGCGCCTAGCCTACGCAGAGGTCGCACGACCACGGAGGGGACACTGTGACGGACTGGAACTACGCCGATATCTTCGACACCGTGGTGGCGGCGCAACCCGACCACGCAGCGATACGCCACGGGGATCGATCGGTCTCGTGGGCTGAATTCGACGATGCCGCCCGAGGGTTCGGCCAGTGGATTCTGGACGCCGGCGTTGTCCAGCAAGACAAGGTGGCGGTGTACCTCTACAACTCGCCTGAGTACCTCATTGCCGTTGCTGGGGCGTTCCGGGTGGGTTGTGTCCCGGTCAACACCAACTACCGCTACGGCACTGATGAGTTGACGTACCTCTGGAACAACGCAGATGCCACCGTGGTGGTGTTCCACGGCACCTTCACGAGCACGGTCGACGCGGTGCGTGCGGCAACACCACAGGTGAAGGCGTTCATCTTCGTCGACGACGGCACGGCGGCGTGCCCCGAGTGGGCGACGCCCTTCTCTGAGGTCGTGATGAGCCCAGGACCAGGTACCGCATCGTGGGGCCGCTCCCCCGATGACCTCCTCATGCTCTACACCGGAGGCACCACCGGCATGCCCAAGGGCGTCATGTGGCGTCAAGATGACCTCTTCGGGCGCCTGAATCCGGCAGGTTTTCGCCGATACGTTCCCGACGATGGCCTCGAAGGCATCGCTCGAGATCTTGGCGAGAAGGGCCCTGGCGTCACCCTCCTCCCAGCCTGCCCGCTCATGCACGGCACTGGCCTGTTCACTGCGCTCGAGACGCTGGCTGAAGGGGGGACTGTTTCACTCCTGCCATCTCGGTCCTACGACCCAATGGAGTTGGCGGAAACGATTGCACGCGACCAGGTGAACGTCGCCGTCATCGTCGGCGACCCCTTCGCCCGTCCACTGCTCTCCACGCTGCGGAGCGCCGCCGAGGCCCCGGCCATCTCGAGCCTCATCGCGATCATGTCCTCCGGGGCAATGTGGTCCGAGGAGATCAAGCAGGGTCTCTTAGACATCCACCCCGACATGGTGCTCATCGACGCCTTCAGTTCTTCTGAAGCGCTCGGCATGGGGAGTTCAGTGTCGAGCGCCAAGGGAACTCGGGCAACGGCGTCGTTCACCCTCGGGCCATCGGTCATCGTGCTCGGCGAGGACGGTCGACCAATCACGCCGGGAAGCGGGGTCATTGGTGTGATCGGCGTCGGTGGACGCAATCCTCTCGGCTACTACAAAGATCCCGTGAAATCAGCGGCGACGTTCAAAGAGATCGACGGCGTCCGCTACTCCATCCCCGGGGACTTCGCCACCGTGGATGCCGATGGCTCCATCCACCTCCTCGGTCGAGGGAGCCAGTGCATCAATACCGCCGGCGAGAAGGTGTTCCCCGAAGAGGTCGAAGAAGCGCTCAAGACCCACGACGCCGTCGCCGATGCCTGCGTCGTTGGCATCCCCGACGAGCGCTTCGGCGAGCGGGTCGTGGCTGCCGTCGAGCTCCACCCCGGTGCCTCAGCAACCGAAGAGGAGCTCATCGCCATCGTCAAGGCTTCCCTCGCGTCGTACAAGGCACCTCGGCAACTGCGTTTCGTCGCAACCATTGGCAGGAGTCCCTCCGGGAAGATGGACTACGGGCGCCACAAGCGAGAAGCAGTTGAGCACTTCGCCGACGTCTGAACACGCGATTCAGAGCGACCGTGCGGTCATCTCCACGCGAACACCGAGTTGGGTGGATCCCGAACCGTCGTAGATGCCCTTGATCGGCGGGACGTCGTCGTAGTCACGCCCTCGGGCGACCACCACGTGTCGTTCGGTCTCTCTGAGCCCATTGGTCGGGTCAATCCCTGCCCACGCACCGCACCAGTACTCCACCCATGCATGGCTCTCGCCTGCAATCGCCTCGCCAGGTTCGATCGTGGTGCTCGGGTAGAGGTAACCCGAAACGTATCGAGCCGGCACGCCGAGTTCTCGCAAGATGGCGACCATCAGGTGTGTCATGTCCTGACAGACGCCCGCCCGTCGTTCCCAGGCTTCCGTCGCAGTGGACTGCACTGACGTTGCGCCGGGAACGTAGCGCACGTTGTGTCGCACGAACTCGGCGAGGTTTTCGGCGAGGTGGTGGACGTCGCCGAGGGATTGACCGGCGGCTGCAGCGTCAACGACATCTTGATGGATCGTCGATCGTGGTGTTGGGGTCAGGTACTCGAGGAACCGATCGCCGAGTCGAGTATCGAGGGCGTGGCTCACGCTCCCACTCGAAAGCTCAGGGGTCCGGCGCTCGACGAGGGAGATCGCCTCGACGCTCAAGCGCACGTGGGGTTCAGTCACCTCAAACGTGGTGACGTCAGTCCCGAAGTAATCGAGGTAACGACCCTGCGCGACGCTCGGACTGATGTGGAGGCGTGAGCGTCGAACGAGCTGGCAGGCATCACTCACCGGCGTCATACGCGCTTCGTTGTAGGACAAGGTCACGGGTTCGGCGTAGTCGAAGCCCGTGTGGTGCACGATTTCGAGGAGCAAGGGACTCATAATCCCCCTTCGGTGGTCCAGCTCACAGCCAAAATGCGATTGAAGAACCGCTCAGTAATGCGATCGTTCACGGCGATGCAGGTCTCTTCCACGAGGTCGAGGAGTTCATGCAGGCGGAAGAGCACGTCGTCGCTCTGGACGAATTCCAAGACGGTGGCAGCTTGGACGAGGTGCTGACGGATGAGATCAGACGGCGCAGTTCGCAGTTGCGTGGACTGCAGTTCTTTCAGCCACTGCTCGGCTTCGTGCACCATGAACAGAATCGAGCGTGGGAAGAGGCGATCAATGAGCAAGAAGGCGGCGATGCCCGAACCGTCGGTGAGTCCTGACGAGCTGCGCATATACGCCTCCATTGCCCCAGAAGCCCGCAGGAATGCCATCCAGTCCTGATCGCCCGATACCCCAGCAACTCTCGACCGAAGTAGGCGCGCGGTCATATCCATCCGCTCAACCGACCGCCCGAGCATCAAGAATCGCCACGCATCATCTCGACTCATCGTGGAATCAGCGAGACCGAGGAAGAGGGCCGCGCGCTCTCGGACGAACTGCAAGTAGGTCGACGGACCGAGTTGGAGACTGGTCGCCTGCACCTCGGGCAGCCGGAGGCGCGTCGCATTGAGCGCCACCCACATCTCCGACGAGATGATGTCCCGACTCCTGCGAGCATTCTCGTAGGCGCCGACGAGTGCTCCGGCAATCGCACTCGGATTCGCTGCGTCGTAGGCCAGAACTGCGAGGGCATCGGCAGCAGTGAGTGCACCTGATGCAGTGGACTCAACACCGAGGATCGAGAACAGGCTCCGGACGATCTCGTCTTGCTCACTCGTCGGCGCCTCGACGAGACGGTGGACGTAGGAGTCGATGATGCGGGCGGTGTCGTCTGCACGCTCGACGTAGCGACCGATCCAGTAGAGCGACTCGGCTAAGCGAGAGAGCATGCCGCGGTCGCTCATTGATCGTCCTCCGCCCGGAGCACCGGATCGCTCTGACGCAGCGCCCCCGACGCTTTGGGGACGAGTACGGGCACAGGCTCCTCGCTACGTTGTTGCCCTTGCGGAATACCCCGACGTCGGTCATCGACCACCCAGGTGTCCTTCGATCCCCCACCTTTGGATGAGTTCACGACGAGTTCTCCCTCTGCGAGCGCGACCCGCGTGAGGCCCCCTGGCAATACCCACACGGACTCTCCATCGTTGATGGCGAAGGGGCGGAGGTCGATGTGGCGCGCCCCGATGGTGGATTCGGTGAGCGTTGGCATTGTCGACAACGCCACGGGTCGCTGGGCGATCCACTTCCGCGGGTCAGCGGCGATCGCCACTGCGGTTGCGGCGAGTTCCTCTTCGCTCGCGAGGTGGCCAATGACGATGCCCTTCCCTCCAGACCCATCGACGGGCTTGACGACGTAGCGATCCAGTGCCCCGAGGACTTCACCTCGAATCTCAGCGTCTTCGAGACGGTAGGTCTCGACGTTCTCAAGAAGCGGCTGCTCACCGAGGTAGTAGGAGATGAACGAGGGAACGTAGGTGTAGACGAGCTTGTCGTCGGCCACGCCGTTGCCGAGCGCATTGGCGATGGCGACGTTGCCCGCGCGAGCAGCGTTGACGAGACCAGGAACCCCAACCATCGAGTCAAATCGAAAATGCAGCGGGTCGAGCCACTCATCATCAACTCGGCGGTAGATCGAGTGCACCTGGCGTTCGCCATGGGTCGTGCGCATGAAGACCTTGTTCGACCGACAGATGAGGTCACTCCCTTCGACGAGCTCAGCTCCCATCATTCGGGCGAGGAGGACGTGCTCGAAGTACGCGGCGTTGTGTACCCCTGGGGTGAGGACCACCACCACGGGTTCTGTCACTTGGGGTGCAGCGCTTCGCAGCGCAGCGAGGAGGCGAGAGGGGTACTCGTCAACGGGGTGGACGCTGTACTCGCTGAAGAGCGAGGAGGCGTGCTGGGTCATCGCACGACGATTCTCAATGACGTAGCTCACCCCTGAAGGAATTCGCACGTTGTCTTCGAGGACTCGAAATGCTCCGAGTTCGTCTCTGATGAGGTCGACACCAGAGACGGTCACCCTCGCCCCATTCTCTGGGACGATGCCCTTGGCAGCCCGAATGAAGTTCGGACTCGACAGGACCACACTGCGAGGGATGAGGCCGTCGTTGAAGATTTGTCCGTCGCCGTAGACGTCGGCGAGGAACGCTTCGAGGGCGCGGACCCTCTGGCTAATCCCTCGAGCGACGAGGTCCCACTCGAGCGCCGAAATCACCCTTGGAAGGAGGTCCAGCGGGAAGGGGCGTTCCTCTCCAGAGAACGCAAAGGTGACGCCGCGATCGGAGAACGTTCGAGCCAACAGGTCGCGTCGCTGGTGGAGTTCGCGCATCGTGGCCATGCTCAGTTGCTTGACAACCGGACGGTAGAGCGCGCGAGGAACACCAGGTGCTTCGAACATCTCGTTCCACGCGCCTGACGCATCGAGCTCGAACGCAACCGTCATGCGCTCAAGGCTACGGAGGCCATGTTCCAGCAATGTTTCGCCACCGTGACGAAGGGTCGACGAGCGACCGCGTCGTGGCCAACGAGAACTAGGAGCGGAGTTGCGACGTGTTCTATTGTGCGCAAATGGACTTCAACCTCGCTGACCTCTTCGAACAAGCCGTCGACGCATTCGCCGAACGAACCGCCCTCGTCGCGGGTGGCAAGCGACGGACCTACGCCGAGCTCGAGGCTCGAGCGAACCAGCTCGGCCACGCGCTCGCTGACCTCGGCATTCAGCCCGGCGACCACATTGGGATCTACGCCTACAACTCCGTCGAGTGGGCAGAGATCCTCTGGGCGGTCTTCAAGATTCGTGCGGTGTGGATCAACATCAACTACCGCTACGTCGACGAAGAGCTCCGTTACCTCTTCGACAACGCCGACCTGAAGGCGCTCTTCGTCGAGCGCTCCTTCGCTGACCGCGTCGAGCGCCTCGCCCCAGAGATGCCGACCCTCGAGCACGTCGTCGTGATTGAAGACGGCACCGACCTCGCTGACCCGACGCCAAGAACGCTCCACTACGAGGACTTCCTCGCCACCGGATCACCACTGCGCGACTTCGGTCCCCGCTCAGGCGACGACCACTACATGGTCTATACCGGAGGCACGACGGGCATGCCCAAGGGCGTGGTCTGGCGCCACCACGACGTCTTCTTCGCCTTCGGCGGAGGCCTCGATCCTGTTGCCAACACCCGCATCACGAACGCCAGCGAGATGATCGCCAAGGGCAGCGGCGACTTCGTCCTCACCCACTTCCCCATCGCTCCACTGATGCACGGCGCCACCCAGTGGTGCCTCATGGGTCAGAGCTTCGTCGGGTCGAAGATCGTGCTCACCGCAAAGTTCGAGCCCGATGAGGTCTGGCGGATCATCGAGGAGGAGAAGGTCTCCAACCTCATGATCACCGGTGACGCCATGGCCAAGCCGCTCATCGAGCACCTCGCCGAAGACCCCTCGAGGTACGACACCTCGTCGCTGTTCGCCATCTCCTCCTCAGCAGCCATCTTCTCCTCGCCAGTCAAGGACCAGTTCTTCGAGGTCTTGCCGAACTTGATCATCACCGACGCCATTGGCTCATCGGAGTCTGGGAACAACGGCATGCGCATGTTCACCAAGGGCAACACCAAGATGACGTCTGGCCCGACCGTCTCTCGCCTCGGTGGAACCGTGGTCTTCGACGAGGACATGAACGAGGTCGTCCCTGGATCGGGCGTCGTCGGCAAGATCGCCCGTGCCGGCGACATTCCCCTCATGTACTACAAGGCTCCGGAGAAGACCGCTGAGACCTTCATCACCGTGCGCGGCACCCGCTACGCCATGCCTGGCGACTTCGCCACCGTCGAAGAGGACGGCTCCATCACGCTCCTCGGCCGCGGGTCGGTCGTCATCAACTCTGGCGGCGAGAAGATCTTCCCCGAAGAGGTGGAATCGGCAGTGCGATCCCATCCTGGTGTGATCGACGCCATCGTGGTGGGTGCTCCCGATGAGCGATGGGGGCAGACCGTGGCCGCCATCATCCACCCACGTCCCGGTACCACGCCGACGCTCGAAGAGATTCAGACCTTCTGCCGAGATCACGTCGCTGGCTACAAGGTCCCTCGCAAACTCTTCGTCGTCGATGCCATCCTCCGCTCTCCCGCCGGGAAGCCGGACTACCGCTGGGCCGGCGAGATCGTTGCGACGGCGACGCCTGCGAACTAGTGCCCATCGATCTCGGATCGCTCCTCCAAGGCGGTGAACTCCGTCGGGGGCGCAGCGCAACAACGGCCGTGCTGACAATGGAGCTCCAACGTGGCGTCGTCGGTGACGTAGCCACCTTCCCCGCCCTGCGCGACGCCGTGACGCACGGAAACGTCGCTGCCCACGCCGCCGCCCTGTGTCGCCACGGGCGCGCGCTCAGATGGCCGATCGTGCACTGTCTCGCAGCGTTCAGGGAAGATTGGGCAGGTTCGGTGGTCAACTCCCCGCTCCACGCTGCGATGGCCCGCATCCCTGGACATCTCGTGGCAGGGACTCCAGCGACCGAACTCATCCCTGAGATCGCAGCGGAGGCGTCCGACTTCCAAGTGCCACGACTGAGTGGCGTCTCACCGTTCTGCGGCACCGCGCTCGATCAGACGCTGCGCTCCATGGACGTCACTGTGCTCGTCGTGACTGGCGTCTCAGTGAACCTCGGGGTCCTCGGGCTCTGCATCGAGGCGGTGAACCTCGGGTACCAAGTCGTCCTGGCCGCCGACGCGGTCGCCGGCACGCCCCTCGCCTACGCAGAATCTGTCATTCGTGAGACCTTGAGCCTCATCTGCACCGTGGCCACGACCGCCGAGATCATCGCTGCGTCCCCCGCACCCCTCGCCTAGTCGGTAGCCTGCCTGCGTGGGTACCGAGGACATCATCAACCGGCGTTCTCGAAGCGGAGAGCCGCCCGAGCGTCGCCCGAGTACCCCATCACCCAAGCCTCGAACCCGACGAGCTCCGGCCCACGGTCGCACGACCCAACGCACCGCTCGACGGTCCACCAGTCCGCAGCCACGGAGCCCTCGCCCAACCGGACCTCGCAACGGCGGCGGCCGTCGTCGCGTCTCCCAGCGTCGCTACTGGGCCCGCCGCGCCATGGTCCTCGCGATCTTCCTCGCCGTCGTCGTCGGGATCGCCAGTGTGGCGATCTACTTCTACCTCGGGAGCTTGATCCACCACCGCACCGTCAACGGACTCCAGCAAGCAGGGGCGAGCGAGAACATCTTGTTGGTCGGCTCCACGACCCGATGTGGTCTCAAGCATCAAGACCGTCACTACGGGCTGTGCTCCCTCGGCGTCACCGGGGTCAACAGCGACGTGACCATGATCGTCCACCTCGACCCGAGTACGGGCAAGGTATCGCTCCTGTCGATTCCCCGCGATCTCTTCGTCCCCAACGCGCGCATTGAAGGCGCCAACAAGATCGACGCCGCCCTCTACCAAGGACCGAGTCAGCTCGTCTCGGCGATCGAAGAAGATTTCGGCATCCCGATCAACCACTTCGTCGAACTCAACTTCGACAGCTTCGCGAGCGTGGTGGACGCCATTGGTGGGGTCTGGATGTACTTCCCCCGTCCGGTCTACGACGCCGAGTCCTTCCTCAACATCCGCAGCATTGGATGCCACTACTTGAACGGCTACCACGCACTCCAAGTTGTTCGGGCACGGCACTTACAGATCAAGCCCATTGGTGGCTCGAACAACCACGCGACGTGGCCCCAAGAGGCCCAATCTGACCTCGCTCGTATTCGGCGAACCCACGAGTTCCTCCGAGTGCTGGCCGCAGCTGTTGCCGCCAAGGGCATCGGCAACCCATCGACCGACCTGAACCTCGCAACCTCCGTGCTCCCCAATTTGACGGTCGACCAGACCTTCAGCGAGAACCACATGCTCAGCCTGGCCGAGACCTTCGCCACCGTGTCGATCGGCACCGTGCCGCAGCTCACCTACCCGGTCTTGGTCGACCTCATGAACGGTTATCAGTACAAAGGTGGCTCGTACGGCGATGTGGCGTTCCCCATTCAGCCCGGGGGCTTCCAGACGATCAACCAGGTCTTCGGAACCTCCGCAGACCAGTCGACCTGGGACGGCCATGCGCTGCCGAACCCGTCGAGCTTCTCGGTTGCGGTCCTCAACGGGACCGGCATTGCCCACCAAGCCTCCGTTGTGGCCGATGCGCTGCGGGTCCGGGGCTACTCCATCTCCGCCACCGGTGACCGGACGCCCGTTGGCCCCCTCGCAGAAACGGTCGTCTGGTACGGCGGACCTCCACCCCCGAAGAGCGGTGCGTGGGTGAATCCAGCGCTCGGGGCTGCCGAGCGAGTCGTCGAGCAGCTCCAAGGCCCGGTCATCATGGGGTACAACCCCCAAGCCGTGACGCCGGGTGCAACCGTGACGATCCAAACCGGCTCCGACCTCTCGATGGCGCCATCGGATCCAACCGCAACGACCACCACGACCTCGCCACCGACGACCACGTCGACGCTGTCGAGCACCACCACGCAGCCGGTCACGGCGACGACGGTCCCCGATGTTCCAGGCGTCGCCACCGACAATCGGTTCTCAGCACCGTCGGCAACGGCGCAGCCCCTCGAACCTTGGGATCCTCGGGCCTGTAACGCCAGTCACACCGGACCGGCATGAGCAACACCCGCCGCGTCCCGTTATCCACGGTCGTGCGCGCCTGGGGGCGACTCGGCTGCACGGGGTTCGGTGGGCCACCGGCACACCTCGCCCTCTTGAAGGCACTGTGCGTGACGTCGAATGGGTGGTTGAACGAAGAGGAGTTCGATCACGCGGTCGCGACCACCGCAATTCTCCCGGGGCCAGCGTCCACCCAGATGGCGATCTACTGCGCGTGGCGGGTTGCTGGGACCGCGGGGGCTGTCCTCGGCGGTCTGGCGTTCATCATCCCTGGCCTCATCGCCATCATCATCGCCGCCAGCGTCATCCTCGCGGCGACGCCCCCTCACTGGTTGCTCGGTGCTGCCGACGGTGCCGGTGCCGTCGTCGGCGCCATTGCGCTGCGCACCGGTATCGATCTCCTCCGACCGGCGCTCGGGTCGAAGCGAACGGCCCTCACCCCACGGCACCGCACCGTCCTCTACGCCGTACTCGGCGGCCTCGCCACCCTCACCCTCGGCCCCTTCCTCGTCCTCGTGCTCTGCGGCTGCGGTGGCCTGGAGATCTTCCGTCGCTCCACCCAGCGAGGGCCAGCATCGTGGTTGACTGCCGCACCGGTCCTCGCCGCACTCGCGACGCTCCCGGCACTCGTGGTGGCCGCATTCACGATCGGCGCACTGTCCTTCGGTGGCGGGTTCGTGATCATCCCCCTGATGCGCAGCGCCGCGATCTCGCACCACTGGCTGACTGGACCGCAGTTCCTCGACGCCGTGGCCCTCGGGCAGCTCACTCCGGGCCCGGTGGTCCAGACCATCGCCGTCGTTGGCTACGGAGCAAGCGGCGTCCTCGGCGCCCTCATCGCCGCAACGATTGCGTTCGCCCCCTCGTTCGCCTTCATCGTGTTCGGCGGGCCACGGTTCGAAGCGCTGCGATCGCACCCCACCGCAGCCGGGTTCCTCGGCGGGGCGGCACCAGCAGCCATGGGCGCCATCGTGGCCAGCGCCGTCATCCTCGCTGGCGAGATGCGTCACCTCTGGCAGGTCGTCGTCTTCGCTGTCCTCGGGCTCGTGTGGATGGTTGGACTCCGACGATCACCGCTCAGCGGGCTCGTCGCAGCAGCAGTCGTCGGTGGCGTGCTCGGCACCGTGACCCACCTCACACTGTGAGCCCAGGCGACGGGCGCTCTGGCCTCGTCGATTGGCACCACCCCACCCCCTCCGGGGTAGATTTCACCGGAGCATGAGGGGGAATTCATGGGTGATATTGCGACGATGCAGGCTCGGTTGTTGGAGCTCGAGCACGATGATCGCCTTGGACTCGTTGCTCGCGAACTCCGCCAGTCCCACCGAGAGGTCCTCGCCGCTGCAGCCCAGCGCGCCGCGTGGATGCAGGACCGCCGAGTCGATGGCCCGTTCCACGTGGGCGTGCTCCTCGACAACTGCCCCGAGTACGTCTACGCCCTCCACGGGGCGGCCCTCATCGGCGCGACGATCGTCGGGGCGAACTCCACCCACCGCGGGGCCGATCTCGCTCGCGATCTGGCCCACACCGACTGCCAACTCCTCATCACGAGCGAGCAGTTCCTCCCACTCGTCGAGGGGCTTGATCTCGGTCCTGCAATTGGTGTGGTGCGCCGAGGGAACCCTCGCGTCCTCATCGTCGACGACCCTGGCTCTGCGACCGCTCTCGACCCGTTCATCGGCGCAACAGCCAGCGGGGTGGCGGACCCTTCGGTCGATGCTGGAACCCTCAGTCAGTTGATCTTCACCTCGGGGACTTCGGGCGCACCCAAGGCCGTCAAGTGCAGCCAGGGTCGTCTCGTCATGATCGGCAGCATCATGGCCCAGATGTTCGGCCTCACTGAAGACGACGTCTTCTACTGCGCGATGCCCCTCTTCCACTCGAACGCCATCATGGCCTGCTACTCACCGGCGGTGAACGCCCACGGAGCATTCGCGCTCCCCGAGGCGGGAAAGTTCTCCGCCTCAGGATTCCTGCCCGACGTTCGGCGCTCGGGCGCCACGTTCTTCAACTACGTGGGCAAGCCCTTGGCCTTCATCTTGGCCACCGAACCCTCGCCGCAGGACACGAACCATTCGCTCCGAATCGGATTCGGCAACGAGGGTTCCGCAGATGACCGCATCCGCTTCTCAGAACGGTTCGGCGTCACCATCATCGATGGCTACGGATCGACCGAAGGTGGACTCTCCATCTCACGGACGCCCGATACCCCGGCTTCAGCCCTCGGCGTTGCCCCCGAAGGCACCATGGTGATCGACCAAGACGGCAACGAATGCCCCCGCGCCCGCTTCGACGAGCACGGTCGACTCCTCAACGCCGAAGAGGCCACCGGAGCCCTCGTGTCTGCGCCGAACAGTTCCTTTGAGGGCTACTACAAGAACCCCGAGGCAGATGCTGCTCGGATGAAGACCGGCCGATTCCACACCGGTGACCTCGCGTATCGCGACGAGGCCGGATTCTTCTACTTCGCTGGACGTGATTTCGACTGGCTGCGCGTCGACGGCGAGAACTTCGCTTCTGCCCCTGTGGAGGGCATCTTGGCTCGCCACCCCGACGTCATGCTGGCCGCGGTGTACGCCGTGCCCGACCCAATCGTTGGCGATCAGGTCATGGCCGCCCTGCAGCTGCGTCCGGGGGCGACCTTCGACGGTGCGCAGTTCGCCGAATTCTTAGAGACACAGAGCGACCTCGGCACCAAGTGGGCGCCGGCCATCATCCGCATCTGCGATGAGCTCCCCATCACCGCCACCACCAAGGTCCTCAAGCAATCCCTGCGTAAGGACGCCTGGAACGCCACAGAGCCCACCTTCACCCGCTCGGGTCGACGTGGTCCCTACGCCCCCATGACGAGCGCCGAGAAGGATGCCTTGACCGCAGCGGTGGGCGATCGATTGGCCTAAATCGGTTGGACTCAGTGGTCCTTGCCGAGGATCAACCCTGAGGTCGGCACGCCGGTTCCAGCGGTCACGAGGACCTTCTCCGCACCGGTCACTTGGTTGTAGGAGGTGCCACGAATCTGGCGCACGCCCTCGGCGATGCCGTTCATCCCGTGGAGGTAGGCCTCACCGAGCTGTCCGCCGTGGGTGTTGATCGGCAGTGCACCGCCGAGTTCGATCCGGCCGTCCTTCACGAAGTCCTTCGCCTCACCCTTGCCGCAGAACCCGAGCTCTTCGAGCTGCATGAGCACGTAGGGGGTGAAGTGGTCGTAGAGCACGGCCATGTCGATATCGTGGGCGGTGAGCCCCGAGGTCTCCCAGAGTTGCCGACCGACGAGCCCCATCTCGGGCAAGCCATCGAGGTTGTCGCGGTAGTAGGAGGTCATCATGTCTTGACCCTTGGCCGCACCTTGGACGGCCGCCTCGATGACGACCGCACCATTCTTCAGATCCTTGGCTCGCTCGAGTGAGGTGACGACGATGGCTTGGGCGCCATCGGTCTCCTGGCAGCAGTCGAGGAGGTGGAGGGGTTCGACGATCCACCGGCTGTTCTGGTGGTCTTCCAAGGTGATGGGCTGCTCGTAGAACCAGGCCTTGGGGTTGGTCGCTGCGTGCTTTCGGTCGGCAACGGCGACCCGGCCGAAGTCCTCAGAGGTGGCACCGCTCACGTGCATGTAGCGAGCAGCTGCCATGGCCACCCACTGGGCAGGCGTCACGAGCCCGACGGGCGTGTAGGAGGCGAAGTGCGCCATTTCGGCGTTGGCGACCGGAGCACGACCTTGCACACCGGCACCGAACCGGTTGCCCGAACGTTCGTTGAAGGCCCGGTAGCAGACCACGACATCAGCGACGCCAGCGGAGACCGCAAGCGCTGCCTGCTGAATGGTTCCCGCCGCCGCGCCGCCGCCGTAGTAGATGCGAGAGAAGAACGTCAGGTCATCGAAGCCCAGGCTGCGGGCGATGTCGATATCGGGGTTGGTGTCGGCACCGTAGGTGCAGGTTCCTTGGACTTCGCCCGGGGCAATCCCGGCATCGTCGAGCGCAGCCTTCACCGCTTCGACCGCGAGGCGCAGCTCTGAACGACCAGATTCCTTGGAGAACTCAGTGGCGCCGATACCGGCGATGGCCACCTTTCCCGCGAATGTGTGCTTGGCGGTCACTTCGTCCCCTCCTGTGGCACGGTCAAGCGAACGGTTCCGGTGACGTGATCGCCGAGGGAGTTGGCCCCGCGAATGGCCACGACAACGGTGGCTCTCCCCGTCGTTGGGTCTACAGCACCGACGGACTCAACCGTTCCAGTCAAGGTCATCGTGTCGCCTGGGTAGTTCGGCGCTCCGAGGCGGATCTTGACCTCTTGGAGGTGACCCGATGGGCCCGACCAATCGGTGATGTAGCGACCGACGAGACCATTGGTCGTCAAGATGTTCATGAAGATGTCCTTCGATCCTCGACTCTGGGCGAGTTCGTGGTCGTGGTGGACGTCTTGGTAGTCCCGACTCGCGATCGCCGTCGAGACGATGAGCGTTCTCGTCAAGGGAATGATGAGTGGCTCCAAGACATCGCCAACGGCAATCGAAGATCCGGTGACCATCACCGACCTCCAACGCCAACGGGTCGAGCAGCGAGGAGTTCACCGAGAGCGGCGATCTGGAGGCTCGGGCTGCCGAGCTGGAGCTCGATCTGCTTGTTCCACAAGAAGTAGCGGTGGATTGGGTAGCTGATGTCAGCCCCCATGCCACCGTGGAGGTGCTGGGTGGCATGCACGACCCGCTGTCCCCGGTCGCTCGTGTGCCACTTCGCCACTCGGACGGCCTCAGCGGCATCGGCGCCTTGGTCGATCAACCACGCCGCGTTCCACGCCGTGACCCGAATGACCTCTTCGTCAATTGCAGCATCAGCGAGACGGAGCATCGTCCCTTGGAACGTCGACAACGTGCGTCCGAATTGCTCTCTGGTGTTGAGGTAGGCAGCGGTCTGGGCAATGGCGGCCTCACCGCAACCAGTGGCGATGATGCACAGCCCAGTGATCGCGGCATCGAGCATGGCCTCGAGCACTGCTGCACCAGTGGCTTCCCCAGCCAGAATCTGCACACCCTCGACGGCAACCGAGGAGAAGTGGAGGTGCGGGTGCACCTCGCGATTGGTCGTCGTGGCTCGCTCTTGGCGCACGCCATCGGCGCTCGGGTCGACGATGGCCACGATGGTCGACCCATCGGCGGTTGTCGCTGGCACCAGCACGAAGGAGGCAACGTGGGCGTTGGGCACCGCGGTGGCGACACCGGTCAAGACGTAGCCGTCACCTGATGGCGTTGCGGTCACCGAGGATCGGCGGGTTGAGGAGATGGCGACATCGGCGAGCGCAGCGCTGGCGAAGGCAGTGCCCTCGCCAATGGAGCGCAGGTAGGTCTCGTGCTGCGCTGGCGTCCCGAACTTCGCAATGGGGTGCGCACCGAGAACGAGCGTCGACCAGAGCGGGATGGGGGCGACGCACTTCCCTTGGGCCTCGAGGAGGAGGCCGATCTCCATGAGCCCGAGGTTCTCGCCACCAACTGCTGCAGGGAGGCCGAGGGCGAGCAGGCCGGCTTCGGCGAGTGCGGACCACAGATCACGATCGATGCGATCCTCGGTCTGCTCAATGGCCGCGACCCGATCAGGGTCGACGAGGCCGTTGAAGATCCCCGTCGCAGCCTCACGCACCGCATCCTGGGTTTCAGAGAAGGTGAAGTCCACTATGCCTCCTTGGTTTCGTGGTGGAAGACCGGCAGCGCCAGCTCATCGTCGAAGCGAACGATCTCAGCGACGACACGATCGCCAATGGTCCAGTCACCGGGCTCACCGGCGAGGTTGGCCACGATGCGGGTGCCCTCGTCGAGGGCGATGAGGCCAATGGGGAGTGGGTAGTCGAAGGCAGGAACTTGCGGGAAGTGGTTCACGACCATCGAGAGCAGCTCGCCACGGCCCTCGGAGACCACGTAGTCCCAGTTGAGACTGGCGCACTTGCCACATGCCGGCAGCGGAGGGTGACGGAGCGCACCACAGTCCGTGCAGCGCTGAATGCGGAGCTCACCGGCCAAGGTGCCTTCGAAGTAGAAGGCGTTGTCCTGCGTGATCGCTGGCCGCGGTCGTGGTGGCTTGGCCTTCGGTGCAACTGCCCCGGTTCCGGGACGGAACTTCAAGATCCGGAAGCGCATGGTCCCAACGAGTGCACCGCGTTCGGCGAGTTGCTCGTTGGTCAGATCCTTGGTCACGGCGTCGTTCGGTACCGCGAAGAACTCCATGAGCGACGTGGCGAAGCGCCCGTGGCCGAGACCGGTTTGCTTCGGATCCGAGATCGATTCAATGGACGACTTCACGAGGAGTCGGTCACCGAGCACGAGGGGGCGGAAGTACTCCTGGTCGCAGTTCGTGGCCACCACTGAGGTGCGGCCCTCTTCATCGAAGAGCGCCATCATCTGACTGTTGGCGTCACCCTTGGGGGCGTTCCCAGCGGCGCGGGCGGCTTCTAAGTCCAAGGTGTGCTTGAGGCCGCGCATGATCCAGGCTTGGAGCATGGTGGCCGGAGCGACGATGCCCGGATACCCAGCAGCGACTGCCGCGTCGTGATCGGTGTAGACGGGGTTGGTGTCCCCCATGGCCTCGACCCAGTGGCGAATCATGGCCGTGTTGACGGGGTCAGGTGACAGTTCAATGGGGCCGGATGACTGTCCGACCAGTGCTGCCAGTGCTCCCGAGTGATCAGGGAAGTCGGCCATCAGCGAGCACCGCGCTTCATGCCGAGGCCGGCCATGGCCAGAATCTCGCGCTGGACTTCGTTCACACCACCACCGAAGGTGTTGATCTGCGCTTGGCGAGCGGTGGCTTCGAGTCGACCCCCGAGGATGGATCCCGGGGATCCAGGCGTCAAGTACCCCGCCGCCCCAACGATACCGAGGAGGGTTCGGTAGACCTCGATGATCCGCTCCGTACCGAAGACCTTCATGGCCGATGACTCCGCAGCCCCCACGTTGTCGGCTGCGACGTTGACGGCCATGCGCCAGTTGAGGAGCCACATAGCCTCGAGTTCGGCGTGCACCTTGGCCAGATCGCCCTTCACCCACGGCAGGTCGATGATCATGCCGCCATCGGGTGAAGGCGTCACCTTGGCCCAGTCCATGACGTCAGAGAACATGAGGTGGCCGAGTCCCGACCACGCAGCGAGTCCGACCCGCTCGTGGTTGAGCTGCGTGGTGATCATGGACCACCCGGCGTTCTCAGTTCCCACCAGGTTCTCCGCCGGCACGATCACGTCGTCGTAGAAGGTCGCGGTGGTGGTCAGGCCACCCACCGTGGTGATCACGCTGCAGTCGAACCCCTTGGCAGAGGTCGGTACACAGAGGATGGAAATGCCCTTGTGCTTCGGCGCATCGGCATCAGTGCGACAGGCCAACCAGATGTAGTCCGCCTGGTCTGCACCCGAGGTCCACAACTTCTGCCCAGAGATGACGTAGTGATCCCCGTCGCGCGTCGCCTTGGTCGACAGCGCCGCCAAGTCCGTTCCGGCGCCGGGCTCGGAGTAGCCAATGGCGAAGTTCACTTCACCGGCGAGGATCGGCGGCAAGAAGCGGGCCTTCATCTCCTCAGAGGCGAAGTTCATCATGGTCGGCCCAACGGTGTTGATCGTCACGAAGGGGAACGGCGCACCGGCACGACGAGTCTCGTCGAAGAAGATGAACTGGTCCGTCGCCGGACGACCTTGACCGCCGTAGGCCTTCGGCCAACCAATGCCGAGCCAGCCGTCCTTTCCCATGATGCGAACGGTCTCTCGCCAGACGGCTCCGCCATCGCCTTCTCCAGCCAACGCTTCCTTCACATCGGGCGAGAGCAGGTCCTTGTAGTAGGCCCGAAGCTCGGCTCGGAGGGCGAGTTGCTCTCTGGTCTCCTCGAGGTGCATGGCGTATTCCTCCACGGTTTCCGGCGTTTGTGAAAACTGTAACAGGTACCGTTCTCTCCTCACTCGGCCGCAGTATGGTGACGGAACCAGTGATCGCGTGACCGGTGCGTGCATGCGTTCATCCACAGAGGGGGAGCATGCGGTTCCATCAAGCAACGTCATTCCTCGACGCCAGTCAGATCCTGACCCTGGCTCGAGTATCGGACCAATTGGGCTATGGCGGCATGTACGTCTCGGACCACTTGTTCAACCCGCGCAATCTGGAGAGTCGCTACACCTACTCCAAAGAGGAGGACGGCTCACCCATGTGGGAGAAGGAAACCCACTGGCCTGACCCCATGTGCGCCATCTCCGCGATGGCGGGAGCAACGGAACACCTCGAGTTCACGACCGGCGTCTTCATCGCTCCACTTCGAGACCTCATGACCGTCGTGAAATCTGTGGGGACCACGGCCGTACTGTCGAACAATCGACTCAACCTCGGTATTGGCGTGGGCTGGTGCCGGGAAGAATTTGAGCAAACAGGCCAGGACTTCAGCACTCGCGGCAAGCGCCTCGACGAGATGATCGCCGCCTGTCGAGCTCTCTGGAATCCAGGCTGGGTGGAGTATCACGGCACCTACTACGACGTGCCGGAATGCCAGATCCTCCCCGCACCCACGAAGCCCATCCCCTTCATCGGCGGTGGGCACTCCCCGGTCGCGCTGCGTCGAACCGCGGAACTCTGCGACGGTTGGGTCGCTGCTGGCGCCTACCCCGAGGACGAGGCGTGGGCCCACCTCGCCGACCTGAAAGCCGCCCGAGAAGCAGCCGGGACCGCCGACAAGGAGGGCTTCCGAATCTTCCTCTCGCTGTTCGAGATGCCTTCGGTCGAGCTCTACACGAAGTTCTTCGAGGCTGGCGTGACGGACTTCATCTGCGCACCGTGGATGATGGTGAACGAAGAGCCCGGCGAGTCTGCAGAGCACCTCATGGCACGCCGTCTCGACGAAGTCCACCAGTTCGCCGACGAGATCGTCCGGCCGTGCGCGGAGCTCGTTAAGTGAGCGGGAACCTGAAGCTCGGCCTCCAGATGGGCTACTGGGGCCGCACCCCGCCAGCTGGCGCCCTCGACACGATCAAGGAGGCCGAGGCGCTCGGCTTCGACTCGCTGTGGACTGCGGAGTCGTGGGGATCTGATGCCTTGACGCCGCTTGCGTGGTGGGGTTCTCAGACCACCACGATGCGCCTCGGCACGTCGCTGTGCCAGCTCTCTGCCCGGACGCCAACGGCGATGGCCATGGCCGCGCTCACGATGGACCATCTCTCGAATGGCCGGTTCGTGCTCGGCCTCGGCGTCTCTGGCCCCCAGGTCGTCGAGGGCTGGTATGGCCAGGACTTCTCGAAGCCGCTCGGGCGGACCCGGGAGTACATCGACATCGTACGACAGGTGCTGCGCCGCGAGGCACCGGTCACGAGCCCCGGCCCGCACTACCCGCTCCCCTACCCGGGCGGCATGGGCCTCGGCAAGCCGCTCAAGTCGATCACGCACCCCCTGCGCAGCGACATCCCCATCATCATGGGAGCCGAAGGTCCGAAGAACATCGCCCTCGCCGCCGAGATCGCGGACGGCTGGTTCCCGATCTTCTTCGCCCCTCGGGCCATGGGCAGCTTCCAAGCCCAGCTCGATGAGGGCTTCGCTCGCCCCGGCGCCAAGCGGACGAGGGAGGACTTCGAGGTCTTGGCCTTCGCCCCGACCATCATCCACGACGACGTCGAGGCCGCAGCCGACCTCTACCGTCCCGCCATTGCGCTCTACGTCGGTGGAATGGGGGCCAAAGAGATGAACTTCCACTTCGACGTCTTCTGCCGGATGGGCTGGGAGGCCGAGGCGACCAAGATCCAAGACCTCTACCTCGCCGGCCACAAGGACGAGGCGACGGCTGCGGTGCCGACCAAGATGGTCGAGGACATCGCCCTGGTCGGGCCGAAGGAGAAGATCCGCGACGACTTGGCGATGTGGAAGGAGTCGATGCTCACGACCCTTCTCATCAACGGTTCGCCGGCCGACCTGCGGACGATGGCCGAACTGGTCCTGTGACGACGGTCCTCGTCGCAGGGGTCCCCGGAGCGCTCGAGCGCCTCGCGAGGGAGTTCCCCGACGTCGAGGTCATCGACCTCCGCGGCTACGACGCCCCCATCCCGAACGACGCGGTGCTCTTTGCGAGCCACCTCGCCCCTGAGGGACTCCGGGCCGCTGAGGCCGGGGTGGCGTGGAACGCCCTCCCCTACACCGGCATCGACAGCGCGCACCCCGCGATGCTGTCGGCACCCATCGTCACCTGCGCGCGAGGAGCGCTGGCCGAACCCATCGCCGAGTACGTCCTCGCCGCGATGCTGGCCGCTGGTCGGAACTTCCCCGAGTTCTGGCTCAATGCACCACCTTCGGGTCCGTGGAAGTGGAACGTGCAGGAGCAGCCGCTCCGCGACGGGACGTCGCTCCAACCCCGCCTCCTCGCCGGTGCGACCCTCGGCCTCTTCGGCTTCGGGGGAATCGGCCAGCGCATCGCTCGACTCTCCTTGGCCTTCGACATGACGGTCCTCGCCGCTCGACGGAGCGCGACGGCACCGGAGGTCCACGGCGTCCAACTCGCTCCCGACCTCGCCACCCTGGCCTCTTCGGTCGACCACCTCGTGCTCTGCGCGCCCGGGACGCAGGCGACGGCCCACGCCGTCGACGACGCCGTCCTCGACGGAGCGAAGCCCGGCCTCCACCTCGTCAACATCGCCCGCGGCAGCCTCGTCGACCAGGACGCGCTTCGACGCTGGCTCAACCGCGACCCCACCGCGCGCGCCAGCCTCGACGTCTGCGACCCCGAGCCGCTCACCGACCCCGACCACTGGCTCTTCCACCACGACCAGGTCTTCCTAACCCCGCACTCGTCGTGGATGGGCGGGCCGTACATGGCCTCGGCGCTGGAGCAGTTCTGCGCCAACCTCCGGCGCTACCTCGCCGGCGAACCGCTCGAGGGCGTCGTCGACCTCAAGGCGGGCTACTGATCGCAGTTCGGTCGAACGACCCCACCCTCTACCAGAGAGGTGCCAGCGCTTCGCTGAAGGCGCCCGCGAGGTGTCGAGAGTACGCCCCGCTCACGTGCGTGGCATCGTAGAACGAGAGCCAACGCCCCACCACTGGAGAGCAGGTGGTCGAGCAGATCCACGGCAGTGGATCGACAGTCGTCGCCCCGACTCGACGAGCAGCGAGAGCTTCTGCCGACCGATAGGTCGTCGCAGCGAGAATCGATGCTGAGACTCGGCTCGAGCACGACTGCACCTGCGAAGGGAACCGGGCGAGGCATCGACCCGGCTGACTCGTGAGCACTGGATTGTCGAGGACCATCACGACCTTGATGTGGTGGATCGAGAACTGAGTGACCAGCGTCGTGAGCCCAGCCGCCCACGCAGCTCGCGAGGGTCTCGACGCCCACGTCTCCCCCGGGAGCGACGTTCGTTCCGCGAGGACCACGAAGCTCGGTCGCGCCGCGAGGAGCGCTCGAACCGCTTGGGCCTTCCACGCCGTGCAGGCCGTTCCAATGGGCGTGGTCGTCAGCGGACACTGAGGTCGCCAGAGGACGATTGTCCGCACCTTGCGTCTCTCGGCAGCGACAACGACGGCAGGGGCCCACATCGCGGCGTGGGAGTCACCGAAGACCGCGATCGTCTCGCTGCTCGCTGCGTCTCCGTACCGACAGAGTTGCTCCGGGTGAGTGCACCTGCCGGCGCCGGCGAGCTCGTTCCACGGCATCCGAGACGACAACTCCTGGAGCGGAGGATCGAGATTGGCTGGGAGGTGAGTGATCAACGAGGACTGCGCAACCAACGCTTCAATGGCGGCGATCGACGGGAGCGTCGAGGCCCGCACCGAATCCGAGCCGATCCCCACCACGACGAGTGCAGCCAAGGCGAGGAGGACACCGCGACGAACGATACCGAGGAACTGAGCCACTGCACTGGAATTCTCGATTGACGAACCGTAGCAGCGGAACACGCCACAGCTCACTACCGAACTCTTACCTCTGCTTGACCGCAGTCTTACCTCGCGCCTCCACACTGGTCTCGGGCAGGTAGCCCAAAGAGAAGGAGACCCGAGATGACCTACGCAGCGATGTTCTTCGCAACGTTGGTCGCGGTGCCGGCAGCGATCGTCCCGGTGGTCGTCGGCCTCCACCACACCAGCAAGGACCACCGCGCCACGACGACGCGGTAGTCGACCAGCTCGCAGCACCCAGGCGGACCGGTCCGTCAGCGTTTCCCTCCCCCAGCGCTGCCGGGCCGGTTCGTCGCGTCTGGCGCTAGCGAGCGAGCGCAGCGCCGAGCCGGCGGAGCTGGTCCGTCGGACCGCCGAGCGCGGTGAGTAGCTGCCGGGTCAGCATGAAGTACCGGTGCAGCGGGTAGTCACGGTCGACACCGACGCCACCGTGGACGTGCACGCAGGCATGGACGACGCGATCGGCGCCCTCGGTCGCCCACCACTTCGCCGCTGCGAGCTCCTTCTCGGCGTCGAGGCCGGCGGCGAGGCGCCAGGCCGCTTGGGTCGTGGTCAACGAGATCGCCTCGGCGTCGACGTAGGCGTCAGCGACGCGCTGGCCGACGGCTTGGAAGGTGGCGATCGCCTTGCCGAACTGCTCGCGAGTCGTGGTGTAGGCGGCCGCCAGCTTGATGGCTGCGGCGGTCGCACCAGCCTCGATCGCGCACGTCGCGAGCGTGGCGCGGTCCACCATGGCGGCGATCTGCGCCGCGCCGTCAGCGCCGGTTCCGCCGAGCACCGCGGACGCTCGGACCTCGACGTCCTCGAAGGTCACGAGCGCCTCAGGCTGGTAGGTGCCCTCTTGGCGCGTGACCGTCATGCCGGGCGTCCCAGCCTCGACGAGCAGCACGACGGCGCCATCGGGGGTCGAAGCTGGCACGAGGAAGAGCCCAGCGCGCAGCCCACCTCCAACCCGGGCCTTCGCGCCGGTGAGGGTGTAGCCCGTCGCGGTCGGCGAGGCCGTCACGCGTGGCGCGGTGCCGCCCAAGTCGACTCGGCCACCGTTCACCTCTGCGAGGGCCGCCGTGCCGAGGAGCGAGCCGTCGCAGAGGCGCGGGAGGTACGCGGCGCGCTGGTCGGCCGTGCCGAAGGTGAGCAGGGGGAAGATCGCGAGCTGGGTCTGCTCGAGGTAGGGCACGTAGGCAGCGGTGGCGCCGACCTGGCGCAGCACCTCGACCGTCGCGGTCAGGTCGAGACCGGCGCCGCCATCGGCCTCAGCAACCTCGAGGCCGAGGAGCCCGGCGTTGGCGAGCTCGGTCCACAGGTTGGCCTGGAAGGGACCGAGCGGGTCGCCGCTCATCTCGAGCTCGCGCATCGCCTCGTGGGTAGCGAGGTCCTGGCACAGCGTGGTCGCGAGGTCGCGAACGGCTTGCTGCGCTTCGTTCAGTGCGAAGTCCATGTCGTCTGCTCCTCTCAGCGCCCGAGTCGCGGCAGGCCGAGGCCGAAGGTCGCGATCAGGTCTCGTTGAATTTCATTCGTGCCGCCACCAAAGGTGAGGATCACCATGGAGCGGTAGTACATCTCGAGCCGCCCGGCGAGCACCGCTGCGGGCGTCTCGCGCTGGAGGGCTGCGGCGGGGCCGACGACCTCCGAGAGCGCCTTGAAAGCACGGAGGTAGAACTCGGTGCCGAAGACCTTGATCGACGAGGCGTCGGCCACATCAAGGTGGCCCTGGGTCGCCTGCCAGGCTACCTTCCAGTTGATGAGGCGCAGGTACTCGAGCTCCGCGGCGACCTTGCCGAGCAGCACCTGCACCCACTCCTGGTCGATGACCTTGCGCCCGTCGCCCAAGTCGGTGGCCTTGGCCCACTTCGTCACGTCACCGAGCACGCGGTCGATGATGCCGGGGGAACACAGCGTGACCCGCTCATGGTTCAGTTGCTGCGTGATCAAACTCCAGCCGTTGTTCTCGCCGCCGACGAGGTTCGTCGCTGGAACGCGCACATCTTCGTAGAAGACGTAGTTGATGTCGTGGGTGCCCATGAGGCGCATGGGCACGATGCGGATACCGGGAGTATCCATCGGCACGATGATCATGGAGATGCCCTTGTGCTTCTTGGCGTCGGGATCGGTACGAACGGCCAGCCAGCAGTAGTCCGCACCATTGGCGAGCGAGGTGTAGATCTTGCCGCCGTTTATGACGTACTCGTCACCGTCTCGCACAGCCGCAGTCTTGAGCGACGCGAGGTCCGTTCCAGACTCAGGTTCGCTGTAGCCAATGCAGAAGTGGATGTCTCCCGCCAAGATGCCCGGCAAGAAGCGCTGCTTCTGCTCGTCGGTTCCGAACTGCATGATCGTCGGGCCCACGGTGTTGATCGTGAGCATTGGTACGGGGGCGCCTGAGCGCATGGACTCGTCGAAGAAGATGAACTGCTCAACAGCAGAGCGGCCTTGGCCACCCCACTCCTTGGGCCACCCAATCCCGAGCCAACCATCAGTCGCCATCTGCTTGACCACTGAGCGAACGGTCTCGCCAATGCCGTGGCCGTCAGCGAGTTTGGCCTCGACCTCTGGCGTTAGTAGCGCTTGGTAGTACGAGCGAAGCTCACTCCGCATCGCCTCTTGCTCCTCGGTGTACCCGATCTGCATCTGTGCCCCCACAACTCTGAGCGGATGGTCCCCCGCTCGCCGCCGTCACCTTATCGGCACAGCGCTCGGGGGTTCCACCTCCGCCACCATGGCTACGCTTCGGTAACATCACCAGAGCGAGGCACCCCGCCTCTCGACTCACCAAGGAGCAACCATGCCTGAAGCCGTCATCGTCGCCACGGGGCGCACCCCGATTGGCCGAGCCGTCAAGGGCTCGCTCAAGGACTGCCGTCCTGATGACCTCACCGCCCTCGCCGTTCGCGAAGTGCTGAAGAAGGTCCCCCAGCTCGACCCGAACTCCGTTGAAGACCTCATCCTCGGCTGCGGACAGCCCGGTGGTGAAGGTGGCTACAACATGGCCCGAGTCGCCGCCATCTTGGCCGGCCTCGACAACGTTCCCGGCGTGACGGTCAACCGCTACTGCTCCTCCTCGCTCCAGTCGATCCGCATGGCCGCCCACGCCATTCGTGCCGGCGAAGGCGACGTCTTCGTCGCTGCTGGTGTTGAGACCGTCTCGCGCTACTTCAACGGTGCCGCCGACACGGGCCCGCACAACCCCCTCTTCGCTGAGGCCGAGGCCCGCACTGCTGCTCGCTCCGGTACCGTCACGACGCCGTGGACCCCGCCGGGCCACCTCGGCGACATCTACATCGCCATGGGCCAGACCGCAGAGAACGTCGTCGAGTACGAAGGCGTGACGCGCGAGGAGATGGACCTCTTCGCGTTCAACTCGCAGCAGCGTGCCGCTGCTGCCATCGAGCGTGGCTTCTTCGAGCGGGAGATCATCCCCGTCACCCTCGCTGACGGCACGGTCATCTCCACCGACGACTGCCCGCGCCCCCAGACCACCCTGGAGGGCCTCGCCGGCTTGAAGCCCGCCTTCCGTGAAGGTGGCTCCGTGACCGCTGGGAACGCCTGCCCACTCAACGACGGTGCCGCCGCAGTGGTCGTCATGAGCGACACCAAGGCCAAGCAGCTCGGCATCACGCCGCTGGCTCGCATCGTGTCCTCCGGCGTCTCGGGCCTCCACCCAGAGATCATGGGTCTCGGTCCAATTGAGGCCATCCGTCAGGCGCTTGGACGGGCCAACATGACCATCGACCAGATCGACCTCGTCGAGATCAACGAAGCCTTCGCTGCTCAGGTCATCCCCTCGGCCAAGCACCTCGGGATCTCGTTCGACAAGTTGAACGTCAACGGTGGCGCCATTGCACTCGGCCACCCCTTCGGTCAGACCGGTGCTCGCATCATGACCACCCTCATCAACGGCCTCGAGGACTCCGGCAAGCAGTACGGACTTGAGTCCATGTGCGTCGGTGGCGGTCAGGGCATGGCGATGATCGTTGAGCGCCTGAGCTAATTCAGCGACCCTGCACGTCAAGGAACGCCCCTGACCCTCGGGTCAGGGGCGTTCTTCGTTCATGGGGTGCGCGGCAACCGAGAAGCCATGCTCACTGCGTCGAACGCCATCGCTCCGCTCACGTCCTGGCAGGGAAATGGAGGACCTCGGCCCACCGCTCCGCCAGCATCGACGCCGACACCGAGACTCTCGAGGCGTGACTCATCAATGCAACACGCTCGCGAATGATGTTCCGGATCACCCCATGCTCCGAAGTTCCTTCGCCGCGTGCGAGGACCGACAACGCATGGTTCCGTGGTGCATCGAACAGGACTGCGAACGCCATGCACCATGGTGTCCGTCCGCTCGAGCGACGGAGCGCGCATCGGTTCGCGCTCGTCAGCACCACCCCTCGGTATCGACCTCTGAGGAGGACGTCAGGCCTGGCTCGCTGCCGCCTTCATCTCCACAATGGCAGGCACGGGTCCAGGATCAATGCCGACGTGAGCTGCGAGGCCGAGCGACACGAGGTCGGCAATGGCCGTTCCGTGCAGGAGCTCGACGAGTGCTCCACCGTCGCTCAGAAGGAGATCGTGTCGTGCAGCAACTTGCTCGTCGAGCACGTCATCGAGCAATGCTCGGCGGCGTCGGTCGACTCGGTCATCGCTCGGGCGATGGAAGGAGAGCACCGTGAAGACCTGCCGGGTGATGTCACCACCTTGACCGAACCCAGCAATGGTGCTGTAGGCGAGGTCGGGAAGCCGAAGCGGGAAGGCGAGCGTCTTCGCGTTCTCCTCGATCTGGCATGCCAACCGTCGAGCCACGACGCCGCCCATCGCACCGGCTCCAATGGCGAGCACCATGGTCCGGTCGATCTGTCGCACGATTTCGCCGAGTTCACCTTCGAGCGCTGCATTCGAGAGCACAGCCTCGTGCGCCGCGATGCCGAGGCTGAGTTCACGCTCCAATACTTCCCGACCATCGTCGTCGAGGACCTCGCTCACGAGGAGGAGGGTGCTGATCACCGTCTCGAGGAATGCCCACCTCGGCCCTGGGGCTGCACCATCGAGCGGGACGACGACCCCACCTGCGCCGCTCACGAAGTCTCCGAGTGGACCACGCGCCTGGAGGGCAGCGACGCTCGATCCAGTCTCAACTGCTCGAGCGATATGGGAGAGGACCTCGGGCGTGTCACCAGCGAACGACGCAGCGATCACGAGGGCACCGGGTCCGAACCTGACAGCGTCATGAGTGGTGACTCGAATGACCGGTACGTCGGTTCGGGGGCGCAACCACGCTTGGACGGCATCGAATGCGAGGCCGAGCGCACCACTTGCGACGAGGTAGATGGCGCGTGGAACCTCTTCGAGGTGCAGCGGGCGGACGGTGCTGCGCTGATCCGTCAGTCGCTGCCCGGTCGCACTGAGGTAGGCCCGACACCCGAGGGAATCAACGGCGTCGACTGAAGTCACGGGTACTACTTGGACTTGTGGCCGTGGCCGGAACCGGTCTCTACTGCTTCGCCTCTGCTGAAGCGCTGCTCGAGGTCCGCCACAGTTGCCGGATCCGCATCACTGGCTTCGGTGGGAATGAGGACCGGAATGTCACCGTCGATCCGGAAGGACTTGTGGAGACGTGGGTTGTAGAGCAGGTTGAGCTCGGCGTAGTAGCGGAGCGGCTGCTTGTCGAGCGGACAAGCGAGGACTTCAACGAGCAGGGAATCGAGCGCCATGAGGACTCCGTTCTAGGCGGTTTCGAGGAGGGATCGAACGAGGGCTTGCACCTCGGCGACGTGGGTGGCCACGTCGGCATGCGAGGGGGCTTCCACGTTGAGGCGGAGCAGTGGTTCGGTATTGGACGGACGGAGGTTGAACCACCAGTCGTCGTAGGTCGCCGTCAAGCCATCGAGGTGATCGAGGATTGGGCCAGCGCCCTCCAAGTGACGAGCCACGAGCTCCACCGCCAGCTTGGGGTTGGGCACTTCGGTGTTGATCTCTCCCGATGCCGAGTACTTCGCGTACGGCGCCACGAGCTCCGACAGCGGCTGACCGGTCGACCCCATGAGGCCGAGCACCACCATCGCGGTAATGATTCCCGAATCGGCGTTGAAGTTCTCTCTGAAGTAGTAGTGCCCGGAGTGTTCCCCACCGAACACCGCTCCCGTGCGCTCCATCTCCGCCTTGATGAAGGAGTGGCCCACGCGGGTCCGCACTGCAGTGCCACCGTTCGCAGCGATGACTTCGGGGACCACCTTGGAGCAGATGAGGTTGTAGAGGATGGTGGCGCCAGCGTGCCGCTTGCCCATGGCATCGGCGACCATCGCCGTCGTGAGTGATCCGGAGATACCCTCAGCGTGCTCGTCGACGAGGAAGACCCGGTCGGCGTCACCGTCGAAGGCGAGGCCGATGTCGGCGCCGCGCTCCACGACCGCTCGCTGGAGGTCGACCAAGTTCTCGGGCTGGATGGGGTCAGCTGGGTGGTTGGGGAAGGAGCCGTCGAGCTCGGGGTACAAGATGTCGACCTCGAAGGGAAGCCCAGCCATGATGAGCGGCACCACGAATCCCCCCATGCCGTTCGCGGTGTCGGCCACAATCTTGAGCGGGCGGAGTTGCTCGACGTCGATGAAGGAGTGCACGTGCTGCACCCACTCGGCCAACAGGTTCCGCGCAGTGACGATTGGCGTCGCAGGTGCCGGTGGGTTGGTCATGAACGCCTCGGTCAGGGCTTGAATCTCTGCCAGTCCCGTGTCTTGACCAATGGGACGAGCGCCGGCAAAGCACAACTTCACGCCGTTGTACTGCGCCGGGTTGTGCGAAGCGGTGAACATCGCACCTGGTCGATTGAGGTGCCCAGCGGCGAAGTAGAGGAAGTCAGTGGATGCCAAGCCGAGGTCGATGATGGCAACCCCTTGCGTGGCAGCACCCTCTGCGAACGCTGCCGTCAACTCCACGCCGGATTCACGCATGTCTCGAGCGACGAGCAGTTCGGGACTCGCGCAGAATTTGGCCACAGCCGCGCCGAGCGCACGCACGAGCGCCGCATCGATCTGATCGGGGTAGGTCCCGCGAATGTCGTACGCCTTGAAGACCGCAGATGGAGTAGTCACAGTGCCCCCATGCTACTTCGCTCCTTCGTCGGACCTTGAAGTCCAGAGGGCTGAGCGGTCGGTTCGGAGTAACCTCGCAGCGTGTTTCGCACTCGAACTCGCGTGGCGGCAGCGATGGCTGCCGGAGCCATCACCCTCAGTGCGTGCGGGTCGCCGAACCCATCGGTCATTGCCAGCGCTCGTGCCGCGGCGGACCACGCTTCGGCCGTTCTCGTCACCGATACCGCCACCGTCCTCGGAGCGACCTCCACCATCTCGGGGTTCATTGGTCGATCGACTGCATCGATTACCTGGACCGACGGCGCGCTCGGCGCGCTCACCATCACCGAGGACCACGCCCACCTCTACGTGAGTGGCTCGACGCCAATGCTCGCCCACGTGCTGCACCTGAGCGCTCGAGCGCAACGAATCCTCGGCGGCGGAACGGTTGACCTCGTAGCTGGCGACGCCCCCTTCGCTTCGCTCAAGGCCTTGGTCTCCCTCTCCGGGATCCTCACGCCGTTCATCGCCACGAGCCACCGGTCGACCTCAACCGTGCAGGGGCCCGGAGGGGCCTCGACCACGGTGGTGACCGGGTCCATCACGGTGGCGCACGGGTGGTCCGGCATTGCATCACTCACCATGGCAACGGCATCGTCCCTCCCCTCATTCGGCCTCCTCGAGGTGAGGAATGGGACCCAGCACGCGTCACGATCTGCGCACTTCACGAACTGGGGCACCACCGCCTACGTCGTCTCCGCTCCGCCGACGTCCATTCCGTTCTCGCATATCGTGGACCGATGACTACAGCGAGCGGCCTCACCATCTGGCTCACTGGTCTTCCCGGATCCGGGAAAACCACGACGGCACTGGCACTCACCGAGCAACTCAGCGCCATTGGCGAGCGAAGCATCATCCTCGACGGGGACATCTTGCGGTCGGGACTCAATCGAGACCTCGGATTCGCCGATGCTGATCGCAACGAGAGTGTCCGGCGTGCCGGTGAAGTCGCCCTCCTCTTGGCATCGGTTGACTGCGTCGTCCTCGTGTCCTTGGTCTCACCGCTGCGAGTGGCCCGAGACGCCGTCCGAGCCCGCCACGGCGAAGCGGGGGTGTCCTTCATTGAGGTGCACATTGCCGCCCCACTCGACGTCTGTGAGGAACGAGACCCGAAGGGCCTCTACGCCAGAGCTCGTCGAGGAGAAGTCACCTCGATGACCGGCATCGACTCCCCCTACGAGGTACCCCTCCACCCCGAGGTCACCCTCGCCACCGACGTGGACCCCATCGAGGTCTCCGTCCAGCGTCTCGTCGAGGCGGTCCTCGCTCAGCGACGCTGAACGAGTCGCCGCAACGCTGCCCGACGGCGCGTCCCCATGCCGACGAGCACCATGGTGAGCAGGCTCCCAACCGTGATCACGCTGCCCACGGTGTTGGCGGTCGTTGCCCCGTAGGTCAAGGTCACCCGATGCGCAGTTGGGACGACCACCATGAGGTTCGGGGTCACGCGGTAGGGGCCGAGCGCACCGGCGACGTGCCAATTGGGGAAGTAGGACACCTTCACGAGGACCGGGGTCCCGAGGCGGGTCGCAGAGAAGCTGATGCCGCTGCTCGAAACGACGACCTTCGAAATGCTCGTCGCCGGAACTCCCGGTGAACGGTCTGTGGCAGCTGTCCCTCTCGGCCACGATGCCGGGCCATTCGCGGCGAGGAAGGTGCCCCACCGAGAGGGATCGACGTACCACGGCACCGATGCCTGCAACCACTGTGGCGCAGAGGCGTTCATCTGGGGAACGACGACCGGGAGATGGGTGAGCGGCTCGACGAGGGTGGTAGTGCGGATTTCGAAGATGTGCCAGGTGAGCGAGGTGCCGTCACTCTGGGGGTAGGCGGCAGTGCGCGCTACGTCGACGAGCCGATGGTCGTGGCGAGCAGCGGCCACGAGGCTGGGATCTGAGACGAGGTAGTACCGCACACCGAGCAGAGCGAGGTGGGTGATGCCGTCGGCCACATCGGTGTTGCGGTACGGCAATCCCACCTGCGCCCGGGATCCGGCCACGGAGAGCTCTGACTGGTTGAGGAAGTGGTACGGCGTCGTCGCCGAACTCTCAAAGAGCAGTCCCTCTTGGGAATCGATACAGCCATTGGTCGCCTTCGGCAGGAGCATGAGCGCCATGGTGGAGCCGAATCGGCTCTGGTTCGATTCGTACTCCCAGAACATTCGACCGCACCCCGTGGTGGCGCCGACGTGTCGAGCTGCCGCCATGATGCCTTGGAACTCCACCCACGATTCGCCGCGTGCCTCCATACCGCTGTAGTTGTAGGCCGCCCACCCACCGACGCTGTCGATCGGAGCATCGTCGAGCAGATGCGTCCCGAACACCGAGTTGATCGGGCCGAGGATGCGCTGGTTGATGAAGTTCTGTGATTGCGGGAGTGCTCCGAGCACCACCGTTGCAGCGAGGGCGCTGCCGAGGAGTCCCACCGACAGCGCCCCCGGGGCGACCCGCCGATCTCGGGGGCGACGGCGTTCCAGCGGTCTCGCCGCGAAGCGCGCCATGCGCCACTGCCGGATGCCCGTTGCGACATTGACCCCGAGCACACCAAAGGTCCAAGCGGCGCTCAGGTAGAGGAACAAGAAGTACGGAGGGAGCAACCTCGTGTTGTAGATCGATCCCTGCGGATCGAGCACGACGGCTGCACCGGACTCGATCGTCATGACGACCAAGAAGATGCCCACCCTGCTCCGGAGCGAGAACGCCACGACGACACCGACACCGACGAGCCACACTGCCCAGCGATCGCCACCTGGCCACAGGAGGGAACCGGGATCTGCGGCGTTGACGTACCCCATGGGATTCGCGTAGCGCTGATTCGCCACGAAGGGTAGGAGCCACCACGCCATCGCTGAGAACCCGAGCGCGCAGACCGAGGCGGCCCACCGCACGACCGAGGCGCGCGTCCGCCGACTGCGCGGCTTCATTCCCCGTCGACGGAGGAGGCCGAGACCATCGTCGTCGAGGTGACCAGGGTTGACGAGGTCGAAGAGCACCAAGAGGCCGAGTCCGAGCATGGCGGTGAAGATGGGGAGCGCGTGCGCGGCCAGCGCTGCGGCGAGGAGGATCGAAGCAGCGACGTAACGGCGCCCCGAACGAAGCCCCGACGCAGCGAGACCGAGGAACCCGACCACCAACGCGAGCGAGAGGGAGTAGGAGTACTCCCCCGCCATCGTCGAGTACAGGTTCCCACCGTCAATCGTGTAGCTCTGCTCGAAGAGCACGAGGAGCGACGCAGCGGCGAAGAGCTCCGGGAACGGTCGCCGCAACTTAAATCCCTTGGCCAACCCGTAGCAGGCCAGCGGTAAGAGGATCGACCCCATGGCCGTCGCCAACTTGAACGCCACGTTGTAGGGGATCACGTGACTCGCCACCGCCACGAAGAGATCGGGGAGGACGAAGTAGAAGGAGTACAAGGGAAGACCGTCGTACCAACCCGAGTACCACCCGGTGAGGTGTCCCGACTGGAGGAAGTGCGACAGAACTTGGGGCATCAGGTAGTGCGCTGCGGTGTCACCTCCCGTCGTCGTGGTGTTGGACAAGAGCGCAGCGGAACCTCCGAGTTGCCACAGCACGATGCCGATCACCACCATGACGATGATCGTGCTCACCGCCACCGACCACTGCGCAGCCGATGTTTCGAGCACCGTGAACCAGTTGGCGGGACGACGCTTCCGCCGGCTGCTCATAGGTGACCTCGCCAGATGACCGAACTCAGGGCGACGGCGTTGAACCCAGCATGGGACGCAATGGCCATCGACAACCGGCCACTTTGACGGACGAGGAGCATCTGGAGCGCGCCGAAGAGGGCGAGACCAATGAACTGCAGTGGCTCGCCGTGCGCTGCGGCGAAGAGCACGCCGTCAGCGACAATGGCACCCACTGCGAGGACGCTCACGTGCCGACTCGGACGTGGCTCTGCCAAGCTCAATAGCCCTTGGCCGAGGAGACCTCGGAACAAGATCTCTTCGGCGACCGGAACGACGATGACGAGGCAGAGCGCCAGCACCCGCACCGTGGTCGAGCTACTGCCGTCGAACCACCGGTGCAGTGGAGCGGAGTAGTTCCGGTGGCCGAACATCGCCACGGTGATGGCGCCGACGACGAATTGGGCAGCGGCGCCGATGGGTAGCCCGACGAGGTCGAACCACCTCCACCGCAGTCCGAGGCTCCGAAGCGGCGATTGATCACCGAGGGCCAGGAGCAGGACAATGGGCCCACCGATGAATCCCGCCCACATGCCAATGGAGGAGCCGACCGTCAACCAGCCTGGAGGCGCCGAACTCGCGAGGCCTGCTGCGACGGCACCGATGTGTCCCGTCACGATCCCAGCGACGTAGGCACCGAGGATTGCCGTCACATTGGCAGCGAGGAAGATCCCGACTGCCCCACCTACACACCAGAGCGCGATGCGATGAGGAAATCGGGGCATGGCGGTCGTCGTGGCTCCTTCGGGAGGGCGTTGCATCGACCGTTGGGGGCGCATCGCTTGAGGCTACCGCCCAGACTCCGTGCTCCTTCGGTCATTGGGCGCAGTCTCGGACCGAACACCTCGCAACTACGCTTGGACTATGGCACCACGTGACCCAAAGCGCTCGAAGGAGGGCACGAAGCCCCGATCTGGAAATGAGAAGCCGTCGTCGCCGACGCGCTTCATCGTTCCGGTCATCATCGGCATCATCATCGTCTCCGTCCTGTTCGGCACCACGTCATCGGGCAAGTCCGGCTCGCAGCTGTCCTACTCGAAGTTCGTCGCCGACGCGAAGGGGGGACTCATCGCCACCGCCAACATTGACAAGATGTCGGGACAGATCACCGGAACCACCACGAGCGGCACCGCCTACACCGTTGAGGGCCCCAATCCACCGAGTTCCACCGACGCCCTCGCCTTGACCAACGAGAAGGTCACCGTCAAGTTCGTCTCGTCGAATTCGTTCTTCGCTACCTACGGTTCGCTCATCGTCACGGTGTTGTTCTTCGGAGCGATCGCGTTCTTCATGTCCCGTCTCATGCGCAGTCAGATGAGCGGGATGATGTCGATCGGCAAGTCCAAGGCGCAGATGTTCGACATGGACAAGCCGAAGAAGACCTTCGCTGACGTCGCTGGCTACAACGGCGTGAAGACCGAGATCTCCGAAGTGGTCGACTTCTTGAAGGAGCCGCAGCGCTTCACCGCAATCGGCGCCCGGATCCCGAAGGGCGTGCTCCTCGTCGGACCCCCTGGAACGGGGAAGACCTTGCTGGCCCGTGCGGTGGCTGGCGAGGCCGGGGTGCCGTTCCTCTCGGTGTCTGGATCAGACTTCATGGAGATGTTCGTCGGCGTCGGTGCCAGCCGAGTGCGTGACCTCTTCCAAACGGCCCGCAAACACGCTCCGGCGATCATCTTCATCGACGAGATCGATTCCATTGGCCGCAAGCGTGGCGCTGGGCTCGGTGGCGGTCACGATGAGCGTGAGCAAACCCTCAACCAAATGCTGTCGGAGATGGACGGCTTCTCACCGACTGAGGGCGTGGTGTTGATGGCCGCGACCAACCGCCCCGACATCTTGGATCCCGCGCTCATGCGCCCTGGCCGGTTCGACCGTCAGGTCGTCGTTCCGCTCCCCGACCTCGACGAGCGGTTGCCGATCCTGACCGTGCACGCCGCTGACAAGAAGATGGGCGCCGACGTCGACTTGGCAACGGTTGCCAAGGGCACCCCGGGTATGTCAGGCGCAGACCTCGCCAACCTCGTCAACGAAGCTGCGCTGCACGCAGTCCGACGTGGGTCCACCGTCGTTGCGATGACCGACTTCGAATCCGCTCGAGACCGCGTCCTCATGGGGGCGAAGCGGGAGTCCACGGTCCTGTCACCCGAAGAGCGCGAGCGGGTGGCCTACCACGAGGCCGGTCATGCCCTCCTCGCCTACGTCCTCCACGAGGCCGACCCGGTGCACAAGGTCTCGATCATTCCGTCGGGCATGGCGCTCGGCGTCACGATGCAGCTCCCCATGGAAGAGCGTCACCTCTACCCTCGCCAGCGCATTGAAGACTCCATCTGCGTGCGGATGGGCGGTCGCGTGGCTGAGCTCTTGATCTTCGGCGATCTGTCGACCGGAGCAGCAGATGACCTCCAGCGCAATACCGAACTCGCTCGGCGAATGGTGCGCGAGTGGGGCATGTCAGCCAAGGTTGGTCCAATGGCCTGGGGTGGCGACCAGCAGGTGTTCCTCGGTGACGGCCTCATGTCGACCAAGGACTACGGCGATGAACTCGGCAGCGTCATCGACGACGAGGTAGCGGTAATCCTCCGTGCACAAGAGCAACGCGCCCGTGACCTCCTCGAACTGCACCGCGATGGCTTGATCGCAGTCACCAACGCCCTCCTCGAGGCAGAGACCATCGATGGAGCAACGGTTGGTCAGCTGGTCGATACCGCGCACGGCAGCCCCGTCTACGACACCCCCCAAGCAACCGTCCCGTTCGCTGCAGCGACCGCAGGCGTCGCCGACACCACTGCGGTTGGGAGTGAGGTTGTGGCAGCTGATGCCCCCGGTGCCACCTGGGCGCCACCGGCGTGGCCGAACGCCTGAGGATCGATCTACGACGGTTGCACGGGCAACCCCGTCACGGTTGGTCCCGTTGGTGCTCCCGAGGGAATGGTGCGACCGGCAAGGGCGACAGCGCCCGTTGAGGTAGCGACGATGGGCAGTCCTGCACTCGACGCCGCCACGACCGGCCCCGAAGCGATGACCACGATCTGACCCGTCCCGAGCCGGAGTTGAGTTCCCGCCGCGCCTCGACCAGTTCCAACGTGGAGGACCACCGTCGTTGGTCGGCCAGCGAGGTTGCTCACCACCACCTGGCGCCACCGCATCGACGGCACGGCGCTGTTCGCAGCCGGGAGGACGGCCGTTGTCGTGGCGCCATCGCCAGCGATGGCACTCTCAGCCGAACGCCACAGGGAAGCGCCGTCGAAGACGCGGTCAACCCGAGCGACCGCTACTGCGGCGCTCGGACCGCGAAACGTGATCGTGAACGGGAAATCGTTCGGCACTCCAGCGAAGCTCTGGAGGGGTTGCCCAACCGTCGCATTGGCTGGCACGGTGATCGTCGCTGCCGCAAGGAGCCCGGACGGCAACGTGACCTGTTCATCGACCGTGGCTGGCTCGGCCGAGAAGTTCGTCAGCGTGACCACTTGACCCTGTGTGGCCGTCTTGTTCTCAAAACCGAGGACGTTGACCCCCGAGAGGGCCGGGCGACCCGGGACGACGGTCAAGATGCGGTTCTCACCCCACCCGAGTTCATCCTCGCTGGCTGCGATCCGACCGGACAACGCAGTGACCAGAATCCCAAAGGACGGCTGATTGAGCACGAAGGTCGCGAGATCGATCGGGATCGACCGAAGCGGCGGGATCACGAGTCCCTGGAGTGGCGAAGGCTGGACGAGTCCCGCGGTCGTCACTGCGGTCACCGACACCACCGCCACCGCACTCGAGGAGGGATTGACCAGCGTCACGACCGAACTCGTATGCCGGGTTGAGACCGCGTCGGCGAGGTACGAGGTCGTCGCCGACGAGGAGACGCACGGCGCACTGGCGACGAGGCCGTTCCAGTGCAGCGCCATCGCCACTGCGACTCCCCCACCGTGGAGCTGCACGAACGCGGTCGCGTAGTTGGCTCGGGCCGGCAAGACCACCGAGAGCACAGCGCGCTGGTGGGCGGCGACGCCGACTGGTGCGGTCTTGAGCACTCGTCCTGACCCGACGACCGTCATGGTTCCCTCAACCGTCGCCGAACTGAGGTTCTCCAAGGTGAGTGCAGACCGTGCCCCAGCCTTCAGCCCGGCGCAGATCCACGTCGACGACGTGGCGGTTGCCGGAGCAACCAGTGCGCCGTCTCTCAAGGGCACCGAAGGAGGCAGTGCGGTGGGGGCGCCACCCGCCAGCACCGCGAGACCCGCCAACGCAATCGCAACCGCGCCAATGGCGCGAACTCGCCCGTGATCGCGCCGATGCCGGGCTCGAGCGGCCATCATGCTCCAACCTCAGCGTCAGCGGTGGCGACACCCATCCGACGACGACGTCGCACCCGGCCGATGAGCTGCACCGTCGGCGTCAATCGACCGAGGAGCGCGAGTGCCACGAGCGCCCACACCGTGAACTCGAGGAGGACCTCGATGGTCACCACGGGGAGCACGGAGATGGCGAGGTGCGCCGCGGCACCATTGCCGACGAACTCCACAGATCCCGGTGTGAGGACTGTTCGTCCGACCGTTGCGCCACGTGCGGTGATGGCATCTGCTGGAGCGCCCGACACCGTGATGGCGCCATCGAGGGACCCCGGAGCAGCGAGCCCGTCACGAATCGCGCCGAGCGCGGCGCGGTGCGGCTGGCTGGCCCACGCCACGATTGGTCGCGCATTGGTCACCGTGAACACATCGAGCCCACCGCTGTTGCTCTGCTCTGCGAGGTCGCCTTGGAGCCGTAGACCCGCAACGAGCGCAGAAGGCGCGGGATCGGGACTGAGCACCGTGGGGTTCGCAATGGACGGTGCCGCCGAGCCAACCACAACAATCGTGGTGATGGCGTCCTCAGCGAAGAGCTCGCCGGCAGTTGCGGTGGTTCCGTGCAGGACCGCATCGATTGCGGCCGGCGTGCGCATCGACAGCGCTGCACCGGCGGGAAGGATCGACCACGCCGAGGCCACGGTTGAGGTGGTCGTGGCGTAGGAGAGGCCAGGTTCGATACTCCATCCCGACGCGGGCAGCACGCGGGGATCGCCAATCCACAGCACCCGGCCACCGCCATGACTGAAACTCGCATCGATGCCGGCCAGTGATTGGTCGAGGCCGACCGTGCCGAGGTTGAAGCGCCCAGATGGCAACTCGGTCACCACGGTGAGCACCGAGCACGTGGCCACGGCCAAGCCCACTACCGTCACGACTTGGCGCCAAGAGAATGCGAAGTCGCTGAGCTCCACTTCGAACCCCGAGAGCGCGAGGCCCACGAGTCCTGCGACCGCAACTGCGGCGGGGGCCAGGACCACCTCGGGCCGAGGAGCGAACGTACCGAGGAGGTGCCACGCACTCATCGCCGCCAGCGCCCACGAGCCAACAGCGACCAGCGTCAACTGCGTGGCGAGCACGAGCCGCTCGCCCCGCACGACGAGGATCGGGAGTCCGGCACCGACGAGGAGTGCCCACGACCACCACGAGGTGCCTCGCGTGCCGACGGCGAAGGTCAGGAGGTGCCCCATTGAGGGCGCGCTTGATGGAGCGAACGAGGTGCCGAGACTGCTGAGCAGCGTCGTTGGGTGCGCCACGAGGTCGATGACCCATGGGAAACACAGCACGGCTGCTGCGACGCACGCGAGGAGCGCGATTCGCAGCATCGCGAACGAGGTCGAGCGAGCGAAGATCAGGTCGCCAACGACGAACGCGATGGCGACCACCACCACATCGACCGTGAGTGCTGGAGCAATGGACGCCGTGATCGCGAGCAAGACGCTCAGTGCGACGAATCGCCCGCTCGACGTCGAAATCCAGCCTGCAGACCCGAGTGTGGCGGTCGTCGAGGGACGCTCGAGGTGCGCGACACCCCCGAGCCGCCCAAGGCCGACCATCAACCACGGCATGGCAGCAACGGCGACCACGGCATCGAGACGACCGAGCGAAACGGCAGAAGCGAAGAGCGGAAGAATGCCATAGGACAGCACTGCGACGAGGCGAGCGCGCTGACTGACGAGGGGGGTGACGAGGCGACCGACGCCGACGGCACCAATGGGCAGCGCGGCCACGACGACGAGGAGTTCGGCGAGGCCCATGTGTCCGAAGGTCACCACACCGGCGAGCGCCATGGCCCCGAAGCCACTCGGCGCAGCCACCGTCGATCCAATGCCGGTGGGGTGCCACACCGTGAAGACGTCGTGGATGGCCCCCGTCCAACTCGGCCACGGCGCGAACTGGCCGAGGTAGCTGAGTCCAGCGGTGAGGAGTCCGCGTGCGGTGAGGAAGTAGAGAACGATTGCGAGGCCGTAGGCAACGGCCCGACCGGACCGGGTACCGAGGAAGCGGCGAGCGCCGCCTCGATCACTGCCGTGCCCAAGGTCGTCGAGATCGTCGAACTCCTGATTCTCGCTGAACGCCTCCCCGATGGTGGCCGTGAGCGAGTTGTCGTCTTCGATCACGACGCCACCGCCCCGTGCCACGGTGAGGCCTTGGTAGAAGAGGCGGCTCATGAAGACTTTGGCTCTGGTCGACCCCGGCGCCATTCGATCGTGGAGATCTCGATCAGCGATCGTTCGTTGCGCAGCCACGACGGCGCGCCGCGTCCGCAGCGTCGAGCGTTGCCGCAGGTTCCACCCCCACGCACCACGAACCGCATCGGCACGGGCGCTGTCTCGACCGGCGGTGGCGACGACCCACTCCACGACGGCGAGCAGGAGCGCGATCGGCAACCACAGCACGAGGGTCCAACCGCTGGAATTGACGAGCATGGCTCGCACTTCATGTCGTCGCTGCAGGCGCTGCTGCTCTTCAGGTGTAGTCGCGTCGGCGAAACCACCGGCGCAGATTCGGTGGTGCGCCACCACGGCGAGTGGCGCGAGCACCACCCGTGACCCAGCGACCTGGGCCCGCCAGGAAAGCTCGACGTCTTCGCCCATGGCCGAAATAGTGGGGTCGTATCCCTCGAGGGTGGCGAACAAGTCGGCACGGATGAGCGTGACCCCACTCGGGGCCACGAAGACCTCGCGTACGGCATCGTGTTGGCCAGCATCGAGTTCACCGGGGGTGACGCGCTCGCTGATCGCTCCGGTCTTGTCAGCGTTTTGGCCCACGTGGAGCAGTAGGCGGTGGTTCTCGGTGTCGACGACCTTGGGCGTCACCAGGCCGGCGTTCTCTCGAAGTGCGGTCTCAACGAGCAGTCGCACCGCCGACGGAGCGAGCTCGACGTCATCGTGACAGCAGAGGAAGTACGAGGCACCGTCCACCATCTCGAGCGCGAGGTTGGTCATCGATCCGTACCCCACTCGATCACCGACCACGCGAACGTACGCACTCGGGCACGCTTCGGCGACCATGGCGGCAACGCGCTGATCCGGGTTGGCCGTGAGGAAGAGCACTGAGAGATCGTCGTAGTCCTGGGCTGCCAACGACGCCAAGGCCGCTCGAGCGTGACTGCCACCCTCGCGGCTCACCACAACGGCGACCACTGATGGCGGCAGAGGGGTGGATCCAGTCATGAGAACACCGAGGCTACTCGGGACCCAGTGCACTCCCCTGCTTGCAACTGTTATGCAGAGTGACTACACTAGTGAGCGTAGGACTTCCAAACAGAGGAGCAACCATGACCACGTCGAAGACCACGAAGGCCACCACCACCGCCAAGAAGGCCACCGGCGCCGCCAAGGCCACTGCCACCAAGGCTGCGGGCACTGCAGCAAAGACGGCAAAGGCAACTGCCGCTAAAGCCACCGCGACGGCCAAGGCAACTGCCGAGACCCCTCAGGGCGAGCAGGCGAAGTCCGCTGCCTACACCGCACTCGGCCTTGGCCTCATGGGTGCCCAGAAGTTGATGGCGCAGGGCAAGGCCATCATCGAAGCGGCACCGGCCGAGTTCAAGGTTGAAGAGAACCTCGCCGCCGCCAAGACGCAGCTCCACACCATCGTGAAGGCATCGGCTCGTGAGGCCATCAAGATCGACACCGCGGTGACCAAGGTCACCGAGACGGTCGAGCACGCCGTTGCCCCGATTGAAGCCAAGTTGCCCGAGGAGCTTCGCTCGGCGGTCACCAAGGCACGCACGACGGCCAAGGGCCTCCGCCAGCAGTTCCGGACGTCAGTCCTGGAGAAGGTCGCCAACGCCTGAGGCGCACCCACGCTCACGCTGCACACAGCCACCGCTCAGGCGGTGGCTGTTTCGCGTCAGGACTCCCGTTCCCGCCAGTCCGAGAGCACGTCAGCCAGCGTGGTGGCGAGCGTGATCGTCGGCTCCCAACCGGTGGTGGCGTAGAGGAACTCCGCGCTCCCCCGGAGCACTGGAACATCGACGGGTCGGAAGAGGGCAGGGTCAACCTCGAGCGTGATGGACCGTCCGCTCAGGTCGCACAACGCATCAACCACTGCCTGCATCGAGACATCGACGCCGGAGCACACGTTGGAGATCTCACCGGGGCGACCGTCGATGGCCAGCATCCGATACGCGGCCACCACGTCACGCACATCAGTGAAGTCCCGTCGGGTCGACAGGTTGCCAACCGTCAACCTCGTCGCACCGCTGCGTTCGGCATCGACGATGCGCTTGGCGAACGCCGCTACGGCGAACGCTGGACTCTGGCCGGGCCCAATGTGGTTGAAGGGTCGGACGACCAAGACGTCTTGGCCAAATCCCCTGAATCCTTGGAGGGCGATCTGCTCCGCAGCAGCCTTCGATGCTGCGTAGGGCGACGCTGGAGCGACCGTCCGAGATTCGGTGAGGGGGAGATCGTCTTCGTGGACCACCCCGTAGACCTCAGCGGAGGAAATGACGAGCACGCGTGCAGTTGGAACGACGGCACGGGCAGCAGCGAGCACGACGCCCGTGCCGACGACGTTGACGGTCAAGACGGTGCTCGGATCGCCCCACGATTCGCCGACATGGCTGAGTGCAGCCAGGTGGAAGATCACCTCAGGCTGTGCAGCCTCAAGCGCCGCTGCCACACTCGTGACGTCAGTCACGTCCACCTCTGTGTCGGTCACAGTGACGTCATCGCCATGGGCCGAGAGGTGTGCAGCGAGGTGACGCCCGACGAAGCCATTGCCTCCAGTGATCAGCGCTCGCACATCGCCACTGTAGTGAGCGCACTACCCCGCCGGGGACGCTGCCACCCGTGCGTAGAGTTCGGCCATCGCAGTGGCCGTTGTCGTCCAGGAGAATTGCAGCGCTCGTGCTCGACCCCTGATGGTCAGGTCACGTCGGAGCGCTTCGTTGGAGAGCACGGCGTCGAGCGCGTGGGCCAGCGAGGAAGGGCTCGCCACCTCGGTGTAGAGCGCAGCATCACCGAGGACTTCCCGCAGCGGAGCGAGATTGCTGGCGACCACCGGCACCCGCAGGGTCATGGCCTGCAGAGGAGGGAACCCGAAGCCCTCGAGCAGCGAGGGAACCGCGAGCACGTGGGCGTTGGCGAGCAGCGTCCGCGTCGCTCCTGCGGAGAGAGGTCCCGTCCTGACCACCCGGTCGGCGTGGCGCACGGCGGTCCGTGGAGCCCCTTCGCCGTTCCGCCCGATGATCACCAGCCCGAGGTTCGGGTCATCGTCAGCGAGCTGGTCGAAGGCGGCGAGGAGATCGGAGATTCCCTTCCGGGGCCCATCGACCCCGAGGGCCACGATGGAGCGCTCGACGCTGCGGGGCACGAGGTCATCGACCTCCACCGGCTCGCGGGTCAACAGTGGAGGAATGCCCCATGGAATGACCGCAATGCGCGCTCGGGGGACGTGCAACCCCTCTGCCACAACGTCGGCTACTGCAGCGGTGGTGCAGTGCACGGTTGCCCCTCGACGGATCGCTCGAACGATGCTCGACCAACCACGGAGTGCTGAAGCATCAGCCAAGGATGGCGCGACCAGGGGTGCTGCGTCGTGAATCGTGATGATCTGCGCCGCGTGGCGCACCGGGGGCACGAGATCTCCGAGGCTGTGGACGACATCTGGCCGCCCGATTGCTCGATCGATGGGAGGCCACCCGAACGACCGCCAGGCGCGATCGACGAGTCGGGGAGGGAGGCGATGTTGACGGTGGGCCACGCCCTTTGGGAGGCGAGCATCGAGATCGTGCGCTGCGAGACCCTTGGCGAAGACCGATACCTCGAGTGCCTCGATCGCGGATAAGCCATCGAGGAGGTGCGTCGTCGCCACCCCGGGACCGGCGAGCGGACCGATCAGCGTGGAGGCATCCACGGCGATGCGGATCCGCCGGTGCTGCGGTTCTGCCTCAGGTCCAGCCACACTCCGAGGCTACGCGGTCAGACCTCCGTCGACCGACAGAATCGCACCGCTGGCATACGCGGCTTCATCTGATGCCATGTAGCAAATCGCTCCAGCGATCTCTGCAGGTGTGCAGAAGCCCATGGGGGTCATCAGACGATCGAGTTGCTTGGGGTTCGCTCCGTCGGGGAGACCGAAGTTCCACACGAGTGGTGTGTCGACGCCACCGGGAGCGACGCCGTTCACCCGGACGCCCTTGTCGATGTACTCGACGGCTAGCGCACGCGTGAGTTGGGTGACCCCGCCCTTCGAGGCGCAGTAGGCGGCCGAGTAGGCCTGTCCCATGAGGCCTGCAGTGGAGATGGTGTTGATGATGACCCCACCCCCGTTCAGCAGGTAGGGCAGCGCCTCTCGGCAGACGAGGAACGTGCCGGTCAGGTTGACGGCGATGATTCTGTTCCACCCGTCGAGCGACTGCTCGGCAGCGTGAGAGAAACCCCCGATGCCCGCCACGTTGCACACCACGGTGAGGCGACCGAGCGTGTCTGCAGCGGACTTCACCGCATCAATGACGGACTGCTCACTCGTGATGTCGCAGGTGAGCGCGAGGGCGGTTCCCCCGGCTTCAGTGATCTCCGCTGCGGTTACTTGAACCTGATCGGCTTGGATGTCGAGGCAGGCGACGGCGGCACCTTCGCTCCCGAGGCGCCGAGCAGTTGCCCGGCCGATACCTGACCCTGCACCAGTGACGATCGCTACCTTTCCAGCGAATCGACCCGGGAAGCAGAATGCTGCGTCGGTCCCGCGCTCAGGGTCTGGTGCACCGAGGTTGTCGATGGGCGTCATGGTTCCTCCTCGCCGAAGCGATCGCGATCTCGGCCCCTGTTCTAGTCCGTTCCGGCCGACCCCTGCGATTCACCTCCGACGACGATCCGCCGCTGTTTGCGCGAGTGGGCGAAGCGCGGCTCGATCGACCTTCGACATCGCCGTGAGGGGCAGGGCGTCGACCACGACGACGGCATCAGGTCGCTTGTAGTCAGCGACGAGCGGCGAGAGCGCCTCGCGAATCTCGGCGAGCGTCGGTGCCACCGCTCCTGAGGTGAGAACGACACAGGCCACCCCAACTTCACCGAGCACGTCGTCATCGACGCCGAGCACGCAGGCGTCTGCCACGATCTCCATGGTTCGGAGCGCCTCTTCAACTTCAGCGGGGTACACGTTGTAGCCACCGCGTTGGTACAGCTCTTGGAGGCGTCCGACGAGTTCGAGATTGCCCTCCTCGTCCACACGTCCGAGGTCGCTCGTGTGGATCCACCCCTCGGCGTCCTTGGTGGTGGCGGTCAACTCGTGATCGATGTGGATGACCGTCCGGCCGTTCACACGCTCGACGACGTCGATGTAGCCAACCATCGATGCCGAAGAGCGGAGCCATACCTGGCCGACGACGCCTGGAGGGCACGGAACCCCATCGTCGTTCACCACCACTCGCTCAACGCCAGCGACCGGCCTTCCGACGGTCCGAGCGACGACGGCATCGGGATCACCAGGCGTGGTCCCGCAGCCGAGGCTCGACTCGGTCGAGGTGTAGCGAACGACGACTGGCACGCCGAGCGCAGCGCGTAGCGCCGCGACCCGAGTGGCGGGCATCTTGGCAGCCCCGGTCCCAGCAATACGCAACGACGTCAGATCAGCGGTGACCAACGCCGGCTGAGCGAGGACGAGCGCCCACTGCGTTGGGACGCCTTGGGCAACGGTGATCCGCTCGGTGCTCATGATTGCCACGGCCTCAGCAGCTGACCACGGTGTCGGGGTGATGACCGTCGTGATGCCGAGCTGCAGTTCACTCGCCACCCGGGTCATGTAGCCAACGTGTGCGAACGGGAGCGGGGAGAGTCGGCGATCACCAGTTACCCCGAGCACGTCGACCCCACGGGAAACGGCATCGAGGCACGCCGTCGTGAACAGCGCACCCTTGGGGCGAGCAGTCGTCCCGCTCGTCCAGACGATGGCCACTGGTTCGTCGTCGTGGACGTGTACCGCATCGACCCGGTGGCTCGAGGTGGGCTGGAGCGCTTCAGGCACACGAACAGGGCACGATGCCTCCACGGTCATTCCCGAATCGACGACGACGATGGCCGGAGCAACCCGTTCGACGAGCTCACGCTGCTGCAGCGCACCGAGGCGTGGGTTGATGCCGCTCGTGACTGCACCGAGGTGCGCAGCAGCGAGGTAGGTCGTTGCGTACTCGATCGACGACGCCATCACCAGCGCCACGACGTCACCGCGCTCGACACCGAGTTCAGCCAACGCGGTCGCTCGATCGTGGATCTGGTCAGCGAGGGCAGCGAAGGTCACGATCTGCCGAGGGCGTTCCGCCGTTGCAGGTTGGACGTAGGCCTCGCGCTCGCCGAAGGTTTCGGCTGCGAAGGCGACGAGTTCGGGGAGTGTTCTGACCGGTGGCGTCACAGATGGCGAACCTAGCAGCGACGCTTCGGCGGTTCAGGCTGGTGCACCGGTAGGATCCCTGCGTGCTCGTGACCCTCTGTGGCGGCGTCGGCGCTGCGAAGTTCCTCCAGGGACTCGTCGCTGTCGTCGATCCACCATCTGTGACCGCCATCGTCAACACCGGTGATGACCTGGTCCTCCATGGGCTCATGATCTCCCCTGATCTCGACACGGTGACCTACACCTTGGCTGGCATCAACAACACCGAGACGGGCTGGGGCATCGTTGGAGAGACCTGGCGGACGATGGAGCGCCTCGGACAACTCGGCGGTGCATCGTGGTTCTCCCTTGGAGACCTCGACCTCGCCACGCACCTCTTCCGGACCGAACTTCGCCGAGGAGGTGCCACCTTGACCGCGGCAACCGCAGCGCTCACCGCAGCGCTCGACGTCCCCGTTCGACTTCTCCCCGTCACCGATGATCCCATCGCCACCAAGGTGACCGTCGCCGACGGCCGGGTGCTCGACTTCCAGGAGTACTTCGTCAAGCACCGACACGCACTGCCCGTCACCGCGGTGCACGTCGAAGGGCTCGACGTTGCGCACCCGGGACCACAGGTGCTCAAGGTGCTCGGCGAAGCACGTGGCATCATCATCGCTCCGTCGAACCCCGTCGTCTCGCTCGGACCGCTCCTCGGCGTCGCCGGGGTGACCGAAGCCGTCATCGCCCGGCGAGACCACACCGTTGCCATCTCGCCCATCGTGGGCGGCGCGGCCATCAAAGGTCCAGCAGCTGACATGCTGCAGGCCCTCGATGGAAGCTCGTCGGTCGTGACCATCGCCGAGCGGTATCGAACGCTGGCGTCGACGTTGGTCATCGACACCGCTGACGCACACCTCGCCGGCGCAGTCGGTGAAGCAGGCATGGTGCCCGTCGTCACGAACACCATCATGGAGACCCCTGCTGCAGCCGCCGACCTCGCCCGCGCTGTCCTCGCCGTCTTGCCATGAGCGCCATGGAACTCCACCCCATTGTCGGCATCGGCGAGATCACCAACGGCACCAATCTGGCTGCAGTCATTGCCGAAGCGACTGGCCCGTCTGCTGCCGTGCATCTCCACGATGGCGACGTCGTCGTCGTGACACAGAAGGTGGTGTCCAAGGCTGAGGGACGGATGGTCGCCATCGACGTCGACGACCCCCAGGCCAAAGTGGCGCTCGTTGAATCTGAGGCCGTGCGCGTGCTCCGTCGCCGAGGTGACCTGAGAATCACCGAGACGACGCATGGCTTCATCTGTGCCAACAGTGGGGTCGATCTCTCCAACGTCGAGGCTGGGACCGCCGCACTCCTCCCCGTTGACCCGGATCGCTCAGCCCGTCGCATCCGAGCCGACCTTCGGCGACTGCTCGGCGTCGACGTGGCCGTCATCATCTCCGATACCTTCGGGCGCCCCTGGCGCCGAGGCGTCACCGATATCGCCCTTGGATGCGCAGGAATTGCCGCCGTGATCGACCTCCGCGGGACGCCCGATGCGACGGGGCGAATCCTGGCCGCCACCGAGGTGTGCATCGTCGACGAACTCTGCGCAGCCGCGGAACTCGTGATGGGCAAGGACCGAGGAGTTCCGGTAGCCATCGTGCGGGGCGTTCCCGCTGCGTGGTTCCGTGATGGCAGCGTCAAGGACGAGGTGGTCCGAGCAGTCGCCGAGGATCTCTTCCGCTAGCCGCGTCGCGCCGCCAGCGCTCAACCGTGCAGCGTTTGGTACCCATCCCAGGCATCGGTAACGAGCTGCTCGAGCGAGGAGCGCTCGGGAACCCATCCGAGGACCTCACGCGCCAGATCCGACGCCGCAACGAGTTCCGCAGGGTCTCCGGGGCGCCGAGGGGCAACTCCGGCCGGGACGGTGCGACCCGTCACCCGTTCAATCGTTGAGATGACCTCAGTCACGGAGTACCCCTGCCCGGTCCCGAGGTTGCAGACGAGCGCCGTCGTTCCCTGATCGAGCGCGCTGAGGGCCAACAAGTGTGCTCGAGCGAGATCCTCGACGTGGACGTAGTCGCGAATGCAGGTGCCATCGGGGGTTGGGTAGTCCGTCCCGAAGATCAACAGCGCTGGGCCGTGCCCGGCAGCAGCAGCGAGTGCCAGGGGAATCAGGTGGCTCTCGGGTTGATGGCACTCGACGTGACCTTGGGTTCCCCCAGCAGCGTTGAAGTACCGCAAGGCCACGAAATCGAGTTGCCCCTGGGCGGCAATGGCAACGAGCGCTTGCTCGACCAGAAGCTTTGAGAGTCCGTAGACGCTGGTCGGAACCGTGGGGTGGGTTTCGGTCATCGGTGTGAAGTGTGGCTCGCCATAGACGCCAGCCGATGAGGAGAAGACGACCTTTCGTACACCGTGACGCGCCATCGCTGCGAACAGCGTGAGCGACCGTCCGGTATTGACCTCGAGGTAGTGCGATGGCACACGCATCGACTCGCCGGCAGCAATGAACCCTGCGAAGTGCACCACAGCGTCGATCGAGTGCTCGGCGAAGAGCACGTCGAGGAAAGCTGCGTCGCCGACGTCTCCTTCAAGGAAGAGCGCTCTCGCATCGAGGTTGGCTCGATCGCCGGTCGACAGGTCGTCGAGGACCGTTACCGAGTGCCCAGCCGAGCAGAGCATCTCTGTCGTCACGCCCCCAATGAATCCAGCACCGCCGGTGACGAGGATGTGCATTTGCCCTAGACCGGTAGTCGTTCGCCCACGAGTGAACTCGCAGGTGCGACTTCAACACCAGCACCGGTCACCGAGTACTCCGACAAGCGAGCGCCCTCACCAATTCGGCCGCCCGGACCAACGATGGAGCGTTCAACCATGGCGTTGGCCTCAACGGTGGCCCCGGGGAGCACGATCGAGTCGGCGATCACTGCGCCGGCGCCGATACAGGCGCCAGCCCCAATCATGGAGTGCCGGACGTGCGCGCCGGCTTCAATGATCGAACCGGCTCCGAGGAACGCTTGTTCAGAGGCTGCGCCGTGGAGCACCACGTCAGACTCTTGGTAGTAGTCGCCGTGGTTCACCACACCCTCGAGCGAGATCTCGCGAGCCCCATCCATCAAGTCGAAGTGCGCCTTCAACAACGCCGGAGGCGTTCCCGCATCAATCCAGTAGCACTCTCCAGGCATTGCGTAGAGGGCGCCGCGCTCAACGAGGACAGGGAAGGTCTCTCGCTCGACCGACACCTTTCGCCCACTCGGAATGAGGTCGAGGACCGAGGGTTCAAAGACGTAGGTTCCGGCGTTGATCAAATTGGTCGGCGCCTCGTCGCGTGGCGGCTTCTCAACGAAGGCGATGACCCGACCATCGAGTTCGGTCGGCACGACGCCAAACGCCGACGGATCCTCAACTCGGTGGAGCGCAATCGTCGCCTCTGCGCCGCGAGCTCGGTGGAAGTCAATCAGGGCGGTCACGTTGAGATCAGTCATGACGTCGCCGTTCAGCACGATGAAGGTGTCCGTCACGTTGGCGGCTTCTGCGGCGAATCGAATCGCGCCAGCGGTGTCGAGACGCTCCGGTTCGACCGCGTAGTGGAGGCGAACGCCGAGGACCTCTCCCGCTGGATAGGCGTCCATGAACGCATCAGGCAGGTAGCCGAGCGACAGCGTGACGTCATCAATACCGTGCATCTTGAGGTTGGCGATGACCCACTCGAGCATGGGTCGTCCGAGAATCGGAACCATCTGCTTTGGTGCGGTGTAGGTCAGCGGCCGAAGTCGCGTCCCTTCGCCTCCCACCAAGATGATCGCTTGCATCGCTAGCCTTTCGCCTGCACCGTTGAGAGACCTGCACCACCAGACAGCACTGCCTTGACCGTTGCTGCGCTCGGCTTCGGAATTGCCGCACCAGATGGTTGGAAGACGATGGACATGAAAGAGTTGGCCGTGAAGCGCGCCTTCTTCGGATCCGTCACGATGATCGGTGCCTTGCCCGTGGAGAACGCCGCGTAGCTCGGCCAGACCGCAATCTTCTCGTCGCCCTTCTGGCCGGCATCTGGGGTGCCCTTGGGGCATGCCTCCCCGTTTGAGTAGGTCTTCAGACCCAGGCTGATACTCGACGAGGTGACGAGGAAGTTCCCAACACCAGGGTTGGAGCCGAACTCATTCTGGAAGGTGTCGAAGTTCGCGTTGTTCCCCGAATCCGACGCACTCGTCGGGGCGACCTTGACGACACCACTGCCGAGTGAGAGGAGGCCACCACGCTGCAACGACGTCGATGGCGTGAGTGAGCCCTTATCGGTGCCGCACACCGAAATCGTGTACCCGGCGTACCAGGTGGTCCCAATCGTCGGCGGGACACTCGATGCCGAACTCGACGACGTGTAGTTGAGCCGAGCGAGCACGATGGACAGCGTGCCAATCACCACGATGGCCACGATGGCCAGCGTGAACCGAGAGGGCCCTTGCCCACTCGAGGCTCGACGGCGCGATCCGCCGGTAGCTGCTGCACGAGAAACGACTGATCCGGTCTTGGTCTTTGCCACGATTCGATACCTTACCCAAGGAGACGGCCTTGAGGTTACGAACGACCGCGCTTTCGGAGATCGACGTAGTGGTCCCAGGTTGCTGGGTGGACGAGGTCGGCGAGGTCGAGCGCCGGCGAGAGTCGCTGGAGGACTGGGGAGGCGCCGAGCACGACTGCGAGTTCGGCGATGACCTGGTCGAGACCAGACGCAGAGCCGGTGGCGTAGGTGGCGTCGAGGAGCAGTCTCCAGAGTCCTTCGTCGTAGGGTGTGACCGCGAGCCCTCGACGAAGCGCAGTTTGGGCGCCGACGGCATCGCCGTCGCTCAAGAAATCGCTGGCCACCGAGGCCGTGAGCCTCGATGCCACCGATTCAGCACGGGCGAGGTGGCCCTCACTGATCACCCACTCGTAGCGACGGAGCCCGTCGAACGGCCTCCCGCGGAGCACGGCCATTGCCGCCCGGCGGGCCAACCGATCCGCGTTGAGGAGTTCGGTCACGAGATCCACATCACACCGCACCGCATCACTCATGCGCAGGCGAGCGTGTCCATGCGGGAGGAGGTCGCGTCCATCGGTGCTCGTTCCAAGGGCTCGTCGGGCAGCCGACGAGGTGGAGTGGATGGTGGCGGGTGCCATCACCCGATCGGGCCACAGCGCAGTGACCCACTGATCCGTCCCCGCTCCGTGCGGGTGGAGCACGAGGTAGGTCACGAGGTCGAGCGCGAACGCCCGCGTGAACGGTCGAGCGGCACCGTCGACGGTGACCGGTCCGAAGACGGACACGGTGACGGCGCCAGTGTGGCGGGGAGCTTCAGGTATCTCGGGTGCAGGAGTCATGCACACAACGGTCGGCCGATCGGGGCTCGGTAACCATCGGCGACGAAACGCCCCAGTCGATGAGCTGCGGCCTCGTTCGACCGTGTGGCTCGTCGACGCCGGGCAGCACGAGCGCCGCTTTGTCTCGCCGATGGTCGACGTTGCGATGCAGTGGCGATGACGGCGAGCCATCAAGGGACCACGTGGTGGGGACGGAGGGATTCGAACCCTCACTGAAGGCGGTTTAAGCGCCCTGCCTCTGCCGTTGGGCTACGTCCCCCACCCTCCATGGTGACACGAGCAGCACCCTCCATGCCCACAATGTCCATGGGCCCACCACTACGCTGAAGGAGTGATCACCTCGTCTCGCACTGCGTGGTTCGGCCATTCCCGGCGAGCACTCTCGGTGGTGATTGCGTGCGCACTGCTCGCGGGAGCAGGGCAGGTAGCGGGGGCAGCACCCAAGGTCACCCCTGGCCAAATTGCCAACCTCCAGCACGAACGACGAGTCGCCGCAGAGCAGCTCGCCGCCTTGCTGCAACGATCCGAACGACTGTCGAATCGGTACGACACCGCCATCGGTGCAGCCCAGGAGCTGAAGAAGAGCATCAAAGCGACCACGGCCAAAGTCAACGTGTTGACGCTCGAAGTGGCAGCCGACAAGGCCAAACTCGTCACCGATGCCGTCAACGCCTACGTCCTCGGTCAAGGTGACAACGGACCGACCGCGGCGTTCTCGGGAAATTCCCTCGCAACAGAGGTACGACGCACCTACGAGATCACCGCAGCTGGCGATCTCGCCGCCGAGTCCGCTGCCTACAGCGCGAGTAAGGATCAGCTCACGGCAAACCTCGCCGCTTTGACGACCGAACGGACCGCAGCGCTGGCCAACGCGGCAGCGATCAAAGACCTCGCCGTCCAAAACGCCCAAGCTGAGGCCGCAGCAAACGCCATCTACGCCACGGTGAGCACTCGGCTGCGAACGGCGCTCGCCGTGCAGGCCGAGCAGATTGCCCAAGCACGCGCAGCAGCTGCTGCCAAGGCTGCGGCTGGAGGATCCACACCCACCGGTGGAGGCGGCGGTTCAGGCTCCTACACCTCAGTTGGTGGCTCCTCCTCGCCGAGTGGTCAAGGTGGCACTGCCCTCCACGCAGCACAGAGTCAACTCGGTGTCCCCTACGTCTGGGGGGGCGAGACCCCTGGCCAGGGGTTCGACTGCTCGGGGCTCACCCAATGGGCGTGGGGCCAAGCAGGGATTTCGATCCCTCGGGTCGCTGCCGCACAGTGGCAAGCACTCCCCCACGTCTCGGTGCAGAAACTCGAGCCAGGAGATCTGCTCTTCTACTTCAACCTCGACGGCGACTTCCAAGTCGACCACGTCGTGATGTACGCCGGGACGATCAACGGTGTGCCGACGGTCATTCAGGCACCCCATACCGGAGCGACGGTGTCCTACTCGCCGGTGTGGTTCTTCGGCCTCATCGGCGCCGCTCGCCCCTAACGCTCTCGTGACCACTCCCCTTGAGCACCCGCTGCTCACGATCATCATCCCCGCCTACAACGAAGCCGATCGCATCACCCACGGTGCCGATCGCCTGCGGCGCGCCGCCGATGATGGAGCGATTGACCTCTTGACCACCGAACTGCTGTGGGTTGACGATGGATCGACCGATGCCACTGCCGAGGTCGCAGCATCGGTGGCGGCGACGTTTCCGCACGCCTCCGTGCTCCGGCTCGAGCACAATCGAGGCAAGGGGGGAGCGGTCCGAGCTGGGGTCGCCGCCGCGCGCGGGCAAGCCGTTGCCTTCATCGATGCGGACTGCAGTATCGACCCCCACCACCTCGCCGACCTCGTCCTCGCGCTGACAGACGCCCCCATTGCGATCGGCTCACGCACGGCGCTCGGGGGCACCATCAACTACGGCAGTCGGCTCCGCACACTCGGCGGACGAGCCTTCAACCGACTCGTGAACTCCCTCACTGGCCTCAACCTCGGCGACACCCAGTGCGGCCTCAAGGGATTCTCCCTGCCCGTCGCTCGGCTCCTCTTCGCCGCCACCTCCATCGACGGGTTCGCCTTCGACGTGGAGCTGCTGGCTACGGCACGTCGGCTCGGCCTCGAGATCACTGAGGTGCCGGTCCACTGGACCGAGATCGCCGGTTCGTCAATCCGCCCTCTGGCCGATCCCATGTCCATGGTGGTCGACCTGGCCCGGAGTCGATGGCGTCGACACGACACCACGTTCGAGGGATTGAGCGTCACCGGTACGAGCGCCGACGCGCTCTGGGATTCCCTTCGCGAGCACGCAGCGCTCCTCGGCGCAACCGTGGTCGACCGTGGCGCGCAGTGCCTCGTCCTCTTCCCCTTCGCCCACGGTGCTGCGCTCGCCGACGCCCACGTAACAGTGACCAGGGTGCTCGCACCTCTCCAGCCCTCGACGGTCAACGTGACCATGGCCGACCTCGCTCGATGGGCGCCGATTACCCTCGTTCGCTGAGGTTCAGCACCACTCGGCCTTCAGCACTGCGCCCCGCTCGCTCCACTCTTCGGCCGTGATCGCGAAGCGCATGTGGTCTTCCCACACACCGTCGATCTCCAGCATGCGCAGCGACACGCCTTCACTGCGCAGGTCGAGCTTCTCGACCACCCGGCGACTCGCTGCATTTCTCGGCACGATATTGATCTCCACTCGGTGGAGCGCCAGCGAGTCGAAGGCGAACGCCAGCACCACCACGACGGACTCGGGCATGAGTCCTCGTCCAGCCTTGGCTTCGTCGATCCAGTAGCCAATCACCCCACTTTGGAAGGGACCACGCTGGATACTCGACAGCGTGATCTCGCCGCAGAACACCTCGTCGGCGAAGATGCCAAACCCGAAGCCGTAGCCGAGTTGTCGCTCCCGCTCACGGCCGAGGCAGCGGCTCACGAAGCTCGACCGATCCTCTGCCAAGTGCTTCCCGCCAGCAGGTCGAGGCTCCCAAACCTGGAGCCACCGTCGACACGACGACCGCACGGCGAGCCAGGCGTCGTAGTCGTCGGCCACGAGTGGTCGCAACAGGACGCGTGCCCCGCGAAGCGATGGACCCCCAACGGTGAACGACGTCTCGGGGCGGGTTCCGTGCAGGAGCGACCACCGACGCTTCGGGGTATTCGATGCCGTCATTGGTGACGCCCTCCTGCGATGGTCGTCTCCACGCCCGCAACATCGTTGCTTCGTTGGAGGGCACTGGCGACGCCGTCCAAGATGTCGGCTTCAGAGTGGAGCACTGAGGTCGCGCCAATGCGTTCCATCACGGCGAGGAGCACCACGAGGCCACCGACGAGCACATCGGCTCTCCCGGGCTCCATGCCGGGGTGGGCCAGTCGTTCTGCCGTGGTCTCCCGACTCAACTGCGCAGTCCAGGCGGCGACGTCTCGCACCGAGAGGCGGGCGTGGTGGACGAGCGCTCGGTCGTAGTGGGTCAACCCTTGGTCCACCATGACGAGGGCGGCGACGGTTCCGGCGAGACCGACGAGTTCACGGGGTGCACCCGCCGACAGCGACGGGAGCGCCGCCATCGCTCGATCGAGCTGCAGGTCGACCGCCGCAAGGAGTCGCTCGAGTTCGCCACTCGTCGGCGGCATGGTCTTGAGGAACCGTTCGGTGTTTCGGACGCAGCCGAGCTGGAGGGAGATGGCTTCGAGACCCCCCACACCTTCGGTGATGATCTCGGTTGAACCTCCACCGATGTCGAGCACGACGGGGTGTCGTCCGTCGAGGTCGAGATCTGCGGTTGCGCCGAGGTAGGAGAACTGGGCCTCATCCTCGCCGGACAGCACGACGCACGGCGCCCCGAGCACTGCGCTGGCCTCGGCCAAGAACGATGCCCCGTTGCTCGCATCTCGCACCGCCGAGGTCGCGGTCATCACCGCTCGCTCGGCGCCGTGGAGGGTGAGGAGCTCGGCGTAGGTCGACACCGTGGCGAGTACTCGGTCGATCGCCGCACGGTCGAGGGCGCCGGTGGCGTCAACGCCTTGACCGAGTCGGGTGATCTGCATCTCGCGCGCCACGTGGTTGCCGTCGCCGTCGACGATCAGGAGACGGGTGGAGTTCGACCCGCAGTCAAGGGCCGCGACGACGGGCGCAGCACTAGCCACGACGGAGACCGAGGCTGCTCAGGTTGCAACCATGCTCAGCGAGCGCCGCATCAGTCCACCGCCCCACCGGGTCAACGTCGTCGACGAGGTACTGGGCCAAGTGCGCGTGGAGGCACTTGACGCCCACGCGGGTTCCAGCCACTCCCCCACTCGGGCGCGGACGTCCGTCATCGGGCCCGAGGAGCGCGGCCCGTGAGGTTTCCATTGCCGCATGGGCACGGGCCAGTTCGTCGGGATCAACCTCGGCTTCGGCGCGGTTGACGCCACCTGCGGATTCGAGGCGCGCCACTGCAGCGCGGAGCTCTGGGTCAACCAGCCAGTGGCGAGTGGGCATGGGACGTCCGTCTCGAAGGTACGGAGCGTTCTCCACGACCACCGGATCACCATTCGGTCGGCGCACGACGATGGTGAAGTCACCTTCTGGAGCGCGGCCGAGGAACTCGGTGACCTGCGCGACCTCCTCTGGGGTTGGAGGGTTCACTTCCAGAACTGGAGGCTGTGCAGCACGCGAGCAAGCAGGCTCGGTGCACCAGTGCGCCGCTGCACCGTGGTCGAGGATGGAATCGATGGCGCTCCACCTTCAACCAGTCCAGCAGCGTTCGGGGGCACGAGTGGTTGCAGGCCAGGATCGCCGGCGAACGGTGCAGAGCCACCATTGGGCGCGATCGGTGCTGCTGGGGGAAGGATCATGGTGAGCGACTGACCGGGTTGGACCAGCCCGTAGGCCTTACGGGCGACCTGAGCGATGACGGCAGAGGACTGCAAGCTGGCGTTCTGCTTGGCCAGCACCGCGTTCTCCTGGTTGAGCGTTCGCAGTTGACTCGAGGCTGCCGACAACGCACGGCCCTGACTCGCCATGGCCTTCAGGGGAAACCACTCGACGAGGGCGAGCGCGCAGGTTGCAACCACGAGCACCGTGATTGCCCACTGGGTCTTCCTGGAGATCTCCTGCTTCTCCGGGGCGCCGCTGCGAGAAGCCGCCGACTTAGCCACGAACGCCTCGAAGTGCGGCACGTCCGAGGAAGCGAGCGCTGTCACCGAGCTCGTGCTCAATCCGGAGCAACTGGTTGTACTTCGCAACGCGATCCGAGCGCGCTGGCGCTCCGGTCTTGATTTGCCCAGCATTGGTCGCAACTGCCAAGTCGGCAATGGTGACGTCTTCGGTCTCACCTGATCGGTGGGAGATGACTGCCTTGTAGCCGTGGCTATTCGCCATGGCGACGGCGTCGAGGGTCTCGGTCAAGGTGCCGATCTGGTTGAGCTTGATCAAGATGGCGTTGGCGGTGTTGGTCACGATGCCACGCTCCAACAGGTCCACGTTGGTCACGAAGAGGTCATCGCCGACGAGCTGCACGGTTGCGCCAATCTGGTCGGTCAGCATCTTCCACCCGTCCCAGTCCTCTTCAGCCATTCCGTCTTCAATCGACACGATTGGGTAGCGGTCGCACAGCTCGGCCCAGTACTCGACCATCCCCGCAGGGCTGAGGCTCCGGCCTTCGCCGGCCAAGACGTACTGGCCGTCTCGGTAGATCTCCGAGGTTGCTGGATCGAGCGCCAAGGCAATCTCGGTGCCCGGGGTCCGTCCAGCAGCTTCGATGGCGTCGAGGAGGAGCTTGCACGCTTCTTCGTTGTTCGGCAGATCCGGAGCGAAGCCGCCTTCATCGCCAACGGCCGTGGCCAAGCCGCGCTTGGAGAGGAGATCCTTCAAGGCGTGATACGTCTCCACACCCCACCGCAGGGCCTCGGAGAACGAGGACGCGCCGACCGGCATGAGCATGAACTCTTGGAAGTCAATGGAGTTGCGGGCGTGGGCGCCACCGTTGATGACATTGAGCATCGGCACCGGCAGCACGTGGGCGTTCGCTCCACCAATGGAGCGGTACAACGGCAAATCGAGCTCTACCGATGCGGCCTTGGCCGAGGCCAGCGACACCGCCAAGATGGCGTTGGCACCGAGGCGGCCCTTGTCGGCCGTTCCATCGGCGTCGATGAGCGCTTGGTCGACGGAGCGTTGGTCGTAGGCGTCGAGTCCTTCAACGGCGAGCGCCAAGGCCTCGTTCACGTGACCAACTGCGGTGAGGACGCCCTTGCCGAGGTAGCGGCTCCCGCCATCGCGGAGCTCCACGGCCTCGTGCACTCCAGTCGATGCCCCAGAGGGTGCGATGGCACGCCCACGGGCACCAGAGTCCAAGATGACCTCGGCTTCAACGGTCGGATTTCCTCGGCTGTCGAGGACCTCACGGCCAATGACGTACTCAATCGCGCTCACGACACTCCCTCAGCAGTTGATGGCTCCAAGGCTACCCCTCGGCGCTGCTCGCCGGGGGAACGCTCAAGCGCGTTGCTCGAAGGCGATGATGGCGGCACGCTGTTGTCCAGCCGCCAACCGGAGCGCTGCTTCGAGGTCTGCACCGCAGGACACCGCAATCTGACAGATCGCGGCGAGCATGGTCCCGAGGAGTTCCTCGTTGTCCTCGGTCCGTGCCGCGGGGAGATCTGCAGCGGCGATGACTCGGAGTGTGATCGCGAGGTACTCCACGGCGTCGTCGATGCTCATCTGGGCCATGCCCAGCGCACGTGCCTTGCGCTGCAACTTGGTCATGAGGGCGAGCGCCGGAAGGGACTGCGGAATTCCCTCGGTGATGCTCTCCCGACCCTTCTCGGCCTTCTTGATCGTCTCCCAGTTCGCCGCCACAGCATCGGGCGTCGTCGCCACCACGTCACCAAAGACGTGGGGGTGACGAGAGATCAACTTGGTCCGCACTGAATCGGCGATATCGGCGGCCGAGAAGTCGCCGTCTTCTGCTCCGAGCACCGCGTGGAAACACACCTGGAACAGCACGTCACCCAACTCCTCTTCGAGGTGCGACGCTGCGGCGATGGGATCCTCCGCCGTTGCGAGGGCATCGAGGGCATCGAGGGCTTCGTAGGCCTCTTCTAAGAGATGACGGGCCAAGGACGCGTGCGTCTGCTCCTGGTCCCACGGGCACTCTGCTCGAAGGCGTTCGGCGAGCACCATGAGTTCGCCGAAGGCGGAACCAGGGGTGTTCCAGGACTCCACGTAGAGGCTGGTGAGGTGGTCGACCTCGACCACGGTCGACAGATCGGCGAAGGGCACCGTCGCAACGAGTTCGTCGTCGAGGCCGAGGTGGTGGAGCACGGTCACGGTTGCTGGACCAGAGCGCGACAACCACTCGCGTTGCACCATGAGTTCAGCGATCAGGTGATCCGACCAGGCCTGGGCGATGAGGAGCGGACCAGAGAGGTCTCGCCGTTCGAGGAGATCCACGAGGTCACACACCGTCACCGCCTTGGCGACGGGGTCGATCCCGAGGGCCGCCCAGGCGAGATCGCAGAAGCTGAGCGCTGGCTCGACGCGCACCTCCACCCGAGGATCAGCGAGGAGGAGTTCGACCGTGTGCTCGGCGATCATGGGGGAACCAGGAACGGCGTAGACCACGGGGCCTGCACCTGCCCGAGCGACCACATCTTCGACGATTGCTCGGTAGAGCGATTCGAAGTCGTCGGCGTCCTCGTAGAACGCGTCGTAGGACGGCAGATCAGAGAACGGCGCTGCAGCGGGGTGGACGTGGGTCCGCAAGATGGCCGAGCCCGACTCGAGCAGATCGACGGTCTTGGCCGAGAGGTACTCAGGTCCTGCCGGTCCGAGACCGACGACGGTGACGGTGCCGACGTGGCTCACGCGGGGACGGTCGGCGGGGTGACCTTGAGCTGGGACTGGGTGTTCGTCCAGGTTCCGTAGCTCGAGTTAACGATGACCGTGTCGCTTGAGAGCTGGTTGCGAATACTGGCGGTGGCAGCGGCTTGGCTACTCGCCCGCGCGACCGTGGCCACGAGGTTCTTCACCGACGCAAACGCGTTCGGAATCCTGGCGTCCACCCGCAGCAACGCGAAGAGCGTGCTCGAGGCTGCGAACGGGGGCACGAGCTGGCCGACGCCGGCGCTCCCGACAATGGAGGACACTTGGGCGTAGTTCGCACCGCTCGGGGCGAAGCAGCCAATCGAACCGTTGCTGTTGGATCCAGATTGAGAGAACAGCTTCACCGCTTGGGCAAAGGGCATCCCTTGACGGAGTGCGGAGACGGCTTGGTTGATGCTGCTCGCAGAGGCAACGATCGCCGAGAGACAGATGGTGTCAAAGCGCGCTGGGTTGGCGTCGAAGTAGGAGCGGATTGCTGCGGGCGATGTCGGGGCGCCTTGCGAGCGCAAGACCGCCTCGAAGGCAGCCTGGATCCCAACTTGGCGAGCGATGAAGGACGCCGGCATGGAGGCGACGATCTGCTGCGTTGACTGGCTACACCCGCCGCCGCTTGAGGCCGCCTGGGCGAGCACTTGGGAAATCGACGTCTCGAACGACGTCTTCGCTGCAATGAGATCCTTCGGAGTGACCTCGAGGTGGTGCGAACCCACGTACTGCCACGCTGCGATCCCGGTCATGCGCTGGGTGAGCCAGTAGGCGGCGTAGACGGGGTTGTAGCTCCCCGGAGTCTGACCGACGATGCCTCGGGTGTTCGAACTCCCCGATTCGACGAGGGCAGCGTTGACGTAGCAGGTGAATCCCGGACTGGCGGCTATCGCTGCGAGGTCTGCATTGAGCGAGGCACGGGTGACGTGTTCGCTCCCTACCGTGGCGGCATTCGACGGAGAGTCGGGGAAGCAGAGGGTCACGCCACCAATGGCGAGCGCTGCGACGACGACGACAGAGAGGAGTTTCTTCACGCTGGAGATGCTAACCAACGCCGGCTGCACCGCTCGATCAGTCAACGGGGACGAGTTCGGCGAGCGCATCGGCGAGGAATCGCGCTGCGAGAACGCCCTGGGGAATGTCCACGAGGAGCTGCTGCTGGGTCTCTCGATACGTTGATCCCGGCATGACCCGTCGGAGCTTCATCTGACTCGATGCTCGCAGCGCAATGGGCTGAATGCGAGCCGAGCGGGTCTGACCGCGAGCGGTGCGTTGCGAGCTCACGAGCACCTCATCGATACCAATGCGGAGCGCTTCAACTCGGAGGTGGGCTACGTCGAGGAGTCCGGTGGCAGCATCGGGAATCGGTCCATACCGGTCGACCCACTCTGCAGCCACGTCGTCGACTTCCTCGTGGGTCGTCGTCGCTGCCAGACGCCGGTAGGCCTCGAGCCGGTCATCTTCGGCTGGGACGTAGGCCTCAGGGAGGCTGGCGGTATCGGGCACGTCGATCTTCACGTGGCTTGGGACCGGGATGGGCTCACCCTTGGCGGCCGCCACCGCTTCGGCCACGAGTTGCACGTAGAGGTCGTAGCCAATGGCGGCGACGTCGCCGGACTGCTGCTCGCCGAGGATGTTGCCCGCCCCGCGAATTTCGAGGTCACGCATCGCAATCTTGAACCCAGAGCCGAGCTCGGTGTGTTCGCCAATCGTGCGGAGGCGCTCGTAGGCCTTCTCCGAGAGCACCTTGTCGGCGGGGTGGAAGAGGTAGGCGTAGGCCCGCTGCCCGCCACGGCCAACCCGTCCACGGAGTTGGTGGAGCTGGCCGAGCCCTAAGAGATCTGCTCGATCGCAGATCAAGGTGTTGACTGATGGCATGTCGATGCCCGACTCCACGATGGTGGTGCACACGAGCACGTCGAAGGAGCGGTCGAAGAAGTCTTGAACGATCTGCTCGAGGGTGCCCTCATCCATCTGGCCGTGGGCAACCGCCACTTTCGCTTCGGGCACGATCTCACGGATTCGTCGGGCCACTTGGTCGATGTCAGCGACCCGGTTGTGGACGTAGAAGACCTGACCCTCGCGCAGCAGCTCCCGGCGGATCGCTTCTCGCACCGCCGCCTCGTCGTACTCGCCGACGTAGGTGAGGATGGGGCGGCGCTCGACTGGTGGCGTCGTCACCATGGAGAGGTCGCGAATACCGGACAACGCCATCTCAAGCGTGCGGGGAATGGGGCTCGCCGACAGGGTCAAGACGTCGACGCCATTGGCGAGGTGCTTGATGGCTTCTTTGTGCGTGACCCCGAACCGCTGCTCTTCGTCGACCACGAGGAGGCCGAGGTCCTTGAAAGTGAGCGACGGCGACAAGAGGCGATGGGTGCCAACGACGACGTCGATGGAGCCATCGGCGAGACCGGCCAGCACCGCTGTTGCTGCGGCATCGGTGAGGAACCGACTGAGGAGTGCGACGGTGATGGGAAAACCACTCATCCGCTCGGTAAAGGTCTGGTGGTGCTGCGAGGCGAGCAAGGTCGTCGGGACGAGGACCGCTGCCTGCTTGCCGCTCTGGACGGCCTTCATCACCGCTCGAACCGCGATCTCGGTCTTGCCGAACCCCACGTCGGCGCAGATGAGCCGGTCCATGGGACGCTCAGACTCCATGTCGGCTTTCACGTCCTCAATGGCTCGCAGCTGATCGTGGGTTTCGATGAAGGGGAAACTGGCCTCGAGCTCTGCCTGCCACGGCGTGTCCGGGTCGAAGGCGAACCCCGTGGCGGTGAGGCGGTTGCGGTAGAGCTCCACGAGTTCTGCGGCGACTGCTGCGGCGGTTGCACGGGCCTTCGAGCGCGTCTTCGTCCAATCGGCGCCACCCATCTTCGACAGCGACGGGGACTCACCACCTGAGTACGGCGTCACCGCATCGATCTGCTCGACGGGAAGGTAGATGCGGTCGTTGCCCTTGAACTCCAGTTGGAGGTAGTCCCGAGTGGCACCTCCCATGGTCTTCGTCACCACGCCGTTGAAACGAGCGATCCCGTGCTGACGGTGCACGACGAAGCTCCCAATGGCGAGGTCGTCGAAGAACCCTTCGACGGTCTTCGGCCGTCGTCGGGCTGCCTTGTGACCAACCCGACGCCCAGTCAGATCCGACTCGGTGATGAGGGCGACCTTGGCACTCGGGACGATGAACCCGTGGCTGACCGTGGCCTGGACGATTTCGAGACCGCTCTCGGCGAGGGCGATCGGTCGCTCGAGCGGGTCGAGACGTTGGCCGACGAGCACGGCCGTCAGGCGCTCGAGTGCCGCCGGGGTTGACGCCGCCACCGTGACGGCGATGCCACCACGGAGCAGCGTCGCAATCTGATCGGCCAACTTCTCGTCATCGCCGAGGACGGCGCCGAGTTGGCGCACGACGACCGTCGGCGTCGTCGGACTGTCGGCAACGGGCAGGAGGGAGTGCAGCGAGGCCGACGAGTGCTCGAGCAGGCGCTCGAAATCTGCGTGGAGGTGCGCCGGGCCGTGCGTGCTCGGTGCGAGATCTTCCAGATTCCAGGTCTCGAGCAACGTGGCCACGAGGGCCGCTTCTTCGTCGTTGAGCTCGACCGCTCGATCGCGGATCTTGCGGGGTTCAATGAGGACCACGGCTGAGGCGCGATCCAAGGAGTCAGTGACGAGGCGACGCTGCGGAGCGAGCCACGGCAGCCAGCCCTCCATGCCATCGACGAACTGCCCATCGCCGACGCGCTCGAGCAGGCCCGATCCGAGTCCCGCCTCCGGGGCGAGCGCTCTGGCGTTCTCCCTGATCGATTCGGTCAGCAAGATCTCTCGACACGGGAAGCACCACACCTCATCGACGTCGAAGCGAGACCGCTGGTCGGTCGGATCGAAGACGGAGCATCGCTCGAGTTCGTCACCGAAGAGGTCGAGGCGAACGGGCAGCTCTGCCGTTGCGGGGTAGAGGTCGATGATGCCACCACGCACCGAGAACTCACCCCTGGCCTCGGTGCGGTGCTCACGTCGGTAGCCGAGCTCCACCAAGCGCTCGACGAGGTGCTCCTGGTCAACCTGTGCACCCGTGCGGACCACGACGGGCTCGAGGCCGTCGTCGTCACCGAGATGCTGCAGCGCTGCACGAACGCTGGTCACCACGATGTGCGGCATGAATTCGGGCTTCGCCATGCGCCACCGAACTTCGGTCCGGGCACCCATGGTCTCAACGTCAGGACTGACTCGCTCGAGCGGCAAGGTATCCCACGGACGCAGCACCACGACCGGTGCGGTCGGTGCCCCCACCGTCCGTGAGCGGTCCGGTTGATCACAGAAGGCGAGGAGGTCCTGTCCGAGGCGATCAGCCTCGAGCGCAGTTGCGGTCACCACGAAAATCGGCGACGCACTGCCGCGTCGCGCCAGTCCGGCGATCAGGGCCGGGTGGAGGCTGGCTGGCGCGCAGAGTTGTCCACCGTTGGAGGCGAGCGTGTCGGCGAGGTCGTCGTCGTCGAGGAGCCGTTCTGCAAGGGCTCCGAGGGGGGCCGAGAGGATGGGGGGCGTCGTCATCGAGCGTTGAAGGTCCCCATGGCCGCCTCCACCCCTGCCGCGACCACCGCTTCGACCGCATCGGCAGCGAGCGCAGTGGCGAGGTCGAGGTCGACACGCGCCGCCTTGGAGACCTTGGTCAAGACGTGCTTCGCTCCGTGGTCCTTACTCGGTGGCTTGCCGATGCCGAGGCGCACACGGAGGTAGTCCTGGGTTGCGAGCACCCCGGTGATGGACCGGAGTCCGTTGTGACCAGCGAGACCACCACCCACTTTCACCCGCACGACACCAGGGTCGAGGTCGAGTTCATCGTGGACGATGATCAGGTTCGCCATCGTCTCGATTCCGGCACGTCGCAGCAGCGGCTTCACGGCAGCTCCGGACTCGTTCATGTAGGTCGTTGGGACCGCCAAGAGGCACCGAGCGTCCCCGATCATCGCGGTGGCGTGGGAGGCCCTCAGCGAGGACTCCACCCGGAGGGTCTGTCCAAATCGAGCAGCGACCAAGCGGACGGCATCGGCGCCGACGTTGTGGCGCGTGCCGTCGTACTCGGCGCCCGGATTCCCGAGACCAACGATGAGGAAGTCAGCGCGTGTGCCAGTCCGGACGGACTCGTCGCCCCTCGGCACCGCGACGGTGGACTAGGCCTCAGCCGGTGCGTCAGCTCCTGCACGACCTGCGTGGCCAGCCACGATCACGACGTCGCCGTCGGTCGTTGCGGCCACACCAGCGGGGAGCTTCAGGTCGGCGACACGAATTGCGCCACCAGGCTGGAGGGCGGTGATGTCCACTTCCCACGAGGTCGGAATGTCAGAAGGCTTGGCTGAGACGTGCAACGTGAAGAGCTGCTGGTCAACGCTGCCACCGGCGTGGCGGACATCCACCGCGTCGCCCACGATGGTCAGGGCAACGTCAGCGGTCATGAGCTCGTCACGCTGCACAATCTGGAAGTCAACGTGGGTGACCGTGTTGCGCACGGGGTGGCGCTGGAGCTCTCGGGCCATGGCGAGGTAGGTCTGGTTGCCCGCCTTCAGCTCGAGCAGTTGGTTGAGGCCGGCCTCAGTGGTCAGCGCACTGCGAAGGGCCTTGCCTTCAACGGCAATGGCAATCGGCGCAATCCCGTGGCCGTAGAGCACACCGGGAATTTGACCAGCGGTGCGGAGACGGCGCGACTCGGCTGACCCAGTCGTGCGACCAATCTCGGCGTTCAGGGTGAACTCGGGCATTTCAGACTCCTTCGAGCGATTCCGCCGACGGACGAGGTCCACTCGGGCTGTGCAAGCCTAGCCGGAGTTCAGCCAACCTCCAACTCGACCGTGTCGACTTAGGCGAGGTTCTCGCCGCCGAAGATTTCCGACACGCTGGTCTCTTCGAACACGGCACCAATGGTGTCGGCGATGAGCCGAGAAACCGAGAGGATCTCGAGTTTGTCGAAGTGGCGACCTGACGGAATCGGCAGGGTGTCGGTGATGACCACCTTGGAAATAGACGTCGAGTTGCTGAGGCGCTCCGTTGCTGGGTTCGAGAGCACGCCGTGTGTGGCCAACGCCCAGACCTCCGCAGCTCCTGCCTCGACGAGGAGATCAGCTGCTGCGCAGATGGTGCCCGCAGTGTCGATCATGTCGTCAATCAAGATGCAGCGCTTGCCCTCAATATCGCCGACGACCTGAAGGGCTTGGACCTGGTTCGCCGTGCCCTTGGGCCTCGTCTTGTGCACGAGGGCCATGTCGACGCCGAGGTGGTTGGCGTAGCGCTCGGCAACCTTGGCGCGGCCAGCATCAGGCGTCACGATGACGGCGTTGTCGCCCATGCGGTCTCGCAGGTAGTCGATGAGCACGGGAGCAGCGGTGACGTGGTCGAAGGGGCAGTCGAAGAAGCCCTGGATCTGACCTGAGTGGAGGTCGACGGAGAGGATGCGGTTCACGCCAGCTGCGGTGAGCATGTCGGCCACCAACTTGGCGGTGATGGGCTCGCGACCCGTTGCCTTGCGATCTTGGCGGGAGTAGCCGTAGTACGGGATGACGGCCGTGATCCGTTTCGCAGACGCCCGCTTCGCCGCGTCGATCATGATCAGGTGCTCCATCACGGTTTCGTTCACCGGGCCACAGTGGGTTTGGATGATGAACACGTCGGCGCCTCGGATCGACGCGTCAAACCTGCAGTGAATCTCGCCGTTGGCGAAGGTCCGCACGTTGGCTTCACTCGGCGTCACCCCGAGGTGGCCAGCAATGGCTTCAGTGAGCGCGGGGTGCGATCGTCCCGAGACGATCTGGAGGTGGCGGCGGGGAACGAGGTCCATGGGCGTCACGCTACCGCGCCGAGCGCGAGCCTTCCGGTGGTGAAGTGATCGCTGGACGTTGCGGGCGGACACGGCCGTGGGCGGGTACCTCATCGTCGCCGGTCAGGTGCACGTAGGGGCCAACATTGGCGTGCTCGCCAATGGTGGCGAACTCAGCAGTCGAGGAGGTGATGACGGCACCTCGACCGACGACGCAGTCACGCAGCACGACGTCGGGTCCGAGTTCCGCGCCGCTCGCAACCGTGGTGGCACCCTGGAGGATCACTCCCGGCATCAAGACCACATCGGGGTCGAGTTGAACGTCGCAGTCGATGTAGGTGTGCTCGGGGCTCCACATCGTCACCCCTCGTCCCATCCATACGGCGTTGATTCGGCGACGCATATGGCGCTCGGCGTCGGCTAACTGTGATCGGTCGTTCACGCCTGCCACTTCGGTCGGGTCCACCACGGTGATCGCGGCCACGAGGTGCCCAGCGCTCGCCAAGACCGAGATCACGTCGGTGAGGTAGTACTCGCCCTGCGCGTTCGTCGGATGCAGTCGCCGCAGCGCTGGTGCGAGCAGACTCCGCTTGAAGCAGTACACCGAGGTGTTGACTTCGGTGACGGCGCGTTCCTCAGCGCTCGCATCACGTTCCTCGACGATGCTGGCCACACCGCCGTCTTTGCGGCGGAGAATGCGTCCGTATCCCGTGGGGTCGTCGACAACTGCGGTCAAGAGGGTGGCTGCCGCACCGCTCGATCGGTGCGTCGCCACGAGGTCACGCAGCGTCTCTGGGCGAAGGAGCGGCGCGTCGCCGGGGAGGACCAGAACATCGGCTTCCGGATCAGCAACTCCAGTCAGCCCGACCGCCGCCGCGTCCCCAGTCCCGAGCTGCTCGGGCTGCTCGACGAAGGTGAGCTCGACACCGCTCGGCGATCGATCGATCAGCGCCTTTGACACCCAATCGCCGCGATGGCCAACAACGACGACGACCCGGTCTGGACTGGTTCCCGCAGCAGCGTTGACCACGTGCTCGATCATTGGCCGACCACACAGGTGGTGGAGTGGTTTCGGTCTGCTGGAGCGCATCCGAGAACCCTCTCCGGCCGCGAGAATGATCACTGAGAGGGGGCTATCTGCCATGGCTCTTCTCTAGCACGGTGACCTCCTCTAGGGTGAGTTCATGACGCGTCTCCCCTACGACGAGTTCGGGCTGTTCCACGAAAATGCCGAAGAATTCGGCATCCCTTTCACTGGTCCGCCAGTGGTCGAGCGCGTCGCAGCGACGATGCCTGACGGGAGGAGGATTTCGGCGCTTCGATTCGGGAGCGAACCCCCAGCACTCGTGCTGCTCCACGGTGGAGCACAGAACGCGCATACCTACGACACCGTCGTCTTGGCCCTCAGCCGACCAGTGCTGTGCATTGACCTTCCCGGCCACGGTCACTCCGACGGTGGTGCAGGAGGTGCGCTTGACCCCGTGAGCAACGCTGCAGATCTCGCCGAGGCGATCCGACAACTCGCTCCTACCCCAACCCTCCTCGTTGGCATGTCGCTCGGCGGCCTCACCGCCATCGCACTCGCCGCCGCGCACCCAACCCTCGTCCGGTCCCTCGTGCTCATCGACATCACCCCAGGGGTAAACGGCGAGAAGGCCAAGCACATCACCGATTTCGTGCAGGGCCCCGCTACCTTCGACAGTTTCGACGACCTCCTCGAACGCACGAGGGCGTTCAACCCATCGCGATCGGTGGCGTCGCTGCGACGCGGGATCCTCCACAACGCTGAGCAGCTCCCCGACGGGAGCTGGCAGTGGCGCTACGCCAGACACCGAGATGTCGCGGCATCTCGATCGATCGAGCCCGGATTCCTCTGGGAGGCCCTCGGGTCACTCACGGTACCGGTGACCCTCGTGCGAGGCATGGCGGCTGGGTCGGTCGTCGACGACGACGATGAAGCGAGGTTTGAAGCAACAGCAGCGTCCGGCAGCGTGGTGCGAATCGATGGCGCTGGACACTCGGTCCAGGGCGATCGCCCCCTCGAGCTCGCTGCCCTTCTCGACGACCTCATTCACCGTCCGTGACGCCCACGCGTCCGAGCACGAAGCGGATCGTCGCCACGATCACCACCCTGCTCGCCCTCAACGGACTCTTCATCTGGGCGTTCTTCTGGCAACTCGGCCGAGCCCTCGGCGGCAACGGGCTCAGTTGGGCCTACGTCGTTGAGTGGCCGGTGTTCTGTTGCTACGCGGTGTGGTTCGCCTACTGCGACCTCACGGGCAGAGATGGTCGGCGACGGTTACCGCGTCGAACGTGTGCCACCGATGAGGACGAGGCAACCGCAGACGACCTGAGCGCCTACAACGCCTATCTCGCGTCGCTGCACGACCGTGGCCCAACCTTGCTGGCGGGAGAGGATTCGAACCCCTGACATCCGGGACCAAAACCCGGCGTTCTGCCAACTGAACTACCCGCCACTGCTACGACCTCAGCCTAGGCCATGCGTGGCGGTTCGCGGCTCAGGGACAGATGAGCTCGATGCGATTCCCGAATGGGTCAGAAACGTGGACGCGACGAAGGCCAGGAATCTCCTCGGCCGGCCGCGCCGAAACCCCGGTTGCCGCGAGTCGATCGAGCAGGGCATCGAAGCCACCGACGACGAATGCCGGGTGGGCCTTGGTGGCTGGGCGGAAGGTGTCGTCGACGCCGAGGTGGAGCCGAACCGGTCCTGCGGACAACCACAGGCCACCGCGTCCGGCGAGCGCTGCGGGCTTGTCGACTTCGGTGAATTCGAGGAGGTCAACGTAGAACGACCGCGCCAGATCCTCTCCTCCCGCAGGGATTGCCACTTGCACGTGGTCGAGGGCGAGGATGACTGGTACCACGTCTGCAGTGTGCCAGAGGATTGGGTGGTGCGCACGAGCGAACCTCCGTGGTTTGAGGCACCCCTCCAGAGAGGCTAGGGTAGCGACCCTCATGGGTTCTCTCATCAAGAAGCGCCGTAAGCGCATGCGTAAGAAGAAGCACAAGAAGATGCTGAAGGCCACGAGGCACCAGCGTCGTCGTGCCGGAAAGTAGCGAAGGCTACTTTTCCTCGCCGTTCCACCCCGGTGGCACGGTGACGACGTCGTACACCTCGAGGCTAATGCCGTCGACCGCCAACGGCTGGTCGAGCGCTATCTGCGCACTCGTGCCCTCATAGAACAGCGTTGACCCGCTCCCTGCGAGCGATGGTGTCAGGCCGGTTCGCGTCCGTAGTGCCGCCACGACCGTTGCGAGCGCTGGAGAGACCGTGAGTGCCGCCTTGTAGAGGTCGTTTCGGTGGGCCTGTCCGAAATCTTCTTCGCCAACCGCATCGAAGGCTCGGTAGACCGCGGGCGTCGACACTGCACAGTCAGGGACGATCAGGCAGAAGGATCGCTCCTCATGGTGGAGTGGCGTCACGATCTCCCCAACGCCCGACACCGCTGCTCGCCCACCGAGGACGCAGAACGGGACGTCGCTCCCGAGTTGCGCTGCGAGGGTGAGATCCGCACAGCCTGCCCACCGGAGCACTGCTGCGGCGTCCGCCGAGCCTCCACCCAAACCGCCCCCGACAGGGATCACCTTCTCGAGGGCAATGGCGGCCTGGCGACCAACGAGTGCCAGTGCGTCGAGGCAGAGGTTCTGCGTCGGGTCGATCAGACCTTCGGCGCGCGACGCACGGCTCGCGGTCATGGTGAACCCTGAATCCTCCGGCGTGATCGTCAACGTGTCCGCCAAGGAGATCGTCACCATCTCTGCGTCGAGGAGGTGGTAGCCATCACCGCGCAGGCCCACCATGGCGAGCGAGGTCGTGAGCTTGGCTGGTGCGACTACCCGGTCCACGTCGCCTCCCGGGCCAGCGCAGCGAATTCATCGAGCCCGAGTTCTTCAGCCCGGCGTGTTCCAGCAACGCCTGCCCGGTCGAACGCCGCGTCGTCGAGGAGCCCCTTCAAGGTGGACCGCAGCATCTTGCGCCGTTGGCCGAAGGCCTGCTTGATGAGATCGAAGAGCCGACTCGGCGCTACACCCTGCGCTGCGGCGGGAACCTCATGGCGGATGAGGCGAACGAGGACGGATTCAACGTTCGGCCTTGGGACGAACACTGATGCGGGAACACGCGCCACCACCGAGCCATGAGCGAAGTAGGCCACCTTGACCGAGACCGCTCCGTAGGCCTCACTGCGCGGAGGAGCAACCAGGCGCTCCCCCACCTCTCGTTGGACCATCACGAGGAGGGAGGTGATCTCGGGAAACTCCTCGAGGATGCGCATCACGAGCGGGACCGAGACGTTGTAGGGGAGGTTCGCCACCAGCGTCGCTGGGCCAGCGCCGATCAACGATCGAAAGTCCACCTCGAGCGCATCTGCGTGCACCACGGTCGCAGCCGTGCCGGCGAGGACGTCGGTGAGCACGGGAATGAGGTGTCGGTCGATCTCGACGGCGACGACGGTCGCTCCCGTCTCGGCCAGCGCCAAGGTCAGGCTTCCAAGACCAGGGCCGATCTCGATGACGGTGGTGTCGCTCGTCACCTCAGCGAACCGCACGATCCGGCGAACGGTGTTGGGATCAGCGACGAAGTTCTGCCCGAGCGCCCGACTCGGCGAGAGGCCGTGGCGGTCGAGGAGTTCGAGGATCCCGGGGCGAGAGTGGGTCACCAGGACAGCGAAACAGGAATGACTCCGGCATCGAGCGGTGCCAACTTGGTGAACACCCCCGTCGACAGGTCGACCAGACGTACCGCGTTGAAAGGCTTGCGATCACCGACCACACAGGTGGCCACTCGACCGTTATGGAGGTTGCGAATCGTGACGACGGTGCCGAAGCGGAGTGTGGCCGACGAGCACACCCGAGAAGCGGGGTACTGCCCATGCGCTGGGGCGACGTACCACGTGGCTTGACCGGTTGCTCGATGCGCGGGAGCTGCTCCGGTGACCCCGCTCACCGCACTCAGTGAAATGGCGAAGATGCCCACCGCAGTGACGAGCATTCGACGTTTCACCTGGAGGACAACTGGGGACATGGCAACGCTCACTGACGAGGTGGTGGGGCGGCGCAGCCGACCCGGGTGCACCACGCTAGGGAACAACGAGACGGTGGTCAACCTGAGCAGCGCCGGTTGGGCTCGTTCAGACCAACGGGTCGAGCGTGAATTTGAAGATTCGTTCGGCGTTGGCCGTGGACGCTCGGGCCACCTCATCGGGAGTGCACCCCTTCGCCCCAGCGATGACCGCACCCACGAGGTGCACGAACGAGGGCTCATTCTTCTTGCCTCGGTGCGGAACAGGGGCGAGGAACGGACTATCGGTCTCGACGAGGAGACGCTCTAGCGGGACGAGGGCAGCAGCCTCACGCACCTCTGGCGCCTTCGGAAAACTGGCGATTCCCGAGAACGAGACCGTCATTCCAGCGGCCAAACACCGCTCAGCTTCCTCAGGGCCGCCCGTGAAGCAATGCAGGACGGTCTCCGTCGGGACCCCTTCGCTGCGAAGGACGTCGAAGAGGTCATCCCAGGCGTCCCGAGCGTGGATGACGAGGGGAAGGTTGAAGGCGTGGGCGAAGCCCACTTGCTCAGCGAAGGCCACCCGCTGCACCGCTCGTGGACTGTGCTCGTAGTAGTAGTCGAGCCCAGCTTCGCCGACACCAGCGACGTGGGGACTGTGCCGGTCGAGGAGTGCCTTGATCGGTGCCGTCCCCGACGTTGCCTCGTGGGGGTGGAGACCAACGACAGCTCGGACGAGTGGAGCCTCTGCACCGAATCGACCAGCGGCAGCCTCTGCCGCGAGGTCGATGGCCTCTTCAGAGGTCTGAGCGTCAGTTCCAACCACCACGAGCGCAGCAGTTCCCGCCTCGCGAGCACGGGCGAAGAGTGCAGCGATGCCGGCATCGTCGTCGCGATAGCGCTCTTGGAGGTGGCAGTGCGCGTCGACCCAGACCATGGTTAGGCCTTCTTGCGGGGGAAGAGGGGGTCGCCCTTCTCCACGGGCACGCCACCGGGGTAGTGACCCCAGGTCGTCACCTCGTCGAAGGGTCCATCGGCTGGCGAACCAGACAGCCCGAGTCGTCGCCAGATTTCCGCCGTGACACTCGGCATGGCAGGACTCGCCAGAATGCAGACCAGTCGGAGCACTTCGAGCGCATCACCGAGCACAGCATCGACCGCTGCACCAGGATCCTTCTTCCACGGTTCAGCCTGCTCGAGAGCTGCGTTGGCAGCACCGATGAGGCGCCACGTTGCTTCAAGTCCTGCGTTCGGTTGGAACCTCGTCCACGCCGCCACCGTGTCGGCGACGACGGTGGCCGCGAGGTCGGCAATCGGGCTGTCCGGCATCGGTCGGGGACCGATGCCACCGCACTTGGATCCAACGACCGTGGCCACTCGAGCGACGAGGTTGCCGAGGTTGTTGGCGAGATCAGCGTTGTAGCGAGTGATGATGCCTTCAATGGAGAAATCTCCGTCACCACCGAGCGGGACTTCTCGAAGGAGGTGGTAGCGAATGGGGTCGACGCCGAACTCCGCCGTCAGTTGCTCGGGAGCGATGTCGGTCAACTTCACCGGCGCCGAGTCATCGTCCGCCATGGACTTGCTCAGCTTCTTCCCCCCAACGAGCAGCCATCCGTGCACGAAAATGTTCGCCGGAGGAGCAATCCCAGCCGCCATGCACATCGCTGGCCACCACACGCAGTGGAACCGGATGATCTCTTTGCCGATGAGGTGGTGGACCGAGGGCCACCACTGCTCGAACCGCTCAGGGTCGGTGCCGTAGCCAATGGCGGTCAGGTAGTTGATCAGCGCGTCGTACCAGACGTAGAAGACGTGGTCGCTGTCCCATGGAACCGGCACCCCCCAGCTGAGCGACGTGCGGGTGATGGAGATGTCTTTCAGGCCACCTTTGATGAAGCTCAACGCCTCGTTGCGCTTGGTTGCTGGTTGAATCGCGGTCGGGTTGGCCTCGTACCACTCGAGGAGTTGGTCTTCGAAGGCCGACAACTTGAAGAAGTAGTTGTCTTCAGACATCGAAACGGCTGGCTTCATGTGCACGGGGCACTTGCCGTCGATCAGCGCGTCCTCGGTGTAGTAGTCCTCACAGCTCACGCAGTAGAGGCCCGAGTAGGGCGCCTTGTAGATGAACCCTCGGTCGTAGATTTCACCGAGGAACTTCTGCACCGTCGTTCGATGGCGAGGTTCGGTTGTGCGGATGAAGTCGTCGTTGGCCACGTCGAGTGCCGACCATGCCGCTTTGAACGCCGTGGAGGTCTGGTCGACCCACGCCTGCGGACTGACGCCGTTCTTCGTCGCAGCATCGGCCAGCTTCTGGCCGTGTTCGTCGGTTCCGGTCAAGGAGAAGACCTCGTCGCCCATGAGGCGGTGGAATCGCGCGATGGCATCCGCGTTCACCGTGCAGTAGGCGCTGCCAACGTGCGGAACGTCGTTGGCGTAGTAGATCGGTGTCGTGATGTAGAAGCGGCCCACAGCTGCGAGGTTAGTTGGCTCCCCCTGCCCCTCCCTCAAGGGTGCGGCGTTCTGCTCTGAGCGCCACCGCACGGTCGTAGGTCGCCCGGTGATCGAGGCCGAACTGATTGGCAACACCGACCGCCACCGACTTCAGCTTCTCGCCAGCCTCGAGCCCCGCCCACAGCGCCTCGTCGACGAGCACCTCATCGATCACGTGCGGCGGGCTCGCTCCGGCAATGACGAGGACAACTTCGCCGCGTAGTTCTCGATTGGCGATGGATCCAGCGAGTACACCGAGGGGAGCTCGAACGACTTCTTCATGCACCTTCGTGAGTTCACGCACCATGGTTACTGAACGGTGTGCTCCGAGGACGACTGCGAGATCCGCCAGCGTGGCTGCGGTGCGAAGCGGTGATTCGAAGCAGATGACCGTGGCGGTGGACGCAGCGACCTCCTCCATCCACGCCGAGCGCTCCCGCCCCTTGCGAGGGGGAAAGCCGACGAAGGTGAATCGGTCCGTCGCCTGTCCAGACACGACGAGTGCAGAGAGGGCTGCTGTTGGCCCGGGGATGATAGAGACCGCAAGGCCGGCACGGTGCGCAGCGTCGACCAATCGACTCCCTGGATCAGCGATCCCCGGCATGCCGGCGTCGCTCACGAAGGCCACGAGGTTCCCAGAGGCCACGAGGGTGAGGACCGCCTCGATCTGCGTCTGTTCGTTGTGGTCGTGTACGGCCCACAAGCGCCGTGGCGAGGTGTCGGCACCAATTGCTGACAGGAGGGCCCGGGTGCGTCGGGTGTCTTCGCAGCAGATGACCGCGGCATCACTCAAGATGGCTTTCGCTCGATCAGAGAGATCGCCCAAATTCCCGATAGGTGTTGCCACGAGTACCAAGCAACCGCTCGCTGTGGTCGACGGGTCGCGGTCGGCGGTTTTGACCTCGTTGCTCATCGGCTACGATATCCATTCTTATGTCGAAGCGAACTGTGAAGCGCAAGCTGCGGGCCAAGAAGAAGGCCAACCACGGCAAGAAGCCGAACTGCGGTCGCGGCTGATCCTCAGTACCCCCGCCAGGTCAGGCCACGTGCCTCGATCTCGGCAACCATCACGGTTGGGTAATCAGAGATCAGTCCGTCAACGCCCATGTCGAGGAGGCGCCCCATTGTGGGAGCGTCGTTGATCGTCCACACATGGACGACTTTCCCCATTTCGTGGGCGACCTCGACGAATCGCCGATCGACCACCACGAGGTCACCGAAGGTATCGGGAACCTGCAGCGCTACGGACGGTGTCGCCGGCGGCCGCTCCCCCTCCTGCACGCACCGCCAGAACTCTGCGACTTCTGCGGTTGCCGCACCCACGGAGAACTCAGGAGCGATGGCGTGGAACGATGCCACCGCCGCGTCGGAGAACGACGACACAATGACTGAATCTGCGCGGTCGTACCGGCGAAGGAGATCGGCCAGTGGTTGCTCGTAGGGAACGACCTCTGGTGCGGTCTGCTTGATGTCCATGTTGAGGACCGTGTCGGGAAACCGCTCGAGTACTTCTTCGAGGGTCGCAATTTGGAACGCAACGTCTTCGGGCGCTCTCCCTCGAAACGGATACGCCGAAGGGTCGAGTCCAGGGCTGACCGCATCCCCGGGCGCCCACCAGTAGGCGTTGTCGAGCGCCTTCAGTTCGTCGAGCGTCATCTGGGCGATTGCTCCTGATGCGTTGGTCGTCCGATCGACGGTCTCGTCGTGGCACACCATGAGCACGCCGTCCCTCGTCATGTGGACGTCGAGCTCAATGGCCGTTGCCCCAGCACGCAACGCGTCAGCAATGGTCGCCAGACACGAGCTCGGCCCCTCGTGGGAACCGCCCTGGTGGGCATAGGCAATGACTCGACGATCAATCCACGGATTCGTGCTCACTGCGTGACCTCCTTGCGAACAGGGCTGGCCATGGTGACCCGCTCCACGTAGAACGCGAGGCCAGGAATGATCCCCGACAAGATGCACAGCGCGAGCTGCTTCTTCGAGAGGACGAAGTGCCGCATCATGGCAGGCAAGGTGGCGAGGTAGATCACGTAGCACAGACCGTGGAACGGCGAGAAGGTTCTTGGCGCTGTGGCGCCGAGTCCGAAGATGATGATGAGTACCGTCAAGATCGCGAGGGCGAGACCGACCACGAGGGCCATGACTCGGTAGCGCTTGAAGGCGGAGGTGGCAGCGTCGGTCATTGGTCCTGGTCTTTCTCTGCGAGTACTCGCAAGTGTTCGTTGTAGGCAACCATGGCGGGGTCGTCGGCGGTGGTTGCTGCGGCGATTGCCGCTGCGGCGCGAGCTGCTTCTCGAGCGGCGCGCTCAATGGCGGCTCGCTCCGCGATTTGCTCCTCGGTTGGCTTCTCGGTGTGGAGCAGCATCCACCAGCCCCACACACCGAATGCTGCGAGCGCTGGCCACTCGACGACGTAGACGTACGAGAGCGAATTGCCACTGCTTGCTCGGCCGAGTTGCCAGCTCGTGAGCCACAGGCATCCCGGCAACCACGCAACGAGCGCGAGGTGGAGGACGATGGCCTTCGGCGACAGCCAGCGAGAGCGCACGAGTTCAGCCTAGTGAGTTCGAGCCACTCCGCTCAGAGAATTCCCGCATCCATCGCCAACTCGGCGAGGTCGCGTTCTGGCCGCGCACCCATGTGGGAGATCACCTCGGCGGCGCACAGGCCACCGAGTTGGCCGCACGCCTCCAAGTCGAGGCCAACGGAGAGTCCGTAGAGAAAACCTGCGGCGTAGAGATCGCCGGCACCGGTGGTCTCCACCACCGCATCGACGGGGTGTGCCGCAACGGCGATTCGCCCCTGCGGCGTCACGATGATGGAACCCTCGGCTCCACAGGTCACCGCGGCCAGGACGCCCGTCTCTTCGAGCGAGGCGAGGGCGTGGTCGAAGTCGTCGGTGCCGAACAAGGCCAAAACCTCATCGCGGTTACCGAACAAAATCTCGATCTCGCCCTCGACCAGATCCAAGAAGTCACTCCGGTGGCGCTCTACGCAGAACGAGTCCGACAGCGAGATCGCCACCGATCCACCGCCATCGTGGGCAGCAGCAATCGCCTTCGCGATGGCCGCCTTGGCCATGGGGAGGTCGTACTGGTAGCCCTCGACGTAGAGGATCTGTCCACGTTGCACGAACGCCTCGTCGATATGGCCCGGCGTGAGGTGTGCTCCTGAACCGAGGTGCGTGAGCATCGTGCGCTCGGCATCATCGGTCACGAGCACGAGGCACCTGCCCGTGCCATCGGGCTCACCAGCGTCGTCGACCTCGACGTCCACGAACATCGGCTCGAAGATGATCCCGGCGTCTGCGATCACTTCGGCGAATCGGTGTCCGGCCATGTCGTCGGCGATACGGCCAATGAACCCCGCCGAACCACCGAGCGAGGCGATGCCCGCCAAGGTGTTGGCAGCAGAGCCACCCGACACCTCAATGGGGTCAGGCAGCGTGGTGAAGATCGACTGCGACGTGCTGTGGTCGATCAGGGTCATCGAACCCTTGACGAGGCCCAACTCGGCGAGGTGGTGGTCGGGCACAACCGCGAGCACGTCGACGAGGGGGAATCCAATGCCGACGACGTCGAGGGCGTCGCGTTCGGCTCGGGTCGATAACTGGACTGGGGTTCGGTCAACCATCACCGAGGAAGGCTAACCGAGGTCAGCGCGGTAGCCTCGTGGCCATGTCGACCACGCCAAATCCCTACCGTCTCCCCCGTGCCGTTGTCCCGACGGTCTACCGCCTGACTCTCGCTCCAAACCTCGAAGCGGCAACCTTCACCGGAACGGTCGAGATTGACCTCGACGTTGAAGAGCACACGAACGAGATCACCTGCAACGCCATCGAACTCGACATCCACAGCGCTGTGCTCGCCACCGCCGATGGCCAAGAGATGTCAGCGACGTGGACCTTCGACGAAGAGTACGAGCGGGTCACCTTCCATCTGCCCGAAGTCCTCTCCGCTGAGCGCGCCGAGCTGAAGATCGCCTTCACCGGCATCTTGAACGACCAACTCCACGGCTTCTACCGGTCGACCTTCACCGACACCGAGGGCGTGGAGCACACCATCGCCACCACGCAGTTCGAGGCCACCGATGCCCGTCGGGCCTTCCCCTGCTGGGACGAGCCCGACCGCAAGGCCGTCTACGAGATCACCCTGGTCGTGCCTGAGCACTTGGCCGCGTACTCCAACTCCCCTGTCATTTCTGAGACGTCGAACGGCGATGGCACTCGGACCGTTGTCTACGGCCCGACGATGAAGATGTCGACCTACCTCGTTGCCTTCGTCGTCGGTCCCTTCGAAGAGACCGCAGCCGTTGACGTCGACGGCATCCCGCTCCGCGTCGTCTACCCGAAGGGCAAGGGACACCTCGCCCCCTTCTCCTTGGAGATCGGGGCCTTCGCCCTGCGCTTCTTCTCGGAGTACTTCGACATCGCCTACCCCGGCGAGAAGCTCGACCTCGTGGCCATTCCCGACTTCGCCTTCGGTGCCATGGAGAACCTCGGTTGCGTGACCTTCCGAGAGACCGCCCTCCTCGCCGACCCGGAGAACACCAGCCGGATCGCACTCGAGCGCATCGTCGACGTCGTCGCCCACGAGATTGCCCACATGTGGTTCGGCGACCTCGTCACCATGGGCTGGTGGGAAGGCATTTGGCTGAACGAAGCCTTCGCCACCTTCATGGAAATCCTCTGCACCGACGCGTTCAAGCCCACCTGGCAACGGTGGGTCAGCTTCGGCCTGGAGAAGGAGATGGCCCTCGCGCTCGACGGCCTGCACGCTACGCGCCCCATTGAATACGAGGTGCTGTCACCCGAAGATGCCAACGGAATGTTCGACCTCCTGACCTACGAGAAGGGTGGATCCGTCCTCCGCATGCTGCAGCAGTTCCTCGGGGAGGATGCCTTCCGTGATGGCGTGCGCCTCTACCTGAAGCGCCACTCCTACCAGAACACGGTGACGACGGACCTGTGGGATGCCATTGAAGAGGCCACAGGACAGCCAGTGCGCCAGATCATGGACACCTGGATCTACCAAGGTGGCCACCCCATCATCACGGTGGATGGTGGCGTCGTCTCCCAGAGCCCCTTCAGCTACGGACCAGTCCCCGAGGGCGCGACCAGCGCCATCGGCTCGACCTGGCAAGTGCCGCTCCTCACTCGACACATCGCCGGTGGCGACATCACCGCGACGCTCCTCGGCAAGGATCCAGTCGTCCTCGGCGACGGTGCCGGTTCCGTGGTCGCCAATGCGGGTGGCTCCGGTGTCTACCGCGTCGCCTACGCCCCAGCCGACGCTGCGGTGATCGCCGCAGAGCTCGAGCGGTTGCTCCCATTGGAGCGTGGTGTGCTCATGAACGACGCGTGGGCTGCGACCTTGGCCGGGAAGATGGAACTCGGCGCGTTCTTGACCCTGGCCGACAACCTCGGGGACGATGACGAGCCCGCGACCTGGCAGGCGGTCTGCCGTGCCCTCGGTTTCCTGTCCCGGATTGCCACCGATGCTGAGCGGCCAGCGGTTGCCGCAGCAGCAGTCCACCTCTTGGCCACGAAGGCTGCAACACTCGGATGGGAGCCCATCGCCGGCGAAGGCGAGCGCGTTCCCGGGCTGCGCTCGACGTTGCTGCAGACCCTCGGCACCGTTGGGGAGCACGCACCGACGATCGCCGGTGCCCTCGAGCGCTTCGACGGCGACGCCCCCCTCAACCGTGACCTCGAAGCGGCGATCTTGGACATCGTGGCGTCTGCCAACCGGCCCGGCGACTACAACCGCATCCTCGCTCGCTACGAGAACCCGTCGAACCCCCAAGAAGAGGTCACTTACCTCATGGCGCTCGCTGCGTTCGACAACCACGTGGCGGCAACCTTCGAGATGGCCCGGACCACCGTCCGCACCCAGAACGCCCCATTCCTCATCGCCCAACTCATCGCCAACCGGACGGGGAGTGCGACGGTTTGGAGCCTGGTCGAAGCCAACTTCGCCGACCTCTTGGCGAAGTTCCCCGAGAACAGCCACTCGAGAATGGTCTCGTCGGTGTCGATGCTGGCCCACGACCAAGCAACCGCAGCCCGGGCGACAGCGTTCCTCACGGCAAACCCCATCAAGACGGGACAGTTGACGGTCCGCCAGGCACTCGAGCGGCTCGCCAACAACGCCGGCGTTGCTGCTCGCCTCCGGGGCACGTTGACCGAGACGCTCGCTCCGTTCGGCGGCTGACGGAGATGCACTTCGGCGAACTGCTGACCGTGCTCGTCACGGTCGCGCTCGCCGAACTCCCCGACAAGACCATGATCGCCACCTTGATCATGGGCACCAAGGTGCGACCACTCTTCGTCTGGATTGGAGCGAGCCTCGGCTTCATCGTGCAGATGGCGATTGCTGTCCTGGCTGGTCGGTTGCTCCTGCTCCTCCCCCACCGAATCGTGGAGGGTGTCGTCACCCTCTTGTTCTTAGGCGGGGCGGCCTACCTCCTCTTCGTCCCCGAAGAGGCTGAGGAGGAGAAGGGGGCTGAAGAGGCAGCTGCGGAGAAACCCGGATCAGCCCTGCGGGTGATCTTCGGTGCATTCTCGGTGATCTTCTTGGCCGAATTCGGCGATCTCTCGCAGATCTTGGTCGCCAACTTCACGGCCAAGAGCCACCTCCCCCTCGAGACCTTCCTCGGTGCATCCATCGGCCTCGTCTCGGTCGCCGCACTCGGCGCCTTCTCAGGAACCGCCCTGCTCCGCGTCCTCCCCCTCTCCCTCATCCGACGTGCCGGAGGGGTCCTCCTCCTCGGCCTCGGCATCTACTCACTGGTGAACCTCTTATGACGACCTCCAACCACCACGACCACCTCATCGCCTCTGCCCGATCGGCGAGAGGGTTCATGCCAGATGATGAGGGCTACGCCCTCTTCGAGGCGGCCCTCGCCGCCGGGAGCGCACCAGCCGCCCAGCCCGCGGTGCTCCTCGAAGTTGGTTCGTGGTGTGGAAAGTCGGCGACCTACCTCGGCGCTGCAGCACTGGAAACTGGGGCGACGGTGATCTCCGTTGACCACCACCACGGCAGCGAGGAGAACCAAGCAGGGTGGGACTACTTCGAAGCCGACCTCGTCGACCCGACCGACGGACGCCTCAACACGCTCCCCCACTTCCAACGCCAGATCGCCAGCGCAGGCCTCGAAGGCGTGGTCGTCGGCGTGGTGGGCCACTCACCAGCAGTCGCTGCGTGGTGGCGGACACCGCTCAGCTTCTTGTTCATCGACGGGGGTCACGGCGAAGAGCCTGCCTGGGCGGACTTTCGAGGATGGACGCCACACCTCGTCGTCGGTGGCATCTTGGCCATCCACGACGTCTTCGAGAACCCCGCTGACGGTGGACGGCCGCCCTATGATCTCTACTGCCACGCAACGCAGTCCGGTGACTACACCGAGGTCAACGCGTGTGGCTCCTTGCGAGTGCTCAAGAAACTGCGGTAGTCCTAGCGCCCGGTGCAGTCGTCACCAGCAGCACCATCACAGGCCACGCCGGCAAGATCGAGCGCCTCACCCAAGGTCTCACCACGGAAGAGCCCGGCTGCTGCGGTGGTGTTGGACAGCGCGTCGGCCGCCATCACGATGGCCGCTGCGGTGTAGGTGGTGGCCTCGTTGTCGGGATAGGTGACGAGTTCAGGGTAGGCAATGCCGGTGAAGTAGCTCCCGTCGGGACGACGATGCGCTGCGGTGCAGCTGAGGAGCTCCAGCGCACGGTCTCGCAGTCCGAGTGCATCGAGGGTCATGACACACTCAGCGGTCTCCGCTGCAGTCACCCAGTCACCGGTAGACACGCACCGCACGCCTTTGCCGGGGATGACGAAGGTGTCCCACATCTCCTCGAGCCGAGCATGGGCGCGCGCTCCCTCGAGGGCGCCCGACAGCATTGGGTAGTACCAGTCCATGGCGAACTCGTACTTCGGCGCGAAGGATCCGGCATGGTGAGCGACGGCGTGACCGAGGCGACCCGCCGACAGTTCCCACTGAGGGTTCGGTCGTTCGAGAGTTTCAGCAATGGCGTTGGCACAGCGGAGCGAGTGGTAGATCGAACTCGATCCTGTGAGGAGGGCGTAGCCCTCCCGGCGACCCGCTTGGTCGCGCGACCAGGTGATGGGCCCATCGGCCTCTTGGTGGCGCAGCACGAAGTCGACCGCACGCTCCACCATCGGGAATCGGCGCTCGAGCGTGGCTCGGTCACCGGTCAAGAGGTAGGCGTGCCAGACACCAGCGGCCACGTAGGCGACCACATTGGTGTCGAGGCGAGGGTCTTTGACTGAGGTGGCGAGGTAGTAGTTGAACCAGGATCCATCGCGCAGTTGGGTAGCCTCGAGCCAGTCGTGGGCTCGCTCCATCTCCTCAGTGAGACCGCAGATTCCGAGCGCCATGGCCGCTTCGACGTGGTTCCAAGGGTCACAGTGCCCACCAGGTAACCACAGGATCATGCCGTTTGGCTGCTGGAGTTCGGCAATGGAATGCGCAGTGGCGAGGACTTCATCGGCGGTGAGGATGCCGGGAACCTCGGGTAAGCAGTCGGTGAGGGGCGTACTCATGCGTTCTCCAGGTGCTTCGCTGCTCGCGCAGGCACTGCGACCACGGGCTTGCGCAGGTAGATGATCATGCTCTTGCCGATGAGGGGGTTGAGGACCCGCTCTGCGTAGCGAGTGAGCTTGGGGGCCTTCATGATGTCCCACACGAGGAGTCGGTGGTAGGCCTTGACCGCCGGGTGCTCGTCGTTCGTGGTCCCTACCGCGCACTTCAGCCACCAGTAGGGGGCGTGCAGCGCGTGGGCATGGTGGTGGCCGTAGGGGACGAGCCCGGTCGCCGTCAGCCGCTCGAGGAGGACGTTCTTCCGGTAGATCCGCACGTGGCCACCCTCGACGCTGTGGTACTCATCTGACAGCGCCCAGTTGATGAGCTCTGGCCCAAATCTCGGCACGGTGATCGCGATGGTGCCACCAGGGCGGAGCACCCGTGCGAGTTCGGCCATTGCCACCGTGTCGGTGACGAGATGCTCCAAAATCTCCGATGCGATGATGCGGTCGAAGGTGCCGTCAGCGAAGGGAAGGGCGAACGCGTCGCCACGAGTGACGCCCACGTGGGCCTCAGCGGTCAACTCACCAGCGTCACGCATGGCAGTGACCGTGCCGAGTACGCCTTCTACTTCGGCGGCACCAAAGTCGAGTGCCACCACTTGAGCGCCGCGGCGGGCGGCCTCGTAGGCGTGGCGACCGAATCCGCAACCCATGTCGAGCAGCACATCACCTGGACCCATCTCCAAGAGCTCGTAGCGAGCGGTCAGCATGCTGGCTCATCCGTCCCAGGAAGCGGGTCCCCAGCGAGCAAGGCGCCGTAGGCGGCAGCGGTACCGATCGCAGTCACCACCCACGTGAACTTCTCCATCACTCGTTCCCGTGCAGCAACACCCATCGACGAGCGGCGAGCAGGGTCGTCGAGGAGGGTGCGGATACCTGCAGCCAGGGCTTCAGGGTCATCGGGGGTGACGAGCAGTGCGGTGGTCCCATCCGTACCAACGACCTCGGGCAGGGCACCACCGGTCGTCGCCACGACCGCTCGGCCACAGGCCATGGCCTCAATAGCGGGCAAGGAGAACCCTTCGTAGAGCGATGGGACGACCGCAACCTCTGCCTCGCCGTAGAGACGGGCGAGGGCATCGTCGGAGATACCGCTCACACAGGTCACGATCTCTCGAAGGTTGAGGCGATCGAGGGCTTGATCGACGCGGCCACCCTTCTTCGGGCGTCCGATGACGGTCAAGGTGACCTCTCGCTCGGTACGCAACTTCGCGACGGCCTCAAGCAGCGGGACGAGTCCCTTCATCGGCACATCTGATGATGTGGTCACCATGAGTCGTCCAGGGACTGGGGCAACGTCGTCGAAGGGTCGGAAGACCTCGTGGTCGACACCGACCGGAACGACCGTCATCTTCTTTGGATCCACGCCCATCTGGGCAGCGATGTCCTTCCGGGATGATCGTGAGACCGTCAAGATGGCGGGCAGAGCAGCAGCGACGCGCTTCTGCATGCCGAGGAACCCGAACCACCGCTTGGTGGTGAAGCGCTGCCACGCCGTCGTGTCGTGAGCGAGCTTGATCTCGCGGTCCACCGTGATCGGGTGGTGCAAGGTCGTGAGCAGTGGCCAGCCTTGGGCGACGAGCTCCAGCATCCCCGTCCCGAGACACTGGTTGTCATGGACGATATCGAAATCGCCCTTTCGGGCGGCGAGGACGTCGACGATGCGCTTGGAGTAGGCGTAGGGCTCACCGAACCCTGCTGCACACATGATGGCGAACTCTGCGACGTCCGCTTTCGAGTGGAACTCCCTCGGGTGCGGCACGCGGAATGGGTCAGGGTCTCGGTAGAGGTCGAGACCGGGAACGGCAGTGAACCCAACGCCCTCGTCGAGTTCAGGCCACGGCTGTCCAGCGAACACCTCCACGCTGTGGCCGAGATTGACGAGTTCACGGGTGAGGTGTCGGGTGTAGACACCCTGTCCACCGCAGGTTGGATTCCCGCGGTAGATGAGGAACGCAATGCGCAACTTGCCAGGCGCAGCCGGACGTGCAGGAACGTGGCCCGGGGTGACGATCGTCCTCGATCGTGCAGCCGACGCACGGAAGTCCTGAACGACGCGTCGCGGTGATCTGGGCATAGGTGGCCTTCCTCAGGGGTTGGGTTGTCCATTCTCCCGCGAAATCAGCCCCATCACAACCTCAGAACGCCGACGCCTCAGGTTCTGCCGGGATTTCGTTCGTGGCCGTGGTGGAGCGCCGTTCGCTTGCCGTGACCAACGAGCAGCGCGGCCGAAGCGAGCGTGGCGACTGCGCCAACGATGAGCGCCACCCTCGGCGAGGAAATCTGGGCAATCCAACCAATCAGCGGACCGCCAATTGGGCTGGAGCCGAGGAACGCAATGGCGTAGAGCGCCATCACCCGGCCGCGCATCTGCGGATCCGAGTTCACCTGCAGCACGCCGTTGGCCGTCGCCACGAAGGCAATGGAGCCGTAGCCGACGAGCACCGTACACAGCACGGCGACGAGGACGGTTGGACTGACGGCCACCGCAACCATTGCCGTCCCGAAGAAGAAGCCCAGTTCAGCCAAGCGGGTCTGCGTTGGCTTGCCGTGGTGCGCCACTCGGAGGCCGCCAACCACCGCCCCAATGCCCATGGCCACCATAAAGTGCGAGACCGTCGACGCTGAGCCGTGGAAGGTTCCCTCGGCGAGCGCGAGCAGGGTGATGTTGAAGTTGAAGGCCAAGATTCCAATGATCGTCATTGCGAGCAGGGGGCCGAGGAGCTTGGGTTCTGATGCCACGTACGAAAGCCCAGCGCGCACCTGGCCCTTCTCTGGTGCAACCGGAGTGATGCGGTGGAGGTCTCTGCCGCGCATTGCTGCCAAGGCGATGATGACCGCCACGTAGGAACCGGCGTTGATGAAGAAGCACCCTGCGAGGCCAACGGTGGCGACGAAGATGCCACCGAGGCCGGGGCCAACCACCCTGGCCAAATTCATGAGGACCGAGTTGAGACTCACCGCGTTCGGGAGCAATTCGTGGCCAACCATCTCTTGGACGAAGGTCTGTCGGGTCGGGTTGTCGAAGAGGTTGACGAATCCCGTGACGAGCGAGAGGCCGAAGACTGCGAGCAGGGCCACGTGATGCGTCGACACCAAGATACCGAGGAGGAGCGCTTGGATGAGCGCAGCGGCCTGCGTGGCGAACAAGATGGGGCGTTTTCGCGACCGATCGACGACGAGGCCGGCCCATGAGCCGAGGAGCAGCATGGGGGTGAACTGCAGCGCAGTTGAGTATCCGACGTCGGTGAAGTTGTGACTGAGGTGGAGGACCAGTAATCCAAGAGCGAACGATTGCAGCCACGTGCCAGACACCGACACCAACTGGCCAATGAAGTACAACCGGAAATTTCGTACTTCCAGCGCTTTGAAGGTTCGCTGAAATCCGGTGCGTACTCCCGATCGATTCACTGGCGAGGAACGTACCCGCCGTGACCGAGGGCTGCGCTCGACTCGAAGTCGATCTCATCGTCGAGGGAGCCAATCACTTCGGTCACCCAGTCGAGACGACCCTTCAGAATGCGCTCGACGCCACCTTGGAGGGTGGAGGACGAGACCGCGCAGGAGCTGCACGCTCCTTGGAGCTGCACCTCAATGACACCGGCCGCTACATCGGCCGAGATGAGGACGAGATCGCCACCGTCAGCTTGGACGCTCGGCCGCATGAGCTCAATCAAGCTGAGCAACTTGGCCAAGCGCTCACTGCGCTCTTCATCGCTCAGGTCACTCACGTTCACGTCCTCGGCCACGCCGACTCCTTTGATCTCCTCCATTCTGCCGTGGAGGAGCCGCTCCCGTGTCGGTGTCCTCAGTTCACCTCCTAATCTCGCCCTATGGCGGACGCAGCAGCCAACACCCCACATCGCGAACTTGCCGTTGACCGCGGTCGACTCTCGCGCGGAGAGCTGCGCAGTGCCGAACGGATCGCTTCAGATGTGTTCACCCGTGACGGACTGTTCCAGTTCTTGTTCCCGAACGCCGAACGGCGAACATTTGGCGTCGGTCGACTCCACCGTGGACTCCTCACCGTTGCACCCAAGGTGGCGATGGTGTCGACGTCGGCGCACCATGGCGTGCTCACTGGCGTGTCGATGTGGGTTCCCCCAGGCAACTACCCCTACCCACCCCGCGTTGAGGTGCGGACGGGATTCCAAGCCCTGACCCTGTCATGGCGTGCAGGCATGGCGCTCGGACCAGGCGGGACCTTCATGCGCAAAGTCGTTGCCGAGCATCTCCGAAGCCCGCACTACTACTTGCAACTCCTCATGGTCGACCGAGACGCACAGGGAACTGGGCTCGGCACACTCCTCATGCAACCCGGCCTCGACCGAGCCGATCACGATGGGCTCCCCTGCTACTTGGAGACCCAGCGCCACGACAACCTCGCGTTCTACGCCCGTTTCGGATTCACCGTGACCGCCACGATTGGCGGCACCAACGGTGAACCCACCATGTGGGCAATGACCCGACTCCCCCGCTCGTCCTAGTTCAGACACTCGGCACCCTCGCTCACTAGGGTGAGAGCATGGAACCAAAGTTCACGCTCGCCGTTGACGACATTGACCTGAACGACATGGGGTTCTGGACCCTGCCGTGGGATGAGCGCGAGGGTGCCTTCGCCACCTTGCGCCGAGAACGACCCGTTGCGTTCTTCCCTGAGCCCGAAATCCTCGATGCGCCGTTCCCCGTCCCCGCTGGCAATGGCTACTACGCCATTACCCGGCACGCCGACATTTCCGAGATGTCTCGACACCCCGAACTCTTCTGTTCCTCCAAGGGCGCCACCTCGGTCCTCGACCTTCCTGAAGAGATGGTCGAGTACTTCGCTGGGATGATCAATACCGACAACCCCCGTCATGCTCGCCTTCGACGGATCGTGAGCCAGGCGTTCAACCCTCGGCGCATTCAGGCCATTGAGGACTCCATTGAAGGGGTTGCCAACGACGTCATCGACGGCATCTGTGAGCGGGGCACCATCGACGTGACCGTCGATCTCTCCGCCCCCCTGCCGCTCAAGATCATCTGCGACATGATGGGTGTTCCGGCATCGCACTACGACGATGTGTTCCGAAACTCCAACATCATCTTGTCGATGGGCGACCCTGAGTACGTCTCCGGTGATGTCCATCCAATGATGGCCTTCATCACCGCAGGGATGGAGCTCACCGCCCTCATGGAGGACATTGCCAAGCACAAACTCGAGCACCCGGGCGACGACCTCACCACCGCGCTGATCACCACCAACGTTGACGGCGAAGCCCTCACGCACAGCGAATTGGCGTCGTTCTTCATCTTGCTCGTCGTGGCTGGAAACGAGACCACCAGAAACGCCATCACCCACGGCGTGCTGGCCCTCACCGAGCACCCGGACCAGAAGGCGATCTGGATGGCTGATGTCGACGGCGTGAGTGCGACTGCGGTCGATGAGATCGTGCGCTGGGGTTCTCCGGTGATCTGGATGCGTCGGACCGCCACGCAGGACGCCACCGTCAACGGCTACGACTACCACGAGGGCGACAAGGTCCTGCTCTACTACGCCTCGGCCAACCGTGACGAGTCGGTGTTCGAGAACCCCTTCGCCTTCGACGTTCGCCGCAACCCCAACCCGCACCTCGGATTCGGCGCTGCCGGGCCGCACTTCTGCCTCGGTGCCCACCTCGCCCGTCGAGAGGTCACCGTGATGTTCCGAGAGCTCTTCCGTCGCCTGCCCGACCTGCGAGCAGTTGGTGAACCCGATCGCCTCCAGTCCAACTTCGTCAACGGCATCAAGCACCTGACCGCGGAGTTCACGCCAACGCGACCTCGCTGAGCGTCGTGAAGGTCATCGACGGAGCGATTGATCGGATCAATCGCTTTCAGCAGTCCCACCGGACGACCGCAGTGATCGTGGCGGTCCAGAAGGCCTACGGCGATCACCGTGGGGGCATGCTGACCGCAGCGATCACCTTCTACGGATTCGTTGCAGTCTTCCCCCTGCTCCTGCTCTTCTTCACCGTCGTTGCGCTCGTGCTCTCAGGCCATCCGGCACTCCAAGAGCGCCTCATCAACGCTGCCCTCTCGGAATTTCCCGATCTCGGGAGCCACCTCTCAAACCAGATCCATGCGCTTCGTTCCAACTCACCAGCAGTCTTTGCCATCACCGCGCTCACCCTGTTCTTCGGTGGCCTCGGCATTGCCTCCGCGCTCCAGCAAGCGAGCAGCGCTGCATGGGGTGTGGATCGACGAGCCGAGCCGGACTTCTGGCACCGGATGCTGCGCAACGTGCAGATCATCTCGGTGGTCGCTTCGACCATCGTGCTGAGCACGGCACTCACCGGCCTCTTGGCTAACCGCTTCACGGCTGGGTTCGCCGCCACGACGTGGTTCCACGGTCTCGAACTCGTCGCCGCGATGGCGCTCAACCTCGGCGGGTACGCGGTGGCGCTCAGGATCTTGAGCCCGACGGTTACCCCGTGGCGAACCATCCTCCCCGGAGCGATCCTCGGCGGCTGCGGCTGGGCACTCCTCCAGGCCATCGGCACATCACTCGTGGCGCATCACCTGCACCGAGGAGGGGCACTCTACGGCGTCTTCGCCGTCGTGCTCGCACTCGTGTTCTGGATCAACCTCGGAACTCGCCTCTTCCTCTACGCCACTGAGCTCAACGTCGTGTTGTGCCGCCATACCTGGCCGAGGAGCCTGCGGGACGAATCCGTCGAGCGTTGATCAGCCGAAGCGACCTTGGATGTAGTCGAGGGTCCGGGGATCACTCGGCTGGGAGAAGAGCTTCAAGGTGGCGTCCACCTCAATCTGCTCACCAGCGCCGTCTTCGCCCATGAGCAAGAAGGCCGTCACATCAGACGCACGAGCGGCTTGCTGCATGTTGTGGGTCACGATGACGATGGTGACGCGCTTCTTCAGCTCCACCATCAACTCTTCGATCTTCTTGGTCGAAATGGGGTCGAGCGCAGAGGTGGGCTCGTCCATGAGGAGGACTTCAGGCTCAACAGCGAGGGCTCGGGCGATGCAGAGGCGCTGCTGCTGTCCACCCGACAAGGTCGAAGCGTGGGCCTTCATCCGGTCCTTGATCTCATCGAAGAGCGCTGCTGCTTGGAGGGCGCTCTCAGCTGCTTCATCGAGGATCGTCTTCTTCTTCACCCCGTTGAACCGGAGACCGGAGACCACGTTGTCGTAGATGGACATTGTGGGGAAGGGGTTCGGCCGCTGGAACACCATGCCGATGCGGCTGCGCAGCACCGTCGTTGGGATGCCGCCGTTGTAGATGTCCACACCGTGCAGGCTGATCGATCCGGTGACTTGGGCACCCTTGGTGAGATCGTGGAGACGGTTGAGCGAGCGGAGCAGCGTCGTCTTGCCTGATCCCGAAGGCCCGATGAGGGCAGTCACCTTGTTCGCGGGCACGTCGAAGGTCACGTCTCGAACCGCGGTGCGGCCGTTGAAGGACACCGCGACGTTGGACAACGACATCGCCGTCGGCCCGGTGCGCGGGTCTTCCACGTCAGGGTCCACGAGTCCGTGGGCGATGGAAACGCCACCATTCATTGAGGGCTGAGTGTCGGTCATCGACGCACCTTCTGCTTTCGGGCTGACCAGATTCTGGCAGCAAGACTGAGGACAAAGATCACGAGCACCAAGAACAAGGCGATGCCCCATGCTTGGTCGTGCTGTGAGCTGTAGCTCGACTGAACGTCGGTGTAGATCGTGGAGGGCAATCCGTTCCCGAAGTCCAATGGCTTCCAAGTAATTGCCGACGCGGTGCCACCGATCACGAGGTAGATGACGGCGGTCTCCCCGACTGCTCGAGAGATGGCGAGGATGCAGCCGGTCACGATTCCAGTCAACGCTGCGGGAATGACGATGCGGAGCGACGTCGTTGAGGGACGAGCGCCGAGGGCGAGCCCAGCCTCTCGCAGCGTGTGGGGAACATTTCGGACCGAGAGCTCCGTCGTACTGGCAATGAGCGGGAGCATGAGCACTGCGAGGCCGAACGATCCAGCGAGAATGGAGAAGCCAACACCGAACTGAATCACGATCACGCTGTACGCGAAGAGTCCCATGAGGATCGAGGGCGCTCCGATCATGGTGGCCGTGACAGTCCGGAGCACTGCAGCCGGCTTCGTGTCATGCTCAGCCAAGTAGACGCCGATTCCGATGCCGATCGGCACCGCAGCGAGGCAGGCGTAGACGATGAGCACCAGGGATCCAATGAGAGAGTTGGAGATGCCACCGAGCTGATTCTGAGAGAACAGCGTGGGGGCTTGCGGGAGCTGGGTGTAGAACGACGAGGTCGAGATGTACGACCAGCCCTTGGAGAACAACTCGACCAAAATCATGACGAGCGGAACTGCGGCCACGGCAATTGCAGCCCAGCACAGGGCGGTCATGATGCTCGAGACTGCTTGACGACGGGCTCGAGTCGCTTCCGCACGCTCGCGAACGTGGGCCCGAACCTCGCTGTCGACAGGTGAGAGGAGATCGGTCATGATGCCATTGCCGCCTTCCGCTGTCGAGCGACGAGCCGAGTGGACAAGATCGACATCGCAAAGGACATCAGCATGAGAACGAGACCTGCAGCGAAGAGGGCGGGAATCTGATCGGATCCTTGCGCCTCACCGAACTGGTTGGCGATGAACGCTGCCAGCGAGGTTCCTTCAGCGAGTGGGTGGTAGTTGGTCTGCACCACTCCACCAGCGAGGAGCGAAACGGCAATTGTCTCACCGAAGGCACGACCGAGCGCCAGCGAGGTTGCTCCGAAGAGACCAATGCGCCCGGTCGGGAGCACCGTCCTCCACAAGGTCTGCCACTTGGTGGCACCGAGGGACAAACTCGCTTCAACGAGCTCGTGAGGAACAGCACCAATGACCTCTCGGCTGATGGCGACGTAGGTCGGGAGAATCATGACCGCCAAGACAATGGCGGCGAGCAACAAGCTCTTTCCGGCCAAGGTGGTGCCGAACACGGCGGTTCCACCCGGGAGGCTCGAGAGCCAGGGGCCGAAGGTGTTGAGCACCCAGGGGGCGAGCACCAAGATGCCCCAGATGCCGTAGACGACTGAAGGTATTGCGGCGAGCAACTCGACCATTGTGGCGACAACGGTACGCAGGCGGGCCGGGAGGAAGAAGTTGATGGCGAGGGACGTGCCTGTCCCAATGATGACGGCGAAGATAATGGCGATCGCCGAGGTCTCAACCGTTCCGATGATCATGGTCAACAAGCCGTATTGGCTTGGGGCCGTCCCATCAGTGGGGTTCCAGCCCACACCGGTGATCAGACTCAGACCTTGTTGGTGGAAGGCGGGGAGGGACTTGAAAAAAATCGAGCCCACGAACCAGAAGGCAATGGCGGCGAAGAGGGTGCTCAGAACGATGAGCGTCCACTCGTAGGGCCCACGCGACCGAGTGGAGGGGCATTTCCGCCCCTCCACTCGAACCGCAGGCTGATCGGCTGGCGCCGTGATGGTCGTCGTAGCATCAGCCATGATGCTGAAGCCTAGGCCTTCTGGGTCAGGAGGACCTTGGTGCCGCTCTTGACCGTCAAGAGGGCCACACGGTCAGCCTTCTGCACTGCCGTTGGCAGGGCAACGAAACCGTTGGCGCCAGCGAACTTCTGGCCACCTTGGGTGGCGTAGTCGAGGAACTTGACCGCAAGCTCGCCGTTGGCAGCGTTGGTCTGGTTCTTCGCAAGGATCGCCCAGGTGTAGGTCGCGAGCGGCCACACAGCGGTCTTACCCGATGCCAGGTAGGTGATGGAGAAGTTCGATGCCGAGATCGTCTTGGCGGCAGCGGTGGCTGCAGCAGCGATGTTCGTCAACGAAGGAGCAATGTAGGTACCAGCAGCGTCCTGGAGCTTGGCAGCCTGGATCTTGCCAGGGTTGGCGAGCACGTAGGAGTACTCGAGGTATCCAATCGAACCGTCGGTGTTGGCGAGGTCGTTGGCCATGGCCGCGTTGTTGGACTCACCGCTGACGTTGGTGGCGCCCCAGAGCTTGCCGGTGCCTTCCATGACACTGCCGCTCGCACCGGAAGGGGTGCGACCTTGGGTGGCCTTGGCGAGGTAGTCGGTGAAGAGGTAGGTGGTGCCCGATGAGGCGTTGCGGTAGCAGACAAGGATCGTCTTGTTCGGCAGCGTCACACCGTGGTTGAGCGCGGCGATCTGGTCGTCGTTCCACGAGGTGATCTTGCCGTTGTAAATCTGAGTGATCACGCTGGCCGAGAGCTTCAGGTTGGAAACACCGGCCAAGTGGTAGCCGACCACTGCGCCACCAAGGGCCCAGGGAACCTGCACGTAGTTGGCGAGGTCGCCAGCGTGGGTTCCGGTCGGCAAGGTGCCAGCGGTGGCGTCCATGGGCTGGTCAGAGAAACCAATGGTGTACGTACCAGCGGTCACCTTGGTGCGACCGTCACCGGAACCGGCAGCGGAGTCCGTGCCGAAGGTGACCGAGTGGGTGGGCTTGTAGGCACCAGCCGACGACGAGGTCGTGAAGTAGGTGTAGAGCGGAGCGGAGAACGACGAACCGCCAACGGCGAGGGTCGCACCAGCTGGGACTGCAAGGTCGATGTCGCCCTTGGCGCCGGAACCCTGGGTTGCAGCGGCACCGGCCACTGAACCAAGAAGCACCGACACTGCGGCGGCACCGGCAGCTGCACGTGCAGCCACGCTACGGATGTTCTTCATTACAGGTTGCCTCCTCGGCAGGTTGGGGTTGATGTACTCCGGCCCACGCACCATTCCCGCCGGATCGGTGGGAGTGGGTTCCTGAGCACATCGTTACGGTACGGGGGGTAGGTAAACGGACCCTGTCGCGCGAGTGGCCCCAAGGTGAACTTCCGCCAAAGTCTTGCGACCCCTAGGTGAACGGGAGCAGACGTTTGAAACCGAGGTGACTCCCGAGGAATCCTTCCCGGACGTAGAAACGGTGGGCATTTGTCCGCTGGAGATTCGACGTCAACTGCAGCCGGTACGCACCTCGCTCCGCTGCGATGGCCGTGGCTCGAGTGAGGAGTTCCCTGCCAATTCCCTTCCCGCGGAGCGCCGAGGCGACGTGCAGTGATTCGAGCTCCGCGCAGAGACCACCACGGTGCTGGAGGTGACGGAAGAAGATCACCTGCCCCATGCCGACCACGGCGCCGTCGAGCTCGGCAACCAGAATCATCGAGTGCTCGTCTTCCTCAATTGCAGCGAGTGCAGCGCGGTAGGGCGCGAGATGCTCGGGGTCTTCGTGTTCAGGGTTGAGCGTCCCTCCAACGAGCAGAGCGACGAGTGCCTCGACGTCGTCGATCAACGCCTCTCTGATGAGGACTGAAGGCGACTCAGTCATCAGCAGGTGCAGACCGCATCAATTCGTCGATCATTGCCACCACTGCAGGATCAACCAGCGTTGTCGTATCTCCAAGTGTTCGCTGCTCGGCCACGTCACGGAGGAGGCGCCGCATGATCTTCCCGCTGCGGGTCTTCGGCAGTTCGGGAGTGATGAGCACCTGTCGAGGCTTGGCAATTGGTCCGATCATCTGGCCGACGTGGAGACGGAGGGACTCGACGAGATCGTCGTCAACAACAGCGTCGAGGCGAAGGGTGACGAACGCCACGATGGCCTGACCCGTGGTGGCGTCACTAGCTCCGACCACAGCCGCTTCGGCGACGGCTGGGTGGGCGACGAGCGCGTGCTCGACCTCGGCTGTTGAGAGCCGGTGACCCGACACGTTCATCACGTCGTCAATCCGTCCAAGGACCCACAGATCGCCGTCGTCGTCTCGCTTGGCACCATCGCCAGCGAAGTAGACCCCGGGGAGCTGAGAGAAGTACGTCTCGACGAATCGAGCGGGATCACCCCAGATACCTCGGGTCATCCCGGGCCACGGCTCGCGCACCACGAGGAATCCACCTTCACCATTGCCAACGGAGCGACCGTCGTCGTCGACGACGTCGATGCTGATACCGGGGAGTGCTCGCATCGCAGCTCCTGGCTTGGTCGCCGTGACTCCTGGGAGCGGCGACGCCATAATCCCGCCGGTCTCGGTCTGCCACCACGTATCGACGATTGGGCACCGGTCACCGCCGATCACTCGCCGGTACCACATCCACGCTTCAGGGTTGATGGGCTCACCAACGGAGCCAAGCAGCCTGAGTGAACTGAGGTCATGGCGCTCGGGATGCTCCTCTCCCCACTTCATGAGGGTCCGAATCGTGGTCGGTGCGGTGTAGAGGATGGTGACGCCGTACTCCTCCACAATGCGCCACCACCGGTCACGCCCACCAGCGTCCGGCACGCCCTCGTAAAGCACTGAGGTTGCCCCGTTGCAGAGCGGGCCGTAGACGATGTAGCTGTGGCCCGTCACCCAGCCAATGTCGGCTGCCGTCCACACGACATCGGTTGCAGGCTTCAGATCGAACACCATGGAGTGGGTGGTCGCCACATGGGTGAGGTAGCCACCGGTGGTGTGCAAAATGCCCTTGGGCTTCGCCGTCGTTCCACTCGTGTACATCACGTAGAGCGGATGCTCGGCAGGGAAGAGTTGGGCTGCGTGGGTGCTCGACTGACGATCCACCAGATCGTGCCACCAGTGATCGCGTCCGGCGGTGAACGACACCTCTTGCCCGGTCCGTCGCACGACGAGCACGCTCGTGACCAGCGGACACTGCTCGAGCGCTGCGTCCACGTTCACCTTGAGGCCCGATGCTGCTCCGCGCCGGTAGCCACCATCGGCGGTGATCACCACCCGACAGTCGGCGTCGAGGATGCGGCTGGCAAGGGCATCAGCAGAGAAGCCACCGAAGACCACCGAGTGAGGTGCCCCGATGCGAGCACACGCCAGCATGGCCACCACCGCTTCGGGGATCATCGGCATGTAGATCGCCACCCGATCTCCAGCCGAGACCCCGAGCTCGGTCAACGCGTTTGCTGCCTTGGCGACCTCACGCGCGAGGTCGGCGTAGGTGATCGTCCGCGTGTCTCCATCGGGTTCGCCGACGAAGTAGTAGGCAACCTTGTCCCCATTGCCAACGGCAACGTGGCGATCGACGCAGTTGACCGCAGCGTTCAGCTGGCCATCTCCGAACCACGTGGCAACCGGTCGGTTCCACTCAAGGGTCGAGGTGAAGGGAACACCCCAGGTCAGCCGCTCTGCCTGCTCCGCCCAGTAGGCAACGGGATCAGCTGCTGCGGCGTCGTAGATCGAGGCATCGACGTTGGCCTGCGCGACGAAGGCTGGAGACGGTGCGAACGTCCGATCCTCGTGGAGCAACGCTTCAATTTCATCTCGGTGGTCAGTCATGTCCCCTCCTCCTGCCCACGCTACGCGAGAAGAGGTGGCGGATTCTCAGTAATCCTCGGGAAGGAGCACCGTCGTGACGCTCCGGTCCGCTTCGGTGATGATCCAGACTCGTGTGCCGTGGCAGACGTACACCGACAGGAGTCGCCCACCGTCAACGGCTGCTCGGTCGTTGGAGGCAACGTCGTCCGGATCGAGGTCGCCCCAGTCGCCGCGTCGGTGCTGTTCGAGGAGCGCAGCGATTCGCCGGAGGGTGGTCGCATCGTCAGCAGCACTCGCCAACGTGCACCACAACGATTTCGTGACCACGACCTGCCCGAGCGAGAGCGGGAACGTGGGGTTTGGTAGCTGATCTGCAGTGATATCCATTCCGGCACCGTGCCGGTCCGGTTGGCATGGCGCCTCGCTCGATTGCTACCCCTTGGCCATTGCTGGGGCACTGAGGCGCACGCGCTGGTGGTGCAGCGCCACGAACGCCGTCCCGAGGTAGACCACCCAGCCGAGTGCCTGCAATGGCGTCGGGGCAGCGGAGTATCCGAGGAAGGAGTGGAGGAGATCCCCAACGGTCGATGAATCGGCAATCGCTCCACTCGAATTCCACATGGGTTGGTCGAGGAACGAGATCCACCCGAGCTGTTGGAACCCGCTGATGGCATCGGCGAACAGTCCTGCTCCGAACACGATCAGGATCTGCCCAACCACAGAGAAGAACAGCTTGATGTTGATGGCCTTGCCCATCTTGAAGATCGCAAAGGCGACGATCGCTGCGACCAAGAGTCCAACTGCAGCGCCCACGAGCGCACCCTTTCCGGCTGGACCGAAGACGATGGCCAGCGTGAAGACGGCAGCCTCAACGCCCTCCCTGAGCGTCGCCTGGAAAGCAATCAGGAAGAAACCACGACGCTCCCCCGTGCTCAACGCGCCATCGGCTTGGCTGCGCAGTTCACTGCTCAGGCTGCGGGCGTGGCGTCCCATCCACAGGGCCATGTAGATGAGGAGACCGGCAGCGAGGAGGTAGGTGAAGGACTCGAAGATTGTCTGGGCCCTCGTATTGGCCCAGTTGTGGACCGCTGCGTAGATGCCGGCACCGAGGATCCCAGCGAGGATGACGGCACTCCCCATTCCGGCGAGAACGTACCGAATGGCGCCACGCTGCCCGATCTTGGTGAGGTAGGCCGACAAGATGGCCGCGATCATCGATGCCTCGATGCCCTCTCGCATGAAGATGATGAAGGTGGCGATCACACATGCTCCTCACATCGACGGGGCTGCCGCCGTGATCAGAGTTTAGGGTGCCCTAACTATTTCGTGCAACGTGCAGCGGTCGTGCCAGCATCCACGCAGCGTTCACGTAGGGGACCTGCACGTAGGCGACGCCCCGGATCTCGACATCTCGGGGCACCGAGAACACCAGCGAGCTCGCAGTGCACGTGTGCGCGGCAACCGAGAGCAGGGGTGACGCCTGTTCGGGGAGGAGGGCTTCGTGGTGCTTGAGAATCAGGGCAAAGCCGGCAACGCCATTGGGCGACCACGTGCCCTTCGGGCACACCGAAAGGCGCACCGTGGCAGTGGTGCGGGAGAGGGTGATGGCCGTGACGGTGGCTGATGCGATCGAGGGATCCAGCGGATTCTCGAGCACAAGGCGATGGCCGAGGGAGACCGAGGTGACGGGCAATGTCGACACGTCGAGCATTTTCGGCGTCTTCTGGAGCAGCGGATGCACGACGGCGGCGAGAACGACGACTGCGACGATGGCCGCCATTGATCGCCGGACGATCGCGGCGCGACGGAGGTAGTCCGGCGTCCGTTCGGCTGCAGAGGACGTCGAGGTGGTCACTCCGCCACCGTACAAGATGCGCCATGCGAGCGGTGAGGCGCTCGGGACCGTTGATCTCCGAGACACGGTCACCTGATCGGTACGCTTTCGTCGTGACCGCCGTCAGCCTCCCGACCTCTCTCGGCGCAGCGGTGCGGGCAGAATTCGCCCGAGCGTTCCATGCTCCCTACGAAGCGCCGATCTGCGTGGGTGCGAACGCCGTCTTGGTCCTCCTCGGCTGGTGGCTGCTTCCTGCGTCGATCACCTCGTGGCTCTTCGGCTACCACGGCGCCCACGCGCTTCCCCTCACGCTGCTCAGTTGGATGGTGGCTGACGTTCCCGCCACCAACGTCGTTGGCGGCGACGCCAGGCGCATGGCGGTGGCCCTCAACAGTCGGGCACAGCTCCTGCAGCTGCTCCTCGCCAAGGGCATCGTGCTGTGGCTCTTGACCGCACCGTTCTGCGCCATCGTCGATGTCGCCATCGCAGCCGATCGAACCGATGTCGTCACCGCATCGCTGACGACGGGGATCATCTTGACGGTGCCGGTTGCCACCTTGGGGATGGCGACGTGGGTTGGGCTCATCCTCCCCTACAAGCCACTCCCCCTCCGCGAGCGCCAGCGCCAAGTGCGTGAGGCGCCGATGCGGATGCTCCGTTGGACCCTGGCCATCACTGCGCCCTACGTCGTGGTGCCAGCGCTCGGCATGTTCTGCCTCTACCCGCTCCACACCTGGGGGCTCCCCGGCGACAGCCACCGGGTGCTCGGGCACCGCATTGCCTACTTCTGGCTCGTGATGGTTGGCTCGATCGTCATGGCCGGTGCAATGTTGTTCGTCGGCTACCGCGGTGCACTTCGCCTCGCGGATCGACGCAAGGGAGGCCTCCAGGCCTTCCTCGCCAACCCCCATCAGGGCTGAGGGTCGTGACCGGGGCGCAACGCCCTGCCTAGGCTGCTGCGGTGCCTGCGCTGCGAACCGACGACCGCCCGACCATCACCTTGACCGGTGGACCGCTTCCCGCCGATGACCTCATCGCCGTTGCTCGTTTCGGAACTCGAGTCGAGCTGTCCCCAACCGTGTTGGCTGCACTCGAGGCGACGCGAGCATCCATTGACGGCTTCGTCACGAGCGGCCGGCCGGTCTACGGCGTCTCCACCGGATTCGGCGCCTTGGCGACCACCTTCATCGCTCCCGACGATCGCACCCAGCTCCAGCGTTCGCTCATCCGCAGCCACGCTGCAGGTTCAGGGCCACTCGTCGAAGATGAGGTCGTTCGGGCGATGATGGTGTGCCGCCTCGCCACGATGGCCAAGGGAGTGACGGGGGTCCGTCCGAGCACTGCCCTCGCCTACGCAGCACTGTTGAACGCCGGCATCACCCCGGTGGTCCATGAGTTCGGCTCCTTGGGCTGCTCCGGCGACCTCGCACCGCTCAGCCATGTGGCCCTCGCCCTCATGGGTGAAGGGAGCGTGCGGACACCAACCGGCGCGGTGATCGATGCGGCAACGGCACTCGACGATGCTGGCCTCGAGCCCGTGGTCCTCGCCGAGAAAGAGGGCCTCGCGCTCATCAACGGCACCGACGGCATGCTCGGCATGTTGGTCATGGCGCTCGCCGACCTCGGTGAACTCGTCGCGCTCGCCGACCTCACCGCTGCATGTTCCATCCAGGCCTTACGCGGCACGGACCGGGTCTTTTTGCCTGAGCTCCATGCCCTGCGGCCACATGCTGGGCAGGCGGTGAGCGCTGCCAACCTCTTGGCGCTACTCGCGAACTCCCCCATCGTCACCAGCCACGCTGAAGACACCACTCAGGTCCAAGACGCCTACTCGCTGCGCTGTGCTCCCCAGGTCCACGGTGGGCTGCGCGACACCATGACCCATGCGGCCCACGTCGCAGGCGTGGAATTGGCCTCAGCCATCGACAACCCGTCGGTACTCCCCGATGGTCGGCTCTCCTCCAACGGCAACTTCCACGGCGCCCCGATCGCCTACGTCCTCGACTTCCTCGCTATCCCCATTGCCGACGTCGCCTCCATGGCCGAACGGCGGACCGACCGCCTCCTCGATCCCGCGCGAAGCCACGGCTTACCAGCGTTCTTGGCCCACCAGCCAGGTGTCGATTCGGGTCTCATGATCGCCCAGTACACCCAGGCCGCAATTGTGGCCGAGCTCCAACGCAACGCCACTCCGGCATCGGTGCAGTCCATTCCCTCATCAGCCATGCAAGAAGACCACGTCTCGATGGGCTGGCACGCAGCCCGCAAGCTCCGTCGCAGCATCGATGGCCTCACCCGTGTGCTCGCCATTGAGCTCCTCACGGCCGTTCGGGGGCTCGAACTTCGAGGACCACTCGCCCCCTCACGAGCAACCGAAGCCGTGCTCAACCACTTCGTCGGGCTCGGCATCACCGCTGGCCACGACCGATTCATGGCGCCAGAAATTGCGCTCGCTGAATCGTTCTGCACGGGCAGCGGGTGGCGGACGCTCGACGATCCACTCCTCGCCGGTCTTCGCTAGGGCGTCACCGTCGCTCGAGCAGCGCATCGAGGTGCGCCCGCACGCGTGGCCACTCCGCCGCGAGAATCGAGAACATCGCTGAATCTCGGAGCATCGTCTCCTCTCCGGGAACGAACGACGGCTGCCATGCCCGAAGGACTCCTTCGAACTGGGCGCCAATGCGCAGAATCGCTGCATGCGACCTGGCATTTCGCGCGTCGGTGCGGAGCTCGACGCGCTGAGCACCGAGGGTGTCGAAGGCGTGCCCGAGCAGCAGGCGCTTCGCGGCCGTGTTGACACCTGTCCGCTGCGCTGGTGCTGCCAACCACGTGCCGCCAATCTCCAGTGCCGTTGGGGAAGGGTGCCCTGGGAAGGACCGAAACGTGAAGAGCATCGTCTGGCCGAGCAGTGCACCCGATGCTGCATCGGCAATCGCGAACGGGAGGTTCTCGCCAGCGGCGTGCCCGTCGAGGAGGCGACCAACGTGGGCAGCCATCGCTGCTCGAGTGTCGGGGACCGGAGTGAAGCCGTAGGTCGACCGGTCGATCGACGCCGCAGCGAACAGGTCATCGACGTGGTGGAGCTCCAAGGGAACAAGCGTCACCGTTGCAGAGGCGAGGGTGACCCTCGCGAGCGATTCAGCCACCGTGACCTTCGCCAGCACGTCGGCGCAGGTCTCGCCGGGGCCAGCTCGTCATCGAGTGCCGCCGTCTGCTTCAAAGAGGGCCGGGGGCACCGCGTCGAGGGCGTCCAAGATCGCCACGGCCAACGCCCGGGCAGATTCAGGACTGAGCTCGAGGCCAACGCGAGCCGATGGACCCTCCGAAGGATTCGCGAGATCCACCATGAGGGCGTGTCGTCGGGCGAAGTGCACCGGGTGGTCGAAGTACACGGTGGCCTGGTTAGCGGAGAACCAACCAATCTTGCCCTTGGCGCTCCCGTCGATGGTGAGCACGGTGGTGGCGTAGGTGCACACGTCAGGCCTCGGCGAGGTGGGTCGTGAAGAAGTCGAGCACGATGCCCCACGCTTTCGTGGCCACCTCGGGACGGTAGCTCGGCCGATCGGTGGCGAAGAAGGCGTGGCCGGCACCCTCGAAGGTGTGGGAGGTGAAGGACTTGCCGTGCCCCTCGAGCAGGATCGCCATCTCGACGTTCTGCTCTGGTGATGGGAATTGATCCTCGGCGCCGAAGAGGCCGAGGAGTGGGCAGGAGAGGTTCTCGAGAAGCGGCCGGAGCGAGGTGAACGCGAACGGGAATCCGTCGGGGACATCGGCGACCACGAAGGCGCCGTAGCAATCGACGGCCGCTTGAAGGTCGAGGTTGCAGGCGGCCAACACGCTCTGGCGACCCCCTGAGCAGTACCCAATGACCCCAACTGCCCCGTTCGATGCCGGTTGGGCACGGAGGAATGCCGCTGCACCAGCGACGTCGCCGACAAGGCGTTCATCGGGAACACCCCCAAGGGCACGAGCGGTTGCCGCCGCATCATCAGGATCAGCACCCGGAGCCTCTCTGGAGTACAGATTGGGGCAGATTGCCGCGAACCCTTCAGCCGCGAATCGCCGGGTGATCTCCTTGGTCGCTGCGTCATACCCGGGAAGGTGGTGCAGGACCACCACGCTTCCTCGAGGTCCGCCGTCACTGGGGGCCGCGTAGTAGGCCTCAATCTCGTCCCCATTTGCGCCGGGAATGGTGATGGTTGCCGCCGTCAAGTCGCCCCGCATGTCCCCTCCTCGTCCGCCACACACTACCGAGGTCATCGCCTCCAGCCGGGAGCGGCGATCGACGGCCGTTCCTGTGCACAGTCAGACCATTGATCCGTTCTAACCTTGACGAGGAGCATCGCGACGAGGCAGCCATCTCGGTTGCAGGGGGATCGAGAAGGTCATGAGCCGCAGCATCGACACCGTGCTCGCGCCCCGATCGGTTGCGACGTGAACGACAGAGCGCAACGACGCGCCGCTCAGGTCGATGCACTCGTCGATGAGTTGGCCAAGGCCGACTTCGACCTCGCCCACCCCGGTGCCACCCTTCCTGAGGTAGCCATCGTGATCGCTGCCTACAAAGAGCGCGACAACATCGCCTCGGTGATCACTGCGCTCCCAGAAGTCCTCTGCGGTCGATCCGCCCAAGCCCTCGTCGTCGTCGACGGCGATGACGACGGGACTGCCGCCCTTGCTCGAGCTGCCGGAGCCCTCGTGGCCGTGGCCCCCGTCAACCGCGGCCAAGGGGCTGCCCTCCGCCTCGGCTACGCCATCGCTCGAGAGCGAGGGGCCACGTTCATCGTGACCGCGGATGCTGACGGACAAGTGCTCCCGAGCGACCTCGGCGTCGTCCTGCAACCCGTCGTCGACGGCGTGGCGGATTTCTCTAATGGATCGCGACGCTTGGGTAAGACCGAAGTGCACTCGGCTGCCCGCAACACCGGAATCTTCGTGTTCGCACACCTGATTTCGCTGTTCACGAGGACGAAGGTGACCGACACCGCCAATCCCATCCGGGCGTTCCGAGCCGACTTCGCCGCCACGCTGCAACTCGACGAGCCACAGTTCCAAGCCTCAGAACTGCTGATCTCGGCCATCATGTCCGGCGTTCGCTTCACCGAACGCCCCGTCACGATGAAGGCCAGAGTCGTCGGGCACTCGAAGAAGGGCGGCAACTTCTCCTACGGCCGCAACTACAGCCGAGTCGTCATCCGAACCTGGCTGCGTGAACGCCGCCGCTAGGCAGTAAAGCTCGCCCAGGTGTCGAGTAGGCCCTGCTCCAAGGTCCGACTCGGGGCGTAGCCCAAGGTGCCGCCCTTCGTGATGTCGACGATCACCGCTGGCATCTCGCCGGGCTTCGGGGCGACGTGGCTCGACGGGATGTCGATACCCGTTGCGACACAGGTCATCTGGTGGAGTTCGGTGATGGAGACCGAGCGGCCAGCGCCAACGATGAAGGTCTCGGGGTGTTCGAGGGAGAGACCGAGGAGCAGTGACGCAACGGCGTCATCGACGTAGACGTAGTCACGCACCTGGGTGCCGTCGCCGTAGATCTCAATGCCCGTGCCTGCGAGTGCTGCCTTCATCATGCGGGCGATGATGGAGTCCTTCAGCTGCATCTCGGCGCCGTAGATGTTGGTGAATCGATTCGACACCGTGCAGATGCCGTACGACGCACCGGAGGCAGACAGCAGCATCTCCGCTGCTGCCTTCGTGGCGCCGTAGGGCGTGAGGGGTCGAACGGGAAGGTTCTCGGTAATGGTCTCGAAACCAATATCGCCAACGACCGCATTGGTCGAGGCGAAGACGAAGCGAGCAACGTCGTGCTTCCGGCATGCTTCGAGCAGGTTGTGCGTCATCACCACGTTGGACTGGAAGACCCCTTCGGGATCGTTGATGCTCTTGAGTACCGAGGTGATCGCTGCGAGGTGCACCACCGCATCGACGCCGGTCGCGAAACAGGCGTCGATCGTCGATTGATCTCGGAGATCTCCCGTCACCTGCTCCACGTCATGAGGCTCAAAGGGGAACGGCATCAAATCTGCGACGAGTGGCGTGTCGCCTCGCGCGAGGAGATGGCGAACGACGTGGTGACCGAGAAACCCTGATCCTCCTGTAACGAGCACCCGCATGGGCTTCCTCCAAATCTCCTAGCCACGGAGCGATCGCTCGGGCGTCCCAGCAGCGTAGTTCGGGTGCTCTGGTATCCAGGGTGCGACGTGCCCACTCTTCGAACGCAAGAGCGACCCGTCAGTCATCGCTCAGAATCAAACAGAAGCGATGACCTGCGGGATCGAGGAACACCCGGAAGGTCTCGCCAGGCTGGACCGCTGCCTTGGTTGCTCCGACGTCCAGTGCGTGGCGTTCACCCTCGTCGAGGTCCTCCACGACGCAATCGAGATGCATCTGCTTCGGGACCGTGCCGTCGGGCCACACCGGTGGCACGTAGTGCTCCACGCGTTGAAAGCTGAGCGCTGGGAGTGAGGCGTGCACCAGGTCAATGCCCTCCATCTCCTGAGGATCAATCCCTGGCCACGTCTCCACGGGAATTCTGCTGAGGGCTGCGGAGGACTGTGCGAGGGCGAACGGGTCAGGGCAGTCGAGGGCGACGAGATGGGTTTCGCAAGTGCCTTGACCAGCGCAGTATCGGTCCCCGAGCTGGGCGTTAGCGCTGCGCCGTCACTTCGCGCTGCCGTCGTCCTGCG